>NZ_CP022411.1:2116602-2766154 GCF_004011755.1 Pseudomonas sp. RU47 | reverse complement strand
GATCATTGAAAGCGTTGAGTTCGATATCACGACGGGCAGTGACCTGAGTACCGATCAGATTCAGATCATGGTCAGCTTGCAAGTTGACGTCCCGGCCGGCACCCAGTTGAGTCGGCGTAGAGGTGCCATGTGAGCCGTCTTCAGTGGCGATGCCATAGCTGCCACCGATGCCGATCTTGAAGCCGCCACTGGTGCCACCGTGAATGCCGCCCCAACTTTCGCGCTGCGTGCTGTCCTGGTTGACATTGCCTTTGGCCACATCGAACGTGACGTCACGACCGACGACATTGATGTCGCGTCCGGCGAGGAATTTCGCCCCTTTTATCGTTACGTCGTTCTTGGCATTGAGGTTCAGATCGTGACCGGCATTCAGCGTCGACGATCGGCTGCTCTGCTCGATGGTTTGCTGACTGCTGCTCTGCTTGCTGTTGCCGAACTTGACGTCTGCTGTCGGCCCGGAGAGGAACTGGCTGATGCCATCCACTGCCTTGAGCGTACTGGAGCCCTTGCTGACATTGTCCTCGCCCTTGCCTGCACCATTGACCGCGTCTTTCGTCTGGCCATAGTTGTGGTCGATGCGCACGCCCAGACCGTTGCGCTCGGTCTCGCGTTGCTGTTCTACCAACAGGGTTTCGCGGCCGGCATCGATGTTGATGTTGCGCCCAGCAGTCAGGTCGATATCGTTACTGGCCTGCAGATCCGAGCCAATCTGGTTGATATCGCGCTTGGCGTTGACGGTCAGATCCTGCCCCGCATTGATCTGGCTGGCGGCACCGGTCTGCTGTTCACGTCGATTCTTTTCCTTGAGGCCATCGACACCGGCAAACAAACTCACGCCATTGTCATCGCTGGAAATGCCGATGCCTGTCTGTCTGGACTTCGACCATGCCTGCTCGGCACGGTCATTGGCTGCCGCCACGACATTAACGTCCCGGCCGGCGTCCATGCTGACATGACGTCCAGCGTCGATACCGCTGCCCACCACATTGATATCGCGCTCGGCACTGAGGATCGTGTCACGGCCGGCCGTGACCAGGCTGCCCACGCTGGTGTTACCTTCACCCAGCCGCCCTGCTTCTTTGGCCGAAGAAAGGGAAAGGAAGCCACCCGAGACCGAAAGACCGGTTTTCTTTTTATAGGCTTCGCTTCGGCTGTAGTCCGTGTCATTGGCCGAAATCAGATTGATGTCGCCGGTGTCATCCACCAGACCGGCACGGAACTCGACATCGTTGCCCGCTGTGGCAGTGCTGGCCTGCAACAGGAAGTCTTTACCTGAAGCGACGACGACGTCGTTGCCTGCTTGCAACTCGCTAGCGACCTGACTGGTGCTGGAGTTGACCGCACTTTTGCCACTTTTGGAGAGACCGAAGGAGCCCTTTTTAGTGGTCTTGCTGAAATCACTGTGTTCGTCAGTCGCCGAGAGCACCGAGATATCGTTCAACGCGCCCAGAACCAGATTGTTTCCAGCTTTCAACTGACTACCGATCACGGTGAGATCACGACCGCCGTCCAGAGAAACACCGCCCTTGTCCGTCTGGCTGGCGTTTACGGTCAGGTCGTGCCCGGCTTCCACAACCGAGGCCACATTGGTGCTGTCGTAAATTTCGCTCTCGGTGGTTTTGCGACGTCCGTGCGATCCCTTTTTCTTCTTGTAGTAATAGGATGAACTTTCATCCTCGGCAGAGGCGATGGCGATGTCCTGAACGGCTTTGAGGCTGACATCATCTTCGGCCTTGATCCGGCTGGCGATAATGCCCAGATCGTTACCTGCTTTCAGGGCAATGTCCCGGCCGGCGTTCAATACCGATGATTGTTGCGTGACGCTATGGGTTTCAGTTGCGCGCTTTTTGCTGCGCGAAACGTAATCACTCTCGTCGGCGGCCGAGGTGATGACAATGTCATGGCCGGCGTCGGCCTTGAGGTCGCGCTTGGCATCCAGTCGACTGGCCACAATCGCCACGTCACGATCTGCAGTGATCGACAGATCCCTTCCGGACGTCACTTCAGCGCCGTGCTGGGTAATCGTTTGATTGAGGTAACTGCCGCCCCGCGCATCGGTGCTGCGATTCTGCACCGAGGTGATGTTCACATCGCGATCAGCATCGAGCGTCATGTCCCGGCCGCTCTGCAGCACGCCGCCGATGTTGTTGATGTCTTTGCCGGATTTGATCGTCAGGTCATTGGCCGCTTCGATTCGCGCAGCGTTATCCAGATAGTCACGGTGGTACACACTGCCACCGCGGCTGACATCGACACTGGTCACATCACGCTGGTTGATCACACTGCCGTTGGTGGCCGTCAGGCTGACGTCCTTGCCGGAGATGATGCCGCCGGACTTGTTGATGATGTCGTTGCCGGCCTTGAGCGTCAGGCGCTCGCCGGCTTCGATCAGACCGGTGTTGGTGAGGTTGTTGCCGGCTTCGGCCGACAGGTTGTTCGAGGCTCGCAGCGTGCCGGCGTTATCGAGGTTGCCGCCAGCAATCAGAGTGACGTCGCCGCCCTGAATCAACGCCCCGTTTGGCGCCAAACGGTTATTCGCCTGCGCCAGATACAGCACCGGCACCAGCACTTTTTCGCCGTTCACTTCGTGCTCTTCGAGCCAGACGATGTCATGGGTCAGTGCCGCCACTTGCTGCGCGGTCAGGGTGACGCCCACCGACAGGTTGAGCTGATCCTTGCTGGCGATGGCATTGTTCATCAGGTACTTGAACATGCCTTCGTCAGAGGTCTGGCCATCAATGAAGCGTTGGCCGGTGCGGGCGACCACGGCCTGCTGCACCATGCGCTGCTCGAACAGACCATCGCCCAGACGTTTGGCGCTGGTGTCGGGGTCGTAACCGAGCTTGCCCAACAGATAGTCCGAACTCATGAACTGCTTGAGGTTGGTCAGCACCGGGTTGGTTTCGATCAAGTATTTGTGCGGGTTGGAGCGCACGCTGGTGTCGGGCAAGCCTTGTACGCGCGGTACGTCAAAGGAAGGGCTGCCACGGCCAGGCACCAGCACACCGACTGGACCGTCAGCTGCAGTTGCACCCACGTTGAACTGAGCCGTTCTGTCGTTGAGATTCAGCGACGCGGCATCACTCAACGCCAGATCGCGTTTTTTCATCGAGACCGGAGCGTCTTTGTCGATCTGGAAATCGGTCGCATGTCTGACCGGCATTCCGGTGGTATGTCCAGAGGATGCTGCAGTGATCGAGCCGATTGCCCAGTCTTTGATCGGCGAGATCGCTTGTTCGCTGCCATCCTTGCGGCTGAGGCGGAACAGACCGTTATCGCCCGTTGGCAGGGTGAAGCCCGGCAAGGCCAGTGGGTTGACCTGTTGTTGGGCCAGGTCTGGAGGAAGCTGGGCGTTGATGCGGATGACGGTCGGCGTGACCTGGCCGCCCAGTTGGGTAGAACCCAAACGCGATGCGCCACCGGCCGATGCGTTGCCGTTGCGAACCACACCGTTATCGAGTTTGTTGGTCGCGTTTATGTAAACGGTGCCGCCTGCCTGAACCACGGCGTTGGCATTCGCTGTCGGACTGCTTTCGGTAGTAAAGGTGTTGAAAGGTGTCGCGTTCTTGATGATGTCCGGGGCTTCTGCGCGCACGCCAGCGTCGTAGCCAGGAGGAGCGTAACGGAGATTCCCCCAATCGTATTCGATGGCGATCGAACCAAACAGAAGGTACCTGATAGCCTCGCGGCCACCTTGACGCCCGCCTATCCGGGTGAGTGATTCAACCGCATTCATATCCCAAGTGTGGATATTGGGAACCATCTTGATCTTTCCGTCCACGACACCGGTTTGGCGCGAGTCATAATCCGGATCGTTTGCGGCGTTGTAATTCAAGACGTCCTGCCAGAAGTCCGGGCCCCTGCTCGCCCTGGGTGCATCAATCCAGCGCGTGACGGTGTAATCCCCAACCGTTGCCCCTTGGTTAGTGAAATTCTCCACGTTGAACGTCAGATTTCGGCCAGCGCTGACAACCGACGCATTATTGATG
Source organism: Pseudomonas sp. RU47 (assembly GCF_004011755.1). Taxonomy (GTDB): domain Bacteria; phylum Pseudomonadota; class Gammaproteobacteria; order Pseudomonadales; family Pseudomonadaceae; genus Aquipseudomonas. Next base: position 2,762,165 of record NZ_CP022411.1, on the reverse strand, counting down.
AATTCGCGCCCGTTCCCCGTAAGATCGCGCCCGGCCGTCAATGTGCCTGAAGCCGAATCCTTGACAATGGTTGAATGGTATTTTTCAACCCAGACCAAGTGGCTCGGCAGGCGACTCTCGAAGTTGATGCCGCTGAATGAAGTACACGTCGTGCAGCGAACGCCAATTGTTCCCGAAACGAGCCCGCCACCCGCAGCAACCTCAAACACATCCTTGCGGTTCTCAATGTGATCAGCCGCCAGACTCAGATCGCCAACACTTTCAATGGTCGCCGAAATGTTATTGATCGATGAACTCCAGCCATTGCTGTCATCGCGGGCAATGCTGATGTTGCCCATGCCGTAAATGTCGGCATAACGGTTGGTGAGCAAACCCACGCGCAGGTTCATGTCGCGGCCGCTGAAGATCAGCCCGTTCTGGTTGAGCAACGAATCACTGTTGATCCGCAGATTGCCAGCGCTGCCTAGGGTGCCGTTGTTGACCAACGACGCGGCGTTGACGGTCAGACTGTCGACCGAAGTGAGTCGGCCCAGATTGGTCAGGTTGCCACGGCTGGTGAGCGTGGCGGTGGATGCACCGGTGATACTTGCCACACTGCTCAAGTCAATGCGCGAAGCAGTAAGCCCCAGATCGCCGACGCTGCTCACCTGGCCATTGCCGCCGTAGTTGCCGGACAGCTGGATGTCCATGCTGCCGTCACTGGCAATCAAGCCTTCGTTGCTCCAGTTACCACCACGTCCCACCAGTTGATTCGAAGCCAGCAACTGCCCGCTCGCGGTCTGCACAAAATTGCCGACATTGACCGTCAACCGCCCGGCCTGAATCACGCTGCTGTTGATCCAGCTGTCGGCGTTCAGTGTCAGTCCGCCACGGGTCACCAGCGAGCCGCCGGCGTTCATCACGTTGGCGGTGGAGATACCGAATTCACCAAGGCCGACATGCGTCACCGAACCGCCGGCATTGAGGAAGCTCGGGGCTGCAAGGGTGAAATCAGTGTTGGCGGTTTCCACCAGACCATTACGGTTATCGAACTGGCTGCCGATCTGGAAATCGGTTTTACCGCTGGTGCCGAGCGCGCGCAGTTTGCCGCCCTGGTTGTCGAGGTTGGCCGCGCGAATCGCCAGTGTGCTGGCGCTTTCGATCAAGCCACTGCGGTTGCTCAGGTTGCCGTCGACACCCAGCTCGATACTGCTGCCGCTGATCTGGCCGTTGTTGTTGCTCATCAGGCCGGCGATGGTTTTCACCACGCCTTTGGCATAGATCCCGCCGCCGCTGTTATCGAGGGTGTTGCCGCCGGCGTTGAGCAGGATGTTGCCGGTGTTGGCGGCGATTCGTCCGCCGTCGCTGTAGATACCGCCGAGCGCTTGCAGGTCGAGGCGACTGCCTTCGATCTTGCCGCCCTGGCCGTTGCGCAACACGCCGCTCAGGCGAGTTTGCAGCAAACCCTTGAGACTTGAAAGCACACCGCCTCGGCTGTCGAGGCTGGCAGCGTTGAGGGTCAGGTCGCCGTTCTGGGCGATGATTTTGCCGCCCTGGTTGTCGATCGCGCCGTTGCCGGTGTTCACGGTCAGCGCGGTCATGCTTTGCACCGCGCCTTTGGAGTTGTTCATCGCGGCGGCGGTGAGAGTCACGCCGGCATCGCGGCTGGACAGCAGGCCGTCGGCGTCGTTGCGCAACGTACCGCCGGCGGTGAGGTCCAGTTGGCCGTTGGCCGAGACGGTGCCGCGCTGGCTGTTGTTCAGGTCGCCGCTGGTGAGCAGGCTCAGCAGGGTCTGGCTGATCAACTGGCCGCCCTGGTTGTCGACGCTGGCAGCGCGTTTGATCAGCAGCGCGGCGCCGCTGCCGAGTGCGCCATTGACGTTGGTCAGGGCGCCGAGCAGATCGAGGGTGACGCTGTCGTCACCGACCAGACTGCCCTTCGTATTGTTCAGCGGGCCGCCGGTGAAGGTCAGGGCTTTTTTCGCCATGACGTTGCCGGAGGTGTTGTTCAGGCTGGCCGCGCGGATGTCGAGGGTGTCGCCACTTTTGATCAAGCCTCCGGCCGCGTTATTGATCGCGCCGCCGGTCATGCTCAGGGTTTGTTTGCCGTCACTGCTGACCGTGCCGGCGCTGTTGTCGAGACTGGCGGCGGTGATGGTCACTTCGCCGAGGCCGCCGATGCCGCCCTTGCTGTGGTTGAGCAGCGCGCCGCTGAGGTCGATGTTGACGTTGCCGAGCTGGCTGGAGATCGCGCCTTCCAGGCTGTTGTCGAGGGTGCCGCCGCTGAGGCTCACGCCTTTCCAGCCGGAGAGCAGACCGTTCTGATTGTTCAGGTCGGCCGCTTTTACGGTCAGTTGATCGTTGCTGATCAGGTTGCCGCCGCGGTTATCGAAACGGTTGCCGGTGAGGCTAAAGCTGTTGACGCTGGAGATCTCGCCTTGCTGGTTATTCAGGTCACGCAGGGTGGCGATGCTCAGCACGCCTTTGCTGTTGATCACGCCGTTCTGGTTATTCAGGTCGCGCAGATGGGCAATGCTCAACGCACCTTTGCTGCTGATCACACCGTCCTGGTTATTCAGATCCTGCGCGGTGGCGCCCAGGTCAATGTTCAGGCCTGAGACGCCGACCAGCGTGCCGCCCTGATTGTTCAGGCCGGTGCTGTTGAGGGTCAGTTGTTGTGCGGCGCGAATGCTGCCTTTGTTGGTGTTTTTCAGCAGGCCATCGACAGTGACCTCGATGTCGCTGTCACTGAGCAACACGCCGCCATCGCTGTTGTCCAGACTCGTCGCGCGAACCTGCAATGCCGCAGCGGCAATCGTGCCTTTGATCGAGGTCAGTGCGTTGTCGAGGGTCAGGGTGAGTTTCTGGTTGCTCAGCAGTTGGCCGCCGCTGTTGTCCAGTGAAGTGGCGATCAGTTCAAAAGCCTGGTCGCTGGAAATCTCACCATCACGATTGTTCACCTCGGTGAGGTTTTTCAGTAGTAACTGGTCCGGTGCGTTGATCACACCGCCCTGATTGTTCAGCGCGCCACCGTTCAGATCGACGCTGACAGTCCCGCCGCTGAACAGTTTTCCGCCCTGCTGCTCGAGGCCCTGGACATTGGCGTTAAGCGAGTTGCCGGCGCCGAGACTGCCACCGCTGTTGGTCACCTGACCGGCACCGATCTCGACGTGGTCGTCAGCGTAAATGCTCGCCTGACTGTTGTTGAGGGCACCCGTGCTGATGTTCAGATTGGCCTTGCTGCTGATCACACCTTTTTGCTGGTTATCCAGCGCGCTGCTGTTGAGGGTGAGATCGCCATCGGTCAGCAGGCTGCCGCCCCGGTTACTGATGGCGCCGCGCGTGTCGACGGTCAGCGCTTTGGCGCTGGAGACCGTACCGGCGTCGTTGTTGAGGCTAGCGGCGTTGATCGCCAGGGCACCTTCGTTGACGAGGCTGCCCTGTGCGTTATTCAGATCCCCGGAGAGATTGATCGCGAGGTCTTTCTGGCTGGTCAGGCGACCACTGTTTTCCAGCGTCTCGCCGCTCAGCGTCAGCCCGGTATCACCGGACAGCAGGCCTTTATTGCGGTTGATGACGTCGTTGACGGTCAGCGCCAGATTGCCACCGGCGAGCATGTAACCGCTGTCGCTGTTATCGAGCCAGGCGCCGATCAGGCTGACATCGCTCTTGCTCGACAGCTCGCCGCTGCGGTTGTCGACACGCTCGACGTTGAGCTTCAGCGCATTAGTCGAACCGATCAGACCTTCCTGACGGTTATCCAGACTCGCGGCGATGATCGTCAGGCCGTTGTCGGCGATGACCACGCCGTTCTGGTTATCGAACATGCCAGTCACGCTGAAATCAACATCGCCCCGCACACGAATGTCACCGCTGCTGTTGTTCAAACTGTCGCTGCGACTGTCGAGGCTGGCGGAGGCGATCAGGCCTTTGACGTTGCTCAGCGCGCGGTCGATGACCAGGGTGAGCTTTTCATTGCTTAGCAACTTGCCGCCGTCGTTGTTCAGGCTTTGTGCGTTGACGCTCCAAGCCTCGGCGGCGGAGATTTCGCCGGCGCTGTTGTTGACGTCCTTGAGGTTTTTCAGCAGCAACTGGCCCGGCGTATGGATATTGCCGCGCTGGTTATTGAGCAGACCGTTGTTCATGTCCAGGGTCAGGTCGCCGTTGCTGAACAGCTCACCGCCATCCTGCTCCAGCGAGGTCAGCGACGCCTCGAGTTTCTGCTGACTGCCGAGGCTGCCGCCGGAGTTGTCCAGGTGCGCGGCGGTCAATAATAGTGAGCCATCGGTGGCGATACTGCCGCCCTGTCGGTTCTTCAACTCACCGGTAGTCAGGGTCGAATCAGCCTTGGCGCTGATGATGCCGTTGTCGCTGTTATCCAGACTGCCGCTTTTAAAGGTCAGGCCTTTTTGCGAAACGATCAGGCCGCCCTGACTCAGCACGGAACCGCTGGTGGTCAGCGCCATCGCTTCAAGGCTCGACAGCTTGCCCAGACGGTTGTCGAGGCTGCCGGCGCTGAGGGTCATCTGCCCTTCGCTGCTGATCAGGCCTTGCTGGTTGTCCATGGTCTCGTCGAAGGTCAGCCCGAGAGTGTTCTGGCTGACGATGCGCCCGCCGACGTTGCTCAAGCCGATGCCGCTGAGGGTGCTCGCGCCTTTGCTGAAAATCAGGCCGTTGCTGGCATTGATGATCTGCGCGACCTTCAGCGCCAGCGTGGTGTCAGACAGCACCTTGCCGCCATCGCTGTTGTCCAGCCGTGCGCCGTTGATGTGCAGGTCCAGCTGGCTGGAGAGTGTGCTGGCGCGGTTGTCGATCTGCTCGACATTGACGGTCAAAGTCTTGAGCGAACCAACCAGACTGTCCTGATGGTTGTTGAGGGTTTTGCCGGTCAGCAACAGGTTGCCTTCGGCGACCAGTTCACCGTGTTCTTGATTGAGGCTGTCGATGTTGGCGTCGATATCGCCCTTGGTGGAAATCCGTCCACCGTCGTTGGTCACGGCTTTGGCTTTGAGGCTCAACAGACCGGTTGCGGTGAGCAGGCCGCCATTGCTGTTATCCAGCGTGTTGCCGTCGAAGGTCAGCGCGGTTTTGCTTTCGAGGCGGCCCTTGTCGCGGTTGTCCAGGTTGTCGATCAGCAGTTTGGTGGCCTGATCGGCGCGAATCGTCCCGCCACGGTTGTCGGTGTTGGCGCTGCTGACGGTCAGGGTATTGAGGCTGGAAATCTTGCCGGCGCGGTTATCCAGGCGCGTGGCCTGCACGTCCATGGCGCCGTTGGCCTGGATCAGGCCCTTGTTCTGGTTGTTCAGTTGCTCGCGGATCCGCGTGGTCAGTCTGCCTTCGCTGGTCAACTGGCCTTGCTGGCTATTGTCGAGTTGTTGGGCTTTTAGCGTGAGGGTCTGTTTGGCGCCGATCTTGCCGGTGCGGTTGTTGATCGCGCCGAGGGCGCTGATGTCGAGCAGACGGCCGGCGCTCATCAGGCCGGCAACGTTGTCCAGCGAGGTGACGTTGAGAACCGCGTCGGTCTGGCTGCTGAGTTCGCCGTTGCTGTTGATCAACTGGCCGATGTTGGCGGCAAGAATGGCGTTGCTGTTGATCACGCCTTGGCTGTTGAGCACCTGCGCGGCGTTTAGGTTCAGGGTGGTGTTGCTCTGCACTTTGCCGGCGTTGCGGTTGTCAAGTGTGCCGGCAGTGATGGCCGCGGTTTGCCCGCTGAGCGTGCCGCCCTGGTTGTTCAGGGTTTGCGCGGTGGTGACCGTCAGACTGCGGCTGGCGGTGAGGCTTTTGCCGGTGTTGTCGAGGTTCTGCGTGGTGAGGCTCAGGTCGCCGCTGGCATTGCGGCTGCCGTCGGCATTGACGCCGGCTTCGATGGCGCCGGCGTTGGTCAGTTGGCCGCCGGCGCTGAGGCTGATGCTGTCGCGAGCCGCGAGGGTCTGGCGGTTGGTCAGGTTGCCCTGGGTTTGTACGTTGAGCGCGGTGCCGGCGTAAACCGGGCCGCGCGCGTCGAGGCTGGCGGCCTTGACGTTGACCGCGCCGGTGGCCGAGGTGTCGACCAGACTCAACTGGCCGTTGGCGTCGAGCTGGATATCGCCGCCGCTGGCAATCAGCTTGCCGTCGAGTTTCACCCCGACCCCAGCCTCGGTGCCGACCAGTTTGATTGCCCCGGCGTACATGCCGCCGAGTGCCGAGGAGTCGATGGCCAGTTGCGGTTTGGCGCTACCGTCATCGGCGCGGGAGGTGGCATTCAGGGTTTGCGCGTTGACGTCGTTACGACCGGCCACAATCGTCAGGTTCTGCGCCTGAATCTCGGCGTTGATCTTCGCGCTGCGGGTGATTATTTCGAAACGGTCAACGTTGGTCGCGTTGAGGCCCGCGCCTTCGATGGCCACCGAACCCTGATCCACTTGAAAGCGATCCAGCCGACCGTTATCGAGCACCGGTTTGCCGGTGGTCAATGTCACCCGTGGCGAGTTGATGAAACCGCAACCGTTGCAGGTGATGCCATAAGGGTTGGCGACGATAACCCGCGCCGACTGCCCCGCCACTTCGGTATAACCGCGCAGCTGGCTCGGGTTGCCACTGATGACTTCGTTGAGAATCGCCTGCGCCGAACCGCTGTTTTTCAGGTTCGGGTTGTCGACGATATGCCCGCCCAATTGCGTGATCGTATTCTGCGTCGAGCCGTTATTGAGGATCAGTCCTTGCGCGCCGACGTTGTAATCGTGGAACTGGTTATGCGACAGGCCGCTGGCATTGGGCGTGGCGATATTGATGATCGGCACGCCGTTGCCGGCGCGATCCAGCGAGGTATTGGGGTTGGCCACCACAATACCGTCGGCCTGCGCCCACATCGGTTGCCAGAACATGACGTTCGCCAGCAGAAACGCCAGGCCGCGCTTGGGCATGCCGAGGAAAGACTCGCGGGTTTTCACGGCAGCAGCAGGCTGACGAGCGAGAAAGGCGTACTGGCGAACGTCCATGTTGAAGATCTCTTTACAACGGGCAGTAATAGTTGGATTGACGGCAGGCGCACTACCGGCTGATGGCACCCACATGGATGCGATCAGAGCAAATAACGGGAATAGGGAGATGACGTAATGACGAAGTCGATCTCGGAGCAGGTGAAACGGCCTATTGCAACCGGTAGTAGCGCATTGATATCAAAATAGAGGCGCGATATTAGATGGCCACTATTTTGGCGTCAATTTTTGAATCACTTGAAGAGTCGATCCCGATGAGCGGTATGAGTCAAACCGGGCCTTGCTGAATAGTCGTTGGCCTGCACAACAAGCCCTCGCGCCGCAATAATCTGTAAACTCTCCCCTCTTTCGCCGCCCTTCATTTCCTCGCGGCCATCACCTCTTTAATTGTTGCGGAGTCCACCTTGCGTCTGTTCCACACCTCCGACTGGCACCTTGGGCAAAACCTGCACGGCCAGGAGCGCGATTTCGAGCACGCCTGTTTTCTCGAATGGCTGCTGCGCCAACTGCAACTGGCGCAGCCGGATGTGCTGCTGATTGCCGGGGACATCTTCGACACGGTCAATCCGCCGGTCAAAGCTCAGGAACGGCTCTACGATTTCATCGTCAGCGCTCACGAGCAGCAACCGTTGCTGACCATCGTGATGATTGCCGGCAACCACGATTCCGGCTCGCGGATCGAACTGCCGGCGCCGTTGATGCGCCGTTTGCGCACGCATGCGCTGGGCCGGGTGTTGTGGCTGGATGATGGCCAACTCGATGCCGAGCGTTTGCTGCTGCCGCTGCCGAATGCCCAAGGCGAAATTGCAGCGTGGTGCCTGGCGCTGCCGTTTCTGCGCCCGGCGGAAGTCACCGGCGCGCATCTGGGCGACAACTATTTGCGTGGCATCGGTCAGGTGCATGAATGGCTGAGCGAAGCGGCCAATGCCAAGCGCAAGCCCGGTCAGGCATTGATCGCCATCAGCCACGCGCACATGGCTGGCGGCTCCGTGTCGGAGGATTCCGAGCGCAGCCTGATCATCGGTAACGCCGAAGCTCTGCCCGCCAGTCTGTTCGGGCCGAGCATCAGTTACGTCGCCCTCGGCCATTTGCACAAGCCGCAGAAGGTTAATGGTGAAGAGCGCATTCGCTACAGCGGCTCGCCGATTCCGTTGTCGTTCTCGGAAATCGGTTATCAGCACCAGATTCTCGACGTCACCCTCGACGGTGAAACCCTGGTCAGCGTCGAGCCGAAACTGATCCCGCGCTCGGTCAACCTGCAACGCATCGGTCCGGCACCGCTGGCCGAGATTCTGCTGCAACTGGCGGATCTGCCGAACATCGACCTGCTCGCCGAAACTCAGCGCCAGCCGTGGCTCGAAGTGCGCGTAACCCTCGACGAGCCGCAGCCGGATCTGCGCCATCAAGTGGAAAACGCTCTGCAAGGCAAAGCCGTACGACTGGTGCGCATTGCCGCTGAATACGCCGGCAACCGTGGTGCTGACGGCGTCGAAGATGGCACCGCGCTGATCGAACTCGACCAACTCACCCCGCAGGAATTGTTCAGCCGCGCCTGGTTCGACAACTACGGCAACGAGGTCGATGAACAGACGCTGAAGGACTTCGCCGAACTGCTGCAAGACGTACAACTGGAGGGCGAGCAGCCATGAAGATTCTCGCCATTCGTTTGAAAAACCTCGCCTCGCTGGCCGGCCCTTTCGAAATCGATTTCACCGCTGAACCGCTGGCCAGTGCCGGTTTGTTCGCGATCACCGGCCCGACCGGCGCCGGTAAAAGTACTTTGCTCGACGCCTTGTGCCTGGCGCTCTTCGGCGCCGTGCCGCGCCTGAACAACACTGGCCGCGACGCCAAAGTCCCCGATGCCGACGGCGAAATCGCCACCGGCGACCCGCGCACGTTGCTGCGTCGCGGTACCGGTGAAGGTTATGCCGAAGTGGATTTCGTCGGTGTTGATGGCCGTCGTTATCGGGCACGTTGGGAAGCCAATCGCGCCCGTGAGAAGGCCGGCGGCAAGCTGCAAGCCAGTCGTCAGAGCCTGCGCGACATCGATCAGGATCAACTGCTCGCCAGCCAGAAAGGCGAATACAAAACCCAACTGGAAGCCGCGCTCGGCCTGAACTTCGAACAGTTCACCCGCGCCGTGCTGCTGGCGCAGAGCGAGTTCAGTGCGTTCCTCAAAGCGGACGACAACGACCGCAGCGAACTGCTGGAAAAACTCACCGACACCGCGCTGTATACCCGCCTCGGCCGCCGCGCCTTCGACAAGACCAAAGAGGCCCGCGAAGCGCACAAGCTGTTGCAGGATCAGGCCACCGGCGTGACCCCGTTGGCGCCCGAAGCCCGGGCCGAGCTGGACGAGCGCTTCAACGCCGCGCAACAGCAGTTGAAGTTGCAGCAGGCGCAGCTCAAACAACTTGAGCAGCAGCACGGCTGGCTCAAGGACTTGCGTGTATTGCAGGACGCGCAGCAAGCCGCCGCAGAACAACTGCACAGTGCCCAGCAGCAATCGGAAAGTCTGGCCGGCGAGCGGGTGACACTGACGCGACTGGAGCAGCTCGGCCCGCAGCGGCACCAGTTCGCGCGTAAAACCGAACTCGATGCGCTGCTGACGCCGTTGGCCGCACAGATTGCTGCGCACTCGCAGCAACACGCCGAGCTGATCGAGCGCCAAACGCAACTGGAGCACAACCTCGAAACGGCGAATGTCGCCCTGAGCGAAGCGCAGCAACGGCAAAGCGAGAACGCGCCGCTGTTGCGTCAGGCCTTTGATGAGCAAAGCACCCTCGCCCGTCTGGCCAAGGATGTCGCGCAAAGTGCCGAAGCCAGGCTCAGTGCGCAGCAGGCTTGCACTGACGGCCAAAACGCCATTCAAGCCTTGCTGGATAAACAGACTCAAGTCGCCGAGCGCCTGCAACGCATCGCCGCCGAACTGGAACAAAGCGCTCATCTGGCGCCGTTGAGTGACGCGTGGAATGCCTACCGCGATCGCCTGCAACAGCTGATGCTGATCGGCAACCGCTTGAACAAGGGCCAAGCCGAACTGGCGAGCCTCGAAGAAAATGCCGCGCGCAGCGCCGCAGAACTGACCACGCAGAAGCAGCAACTGGAAGTGCTGTTCAAAGAGGCCGGCGCCGAACCCGATGCCGTCGCCGAGCAAATCGGCATCCTCGGCACGCTGCTGCAGGACAACCGCAAACAACTGCGCGCCTTCGAAGACCTGTCGCGCCTGTGGGCCACGCAGCAGGATCTCGACAAGCGCAGCACCGAGTTGCAACAGCGTCAACTCAACGCCCAGCAGGAGCGTGATCGCCTGACTCAGGACGGGGTGAAAAGCAAAGCCGAACTGACCGTCGCCGAACAAACCCTCAACGTCACCCGCGAGCTGCTTGAACGCCAGCGGCTGGCGCGCAGTGCCAGTGTCGAAGAGTTGCGCGCGCAGTTGCAGGACGATCAGCCATGCCCGGTCTGCGGCAGCAACGAGCATCCGTATCATCAGCCCGAAGCGCTGCTGCAAAGTCTTGGTCGCCATGATGAAAGCGAACAGGCCAACGCCCAGCAAGTGGTCGATCAGCTCAAGGAAAAGCTCATCGAACTGCGCGCCGAAGTCGGTGGCGTGATTGCGCAACAGAAAGAGCTGCTGCAACAGCAAGAACAACTGGTGAACCAGCAGCAAGCGTTGGCGCCAAGCCTCGATGCGCATCCGCTGTCCGCGCAGTTGTTCAATCAGGACGCCGCCAAGCGCGATGCCTGGCTCGCCCGGCAAAACGAGCAGCTGAACCAGAGCATCACTCAGGACGAACAACGCCAGAGCGCCCTGCTCACCCTGCAACAGGATGCCGCGCGCCTGACCCAGCAATTGCGTCAGGCCGAAACCGCGCATCAGCAAGCCGCGCAGCACCTGAGCAATCAGCAGCGCGAACTCGGCAGCGACCGTCAGCGCCTTGATGAGGAACTAACAGCGTTCGCCACGCTGCTCCCCGCCGATACCCTTGAAGCCTTGCGCCAGGAACCGGCGGCGACCTTCATGCAGCTCGACCGGCAGATCGCCGAGCGTCTGGCGCAAGTCGACCAGCAGAAGGAAGAACTCACCGAGCAGCAACAGCGTCAGCAGACGCTGGAGAAAGAGCAGGATCGCCAGCAGACCCGCGTCCAGCAAGCGCAAACGGCTGAGCAACAGTTCAATGCGCTGGCCGAACAGCAGCAACTCTGCCAGGACAAACTTGCGCAGTTGCTGGGTGAACACGGCAGCGCCGAGCAGTGGCAGCAGCAACTGGAACAGGCTGTGGAGCAAGCGCGCTCTGCCGAAACTGGCACAGCTCAAGACCTGCAAAACGTGCGCACGCAGATTGTGCAGATCGCCGCTGAACTCAAGGCGCAGCAACAGAGTTTGCAGGCGCTGCAAAGCGAGAATCAGGATCTGGCGAGCAAGATTGCCGACTGGCGCGCTCGTCATCCCGAGCTGGATGACGGCGGCCTCGAAGACTTGTTGCGGGTCGATGATGAGCAAGTCGCGCAATTGCGCCAGCGCTTGCAGCTCAATGAAAAAGCCATCGAACAAGCCAGGGTCTTGCTGCAGGAGCGTGATCGGTTGTTGCTCGATCATCAGTCGCAACACAACGGCAATCTTGATGCCGAGCAACTCACCACCGCTTTGAGCGATTTGCAGAATCAGTTCAATGTCAGCGAGCAGCAATGCGCCGAACTGCGTGCCGAACAGGCTGAAGATCAGCGCCGGCAGAACGCCAACCAGGCGCTGGCCCAGCAGATCGCCGATGCCTACGCCGAATATCAACGCTGGGCGCGACTGAGTGCCTTGATCGGCTCGGCCACCGGTGACACCTTCCGCAAGATCGCCCAGGCCTACAACCTCGACCTGCTGGTGCACCACGCCAACGTGCAGTTGCGCCAACTGGTCAAACGCTATCGCCTCAAGCGCGGTGGCAGCATGCTTGGCCTGCTGGTGATGGACACCGAAATGGGCGATGAACTGCGTTCGGTGCACTCGTTGTCCGGCGGCGAGACGTTCCTGGTGTCGCTGGCGTTGGCATTGGGACTAGCGTCGATGGCGTCGAGCACGCTGAAAATCGAATCGCTGTTTATCGATGAAGGCTTTGGCAGCCTTGATCCGGAATCGCTGCAACTGGCGATGGATGCGCTCGATGGTTTGCAGGCGCAGGGGCGCAAGGTCGCGGTGATTTCCCATGTGCAGGAAATGCACGAGCGGATTCCGGTGCAGATTCAGGTGCAGCGCCAAGGCAATGGTTTGAGCACGCTGGAGGTAAAATGAACACGCTGTACTCCTTCCGCCGCTGCCCGTACGCGATGCGGGCGCGGATGGCGCTGCGTTATTCGGGCGTGGCGGTGGACATCGTTGAAGTCAGCCTCAAGGCCAAGCCAGCGGAGATGCTGGCGATCTCGCCGAAGGGCACAGTGCCGGTGCTGGATGCCGATGGGCGGGTGATTGATGAGAGCCTGGAGATCATGCGCTGGGCGTTGGCGCAGAATGATCCGGATGATTGGTTGCTCAAAGATGACGCAGGTGCGCAAGTCATCATGGACATGCTGATCAAAACCAACGATGAGGTTTTCAAAACATCGCTGAACCACTACAAATACGCCGAGCGCTTTCCCGAGGAGCCGATGGAGGTCTATCGGATGCGATGCTCAATGATTGCGCATCATCTGGATCTGACGCTGGGTGAATACGACTACCTGTTGGCTGACCATCCGTGCCTGGCCGATATCGCCCTGCTGCCCTTCGTTCGGCAGTTTGCCCATGTTGATCGTGAGTGGTTTGCACAGACGCCTTATGTTCGCTTACAGGCCTGGTTGCAGCGCTTCCTCGAGTCCGAACTGTTCACCTCGATCATGAAGAAATAACCCTCACCTTCCTGCTTGATGATCGTTCCCACGCTCTGCGTGGGAATACCTCAAGGGACGCTCTGCGTTCCAATCGGACGCGGAGCGTCCGGGGCTGCATTCCCACGCGGAGCGTGGGAACGATCAGTCAGGCCAGCGCTTGGCACATGCCGAGCGCCATGCAATCCACTTCGAATGGCCCGAGAAAATCGGCCGAAGCCTTTACCGGTGGATTGCCGGCCATCAGCCCCAGCGTGTTCGCCCGTTCGATATTGTGCGCAATGTTGTGATTGGCCTCTATGGCCCGGGCCAGTGCGCCCACCGAGCCTTGACCGATACCCAATAATGAAGCGCCGTTGGTGAAAAACGCCAAACCGGCGACTACCCAAAGTCTGTAGCCTTTCATGCTCCGCCGACTCCTGCGAGTTCGGCCCGGTCGACCATCACGCTTTGCGAGCGGACTTCAAACTGGATGCCTGGGTGGGCGACTTGAATCGGTGCGTCGAAGGTGTGTTCCATCTGCGATGCGATGCTGACGACCAGCACCACGACCAGGTAAAGACCGATGGCCAGGTAGGCGCCGCGTTTGGCTGAATGAATGATTGTGCTGGCCATGGTGTTCTCCCGTGGGCATGTTTCGATGTCCACAGAATCAATCAAAAAAGCCGCGCTAACCACTCAGGGTTTGCCATAGTAAACATCAGCTTCGTTGATTATTTAGCCAGTCTATTTGCGTGTTTGAACAAAACTATCGTGCTGCGAAAAACACACGTGCAGGAGCTGCCGAAGGCTGCGATCTGATCGTTCCCATGCTCAGCGTGGGAATGCCTCTCGGGACGCTCTGCGTCCAGTGACGCGGAGCGTCACGGGCTGCGTTCCCACGCGGAGCGTGGGAACGATCCCAAGGGCAAGATCAAGACTGCAGCCTTCGGCAGCTCCTACAGGGAGTTGTGCAGAACGGGCATTTCAGTGTTGGGCTTTGTGATCCAGGGCGGCGTAGAAGTTGGCGCTCTGTTGCAGGTATTTCTGGGTGTAGCTCTGGGTGTGGGATTTTTTGCTGGCGATTTCAACGTTGGCACTGGCTGGCAGCACAACGGTGGCAGAGATGGCGGAAGCGGCAATCACGGAGAAGAGATTGAAGTTCATGGCGGTAACCCTCGTGTTCAGTTAGCTGGTTTGCCCGGTTGGGCCGTGGAGCAAACTTAACGCTCTAGGGTTGATCGCTTGAAATGCTTTGTAGCATTACCGGATATCAGCGCGATTAATACAAAGAGACAGGCCCCGTAAACCGGGGCCTGTGGCTTATTGTCGCACTATGAACTTGAGGTCACTGGGCGCGTCCATCGGCAGTTTCTGCACGGTTTTGCCGAGCAGACCGGTCTTGCCATCGCGCTCGACGACGACAATTTCGTTGCTCTTCTGGTTGGCAATCAGCAGGAATTTGCCACTTGGATCGAGGCTGAACTCGCGCGGGTGATCACCGTCCACCGAACGCTTTTGCAGCTCTTTGAGCTGGCCGGTGGCCGGATCGATTGCGAACACCACCAATTGATTGGCGGTACCGCGGTTGCTGACGTAGAGGAACTTGCCATCGGCTGAGGCATGCAGCGCCGCGCCAGCCTTGTCCGAGGTTGGCTGACCAGCGGCCAGATCGACCAGTTGCGTCTGGGTCAGCACGCCATCGTGGTAATCGAACACCGCGACTTGCGCGCTCATTTCCATGGTCAGCCAGGCGTGTTTGCCGTCAGCGCTGAACAGCAGATGACGCGGACCGCTGCCGGCCGGCAAGGGCACTGCAGCGGTCATCGCCGGCGTCAGCGGCAAGTCCGGGTTGGCCTTCGGATCGAACAGGTAAACGAAGACCTTGTCCGCGCCCAGATCGTTGGAGAACACGTAGCGGCCGTCAGGCGAAGAAACCGTCGAGTGCACGTGGTTGGAGGCCTGGCGCTCAAGATTGATCCGGCTCGCCGGGTGCGCGCTCATCTGCACGACGGGTTTGAGTTTGCCGTCAGCACCGACCGGCAATACCGCCAGCGTTCCACCCGGATCTTCCATCACCGAATAGTTGCTGACGAACAAGTGGCTAGCATCACCACTGAGGCTCGAATGGGTCGGCTCGTTGCCCAGGCTCTGCACTTGATTGATCAGGGTCAGCGTGTGGGTTTTCGGATCGATCGAATAGCTGCTGACACGGCCGACCGGGTCTTTCTGGCCCGGGCCGTTTTCGTTGACCACGAACAGCCTGCGCTGGTCTTTGGACAGCGTCAGCCATGACGGATTTTCGCTTTTGACCACTTGCAGCGGTTTGGCGGCGATCTGGCCGGTGGCACTGTCGAAGTTCATTCGATAGAGGCCCTGGCTGGTGTTGGCGGTGTAGGAACCGACCAGCAACTGGAAGTTCTCGGCGGATGCGCTGGAAAGCCCCATGGCACCGACGCTGCCGGCCATCAGCAGCGGCCAGAATTTACGCATTTTCATTGATTGTCATCCTCGTCATCGCTGCTGCTGACTACGTCGCCATGACAAACCAAGCGGTGTTCGCCGATCGCTTTGGTTTCATTGAAATAACCGACGATCAACCAGCTCTGCAAAGAGTCGTCGAAAGTTGCAGCGGCAACCTGAACCGGGGTGAATTCCCAATGCTTGGCCGCTCGGCCGTCGATGCATTCGATGTGCAGATTGTCGTCTTCATCGAGGAAAAATTCGAAGGCGTGCAAGCCGTCGATTTCGACCATATCGGATTGTTCGAGGACGTCGAGAAGGGTTTGGGCAGTCATGGCAAACAGTCTTTCTAGGGGGGAAAGGGCCAATGATAGCTCAATGTGATCCAGAGGCCTTATGGGAACCCTTGTGGGAGCGAGCCTGCTCGCGAATGCGGTGTGTCAGGCCATGAAAGGCTGACTGAAAGAATGCATTCGCGAGCAGGCTCGCTCCCACAGGGATATTGCCTGGCAGTTACAGCGCGTCGCGTGAGGACTTGCCGTCAACCAGGCGCTGGATACGCAACGGGTTGGCATTTTTCAGCGGCTCGGGCAGCAAGCTGTCCGGGTAGTTCTGGAAGCACACCGGGCGCAGAAAGCGGTCGATGGCCAGCGTACCGACGGAGGTGCCGCGTGCGTCGGATGTCGCCGGATACGGCCCGCCGTGCACCATCGAATCACACACCTCGACACCGGTCGGATAACCGTTGAGCAGGATCCGCCCGACCTTCTGTTCCAGCAACGGCGTCAGCTCAGGGAAGCGTTCGAAGTCCGCCTGCTCGCCAATGATGGTCGCCGTCAGTTGCCCGTGCAGGCCGTGAAGTGCAGCGCTGAGTTGCGATTTGTCTGCCACTTCGACAATCACCGTGGTCGGGCCGAACACTTCTTCCTGCAGCACTTCATCGCCATCGATCAACAGGCTGGCATCGGCCTTGAACAACTGCGGCTGCGCTTGATTGCCCTGCTGTGGATTGCCGGCCAGATGCTCAATGCCGGGATGCGCCAGCAGTTGCTGCAAGCCTTTACCGTAGCTGCCGAGGGTGCCGGCGTTGAGCATGGTTTGCGCCGGTTGATCACCGATCAAACCCGCAACCTGCTGCACGAACGCGCTGAACTCTGGCGAGCGGATGCCGATGACCAGGCCCGGATTGGTGCAGAACTGACCGCAGCCCTGCACCACCGAAGCAGTCAGGTCGCGGGCGACCGTTTCCGAACGCTCGGCAAGGGCCTGCGGCAGGATGATCACCGGGTTGATGCTCGACATCTCGGCAAACACCGGAATCGGTTGCGGGCGTGCAGCGGCCATGTCGCACAGCGCACGACCGCCCTTGAGCGAACCGGTGAAACCCACTGCCTGGATCGCCGGATGCTTGACCAGCCATTCGCCGACGCCGCCACCGTAGATCATGTTGAACACACCGGCGGGCATGGCGGTTTTTTCGGCGGCGCGAATCAGCGCATCGGCGACCCGTTCAGCCGTGGCCATGTGACCGCTGTGGGCCTTGAACACCACCGGGCAACCGGCGGCCAGCGCCGATGCGGTGTCGCCGCCAGCGGTGGAGAATGCCAGTGGAAAGTTGCTCGCGCCGAACACCGCCACCGGGCCAAGACCAATGCGGTATTGACGCAGATCCGGGCGCGGCAGCGGCTGACGATCCGGCAGCGGCAGGTCGATCCGCGCACCGTAGAAATCACCGCGACGCAGCACTTTGGCGAACAGACGCATCTGCCCGCTGGTGCGACCGCGCTCGCCTTGAATGCGTCCGGCCGGCAACGCCGTTTCGCGGCAGACCACGGCGACAAAATCATCGCCGAGCGCATCCAGCTCATCGGCGATCGCGTCGAGAAACTGCGCGCGGCGTTCGGCGCTGAGGCTGCGGTATGCCGGATACGCGGCAGCGGCGGCTTTAGCGGCGGCGTCGACTTCTTCAGCCGTGGCCTGGATGAAATCGTGCGGCAGCTGTTCGCCCGTCGTGGCGTCGACCGATTGCAGTTTGACGTTGCCAGCGGCGCTGCGCTGACCGCCGATGTAGTTGTGACCGAGAATCTGAGTCATGGGATCTCCTTAAAGGGTGCCGATGCTGTCCGGTACAAAAGCCGCTGGAACCGGAACGATGCCATTGACCAGCGGCGCGCCGAATTCGGCCTGGCTGATTTCGAAGACGTCGCCCGGCTGGGTGCGGATGCCATCGGCGAACGACAGGGTCGCAGTGCCGAAGAAATGAATGTGCACGTCGCCGGGACGCAGGAACTGGCTGTACTTGAAGTGGTGGTATTCGAGGTTGGCGAGGCTGTGGCACATGTTCGCTTCACCGCTGAGAAATTCGTTCTGCCAGAGCACTTCGCCGTCACGCAGAATGCGACTGGTGCCTGCCAGATGTTGAGGCAGTTCACCGGTGCGAAGTTCCGGGCCGTAACTGCAACTGCGCAATTTCGAGTGCGCGAGGTACAGGTAATTCTTGCGCTCCATGATGTGATCGGAGAACTCGTTGCCGACCGCAAAACCCAGGCGATAAGGCTTGCCGTCGTTGCCGATGATGTACAGGCCGGCCATTTCCGGCTCTTCACCGGCGTCTTCGGCAAATGGCGGTACCGGGAAGGGTTGGCCCGGGCGGACGACGATGCTGCCGTCGCCTTTGTAAAACCATTCAGGTTGTACGCCAGCCTGCCCCGCCGCCGGTTTGCCGCCCTCCACGCCCCATTTGAAGATGCGCATGGTGTCGGTCATCGTCGCTTCATCGCCGGCCTGCTGGTGCATTTTGTCCCGCGCCGAGGCGCTGCCCAGATGCGTCAGGCCGGTGCCGCTGATCAGCATGTGCGCCGGGTCCGGGTGGTCGAGTGGCGGCAGGATGCGCAACTGGGACAGCAACTCGGCGTAGTCGTGGCTGATGCCGAGTCCGAGGGTTTGCACTTGCTGCTCAAGGGTGTTGCCGGCTTCGATGGCGGCCAGTGCCAGATCGCGCACGCTGCGGGCGTCCTGGACTTCGCGCACCAGACCGTTGTCGACCACGCCGACGCGGCGTTCGCGGTTGCTTAATTCGAATTGAACCAGATGCATGTTCTTCTCCTATTCTCTCAAAAACACCGCTATCCCCTGTGGGAGCGAGCCTGCTCGCGAAAGCGGTGTGTCAGTCACCTCAAATGTTGAATGTGCCGGCCTCTTCGCGAGCAGGCTCGCTCCCACAAGGGATTTGCGTTGCTTTAAAAATTCAGGTGCGGGTGGCGCCACGGGCGCTGGCAGCAAATTGGTCAACCGGCAGGACGTGTTTGCGCTCAAGTACGCGGTAGACAACGCCGGTCAGGATCAAACCGAACACCATCACGCCCGACAGGAAATACAGGCCAGACGCAAGATTCCCGGTGTATTCCTTCAACGCCCCAATCACAAACGGCCCGATGTACCCGCCCAGATTCCCCACCGAATTGATCAGCGCAATCCCCGCCGCTGCACTCGCGCCGGCAAAGAACCGTCCCGGCAAGGTCCAGAACACCGCCGTGCAGGAAAACAGCGCAAACGCCACCAGACACAGCGCCGCCAACTGGGCCACCGGCAACGACAGCCACGCACTCATGAACAAGCCAATCGCGCCCAGCACATAAAGGACGGCGAGATGGCCGTAACGATCATTCAAGCGATCGGAACTGCGCGGCACGATCAGCAATCCGATGATGCCGAAGATGTACGGCACCGACGAGACGAAACCGGTGACCAGATCGCTGCCACCGAACTGTTTGATCAATGTCGGCAACCACAAACCCAAGCCATAAATGCTCAACGTCACCGGCAGATAGAACAGCGCCAGCAACAACACACGTTTGTCTTTCAGCGCATGCAGCGGGTTGCCGTGGCGAGTCTGGCCGTATTCCTGCAAATCCTTTTTCAGCTCGCCGGTCAGCCAGTCCTTTTCCGCCTGATCCATCCACTTCACTTGCTGCGGACCATCCGGCAACCAGCGCAACACCGGCCAGGTGAGCAGGATCGCCGGAGTACCGATGACGATGAACAACCACTGCCAGCCATGCAGGCCAAGGACGCCGTCCATGCCAAGCAAACCACCAGACACCGGGCCGGTGATCATCATTGCGATCGGTTGCGAGAGGATGAACAGCCCGAGGATCTTGCCGCGATGGCGCACCGGGAACCATTGAGTGATGTAGTAGAGAACGCCGGGGAAGAACCCCGCCTCGGCCGCGCCAAGCAGGAAGCGCATCACGTAGAAACTATGCGGCCCCTGAACGAAGGCCATGCCGATAGTGATGGCGCCCCAAGTGATCATGATCCGCGCGAACCAGCGTCGTGCGCCGAAGCGTTCGAGCATCAGGTTGCTGGGAATTTCGAAGAGGAAGTAGCCAATGAAGAACAGCCCGGCGCCGAGGCCGTAAGCCGCATCGCCAATGCCAATGTCGGCGCCCATGTGCAGCTTGGCGAAGCCGACGGCGGAGCGATCCACATAGGCGATCAGGTACAGCAGGATCAGGAAGGGAATCAGTTTCAGCGTAATGCGCCGTATCAGCCGCAGTTCCTGGCTCATGAGATCGGTCTCCGATTGTTGTTTTTATAGAACCTCGGGGGACGCCTCTCACGCAAAACCGTCAGGGCCATCCCTCCGTCGAAAACGACTATATAGTAATACTAATTCACCAACAACACTTCCAAACCTAGGATTTTGCGCTTAGATTAAGCCGTAGTTGGAACACTATAGTCATACAATAAGAGAATCGATCATGTCTGATAAGAAACCCACCCTGCGCTCCGCCCAATGGTTTGGCACGGCCGACAAGAACGGCTTCATGTACCGCAGCTGGATGAAGAATCAGGGCATCGCCGACCACCAGTTCCATGGCAAGCCGATCATCGGCATCTGCAATACCTGGTCGGAATTGACCCCGTGCAACGCGCACTTCCGCCAGATCGCGGAGCACGTCAAACGCGGGGTGATCGAGGCCGGTGGCTTCCCAGTGGAATTCCCGGTGTTCTCCAACGGCGAATCGAACCTGCGCCCGACCGCCATGCTCACCCGTAACCTGGCGAGCATGGACGTTGAGGAAGCGATTCGCGGCAACCCGATCGACGGCGTGGTGCTGCTGACCGGTTGCGACAAAACCACCCCGGCGCTGCTGATGGGCGCGGCGAGTTGCGACGTGCCGGCGATTGTTGTCACCGGCGGGCCGATGTTGAACGGCAAGCACAAGGGCAAGGACATTGGTTCCGGCACGGTGGTCTGGCAGCTCAGCGAACAGGTCAAGGCTGGCACCATCACCATCGACGATTTCCTTGCAGCCGAGGGCGGCATGTCGCGCTCGGCGGGCACCTGCAACACCATGGGCACGGCGTCGACGATGGCCTGCATGGCTGAAGCACTCGGCACTTCGCTGCCGCACAACGCGGCGATTCCGGCCGTGGATGCGCGGCGTTATGTGCTGGCGCACATGTCCGGCATGCGGGCGGTGGAGATGGTTCGCGAAGATTTGAAACTGTCGAAGATTCTGACCAAGGAAGCTTTCGAAAACGCCATCCGGGTCAACGCCGCGATCGGCGGCTCGACCAACGCGGTGATTCACTTGAAAGCCATCGCCGGGCGCATTGGCGTCGAGCTGGATCTGGACGACTGGACCCGTATCGGGCGCGGCATGCCGACCATCGTCGACCTGCAACCGTCGGGGCGCTTCCTGATGGAAGAGTTCTATTACGCCGGTGGTTTGCCAGCGGTGTTGCGTCGTCTCGGTGAGGCCAATCTGATTCCTAACCCGAATGCGTTGACCGTCAACGGCAAGTCGATCGGCGAGAACACCAAGGACGCGCCGATCTATGGCGAAGACGAGGTGATCCGCACGCTCGACAATCCGATCCGTGCTGACGGTGGCATCTGTGTGCTGCGTGGCAACCTGGCGCCACTCGGTGCGGTGCTCAAGCCTTCCGCTGCAACGCCGGAACTGATGCAGCATCGCGGTCGTGCGGTGGTGTTTGAAAACTTCGATATGTACAAGGCGCGGATCAATGATCCGGAGCTGGATGTCGATAAAGATTCGATTCTGGTGATGAAGAACTGCGGGCCGAAGGGTTATCCGGGCATGGCTGAAGTCGGCAACATGGGCTTGCCGGCCAAACTGTTGGCGCAGGGCGTGACCGACATGGTGCGCATTTCTGATGCGCGGATGAGCGGCACGGCGTACGGCACGGTGGTTTTGCACGTGGCGCCGGAAGCCGCGGCTGGCGGGCCTTTGGCGACGGTGAAAGAAGGCGACTGGATCGAGCTGGACTGCGCCACCGGACGCTTGCACCTGGACATTTCGGACGCCGAACTGGCGGCACGCATGGCGGATCTGCAGCCGCCGCAGCAGTTGCTGGTGGGCGGTTATCGTCAGCTGTACATCGACCATGTGCTGCAGGCGGATCAGGGTTGTGACTTTGACTTCCTGGTCGGTTGCCGAGGCGCGGAAGTCCCCCGCCACTCTCACTGACCTTCTCCACCGATCGTTCCCATGCTCCGCGTGGGAATGCCTCAAGGGACGCTCCGCGTTCCAGCTCTGAAATGGGACGCAGAGCGTCCCGGGCAGCATTCCCACGCAGAGCGTGGGAACGATCATTACCCGCCTCAAGATTGTCTGGTGCCTGCTATGATGCGCGGCATCTCCATCGCTCAGGATCGCGCCACTCCCCATGGATTACCGCAAACCCTCCGACCGCAAAAGCATGCACTCGCGCATCGTCCAGGAACTGGGCATGCAGATCGTCTCCGGACGCTTCAAGCCCGACGACAAACTGCCCGCCGAAGCCCTGCTGTGCGAGGAGTACGCGGTCAGCCGGCCAGTGTTGCGCGAAGCCACGCGAGTACTGGTAGCCAAGGGTCTGGTGTATTCGAAGCCACGCGTCGGCACGGTGGTCAAGGCCCGCCGCGAATGGCACATGCTCGACCCGGACGTTCTGCACTGGCTGATGCAAAGCAGCCCGCAGAATGAATTCTTCAATGTGCTGACCAGTGTGCGCAGCATTATCGAACCGGCCGCTGCTGCCCTCGCCGCCCAGCATGCCACCGATGCCGAAATTGCCGGGATCGGTGAGGCTTACCAGCGCATGGAAGCCGCGCCGACGCCGGAAGCGTTGTTGCAGCCGGATCTGGACTTCCACAGCCGGATTGCCGATGCGACGCACAATGATTTGCTGGCGAACCTGTGCAACATGTTGTCGGTGGCGATTGCCGAGGCATTGAAGCATTCGAATCAGCGGCCGAATCTGCATGAATTGGCGTTGCCACGGCATAAGGCGATTTTGACCGCCATTGAAAATCGTGATGCCCTGGGTGCTCGGCATGCGACGTTGGTGCAGCTGGATGATGCGCGTAGTGCGTTGAGTGTTGTGCTTGGCGCTGAACTCACTTAACGCTTGAGATCCTCTGCCCTCCCCCTAGCCCTCTCCCAGAGGTAGAGGGGACCGATTGGGGAATATTCGAGATTTACGCCGACTTGAACGATTTGCTGTGAATCCATAATCGACTCGGTATCTCAGGTCGATGGATCAAGCCGCACACCTCGGTCAGTCCCCTCTCCCTCCGGGAGAGGGTTAGGGTGAGGGGCTCTTGATCTTAAAACACAAAAAAAGCCGCACCCCTAAGGTTGCGGCTTTGTCTTTTCAGCCCTTCAGATCAGTGGGCAAACAACGAGTTCCCCTTCTGCCCCGCCAGTTTCTCCGGCTTGATCAGGAACTTCGCCAGTGCCGGCAGCAGCCACAGCGCACCGAACATGTTCCACAGCAGCATGAAGGTCAGCATCAGGCCCATGTCGGCCTGGAACTTGATCGCCGAGAAGATCCAGGTGCACACACCAATTGCCAGGCACAGGCCGGTGAACAGCACCGCTTTACCGGTGGATTTCAGCGTCTGGTAATAGGCTTCCTGCAACGGCAACCCGGCACGCAGGAAACTTTCCAGACGGCTGTAGATGTAGATGCCGTAGTCGACACCAATCCCCACACCCAACGCCACCACCGGCAAGGTCGCAACCTTCACGCCGATGCCCATGAACGCCATCAGCGCGTTGCCGAGTACCGAGGTCAGCACCAGCGGCAGGACGATGCACAGGGTCGCCGCCCACGAACGGAAGGTGATCATGCACATCACCGCCACGCAGATGTACACCAGAATCAGGATGGTCAGCTCAGCCTGCTTGATGACTTCGTTGGTAGCCGCTTCGATCCCGGCGTTACCGGCCGCGAGGATGAATTCCAGGCCGTCCTTGTTGTTGTCCTTGGCGAATTCCTGCACCGCGTGCACCGCACGATCAAGGGTTTCAGCCTTGTGATCGTTGAGGAACACCAGCACCGGCGCCAGCGAGCAACTGTTGTTGTACAGACCGTCGGCGCGGGCAATCGAGTTGTTCAGCACGTCCGGGTTGCGCGACAGGGTTTCCCATTTCAGGTTGCCCTCGTTCATGCCCTTGATCATCTGCTTGGACACGGTCACCAGCGAGATCGCCGACTGCACGCCCTCGGTGTTCTGCATCTTCCACATCAACTCGTCGATCGGCGCCATGGCTTCATAACGCGAACAACCTTCGGCCTTGGTCTTGACCATCACCACCAATACGTCAGAGCTGGTGGAGTAATTGCTGATGATGAAGTTGTTGTCCTTGTTGTAGCGCGAGTCCGGACGCAGTTCCGGTGCGCCCTGGTCGAGGTCGCCGATTTTCAGGTTCTGGCTGTACCAGAGGCCGCCACCGAAGGCGATCAATGCCAGCAGCACCGAGATGCGGGCGACTTTCGGGTTGGCGAAGTTCGACAGCAGGCGCCAGAACGGATGCTCGCGGTTGGCGTCCTTCTTGCTCCGGGCAATCGCGCGCTTGCTGATGCCGACATAGGAAATCGCCACCGGCAGCAGAATCAGGTTGGTGAACACGATCACTGCCACGCCGATCGACGCGCCAATCGCCAGTTCACGGATCACGCCGATGTCGATGATCAGCAGCGTGATGAAACCCACCGCATCCGCCAGAATCGCGATCATCCCCGGCAGGAACAGTTGCCGGAAGGTACGCCGCGCTGCGGTCAGGGCGTTGTCGGCCTCGCTGGATTGCAGGGCGATACCGTTGATCTTCTGCACGCCGTGGGAAATGCCGATGGCGAATATCAGGAATGGCACCAGCATCGAATACGGATCAAGTCCGAAGCCGAAGAAGTGCATCAAACCGAGTTGCCAGACCACCGCTACCAGCGTCGTGCTCAACACCGCAATGGTGCTGCGCACGCAGTTGGTGAACCACAGCAGCAGGATCAGGGTGATGACGAAGGCGATGCCGAAGAACAACACGACCATCACCAGACCATCGATCAGGTCGCCGACCTTCTTGGCGAAACCGACGATGTGGATCTTGACGTTGGGGTTCTGCGCTTCGAACTTGTTGCGGATCTTGTCTTCGAGTTCATGGGAGAACTTGCGATAGTCCAGCGCGAGCAACTTGCCCTGGTCTTCCGGATCCGGGTAGGACTCCAGCAGCGGGATGTCGACGATGCTCGACTTGAAGTCGTTGGCCACCAGACGCCCGACCTGGCCGGACTTGAGCACGTTGTTGCGCAGTAGATCGAGGCTGTCCTGCGAGCCGTTGTAGCTCTGCGGGATCACTTCACCGCCGGCAAAACCCTCTTCGGTCACTTCGGTCCAGCGCACGCTCGGACTCCACAGCGACTTCAGGCCGGAACGGTCGACGCCGGAGATGTAGAACACCTCGTCGTTGATCTGGCGCAGGGTCTCCATGTACTCCTTGGAGAAGATGTCGCCGTCCTTGGCTTCCACCGAAATACGCACGGTGTTGCCCAGGTTCGCCAGATCGTTGCGGTGCTCCATCATCTTCTCGATGAACGGATGCTGGAGCGGGATCATTTTTTCGAAACTGGTGGAAGGCCGGATCAGCGTGGCCTGCCAGAACAGGAAAATGCTCACCACCAGACAGATCAGGATTACTGCCGGGCGGTTGTTGAAGATCAGGCGTTCAAGAAACGTCGCCTTGTCCTGCTGAGGAGTGATCAAGGAAGTCATAGCCCCGCCTTCTTGTTATTGATCTCGGCACCGTTAGGCAGTGTGGTGTGAACGCCGCCCTGCCCGCTCAGAATCAGGTTGCCGTCGCCGGCCGCAGTGACCGATGACAGCGAAATGCGGTCCGGACGGTTGAACACACTGAAGGTCTCGCCGTTGTCGCTGCTGCTGATCACCGAGCCGCCGTTACCGACGATCACGATCGAGCCGTCCTCAAGAAGGGTCGCACCTGACAGGCCGAACTCCAGCGCCCCACGTGCAGCTTTCAGTTCGACCTGCTCCCAGGTGCTGCCGAAATCCGTGGAGCGATAAAGATTGCCGCGCAAGCCGTACGCCAGCAGGGTCTGCGGCTGCGCCGTGCCGATCACACCGAACAGCGAACCTTCGTACGGGCCTTCGAGTTTTTCCCAGGTCTGGCCGTCGTCGGCGGAGCGAAACATGCTGCCCGACTCGCCGACGATGAACAGCCCGGCATCCTTCACCGCCGCGATGGCGTTGAGGTGGAACTGGTCTTCGTTGTCGAGGCGGTCGCTGACGTCTTGCCAGTTTTTACCGCCGTCGGTGGTTTCCATCAACGCGCCGTACGCGCCCACGGCGAGACCGCTGTTGACGTCCTTGAACCAGACGTCGAGCAGCGGCGATTCACGTTTGAGGTCTTCGAATTGTTTGGTCCAGGTCAGACCGCCGTCTGCGCTGGCGAGGATTTGTGCGTCGTGACCGACCGCCCAGCCGTGCTTGTCGTCGACAAAATACACAGCCGTCAGCAGTTGCCGGCTCGGCACCTTGGCCTGTTTCCAGGTTTTGCCCTGGTCATCGGAATAAAGGATGTGCCCGCGATCGCCGACCGCGACCAGTCGCGCACCGGCGTGGACGACGTCGAGAATCAGGCTTTTCGCGGCTTTGGCGGATTCGGTGGCATAGACCACATCGGCCGGGGCCTCGGCGGCAATCACAGGTGCCGACAACGTGGCAAAGCCCAGCAGAGAGAGTGCTGTGGCCAGCAACGCGGTGTTGCGTAACGCCGGCGGGCGGCAACGACTCATAGACCTTCCCCTATTTATTATTGTTAGGCCATCTGGCCTTCAAGGGCGCCGCAAGTGTGCTCCGCTGATGGCTGCTCAGGAGCATAGTCCTGAAACCCGCAATCCAGAGCCACTTCGGAAGCTGGCTCATCCTATCGGGCTTTCGAAACGTCTGACAATCGGCGCCACGTTATCTTTTGTTAACCGAAAGCGGCCCTCTACCGACGCTGATTTCCATTGTGGGAGCGAGCCTGCTCGCGAATGCGGTGCACCAGTCACCCAGTTTATTGGCTGACCCACCGCTTTCGCGAGCAGGCTCGCTCCCACAGGGGTTAGGGGGGGTCTTGGTATTTGTGGTTGTCAGTGAATGCGGCGCCATTCGCCGGATGTATGACGCAATTCTTGCGCGGGGGACTTGCACGATTGGTATTATGGTATACCATCAGACGCACAGACACTCTCAATCCCCCTACGGAGCAGCTCATGAGTTTCGAAATTCGCAAGATCGTCAGCTATGTCGAAGAAACCTTTATCGAAGGCGGCAAAGCCACTGACAAGCCAGTGACCATGGTCGGCCTCGCCGTGGTGATGAAAAACCCTTGGGTGGGCAACGGTTTCGTTGAAGACCTCAAGCCGCAGATCCGCGCCAACTGCTCCGACCTCGGTGCACTGATGGTCGAGCGTCTGGTCGGCATCATCGGCGGCGCGGAAAAAATCGAGGCCTACGGCAAAGCCGCCGTGGTCGGTGCCGATGGCGAGATCGAACACGCCTCCGCCGTGATCCACACCCTGCGTTTCGGCAACCACTACCGCGAAGCCGTCAACGCCAAGAGCTACCTGAGCTTCACCAACAAGCGCGGCGGTCCGGGCACCTCGATTCAGATCCCGATGATGCACAAGGACGACGAAGGCCAGCGTTCGCACTACATCACTCTGGAAATGCAGATCGAAGACGCGCCGCGTGCCGACGAAATCGTTGTGGTGCTGGGTTGCGCCGACGGTGGTCGCCTGCACCCGCGCATCGGCAACCGCTACATCGATCTGGAAGAACTGGCCGCCGAAAAAGCCCAGTAATCACAATAAAAAGGCACTGCAGGAGCGCTCCATGATTCGGCTCACCGCTGAACTCACCCCGGCTGGCACCAGTTACCTGGCGACCGGCCAAGGCCAGCCCGTGGTTTTGATCCACGGCGTGGGCCTGAACAAAGAAATGTGGGGCGGGCAGATTGTCGGCCTGTCCAGCCAGTACCGGGTGATCGCCTACGACATGCTCGGTCATGGCGCCAGCCCGCGACCGGCCAGCGGCACCGCCCTGCTCGGCTACGCCGATCAGTTGCTGGAGTTGCTCGATCACCTCAATCTGCCGCAGGCAGCGGTGATCGGTTTCTCCATGGGCGGTCTGGTCGCGCGGGCCTTTGCCCTGCATTACCCGGAGCGCCTGCAAAGCCTGGTGGTGTTGAACAGCGTGTTCAACCGCAGTGAAGAACAGCGTGCCGGCGTCATCGCGCGCACCGCGCAAGCCGCCGAACATGGCCCGGACGCCAATGCCGAAGCGGCGTTGTCACGCTGGTTCAGTCGCGAATATCAGGCGGCCAATCCGGCGCAGATCGCCGCATTGCGCCAGACCCTAGCCAATAATGATCCGCAGGGTTACCTGACCACTTATGAATTGTTCGCCACCCAAGACATGTACCGCGCCGACGACCTGGGCAGCATTCAGGCGCCGACGCTGATCGCCACCGGTGAACTCGACCCCGGTTCAACCCCGGAAATGGCCGAGCAACTGGCCCGGCGCATCCCCGGTGCGAAGGTTGCTGTGCTGCCCGAGCAACGGCATATGATGCCCGTAGAGTCGCCGCGTCTGGTCAATCAGACGCTGCTGGAATTTCTCCAATTCGCACACTCCCGACAAAACCCTATAAAGGGGATCGTTGCATGACACTCGCACGCTTCCAGATGTGCATCGGCGGAGAATGGGTAGACGCCCTCTCCGGCAAGACCTTCGAAAGCCTCAACCCGGCCACGGCACAAGCCTGGGCGCAACTACCCGACGCTGACGAAGCCGATGTCGAACGCGCCGTGCAGTCCGCGCAGAGCGCTTTCGACAGCCCGGCATGGCGTGGTCTGACTGCCACCGCGCGCGGCAAATTGCTGCGTCGTCTCGGTGACTTGATCGCGGAAAACAAGGAACAACTGGCGCAGCTGGAAAGCCGCGACAACGGCAAGCTGATCCGCGAAACCCGTGGCCAGGTCAGTTATCTGCCGGAGTTCTTCCACTACACCGCAGGCCTAGCCGACAAGCTCGAAGGCGGCACCCTGCCGCTGGACAAGCCGGATCTGTTCGCCTACACCGTGCACGAGGCGATGGGCGTAGTCGCGGCGATCATTCCGTGGAACAGCCCGCTGTACCTGACCGCGATCAAACTCGCCCCGGCCCTCGCCGCCGGCAACACGATTGTGATCAAGCCGTCCGAGCACGCTTCCGCAACGATTCTTGAACTGGCGCGTCTGGCCCTCGAAGCCGGGATCCCGCCGGGCGTGGTCAACGTCGTCACCGGTTACGGCCCAAGCACTGGCGCCGCCCTCACCCGCCATCCGCTGATCCGCAAGATCGCCTTCACTGGCGGTGCGGCGACGGCACGGCATGTGGTACGCAGCAGCGCCGAAAACTTCGCCAAGTTGTCGCTGGAACTGGGCGGCAAGTCGCCGAACATCATCTTCGCCGACGCCGATCTGGACAGCGCGATCAACGGCGCGATCGCCGGGATCTATGCCGCGTCCGGGCAGAGTTGCGTGTCGGGTTCACGGCTGTTGGTGCAGGACGAAATCTACGACGAGTTCGTCAATCGACTGGTCGAACGCGCCCAGCGCATTCGCATCGGTAATCCGCAGGAAGACAACAGTGAAATGGGCCCGATGGCCACCGCGCAGCAACTGTCGGTGGTCGAAGGTCTGGTCGCTGATGCCATCGCTGAAGGCGCGCGTTTGCGTACCGGCGGCAAACGCCCAACCGGTCTCGGCGAAGGCTGGTTCTACGAGCCGACGCTGTTCGAATGCGACCGCAATTCGATGAAGATCATGCAGGAAGAAGTCTTCGGCCCGGTGGCGTCGGTGATTCGCTTCAAAGATGAGGCCGAGGCGCTGGCCATCGCCAACGACTCGCAATTCGGCCTTGCGGCGGGCATCTGGACCCGCGACCTGGGTCGTGCTCACCGCCTCGCTCGCGATGTTCGCTCCGGGATCATCTGGGTCAACACTTACCGCGCGGTGTCAGCGATGGCGCCGATCGGCGGTTTCAAGAACAGTGGCTATGGACGCGAAAGCGGCATCGATTCGGTGCTGGCCTACACCGAACTGAAAACGGTGTGGATCAACCTGTCTCAGGCGCCAATGCCTGATCCGTTTGTGATGCGCTAGGAGTCCTGCGAAATGATCGAACCCGGCATTTACAAAGACGTCATGAGCTCGTTCCCGTCCGGCGTCACGGTGGTCACCACCGTTGACCCCGAAGGCGGGATCGTCGGCATCACCGCCAGTGCCTTCAGTGCGCTGTCGATTGACCCGGCGCTGGTGCTGTTCTGCCCCAACTATGCTTCCGACACCTACCCGGTGCTGCGTGACAGCAAGAAATTCGCGATCCATTTGCTGTCCGCTGACCAGACGGTTGAGGCCTATGCGTTTGCCGGTAAAGGCAAGGACAAGGCCAAAGACATCGAGTGGCATTTAAGCGAATTGGGTAACCCGATTCTGGCCAAGGCCACGGCGATCATCGAGTGCGAGTTGTGGCGGGAATACGATGGCGGCGATCACGCGATCATCGTTGGCGCGGTGAAGAACCTGATCCTGCCGGCGCAACCGGTGACACCGATGATCTACCACAAAGGCAAGCTCGGCCCATTGCCAACCCTGGCCTGACAGCCAGACACGATTGCCAATGTGGGAGCGAGCCTGCTCGCGAAAGCGGTCGATCATTCAACATTTGTATCGACTGACACGACGCCTTCGCGAGCAGGCTCGCTCCCACAGGGGACACCTGTGGATTGGAGGAATGATGAGTAACGAAAAGTACGAAAAAGGCCTGAAAATCCGCACTCAGGTGCTCGGCGAAGCCTATGTGCAGCGTTCAATCGACAACGCCGACGACTTCACCCGCCCGCTGCAGGAAATGGTCACCGAATACTGCTGGGGCCATGTCTGGGGGCGCGAGGGGTTGTCGCTCAAGGAGCGCAGCATGATCAACCTGGCGATGATCTCGGCGCTCAACCGTCCGCACGAACTCAAGCTGCATGTGCGTGGCGCCTTGCGTAACGGCCTGAGTCGTGAGCAAATACGCGAAATTCTGCTTCAGGTCGGCATTTATTGCGGCGTTCCGGCAGCCGTGGACAGTTTCCGGCTGGCCCGTGAAGCCTTTGCCGAAGCCGACGCCGAAGCCTCAGTTAACCCCTCGGCTGTTTAGATGCCCGTCTGGCATGGACAGCCAACTTAAAGAGCGGACCCCATGAAACGCCAGCCACTCGACGACAGCTTCAAGGTCAATCGCAACCCCGTTACCCTGCGCGAAATCGTGCTGGATAAACTGCGTAGCGCGATCATGAATTTCCAGCTCATGCCCGGTGATCGTCTGGTCGAGCGCGATCTGTGCGATCGCCTTGGCGTCAGCCGCACCTCCGTGCGCGAGGCCTTGCGTCACCTGGAATCCGAAGGCCTGGTCGAGTTCGCCGATGCCAAAGGCCCGCGCGTAGCGATCATCACCCTCGCCGATGCCGTCGATATCTACGAATTGCGTTGTGTACTGGAAGGCTTGATCGTGCAGTTGTTCACCCTGCGTGCCAAGGCCAAGGACATCAAAGCCCTGGAAAAGGCCCTCGACGACAACCGCAAGGCGTTGAAGGATGGCGAGTTGCAGCAGGTGATCGACTCGGTGCAAGGCTTCTACGACGTGCTGCTCGAAGGCTCGGGCAACCATGTCGCGGCGACTCAGTTGCGTCAGTTGCAGGCGCGCATCAGCTACCTGCGCGCGACCTCGGTTTCCCAGGAAAACCGTCGCGGCGCGAGTAACCACGAAATGGAAAAAATGGTCGAAGCGATCAAAAGCGGCGACCCGCTGGCGGCGCATCAGGCCTGTGTTGATCACGTTCGCGCCGCTGCTGCGGTGGCGCTCGACTATCTCAAGCGCAAACAGGAAGAGACCGGGGCTACCCCGCCAATCACCCTGCCGATCGCCTTGAAAGAACCCCGTATAGGTCACTGATATGTTCAGCCCGAGCTATTGCCCGAAATGCGGTGGCCCTGACCTCGGTCAGCAGATACCGGCGGGCGATACGCACGAGCGCCTGATGTGTCGCGGCTGCGGCTACATCCACTACGTCAATCCGAAGATCATCGCCGGCTGCATCATCGAGCAGGACGGCAAATACCTGTTGTGCCAACGCGCGATCCCACCGCGCCCGGGCACCTGGACGCTGCCGGCCGGTTTCATGGAAAGCGGCGAGACCACTGAGCAAGCCGCGCTGCGTGAAGTCTGGGAAGAAAGCGGCGTACGCGCGGAAATCGTCTCGCCGTACTCGATTTTCAGCGTGCCGAAGATCAGCGAGGTGTACATCATCTTCCGTGCGATCGCACTGGAGATCACCGGGCAGTACGGCCCCGAAACCATGGATTACAAATTCTTCGCGCCTGAAGAGATTCCGTGGGAACAGATCTATTACCCGGCGATCCGGCAGATTCTTGAGCGCTATATCGAAGAGCGCCAGGCTGGGGTGTACGGGATTTACATGGGCAATGACGACAGCGGCAAGATCCACTTCATCCGCTGACAACGCTTCGCTTTCTGTCTGATCGTTCCCACGCTCCGCGTGGGAATGCCTCTTCGGACGCTCCGCGTTCGGCTTTGAAAGGGACGCGGAGCGTCCCGGGCTGCATTCCCACGCGGAGCGTGGGAACGATCAATACGGGGGTTTAGTGGTGTTACTTAAACTGGGGCGATGCCTTCAACGATGATGATCTCCGCCCTCGCCCATTCTTCGCGATAACTTTTCGCTTCCTGATACGCCGCCGAGTGGTAGCACGCCACGGCTTTTTCATAGCTTTCAAACTCGATCACCACGCTGCGCTGCGGCGTCTTGCGTCCTTCCATCGCCTCGCTGCGCCCGCCTCTGGCCAGAAACTTCGCGCCGTACGCGGCGAAGGCTGCCGGCGCGCGCTGGGTGTATTGGCTGTAGTGATCGGCATCGGCTATATCCACATGAGCAATCCAGTACGCCTTCATAGTGACCTCTTTGTTAATTTTGTATTATGGTATACCAATATATTTCCAACGAACCTTGAGAGTCCAGCATGGCCTTCAACAGCATCGAAGAAATCATCGAAGATTATCGTCTCGGCAAAATGGTCTTGCTGGTCGATGACGAAGATCGCGAAAACGAAGGCGACCTGCTGCTGGCCGCCGACTGTTGCACACCCGAAGCGATCAGCTTCATGGCCCGTGAAGCGCGCGGGTTGATCTGCCTGACCTTGACTGACGAACATTGCCAGCGTTTGGGTCTGGAGCAAATGGTGCCGGCCAATGGCAGCGTGTTCAGCACCGCGTTTACCGTGTCGATCGAAGCGGCGGTTGGCGTGACCACCGGTATCTCGGCAGCGGATCGCGCCTGCACCGTTGCCGCCGCCGTCGCGCCAAATGCTCGCGCTGTAGATCTGGTGCAGCCCGGCCATATCTTCCCGTTGCGCGCCAAGGAAGGTGGCGTGCTGACTCGCGCGGGCCACACAGAAGCGGGTTGCGATCTGGCTCGTTTGGCCGGTTTCACTCCGGCCTCGGTGATTGTCGAGGTGATGAACGACGACGGCACCATGGCCCGTCGGCCAGATCTGGAAGTGTTCGCGCGCAAGCACGGGATCAAGATCGGCACCATCGCCGATCTGATCCACTACCGCCTGAGCACCGAACACACCATCGAACGGATTGGCGAACGCGAGCTGCCGACGGTGCATGGCACGTTCCGTTTGATCACGTTTGAGGATCGCATCGAGGGCGGCGTGCACATGGCGATGGTCATGGGCGATCTGCGCCGCGAAGAGCCGACGCTGGTGCGTGTGCATGTGATTGATCCGCTGCGGGATCTGGTTGGCGCGGAATATAGCGGGCCGACCAACTGGACGCTGTGGGCGGCACTGCAACGGGTTGCGGCTGAGGGACATGGGGTTGTTGTGGTGTTGGCCAATCATGAGTCGTCGCAGGCGTTGCTGGAGCGGGTGCCGCAACTGACCCAGCCGCCGCGGCAGTTCAGCCGTTCGCAATCGCGGATTTATTCGGAGGTCGGGACTGGGGCGCAGATTCTGCAGAATCTGGGGGTTGGCAAGCTGCGTCACCTGGGCCCTCCTCTGAAATACGCTGGCCTGACCGGGTATGACCTGGAGGTGGTCGAGAGTATTCCGTTCACTGAATAAAGCTGCCCTCACCCCAGCCCTCTCCCGGAGGGAGAGGGAGCCGATCGAGGCGTTTAGTCGCTATACACCGACCTGAGATACCGAGTCGAACTCAGGTTTTGAACAGCCTCCGATCGGCCCCCTCTCCCGAAGGGAGAGGGCTGGGGTGAGGGGCTGGATCTAACATTCACAAAAAACATCCAAGCCGAACGCATCAAATAACCGCCCGGCCAGATAACCGGTAAGGCAAAGTGCTTGCACAAAGTTTGGAATACCATAATATGATATTCCATAGACCGGACACTCCAACAAACGTCCGACTACTGCTCCCGACAGGCGGGCAACAACGCAAGCCCGCTCAAAAACACAACAATGAGGGCGTGAACATGGTGTTG
This sequence comes from Pseudomonas sp. RU47, assembly GCF_004011755.1. GTDB lineage: Bacteria > Pseudomonadota > Gammaproteobacteria > Pseudomonadales > Pseudomonadaceae > Aquipseudomonas. The sequence continues at coordinate 2,728,003 of NZ_CP022411.1, read as the reverse complement.
AACAAAGCTGCAACCGCGATCTTTTTTGCGGGACTGCTCAGCGTCACCGGCCAGGCTGCAATGGCTGCCGAAAGCGTGAACTTCGTCAGCTGGGGCGGAAGCACCCAGGACGCGCAGAAACAGGCCTGGGCCGATCCGTTCAGCAAGGCCAGCGGCATCACCGTCGTGCAGGATGGCCCGACCGACTACGGCAAACTCAAAGCCATGGTCGAGAGCGGCAACGTTCAGTGGGACGTGGTCGATGTCGAAGCCGACTTCGCCCTGCGCGCCGCCGCTGAAGGCCTGCTCGAACCCCTCGATTTCAAAGTGATTCAGCGCGACAAGATCGACCCGCGTTTCGTCAGCGACTACGGCGTCGGCTCGTTCTTCTTCTCCTTCGTCCTCGGTTACAACGAGGGCAAACTCGGCGCCAACAAGCCGCAGGACTGGAGCGCGCTGTTCGACACCAAGACCTACCCCGGCAAACGCGCCCTGTATAAATGGCCAAGCCCTGGCGTGCTCGAACTGGCGCTGCTGGCCGATGGCGTAGCGGCTGACAAGCTCTACCCGCTGGATCTGGATCGTGCTTTCAAAAAACTCGACACCATCAAGAAAGACATCGTCTGGTGGGGCGGCGGCGCGCAGTCGCAGCAACTGCTGGCGTCCGGTGAAGCGAGCATGGGCCAGTTCTGGAACGGCCGCATTCACGCCCTGCAAGAAGACGGCGCACCGGTCGGCGTGAGCTGGAAACAGAACCTGGTCATGGCCGACATTCTGGTCATCCCCAAAGGCTCGAAAAACAAGGACGCGGCGATGAAGTTTCTCGCCGCCGCCAGCAGCGCCAAGGGCCAGGCTGACTTCTCCAACCTGACCGCCTACGCCCCGGTCAACCTCGACAGTGTGGAGCGTCTGGATTCGACGCTGGCCCCCAACCTGCCGACTGCCTACGCTAAGGATCAGATCACTCTTGATTTCGCGTACTGGGCCAAAAACGGCCAGGCCATCGCGACACGGTGGAACGAATGGCTGGTCAAATGAAAATGGCGGCCACCGCGTCCCGTCCCTCCACTGCCACCGGGAGCGCCAACGGCGCTGCCGGCTCGGCCCACGGAACACAGGCGGTTGCGATGCAGCAAGCCCCGTCCCTCAGACAACGCTGGCGCGGCGCCGGCAACCTCGCCCCAGCGCTGCTGTTCATCGGCCTGTTCTTTCTCGCGCCGTTGATTGGCCTGCTGTTGCGCGGCGTGCTCGAACCGACGCCAGGTCTTGGCAACTATGAGCAACTGTTCGCCAACTCGGCGTATGCCCGGGTGCTGCTCAACACCTTTTCGGTGGCCGGGCTGGTGACGCTGTTCAGCTTGCTGCTGGGCTTTCCGCTGGCTTGGGCGATCACCCTGGTGCCGCGTGGCTGGGGTCGCTGGATTCTCAACATCGTGCTGCTGTCGATGTGGACCAGCCTGCTCGCCCGCACCTATTCGTGGCTGGTGCTGCTGCAAGCGTCCGGCGTGATCAACAAAGCCTTGATGGCGATGGGCATCATCGATCAGCCGCTGGAAATGGTGCACAACCTCACCGGCGTGGTGATCGGCATGAGCTACATCATGATCCCGTTCATCGTCCTGCCGTTGCAGGCAACCATGCAGGCCATCGACCCGATGATCCTGCAGGCCGGCTCGATCTGCGGCGCCAGTCCGTGGAGCAACTTCTTCCGGGTGTTCCTGCCGCTGTGCCGGCCGGGTCTGGCCTCCGGTGGCTTGATGGTGTTCGTCATGTCGCTCGGTTACTACGTCACCCCGGCGCTGCTCGGCGGTGCGCAGAACATGATGTTGCCGGAGTTCATCATTCAGCAGGTGCAATCGTTCCTCAACTGGGGCCTGGCCAGTGCCGGCGCCGCGTTGCTGATCGCGATCACTTTGGTGCTGTTCTACTTCTACCTGAAGCTTCAGCCGGAATCCCCGGTTGGCGCCAGTAACGCGAGGTAAGCCGACATGCTCCTGACTCCCAATGCGATGAGCCGGCGCATGCGCTTCGGCTTGTATACAACCACCGGGCTGATCGGTCTGTTCCTGCTGTTGCCGATCGTGTTCATCGTGCTGCTGTCGTTCGGCTCCTCGCAGTGGCTGGTATTCCCGCCGCCGGGCTGGACGCTGAAATGGTACGGCCAGTTCTTCTCCAACCCCGACTGGATGAACGCCGCCGCGGCCAGCCTCAAGGTTGCTGTGCTGACCACGATCTGCGCCGTGGCCCTCGGTCTGCCGACCGCGTTTGCACTGGTGCGCGGACGTTTTCCCGGCCGGGAAATGCTCTACGGCCTGTTCACCCTGCCGATGATCGTGCCGTTGGTGATCATCGCCGTGGCGGTGTACGCGCTGTTCCTCAAGCTCGGCTACACCGGGACAATGTTTGCGTTTGTCGTCAGCCATGTGATTGTCGCGCTGCCGTTCACCATCATCTCGATCATCAACTCGCTGAAGCTGTTCGATCAGTCGATTGAAGACGCGGCGGTGATTTGTGGTGCTTCACGCCTGCAAGCGGTGTTCAAGGTGACGTTTCCGGCGATTCGTCCGGGCATGGTCGCCGGCGCCCTCTTCGCCTTTCTCGTTTCGTGGGACGAAGTGGTGCTCAGCGTGATGATGGCCAGCCCGACCCTGCAAACCCTTCCCGTGAAAATGTGGACCACCTTGCGCCAGGACCTGACGCCCGTGATCGCCGTCGCTTCGACGCTGCTGATCGGCTTGTCGGTATTGGTCATGGTCATCGCCGCCGCACTGCGCCGGCGCAACGAAATCAGCGCCTGAGCGCCCAGGAGTACGACATGAGTGCCGTGATCAAAGACGCTTCCCAGCAGAACGACAAACCCCTGGTCAGCCTGCGCAACCTGAACAAGCACTACGGCGACTTTGCCGCCGTCGACAACATCTCGCTGGACATCAAGGACGGAGAATTCCTCACCTTCCTCGGTTCCAGCGGCTCGGGCAAAAGCACCACGCTGTCGATGCTCGCCGGGTTTGAAACGCCGAGCAGTGGCGAGATCCTCGTCAACGGTGAATCGTTGGTCAATGTGCCGCCGCACAAGCGTGACATCGGCATGGTGTTTCAGCGTTATTCGCTGTTCCCGCACCTGTCGGTGCGCGACAACATCGCCTTTCCTTTGGCGATTCGCAAACTAGCGGCGGCTGAGCGCGACAAGCGCGTCGATGCGATGTTGAAACTGGTGCAGCTTGAGCAGTTCGCCCATCGCCGCCCTTCGCAACTGTCTGGCGGCCAGCAACAACGTGTCGCCATTGCCCGTGCCTTGGTTTACGAGCCGCGCATTTTGTTGATGGACGAACCGCTCGGTGCTTTGGATAAAAAGCTGCGTGAAGATCTGCAGGATGAGTTGCGCCAATTGCACCGTCGTCTGGGCATCACCATTGTTTACGTGACCCACGACCAGGAAGAAGCCATGCGTTTGTCGCAACGCATTGCGATTTTCAGTCACGGCAAGATTGTTGGTCTGGGTAGCGGTTATGACCTGTATCAGAATCCGCCGAATGCGTTTGTCGCGTCGTTTCTGGGCAATTCGAACTTCCTCAAGCTCAAGGCGCAGGGCAATGCGGCGGCTTCGTTTGAAGGACAGTCATTGTCGATTCGCCTGACCGCTGGGTTGCACAGCGATCAGGATGTTTTGCTGATGGTGCGGCCGGAAAAGGCACTGGCGTTGAGCGTGGCGCAGGCGATTAGCGAACCGTTGCCGTCGGGTTGGAATGAGGTTTCAGCGAAGGTTGTGGAAGTGCTATTTCTGGGTGAGAGCCAGACTTGCAGCGTGGTCACTTCAGGCGGCACATCAATGACAGTGAAAGCATTGTCCGCCGCCGGCATGCCGCTCAAGGCTGGCGATCCGGTGCAAGTGCGCTGGGCCACCGCTGATGCCTGCGTCTACACCGAATGGACCGAAAGCGACCTCAACAAAGCCGCCGGCTCCCACTGAAATCGTGTTGTCTGTGATATCTACCCCCTCACCCCAGCCCTCTCCCCCAGGGGGGCGAGGGGGAAAGGGAGCAGATCTTCATGTTGTTCAAAACTTGAGTTCGACTCGGTATCACACGTCGGTGTAACTCGTCCAAACAACCCGGTCAGTCCCCTCTCCCTCCGGGAGAGGGCTAGGGTGAGGGAGGCGATCTCCATGTTGTATAAAACCTGAGTTCGACGCTGCATTTTCAGGTCGGTGTAACTTGTCCAAACACCTCGGTCAGTCCCCTCTCCCTCTGGGAGAGGGCTAGGGTGAGGGAACCAGTCGACGCGGTATCAGACAATAGCGCGGTAGCCTTCGATTTCGTCCGGCCACGCCGTGAGGATTTCGAAGCCCGTCTCCGTCACCGCCACCATATGCTCCCACTGCGCTGACAACGAGCCATCCTTGGTCAGCACGGTCCAGCCGTCCGGCATGTTCTTCACATGACGCTTACCGGCATTAAGCATCGGCTCCACGGTAAAAATCATCCCCGCCTTCAACTTCATGCCCTGATTGGGAAAGCCGTAATGCAGAATCTGCGGCTCATCGTGATAAACCTTGCCGATCCCGTGTCCGCAATACTCGCGCACCACGCTGAAGCCTTCCTTCTCCGCCAACGTCTGGATCGCGTGGCCGATATCGCCCAACGTCGCGCCCGGTTTCACCACACGAATACCCGCGCACATCGCCTCGTAAGTGGTCTTGATCAGATGCTGCGCTTCAGGCGTCGCCTCGCCGACCACGTACATTCGGCTGGTATCACCGAACCAGCCATCCTTGATCACCGCGATGTCGAGGTTGACGATGTCGCCATCCTTCAACGGCGTGCCTGAGGGAATCCCGTGGCAGACCACGTCATTGACCGAAGCGCAGACGGTTTTCGGAAATCCGTGATAACCGACGTTGGCCGGCACGGCTTTCTGCACGTTGACGATGTAGTCGTTGCACAGCTGATCGAGTTGGTCAGTGGTGACGCCCGCCTTCACATGCGGCACCAGCATCGCCAGCACTTCAGCGGCGAGTTTGCCGGCAGCACGCGATTGGGCGATGTCGGCCGGGGTGTTGATCTTGATCTGGTTTCTCATGCGCTGACGGCTTCCTGAGTCAGTTGTTGCAGATCCAGCCCGCCGTTCTGTTCGGCGCGGATCAGCAAGCGACAAATGGCGCTGTGGTCGAGGTTGGGGTGCAGTTCGGCGAGCATGCCGATGCGCATCCAGTGCTCGGCCTGCGCGTTGATCGAGCGGCTGAGGGCGTTGCTGGAGATACGCAGGTTCTCGTGCATGTCCTCTGAAATCTTTACGATGCCCATATATGGATCCGATACGATGTGTATATGGATCGTATATTAGCCAAGCCTTACGCGAAATTGCAAATCAACTCAGCGCCGCATCGAAAAACGATGAGATGAGCCGACTGGAACGCCGCTCGGCCAGGCAATACAAATACGTTTCCGTAAACAGCTCTTCGCCCTCGATTCTGATCGTGCGGATGTTCGGGTCGGCAATGAACTCCGCTTCCGACACCACACCCAGCCCCAACCCACGCACCACCGCTTCCCGCAGTGCCTCACGACTGCCGATTTCCATGGCGATGCGCGGTTTCACCTGCGCCGCATTCAGCGCCTGTTCCAGCACCAGCCGCGTGGTCGAGCCGGGTTCGCGTTGCAGCAGCCGCTGCCCTTCCAGTTCTTCCAGGCGCACTCTGCCACGATTGGCCAGCGGATGCTCATGATGGGCAAACAGGATGATCGCGTGCCGCGCATAACGCACCGCACACAACGCCGGATCATCCTGACGCCCGGCCAGCACGGCGATGTCGGTCACATAGTTTTCCAGGTCCGACAGTACTTGCGCCGAGTTGCCGACGCGGATCGACACGTCGATATTCGGATGCTGTTGCAAGTAGCTGTCGACCATCTCGATCACATGAAACGGCCCCACCGCACCGACCTTCAGCTGGCCGCTGTCGAGCCGCCCGGAATCGCGCAGCAGGTTGTGCGCTTCCAGCTCCAGCAAGGCAAGCCGTTGCGCGATCGGCAGTAATTGCCGCCCCACATCCGACAACTCGATGCGCCGCCCACGCCGGTGGAAAAGCTCAACATTGTGCTGGCGTTCCAGGGCTTGCACTTGCGTGGTCAGCGTCGGCTGGCTCAATCCTGACGCCCGCGCCCCGGCACTGAAACTGCCGTGACGGGCGACGGCGAGAAAGGCCCGTAGTTTGGCGCTCGACATCCATAGACTCCATCAATAGTTAGCTGTCGTTTCGCATATTGAATTGATTGAATGACTGTCACGTGACAGACCTAGCCTGTGGCAACTCCCAACCACACCGTGGAATGCCATGAAAACAATCAAACAGTTTCTGCGTGTCGCCAGCCTTGCCGTACTTACCCTGAGTGCCAGCCAGGTCTGGGCCAAGGACAAACTGACCATTGGCCTGATCCCCTCCGAAGACTCCCAGGCGATGATCGAATCGAGCAAACAGGTACTCGACGATCTGCAAGCCAAAATCGGCATGCCGGTGGTGCCGTTCGTGGCCACCGACTACAACGGCATCATCGAAGCGCTGCGTTCGGGCAAACTCGACGTCGCCTACCTCGGGCCGTTCTCCTACGTGCTGGCGACCTCGGTGGCGGACGTCGAAGCGTTCTCGGTGGCGGTGACCAAGAAGACCGGCCAGAGCGCGTACAAAAGCGTGATTCTGGCGCGCAAGGACAGCGGTATTCACTCGCTGGCCGACCTCAAAGGGCATACATTCGCGTTCGTCGACCCGAGTTCGGCCTCCGGTCATCTGTTCCCGAAAGCAGGCCTGGAGCAGGCAGGATTTGCGCCGGACACGCTGTTCAAACGAGTGATTTTCTCCGGTTCCCACGACGCCAGTATCCTCGCGGTCGAGAACAAGAAAGTCGACGCCGCCGCCGTGGCTGACCGCATCTTTGCCAGCGCCGTGGCCAAAGGCGTGGTCAAGCAGGATGACTTCGAAATTGTCTGGAGTTCCAAGCCGATTCCCGAATCGCCGATGGTCTGGCGCAAGGCGCTTGATCCGGAATTGAAGAAAAAAGTCGCCGCCGCACTGGCTTCGATCAAGGACGTGCCGTGGGGTGATCAGGGCGTGCTCAATGGTTTCCAGCCGACCACCGACGCGTCGTATGACGTGGTGCGCGACACCGCCAAGGTGCTCGATCTCGATTTGCGGAGCATGAAATGATCAGCATCCGCCAACTGACCAAACACTACGGCAGCAACCCGGTATTGCGCGGCATCGACCTGGAAGTCGCTGCGGGCGAATTCGTCGTGGTGCTCGGTCAGTCAGGCGCCGGTAAATCGACCTTGCTGCGTTGCATCAATCGTCTGGCGCAGGCCGACAGCGGCACGCTGAGCGTGGCCGGCATCGACGCCCTCTCCTGCCCTGATACCAGCGTTCTGCGCCGTGAAGTGGCGATGATTTTTCAACACCACAACGTCGTGCCGCGCCTGAGTGTGCTGAAGAACGTGCTGACCGGTCGCCTCGGTTCCGTCGGTACCCTCGCCTCGATTCTGCAACTGTTCCGCCGTGACGATGTGGCACTGGCGATGCAATGCCTGGAGCGCGTCGAGCTGGCGCACAAGGCCGGCGAACGCACCGATTCATTGTCCGGCGGGCAGAAGCAGCGCGTCGGCATCGCCCGCGCATTGGCGCAACGACCGCAGGTGATTCTGGCCGATGAACCGATCGCCAGCCTCGACCCGAAAACCGCGCGACTGGTGTTGCAGTATCTGCGCGATGCCACTCGCGAGCTGGGCATCACCGTGCTGTGCAACCTGCATCAGGTCGAATACGCCCGCGAGTTTGGCGACCGCGTGGTCGGCCTCGCTCACGGCAGTCTGGTGTTCGATGGCAAAGCGTCGAGCATGACCGAAGCGGATCTGGCACGAATCTATCCGGGGCAATCGGCGGAACCCCCTGCTGACGTGCCCACGCCCACCCTGTCCTACCGCGCTGCCTCGAGGGCCTGAACATGCAATCGCAAAACTACCAGTGGGTCGGCGATCGTCCCCGTGGCCCGCGCAGTTGGCTGACCACCGGCGCCGTCGTCCTGATCGTGCTGTGGACGCTGAACTGGAGCGCGCAAGGTGCGCAGCTCAGCCTTGGTGAACTGGCAGCGGGATTGCCGCAGATCGGTGATTTCCTTTCGCGCACCTTCCCACCGGATCTGAGCATTCTTCCGCGTCTGCTCGCGCCAGCGGTGGAAACCTTGCAGATCGCCATTTGGGGCACCCTGCTCGGCGTGTTGCTGGCGATTCCGCTGTCCTTCCTCGCCGCGCGCAATCTGAGCCGCAATCGCTGGGTGTTTCACGCCACCCGTCAGGCGCTGAATTTCACCCGCAGCATCAACGAACTGATCCTCGCGCTGATTTTCGTCTCGGCGGTCGGGCTCGGGCCGTTCCCCGGTGTCCTGGCGCTGGCGCTGCATGGCCTGGGCATGCTCGGCAAGTTCTTCGCCGAGAGCATCGAAGAGATCGACCAGGGCCCGATTGAAGCGCTGCAAGCGACCGGGGCGCGGCCACTGCAGGTAATCGTGTTTGGCGTTTTGCCGCAAGTCATCACCGCGTGGATTGCCGTGATTCTCTATCGCTTCGAGGTCAATCTTCGCTCGGCCACCGTGCTGGGAATGGTCGGTGCCGGCGGTTTGGGGTTCGAGCTGGTGAGCAGTCTCAAGCTGTTCAAATATCAGGAAACCGCGACTTGCATCATCGTCATTACCTTCATGGTGATCGTCGCCGACGCCATCTCCAGCCGCTTGCGCGCGGCGATCCAGAGCGGTTCGGCGCACTAGCGTAAAGCTGCTATCGGCTGAGCCGATTCAAACCTGCGAATTATCGATTTGAGCCGTTGTCGACGGGCGCTGAGTATGGCGCCACACGACAACAACAATAAGGATCCACCATGACTGCCCGCTTCCAGAACCCCGTCGATACCCGTTTCGGCTGGGGCAGCCTGCAAGACCTCGCTGCCATTACCGACCAGCAAACCGTGGCCCTCGTCACCTTCCCTGAGGCCCGTGGCCTGGGGCTGGTCGATCGCCTGCAAGCCTTGCTCGGTGAGCGGCTGGTCTACGTGTTCGAAGACGTTCAGCCCAACCCCGACGTCGCCCATCTGCGCAACACCTACGAGCATTTCTGGCAGCACGCCGCTGCTTGCGACGTGGTGCTCGCGGTCGGTGGCGGCAGCGCCATCGATACCGCCAAGGCGTTGATCGTCGGCACCGAATCCGGCCGTTTCGATGAACTGTTGAGCCTGCTGTCGAGCGGCAAACCGTTCACCCCGGCCCGTTGCAAACAACTGATCGCCGCACCAACCACCGCCGGCACCGGCAGCGAAGTCACCCCGTGGGCGACGATCTGGGACAGCGCCAGCCAGAAGAAATATTCGCTGCACCTGGACTGCACCTGGCCACGGGTGGCGATCATTGACCCGCAACTGATGCTCACCGTACCGGCCGGCGTGACCGTTTCCACCGGTCTCGATGCGCTGTCCCATGCGTTGGAGGCGATCTGGAACGTCAACGCCAATCCGGTCTCCGACACCTTCGCCATTTCTGCGATTGAAGACATTCTCGAATGCTTGCCGCGTCTGCAAAAAGATCTGTCGAGCCAAGAGTTGCGCACGCGCATGGCACTGGCCGCACTCAAGGCCGGGCTGGCGTTTTCCAACACCAAAACCGCGCTGGCGCATTCGATTTCCTATGAGATGACCTTACGCCATGGTTTGCCCCACGGCATCGCCTGCTCTTTCACCCTGCCGTTAGTGCTCGGCCTGGCCTGGGGTCATGACGCAACGCGTGACCGCATCCTGCAACGGGTATTCGGCGAAGATCTGCTCACTGCGCAACAGCAATTGCGCGAGTTCCTGCACAGCCTCGGGGTGAAGACCGAGTTTGCCGATTACGGCGTCTCGGCCAAGGATGCCGAAGACATCATCCACCTCGCGATGCAGGGCGCGCGCGGCAAGAACTTCATCGGTTCACAAGCCGCCTGACCTCGCCCGCAACCTGAACGCCCCAAGCACAGCCGGCGGCGTACAACGCCGCGGTGATTTCCTGCCGCACCGAAAAAGAGTGCACCCGCCGACGACAACCGGCGGGAACCGACAACAATAAGGAAAAGATCATGAATCGTGCCCAAACCATGCCTGGTCTCGCCGTCCGTTCTGCCTCGTTCCGGGTCGCGCAGTGGCGCATGCTACTGGCGGCGATGTTCTGTTACCTGTTTTTCTACACCGGGCGGCAGACCTTCGGTTTTGCCATTCCGGGCATTCAGGCTGAATTTGGCTTGAGCAAGGAAACCCTCGGCTGGGCCTCTGCGGCGATGCTCTGGGCCTATGCGATTGGCCAAGCCATCAACGGCAACCTCGCCGACAAGTTCGGTGGCCGGCGGATCATGACGCTGGGTGCGGTGTTGTCCTGCGGTGCCAACTGGGTGACCAGTTTCGCCAGCGGTTTCACCAGCCTGATTCTGCCGTGGGGCGTCAACGGCTACTTTCAGGCCTTGGGCTGGGCGCCGGGCGGTCGGTTGATTGCCAATTGGTGGGCGGCGGGCGAGCGCGGCAAGGTCTATGGCTTCTACACTTTCGCCGCCGGTTGCGCGTCGATTCTGTCGTACGTCACCTCTATCGTTGTGCTTGAAGTGCTGCAACTGGAATGGCGCTGGATCTTCCGTTTGCCGGTGCTGCTAATGCTCGCCGGCGGGATCATTTTCTATCTGGTTGCCCGCGAACGCCCGCAGGATCTGGGTTTCGAACCGGTGGGCGATACCGGTGTGGCCAACGCTGACGACAAGCATCAGGAAGCGGCACAGGGCGAAGTCGAGTCCTCGGCCCAACGCTACAAAGCCGTGTTGAAAAACCCTCGCCTGCTCATCGCCGCGCTGTCACTGGGCTTTCAAAACGCTGCACGCTACGGCTTGATCGTCTGGGTACCGGTGCACTTTCTCGGCGCGGACTGGAAAAGCGGTGACGGCATGATCGATCCGAAATGGATCACTGTCGCCCTCCCCGTCGGCATGGCGGTCGGTGCACTGAGCAACGGCTGGGTGTCGGACAAACTGTTCGGCTCCAAGCGGTATCTGGCGATCATGCTCTACATGTTCCTCGGCGCCGCCACCAGCCTGTGGATGTGGAGCCTGCCGCCACACAGCGTGATCGGCCTGGTCGCGTTGTTCCTTTGCGGCTTCTTCGTCTACGGCCCGGCCTCGAGTTTCTGGGCGCTGTGCCCGGATCTGGTCGGGGCCAAACGCGCCGGTACGGCGACCGGGATCATGAACTTTTCCTCCTACCTGTTCGCCGGATTGGCCGAGCCACTGATCGGGCGTCTGCTTGACACCACGGCAAATACGTCTCTGATCTTCATAGTGGTCACCAGCGCCTGCCTGTGCAGTGCGGCAGTGGCATTGTTCATCCGACGCTGACGGGGCTTGCATGTACCAGTATCACAAGTGGTTGCGTTCGTTTCATGCGGTGGCCAAAACCGGCAGTTTCACTCTCGCAGCGGAGTACCTCAGCGTCGGCCAGCCGACCGTCAGCGAACAGGTCAACGCGCTGGAAAACACCTTCTCGGTGGAGCTGTTCCATCGCCGTGGACGCTACATCGAGATGAGCGCCGCCGGGCACAAGCTCTATGCGATCACTCAGGGCCTGTTCGGTCAGGAGGATGAAGCCGTGCAACTGTTGCAGAGCTTCAAGCAGCGCAAGACCGGCATGTTGCGCCTCGGCGCGGTGTCACCGCCGATTGCGATGAACCTGACCTATGAACTGATGCAGCGCCACCCGGATATCGAACTGGAAACGTCGTTTTCTTCGGAAAAGGACACTCTGGCGCGGCTGTTCAACTTCGACATCGACGTGGCGATTCTGGCGCTGTCGGAATTCGATGAGCGCTTCCACACGCGGCTGTATCACCGTTATCCAATTATCGCCGTGGTCCGCGATGACCATCCCTGGGCCAGTCAGGCGCAGGTTCACATCAGTGAAATCAGCGGCGAAAAATGGGTGATGCGCGAATCCAGCGCGCGCACCCGGCAACTGGTGGAAGAAAGCTGCAAACACCTCGACATCGCTCTCAACTGCGTCATGCAACTGAACAGCCGCGAAGCCATCGTGCACGCCATCGTCAAGGGCATCGGCATCGGGTTTGTCTCGGCGGTCGAGTACGCCGAAACCCCAGGTACCACGCCCATTACGTTTGTCGACCACCCGTTCTTTATCGAATACCACTTGTGCTGCCTCGGCATCCGTCGGAACCGGCCAGTGATTGCCGAACTGTTTGATGCGAATCCACCGCTGACCTGATCAGCACTGACCCTTGAACCGCCTACCTCATTGCCGAGGGACGGCCCACGCTTACCTGAAAACGGAGATTGACCATGCAGTACCAACAACCGACTCACCTGCAAGCCGCGATCCTTGACTGGGCCGGCACCGTTGTCGATTTCGGCTCGTTTGCGCCGACGCAGATTTTTGTCGAGGCCTTTGCCGAGTTCGGCGTTGCCGTGTCGCTGGAAGAAGCGCGCGGGCCGATGGGCATGGGCAAGTGGGATCACATCCGCACGCTGTGCAACTTGCCACAGATTGCCGAGCGTTATCGTGCAGCATTCGACCGCGTGCCGAGCGATGACGATGTGACGGCGATCTACGAGCGCTTCATGCCGTTGCAAATCGAGAAAATCGCCCTGCATTCGGCGCTGATTCCGGGCGCGCTCGAGGCGATTGCCGCGTTGCGCGACAAGGGCTTGAAAATCGGTTCGTGCTCCGGTTATCCGGCGGTGGTGATGGCCAAGGTCGTCGAACTGGCGCGGGAAAATGGCTACGTCGCTGACCATGTCGTCGCCACCGATGAAGTGCCGAATGGCCGCCCGCATCCGGCGCAGGCACTGGCTAACGTGATTGCCTTGGGCATCGATGATGTGGCCGCGTGCGTCAAGGTTGATGACACCTGGCCCGGAATTCTTGAAGGGCGTAGCGCGGGGATGTGGACGGTGGCGTTGACCTGTTCCGGCAACGCGCTGGGCCTGAGCTATGAGCAATACAAGGCGTTGCCGTCGGATCGACTGGCGGAAGAACGTGCGCGGATCGGCAAGATGTTCGCCCCCTCGCGCCCGCATTATCTGATCGACACCATCGCCGAGTTGCCTGAGGTAATCGAAGACATAAATGCGCGTCTGGCCCGGGGCGAAACCCCGCAAGCCTGCTGAGTAGCCCCTACCCCTGATCGTTCCCACGCTCTGCGTGGGAATGCAGCCCGTGACGCTCCGCGTCACTGGACGCGGAGCGTCCCTAGAGGCATTACCACGCGGAGCGTGGGAACGATCAGTCGCGGAGCGTGGGAACGATCAGTCGCGGAGCGTGGGAACGATCAGTCGCGGAGCGTGGGAACGATCAACAGCCAAATCGCAGGCAAAAAAAAGCTGCCAAATTCGGCAGCAAAAACTTTAAGAACACGCGATGTATTGGCCTCAGCATAGACGCTGAATAATGACAGTGTCATGACAGCCACACATTCATTGAACCGCCCCCACCCCGTCATCAGGATGTCATCAAGATCACGGCAGAATCCTCGCAAACCGTCTTGAGCCTCGCGACGGATGCATTGCAAGGATTCCCATGAAAGACGACGCCTCGCTGTTTGCCGCCATCGACCTGGGTTCGAATGCCTTTCGCCTGATGATCGGCCAGTCAGTGCGCAGTCGAAAGGGCTTGCAGATTCAGGAAGTGAAAACCCTGCGTGAACCCGTGCGCCTCGCCGAAGGTTTTGACGGTGGTACGCTGGATGCGTTGGCACTGGATCGCGGCTGGCAGGCATTGGCGCGGTTCGGCAAGAAGCTGCGCGGTTTCGAGGCCGGCCGGGTTCGCGCGGTGGCGACCAGCGCAGTGCGCGAGGCCGACAATGCGCAACTGTTTCTGGCCAGTGCCGAGCGGCATCTGGGCTTTCCCATCGACGTCATTTGCGGCCATGAAGAGGCGCGGCTGGTCTACGCCGGCGTGACCCACGCCTTGCCGAGCGCCGCAGACCTGCGCCTGGTGGTCGACATCGGCGGCGGCTCCACCGAGCTGATCCTCGGCCAAGGCTCACAACCATTGCTCACCGAAAGCATCGCCATTGGCAGTGGCACCTTGAGCATGCGCTTCTTTCGCGGCGGTGACGTGTCCGCCGGTGCGCTACAGGAGGCCGAACGCTTCGCCATCCTGCAGTTTGAAAAGGTTGCCCGACGCTATCGCGCTCAGGGCTGGCAGCAAACCATCGGTTCGTCCGGCACCGCGCGCATGCTGGCCAAAGTGCTCAAGGCCAATCGCCTCAACGACTACGGTCAGGACGGCATCACCTACGGCGGACTGCTGCGCCTGTCGTTACTTCTGCTGAAGGTGAACAACGTCCAGCAACTGAAACTGGCCGGGCTGCAACCTCATCGCCAGAGCATTCTGCCCGGCGGTCTGGTGTTGATGCTGGCCGCCTTCAAAGTGTTCGGCATCGCACAAATGCTGCCCTCCGAACCGGGCCTGCGTTTAGGCGTGTTGCACGGTTTGATGAGCCAGCACTAATCCTCGTCACGGCAGATTCGTCTCCCCTTCAGCGGCTCGATCGACTACCATGCCGCGGCCGGTTCCCGAACGGGACTAACAGGGAATCCGAGGTGCTTGCTCAGCACTGATCGGAACTGCCCCCGCAACTGTAGGTGCCGAGCCTGCTCCACGACTGCCACTGGGTGAATCCCGGGAAGGCCGGAGCCAGGCGATGACGCATCAGTCAGGAGACCTGCCGGCACAGTGATTACTAACCGGCGGGGTGTCCGGGAAGGACATCGTGCCGTGCGCGTCTTCGTTGGCTGCCCGGCCTTGCGCTGTTTTCCTGACTGCGTTCGATGGTGTGTTTCCAATCCGTACTCTCCCGCTCCCGTACGGTTCCCCTGGAGACTGCCCCATGCTGCTGCCCCGCGTTGCCACCCTGATCACCGGCCTGAGCCTTGGCGCCATGGCGCATGCGGCACCGACGGTCTATCCGCTGACGGTCGAAAACTGCGGCAGCACCCTGACCTTCCAGCACGCACCGACGCGCACCGTGACCATCGGCCAGGCCGGCACGGAAATGCTCTACGCCATGGGCCTGGGCGACAAAGTCGTCGGCACCTCGTTGTGGTTCAACAATGTGCTGGCCAAATACAAAGTGCAGGACGACAAGATCGAGCGTTTGGCTGACAACGAGCCAAGTTTCGAATCGGTAATCGGCAAGCGCCCGGAACTGGTCGCCGTGGAGCTGGAATGGATGGTCGGCCCGCAAGGCGCGGTCGGCACCCGCGAGCAGTTTCATGAGCTGAAGATTCCGACCTATCTGCTGCCCTCCGATTGCGAAGCCAAGGACAACCTCGTCGGCGCCGATGGCACGCGACTGGCGCCGTTTCGCATCGAGACGATTTACAAAAGCGTGAGCCAACTGGCGCAGATCTTTGATGTGCAGGATCGTGGCCAGCAGCTCAACGACGAGCTCAAAGCCAGCCTCGCCAAATCGATTGCCACAGCCCAAGGCAAACAGCTCAAGGATGCCAGCGCGCTGGTCTGGTTTTCCAGCGCACAAATGGACATCGAGCCGTTCGTGGCCGGGCACAAAGGCATTCCCGACTTCATGCTCAGCACCCTCGGCGTGCGCAACGTGGTGGAGTCCGATGAAGAGTGGCCAACGGTCGGCTGGGAAACCATCGCCAAGGCTAATCCAACCTTTCTCGTCATCGCGCGCATGGACCGTCGACGCTTCCCCGCCGACGACTATGAAAAGAAACTCGCCTTCCTGCGCACTGACCCGGTGACGCGCAACATGGACGCGGTGAAGCACAACCGCATCATCATTCTTGACGCCATGGCTATGCAGGCGAGCCTGCGCATGTTCGATGGCATCGAGCAATTGGCCACGGCCATCAACGGCAATGACCTGTCGCAATGAGTGCCAGTCTGATCCGTACGCTGCTGGCCTTGGTGACACTGTTGATTGCAGTGGTCGCTGGTGTGGCCATCGGCGAAACCTCGATTGAACCGGGCGTGGTCGTGCAAGTGCTGGCGAACAAATTGTGGGGCGCCGGGTACGCGCTGGATCCTATCGACGAAGGCATCGTCTGGAACTATCGCCTGACCCGCGCACTGGTCGCAGCGGCGTGCGGTGCCGGTCTGGCGACGTGCGGAGTGATCTTGCAGTCGCTGTTGCGCAACCCGCTGGCCGATCCCTATCTGCTGGGGATTTCTGCCGGCGCCTCGACCGGGGCGGTGATGGTGGCATTACTCGGTGTCGGCGCCGGGATCATCTCGCTGTCAGTCGGTGCATTTGCCGGCGCAGTCACGGCGTTCGTGCTGGTGATTGTGCTGGCGCGAGTCAGCGGTTCGGCCAGCGGCACCGGGCAGATCATTCTTGCCGGGATCGCCGGCTCGCAGCTGTTCAACGCGCTCACGGCGTTTTTGATCACCCGCTCGGCCAGCTCTGAACAGGCGCGCGGCATCATGTTCTGGCTGTTGGGCAATCTCGGCGGCGTGCGCTGGCCGTCGGTGTGGCTGGCGGTGCCGGTGGCCGTGTTGGGACTGGTCGTGTGTCTGTGGCATCGGCGGGCGCTGGATGCGTTTACCTTTGGTGCGGATTCGGCGGCATCCCTCGGCATTCCGGTGCGACGTGTGCAGATTCTGCTGATTGGCTGCGCGGCACTGGTGACGGCGGTGATGGTGTCGATTGTCGGTTCGATCGGTTTTGTCGGGCTGGTGATTCCCCACGCCGCGCGTCTGTTGCTCGGCACCGGGCATGCCCGGCTGCTGCCGGCAAGTGCGCTGGGCGGCGCAGTGTTTCTGATTGCCGCTGATGTGCTGTCGCGCACGTTGATCAAGGGCCAGGTGATTCCGGTCGGGGTGATTACCGCGCTGGTCGGCGCGCCGGTGTTTGCCTTGATTCTGGTAGGCCGCAGGTCCGCTCGATGAATAGTGTTTTGAGTTGTTCTGGTCTGAGCTTCAGAGTGCGCGGCGCCGAGTTGCTCAGCGGTGTCAGCCTTGAAGTTCAGCGCGGCGAAACCCTCGGCATCGTCGGGCCGAATGGATCCGGCAAATCCACCCTGCTCAAACTGCTGGCCGGGCTGCGTGAACCGAGCGCTGGCGAGGTGCTGCTCGAAGGTCAGCACCTGGGCAAAATGGCCCGGCGCAGCATTGCGCAAAAGCTTGCGGTGGTCGAGCAACAGGCCGACACCGACGACGGCATTCGCGTGTTCGATGCGGTGGCGCTGGGGCGTACGCCTTGGCTGTCGGCGCTGCAACCGTGGTCCGCGGCCGACGACGCCATTGTTCAGCAGGCGCTGACCGACGTCGACGCGATGCACCTGCGCACCCGTCTCTGGCGCAGCCTGTCCGGTGGTGAGCGACAACGGGTACACATCGCTCGGGCCCTGGCGCAGCGACCGCAAATCCTGTTGCTGGACGAACCGGCCAACCACCTCGACATTCAGCATCAGCTGACCATTCTCAACGTGGTGCAGGCGTTGCCGGTGACCACGCTGATCGCCTTGCATGATCTTAATCAGGCGTTGAAATGCGATCGTCTGGCGGTGCTGGAGCGCGGGTGGCTGGTGGCGCTGGGCGAACCGTTGGCGGTGCTGACACCGCAGCGATTACAGGAGACGTTCGGGGTCAGGGCGCACTATCTGACAGACCCGTTCGATGGGGCGCAGATTCTTCGATTTCACTCATGACGTTGTGCATGTGCGTGGTCTGCCAGACCGGATCAGCGTCGACGTCAATAATCTCGAAACCCTGCCGCTGCCAGAACGCGATGGCCCCCGGCAGAAACGGATGGGTGTGCAGGTAGATCACCTCGACTCCGTCGGCGAGTGCCAGGTCTTTGAGTGATCGATACAACGCCGCGGCCAACCCGGAACGCCGTTGTGAAGGCACGACGAACAGGCGCACGATTTCCACTACCTTGCGGCCGGGATAATCAAGGTTCGGGAAGCGTCGGTCGTAAGGGAGATAGCCGATGGAGGCAACGATCTGCCCTTCGTGACGAGCAATCAGAAAGCGCCCTTCCCCACGCAGATAAACCTCGGCAAAACGCGCCAGATCGTCAGGCATGCCGGTCGCGTTGAGCTTGGGGAAAAGCTCGGCACGGGCCTTTAAGACAAAATCCAGCACGGCAGGAATGTCGGCGTCGGAAACAGCTTGAATAAAGGGTTGATGTTTCATGTAGCGAAAGCGCCTGGACTGCGGCTGGCCACAGTAGCAACAACAGGTCCCGCGAAGCCATCCAATCTCATGACTTGCACAAAACCCTGTGGGAGCGAGCCTGCTCGCGAAGGCGGCAGATCATCCAACATTGATGTTGACTGACAAGACGCTTTCGCGAGCAGGCTCGCTCCCACAGGTGTTGTGTTTCATGCCGGGTGAGGGTTACGCCAACTCTTTACGCAGCTGCCGGGCGGCGGTGACCATGTGCACCAGCGCCGCTTCCGTCTCCGGCCAGCCACGGGTTTTCAAACCGCAATCCGGGTTGACCCATAGCCGCTCGGCCGGAATCCGCTTGGCCGCCTTGCGCAGCAGATTAGCCATTTCCGCAGCATCCGGGATGCGTGGCGAGTGGATGTCGTAAACGCCCGGGCCGATGTCGTTCGGGTAAGCGAAGGCTTCGAAGGCATCCAGCAATTCCATGTCGGAACGCGAGGTTTCGATGGTGATCACGTCGGCATCCATCGCCGCGATGGATTCGATCACATCGTTGAACTCGCTGTAGCACATGTGCGTGTGGATCTGCGTTTCGTCGCGCACACCGGAGGCGCACAGGCGGAACACCTCAGTCGCCCAGTCCAGATAATGCTGCCACTGCGCCCGACGCAAAGGCAGACCTTCACGGAACGCCGCTTCGTCGATCTGCACGATCTTGATGCCGGCGGCTTCCAGATCCACCACTTCATCACGAATCGCCAGCGCCAGTTGCCGCGCCTGCACTTCGCGGCTGACGTCTTCACGCGGGAACGACCACATCAGCATGGTCACCGGGCCGGTCAGCATGCCTTTCATGACCTTGTCGGTGAGGCCTTGAGCGTAGCGGATCCACTCCACGGTCATGGCTTTCGGACGGCTGAGGTCGCC
The DNA here is from genome assembly GCF_004011755.1 of Pseudomonas sp. RU47. GTDB lineage: Bacteria > Pseudomonadota > Gammaproteobacteria > Pseudomonadales > Pseudomonadaceae > Aquipseudomonas. Next base: position 2,708,898 of record NZ_CP022411.1, on the reverse strand, counting down.
GAAGATCACCGCCGGTTTCACGCAGCGCGAACCGTAACTTTGTACCCAGCCGAAACGGGTGAGCACATAGCCGTCCAGTTGTTCGGCGAAATATTCGACCATGTCGTTGCGCTCGGCTTCACCGTGCACCAGCACATCGAGACCCAGACGCTCCTGGATTTCCACCGCGTGGCGGATTTCGCTGTGCATGGCTTCGGTGTATTCGGCTTCGCTCAACTTGCCTTGTTTGAACGACTGCCGAGCGAGGCGGATCGACGCGGTTTGCGGAAACGAACCGATGGTCGTGGTCGGGAACAGCGGCAGATCCAGACCGGCACGCTGCTTGGCGATGCGCTGGGCGAACAGCGACTGACGCTGACTGTCCTTGGCTGTAACCGCGGCGACACGGGCCTGAACGGCCGGTTTGTGAATGCGCGGGGAAGCTGCACGTGCAGCCTGCACCGAGCGACTTTCAGTCAGTGCGCGCAGCACTTTCGGCGCTTCCGGTTCGTTGACCGCTTGAGCCAGAACCGCGACTTCTTCGCACTTCTGCACAGCGAAGGCCAACCAGCTTTTCAACTCGGCATCGAGCTTGTCTTCACGAGCCAGATCCACCGGGCTGTGCAGCAGCGAGCAGGACGGCGCGACCCACAGGCGATCGCCCAGACGCTCATGGGCATGCTGCAACGTCGCCAAGGCATTTTCCAGATCGCAGCGCCAGACATTACGGCCATTGACCACGCCCAAGGACAACACTTTATAGGCTGGCAGACGATCAAGAATGGTCGGGTACTGCTCCGGTGCGCGCACCAGATCAATGTGCAAACCGTCGACCGGCAGGTTCGCCGCCAGACCAAGATTTTCTTCCAGACCACCAAAGTAAGTAGCGAGCAGTTTCTTCAGCGGATCACGCTGGATCTGGTTGTAGGCACGCTCGAAAGCGTTCTTCCACTCCTGCGGCAGGTCGAGTACCAGAATCGGCTCGTCGATCTGCACCCACTCGACGCCTTGGGCGGCGAGACGCGCGAAGATCTGCCCGTACAACGGCAGCAGGCGATCAAGCAATTCCAGCTTGTCGAACTCGGCACCTTTGGCCTTGCCCAACCACAGATACGTCAACGGGCCGATGATCACCGGTTTGACGTTATGGCCCAGCGCGCGGGCTTCTTCGACTTCTTCGAAGAGTTGATCCCAGCCCAACTGGAACTGCTGATCAGCACTGAATTCAGGGACCAGGTAGTGATAGTTGGTGTCGAACCACTTGGTCATTTCCTGAGCGTGCGCACCGCCGCCGCAGCTGTCGCTGACGCCGCGGGCCATGGCGAACAGGGTTTGCAGATTGGCTTTGCCATCGTGCGGGCGGAAGCGCTCAGGGATTACGCCAAACATCAGCGAGTGCGTCAGCACCTGGTCATACCAAGCGAAATCGCCGACCGGGAGCAATTCGATGCCGGCGTTTTTCTGCAAATCCCAGTGAGCCTTGCGCAGCTCACGGCCAACATCACGCAGGCCGGCCTCGTTCAGTTCTCCTTTCCAGAACGCCTCTTGCGCTTTCTTCAGTTCGCGGTCGCGACCGATGCGCGGAAATCCAAGGGAATGGGCCAGTGCCATAACAAACAACTCCAATGTCTTGTTGATGGCGGCCATTGTCGGCATCAGTCGTTATTGAGACAAACTCAATTTAATCTTGATCAACACGAGTTCTACTCATGATCAATTGATCACAGCCTGTCACCTGAAAACACTCCAGAACTGAGAGCGCCGGCGACGGCTGAGCGGTTTTTGCGGCAGGAAATTTCTTGGCAATTCAAGCTGTTCGTCGCCATGAAGACGCCCTTTGAAAACTCGATGACGCCTCTGTGTAAACGCTCTCGAACCCGCCCCGGCAGGTCTTTGATTTCGATCTATCGTTAGATCGAAATGGCTGTATTTGCGACCGACTAAAGGTTGCGACAGCCGATGTCTGAGCCTATGTTGCACGCGAGTCTTTTCCCCGCGATTGGAACGCGATCAACACCATTAAGAGGTGAAGAAATGTCAAAGGAATCACGCCCTGCCGTACTTGGGCTGATCGGCAATACTCCGCTTGTGCAAGTCACCCGCTTCGACACCGGGCCTTGCACGCTGTTTCTCAAACTTGAATCGCAGAACCCCGGTGGTTCGATCAAGGACCGCATCGGTCTGGCCATGATCGACGCCGCCGAGCGTGATGGTCGTCTGCAACCCGGCGGCACGATCGTCGAAGCCACCGCCGGCAACACCGGCCTGGGCCTGGCACTGGTTGGCCGCGCCAAAGGTTATCGCGTGGTGCTGGTGGTGCCAGACAAAATGTCCACCGAGAAAGTCCTGCACTTGAAGGCCATGGGCGCCGAGGTACACATCACCCGCTCCGACGTCGGCAAGGGCCATCCCGAGTATTACCAGGACGTCGCCGCCCGTTTGGCGAAAGACATTCCCGGCGCGTTTTTCGCCGATCAGTTCAACAACCCAGCCAACCCGCTGGCCCACGAATGCAGCACCGCGCCGGAAATCTGGGCGCAGACCGAACATGATCTGGACGCGATCGTCGTCGGTGTCGGTTCGGCCGGCACGCTGACCGGCCTGAGCCGCTTCTTCAAGCGTGTGCAACCTGATCTGGAAATGGTCCTGGCCGACCCGGTCGGTTCGGTGATGGCGCAATACAGCCGTGACGGCTCGCTGCCGACGCCCGGTTCATGGGCGGTGGAAGGCATCGGCGAGGACTTCATTCCGTCGATCACCGACCTCTCCAGCGTGCGCCATGCCTACTCGATCAGCGATGAAGAAAGCTTCGACCACGCCCGTCAGTTGCTCAAGGCCGAAGGTATCCTCGGCGGTTCGTCGACCGGCACCCTGCTCGCTGCGGCGCTGCGTTATTGCCGTGAACAGACCGAGCCGAAACGCGTGGTCAGCTTTGTCTGCGACACCGGTACGCGCTATCTGTCGAAGGTCTACAACGACCAGTGGATGACCGATCAAGGCCTGTTGCAGCGCAAGGGTTACGGTGACCTGCGCGATCTGATCGCCCGGCGTTTCGAAGACGGCCGCGTGATCAGTGTCGGCCCTGACGACACGTTGCTGACCGCGTTCCAGCGCATGCGCCTGGCGGATGTCTCGCAGTTGCCGGTGCTGGTGGAAGGCAAGCAACTGGTCGGTGTGATCGACGAATCCGACATCCTGCTGCCGGTGCACGAAGACGCCGCGCGCTTCAGCCAATCGGTGTCCAGCGTGATGACCGACAAGCTGCAAACCCTTGCCCCCGGTGCCAGCCTTTCCGAGCTGGAAGCGGTGCTCAGCCGTGGCCTCGTCGCCATCATTGCCGACGCGTCGGGCTTCCATGGCCTGATCACCCGCACCGACATGCTCAACCAATTACGGAGATCCCTCGCATGAGTCAGCACGACGACAATTCCCAAGGCTTCGCGACCCGGGTGATCCACGCCGGGCAGACGCCAGACCCGACCACTGGCGCGCTGATGCCGCCAATCTACGCCAACTCCACGTACCTGCAAGACAGCCCCGGCGTGCACAAGGGTTTCGATTACGGCCGCTCGCACAACCCGACGCGTTTTGCCTTGGAGCGTTGCGTGGCGGATCTGGAAGGTGGCACCCGCGCATTCGCGTTCGCTTCCGGGCTGGCGGCGATTTCCACGGTGCTGGAATTGCTTGATGCCGGCTCGCACATCGTCTCCGGCAATGACTTGTACGGCGGCACCTTCCGCCTGTTCGACAAGGTCCGTCAGCGCAGCGCCGGGCACCGCTTCAGCTTCGTTGATCTGGCCGATCTGTCGGCGTTCGAAGCGTCGTTGCAGGACGACACGCGCATGGTCATGGTCGAGACGCCGACCAACCCGCTGCTGAGCCTGTCGGATCTGGCCGCGATCGCGCGTATCTGCCGCGCTCGCGGGATTATCTGCGTAGCCGACAACACCTTCGCCAGCCCGTATATCCAGCGGCCGCTGGAGCTGGGTTTCGACATCGTGCTGCACTCGACCACCAAGTACCTGAACGGTCACTCCGACGTGATCGGCGGCATCGCCGTGGTCGGCCAGAACGAAGAACTGGCCGAGAAGCTGGGCTTCTTGCAGAACGCCGTCGGTGCGATTGCCGGGCCGTTCGATGCGTTTCTGACCCTGCGCGGGGTGAAAACCCTGGCGCTGCGCATGGAACGTCATTGCAGCAACGCGCTGGACCTGGCGCGGTGGCTGGAACAGCAGCCACAGGTCAAACGCGTCTACTATCCGGGCCTTGAGTCGCACCCGCAGCATGAGTTGGCCAAGCGCCAGATGCGTGGTTTCGGTGGGATGATTTCCGTCGATCTGAACAGTGATCTGGCGGGCGCGCGGCGCTTCCTTGAGAACGTGAAGATCTTCGCCTTGGCGGAAAGTCTCGGTGGCGTGGAAAGCCTGATCGAGCACCCGGCGATCATGACCCACGCGACCATTCCGGCTGATACCCGCGCGAAACTGGGGATTGGCGATGGTCTGGTGCGTCTTTCGGTTGGCGTTGAAGACGTCGAAGACCTGCGCGCCGATCTGGCGCAGGCGCTGCAATCGATCTGACCTTGCAGGAACGACAAAGCCCGCATAAAGCGGGCTTTGATGTTCGAGCAGGCGGCCAGTGCTGGTCTCTGGCTTACAAGGTTTATCGGGCTTCCCACAGTACCGGGCCAAATTGAAAAGGTACGGCCTCGGCTGCTTCACACGGCATAAGGGCTGGATCTCAGCGCGGAGATCTTTCTAACCGTGTACCTTTCGGAGCGCGCCCCACGCCCCCTTGCTATCCGATTGCGCATCAGTCTGCGTCTTCGCCTACATCTTTGAGCCTAGCAAAGGCTCGCCCGATCGCCCCGGCGTTTTTAGACCGATTTGAGCTTTGCCCGAATCGGGCAGGAAGAGAAGCGCCTAATGCCCGTCGATCCCCCACTGCACTAGCACATTTGTGCTAATCGACCGCCCTGTCAGCTGACGTTATATTCCCCCGCAACCCACGATGTTCCTCAACGCTGCCTGTTCGCAGCGTGCGGGATCGTTGTGCCTGGAAATCAGAACAACACCAAGGAAGAAACACCATGAAACTCCATGCAGGCCTCTGCAAGATCGCCGTGGTCGGCGCCGTGCTGCTCGGCGTGGCCGGCTGCCAGACCGTCAAACCCACTGAAGCGAGCATGAAAGAACGCGCGCAAACGGTGATTGGTAAACCGGTGTCGAAAATCGACAACATCCGCAACGACAGCACCCTCACCTACTACACCGCGTACACCCCGGCCGGGGAATACAACTGTGAATTGCCCAGCGGCGTAATCATCGCCGTGGCGAGCATGGGCATTATGTCGCCGCCGCTGTCGTGCCTGCCGAAAGGCGCTTCGCCAATCCCACTGCAATAACTTCTCCGCCCGGTAAAGGACACCGTTCGCCCATGAAAACCCTGATCGCAACACTCACTCTCAGCGCCCTTTTCCTCACTGGCTGCGCCACGCCGAAACAGTGGGAAGCCACCGGCGGCAGCAAAAACGATGGCGTTGTCCAGGTCTCCTATGAACTGGGCCAGTTCGAAAGCGGCCAGACCAGCGCCGAACAAGGCCTGACCGTCGCCGCCCAACGCTGCAAGACCTGGGGCTATAAAAACGCCGAGGTCACCGGCTCCGAGAAAAACATCTGCCGCACCATGGGCCAGTACAACTGCCTGCAAACCACCATCACTCAGGATTACCTGTGCAAGCGCTGAGCACGCATTAACGTTGTAGGAGCTGTCGAGTGCAACGAGGCTGCGATCTTTTGATTTTGATCCTGAAAATGAAGATCAAAAGATCGCAGCGTGCCGCAGCTCCTACAAGGCTTGGGTTTGCGGTCGGCGGTCGCGCAAGGTTCGCAACGTCGCGCGCAGCTCGGCCGGGCGCACCGGCTTGGACAAGATCGCGATGTGGCGGTCGTGCAGGGCGGCCTGGATTTTTTCGACGTCATGTCCGGTAATGATCATCGCGGGCACTGCCCAGCCCCTCCGCCTGCGTACGTCGTCGATACATTCGATGCCGGTGGCATGAGTGCCGAGGTCATAGTCAGCGACGATGATGTCGCAATCGGTGACCAGGTCCTGAGCCGTCAACTCGACCTGAACCACACAGCCCCAACGCTCCAATAGCGCCGAAGTCGCGAGCAATACGTTGCGATCATCCTCCACCAGACACACCTTCAACCCGGTCAGCAAACCGACCTGACGTGCTTCATCCCGATTGACCGTCACCTGCGGCGGCGCGGTGATCGGCAAGCCGTACAAAGTCACCGCCGTACCCCGTCCAAGCTGCGACCGCAGGGCAACGCCGACACCGATCAACTCGCCCAGACGCTTGACGATCGACAGCCCTAGCCCGAGGCCTTCGACATCCTTGTCGCGTACCTGGCGCACCCGATAAAACTCCTCGAACACCTTGGCCAGATGTTCTTCGGCGATACCGTTGCCGCGGTCATAAATCACAATGGCCAGCCCTGCTCCGCGCCGGCGCACACCGATCAGCACCGGCCGATGCGCGCCATATTTGAAGCAGTTGGAAAGCGCGTTCTGCACCATGGTCGCCAGTAACGCCGGATCGGTTTGCACCCAATACTCACAGGGGCGCAAACGCAACTCCACTCCAGCCCAACGCGCTGCTTCAGCGTTCTGGCGAATCAGATCCGCGAGCCACTCACCTAAATTGACGGTTTGCAGTTTGGGCAGAACACGGCCGTTATCGAGGGTGTACAGATCGAGAATCGAGCGGAACAGTTGCGAAACATTGAGCAGCGATCGATCGATGTTATCGACCAGACGCCGCTCCTCATCGCCCAACCGCGACTCCCGCAGGCACGCGGTAAACAGCCCAATCGAATGAATCGGCTGGCGCAGATCATGACTGGCCTGGGCGAGAAACCGCGACTTTTCCAGATTCGCCGCCACCGCCTCTTCGGAGGCCTTGCGCGTACGCTCCAGCAGCAAGTGCGCATAAAACGGGATCACCGTGCTGGTGATGATCAGCATCAACACCATGAACGGTTGCGCCTGCCACACCGGGGTCAGGCGATAAACACACACCAGCGCCAGCAACGCCAATGCCGTGGCAATCGCCAGATAACGCGAGCCATAGCGCATACCATTGCCGAGGTTGACCCAGATGATCACCGCATACAGCGGCAACGCCGCCTCGCCACCGACCACCAGGCCAAAGCAGGTGCCGGTGTAATCGTGGACCATGGCGAAAATCCGCCGCGCCGGGTAATGCCCCGGCCAGCGTGCAATCGCCTGACGCAAACCGATCGAGGCCAGCAAAAACACGATGATGTATGTGACAACCGGCAGATAGGTATCGAAGCGCTGGCCTGGCAAAAAACCCAGTATGAGCATGTAAACCACGGCAATACTGGCGATGATGATGCGCAGATTGGCCTGGTCGAGTTCGGTGTTTTTCTCGAACTTCATGGTTAAACGTCCTTGTGCGGCAATCGTCAGTTTCCGAATCAGCCTACAGGCAACCTTCGCGCCCGGTGCTAAGGTGCAAGCCTTGAGTAACGCCTGACCCAGGGAGGGTCACGCCATGACATGCCGAATTATCATAGCCGACGATCACCCGCTGTTTCGCGAGGCGATGCTGCGTACGGTACAGCGTTTGCTGCCCGAGGCCGTTATCGACGAAGCCGGCGATCTCGACGCCGTGCTGGCGCTGCTGCCTTTGGGTGATGAGCCGGACACATTGATTATTGACCTGCGTTTCCCCGGGCTCACGTGTGTGAACCAGCTCGCCGAACTTCGTCGACGCTTGCCGCGTACCACGCTGATTGTGGTGTCGATGGTCGATGACGAGTCGTTGATCAGCGAAGTCATGGCCGCCGGTATCGACGGTTTTATCGGCAAAAACATCGCTCCGGACGAAATCGGTCAGGCAATTCTGGCAATTCGCGAAGGTGAAGTACTGGTGAAGTTCGCACCCTCAGGCCTGCTGCCGCTGGAAACCGGCGCCGCTCTCACGCCTCGTCAGCAAGACGTACTGCGCTTGATTGCCCAAGGCAAGACCAACAAGGAAATCGCCCGTGAACTGGATATCTCACCGTTCACGGTGCGCATTCATGTGTCTTCTTTATTACGCACGCTTAACGTGCCCTCACGGGCAGCCGCCGCCGTGAAATACACGGGGACTCTGTAGGAGCTGCCGAAGGCTCGGGCCGCGATCGGACGATCTTTTGATCTTGTCTTTTAAAAAACAAAGTCAAAAGATCGCAGCCTTCGGCAGCTCCTACACGGGATCTGTGTGTTGCTGCAGCAATTCCATGGCCTCAGAGGAAAATCGGTAGGTCTTGTCACTCCCGAGCACGATCAGCCCCTCTTCACCCAGACGCTTGAGCACTTCACGCACACTGACGAACGACAGCTCGGGCGATGAAGACTCGACAAACGCATGCACACCATTCACCCCGATCCCATGCCCGTCGCGGCCGGCCACCACCAGTGCATTGATGACTTTGAAGCGGATCAGGCTGGTGCGCAGTCCGAAGTGGCGCAGCAGTTCGCGAATATGCGTATTGGCGCTGCGATCAAACTCAAAGGCCAATGGGTTGTTCGCTGTCCGAAAAGCCAACGGTGCGTTTACCGCGCCAACGCCTGGGTTGTTAAACATGGCGAATACTCCTTGTTTTAAAGGTTCAGGCGGACAGCAATTGCTGCCCGCCTGCCGACCACGTGTCGGACAGGCAACGTGATCGTGACTATCTATATAGAAGCTCACGACAGCGCCGCCCCTCCCGCCCCGTCAGAAATCGACCGTGGCCGACAGCTGCAAGGTCCGCGGGTAACCCGGAGAAAACGCGCCGTAGGACGCCACGCCCGACCAGTACTCACGATCGAAGACGTTCTGCACGGTGGCGCGGAACGTCGTTGGCCGGCCTTCGATTTTGGTCGCATAACGCGCGCCGGCGTCGACGCGGGTCCAGGCATCCAGTTCCTGAGTGTTAGCCTGGTTGACGTACTGGCTGTCGGTGTAGATCGCCCCGCCGGTGAGGGTGAAGCCTTCAAGCCATGGCGTGTCCCATTCGGCCCATACGTTGGCTTGCACGTCCGGCACGCCGACCGGTTTGTTGCCACGGTTGGCCTTGGTCGCCGAATCGGTCAGCTCGCCGTCGAGCACGGTCACGCCGCCCATCAGGCGAGTGCCCGGGGCCACTTCGCCGAACATGCTCAATTCAACGCCACGGTTACGTTGTTCGGCCTGCACCGAGAACACGTTGTCGGCACCGACTTCGCCACTGGGTTTCTCGATCTGGAACAACGCCAGCGTGGTCATGAACGTACCGTGCTCGTACTTGACGCCAATCTCATGCTGCTTGGATTCGTACGGGGCGAAGGTTTCGCCGGCGTTGGACGCCGTGCCCGGGGCGATGTCGCCCTTGCTCAAGCCTTCGACATAATTGTAGTAGAGCGAAACGTCTTCCCAAGGCTTGACCACCACGCCAACCAGCGGGCTCGTGGCGTTGTCCTTGTATTTCGAACTGACCGCACCGGCCGCGTTGTAGTTACGCGATTCGATGTCCTGGCGACGCACGCCAAGGGTCAACTGGAAGCGGTCATCGAGCATCGACATTGTGTCGGTCAACGCCACGCCGGACAGCTCCGATTCGGAAACGCGCAACACCTTTGGCGAGTTGATGTACTGCTGCGGCCTGTCGATCGGGTGGTAGATATTCGACAGGATGGCCGTGCCGTTGTTGATGCCGCGTGACAGCTCATCCTGATACCGGGTCGCCATGACCGTGGTGGTGTGAGTGATCGGGCCAGTGGCAAACACACCACGCATACCGACGTCAGCCGTCGAGCGATCAACGTTGAATTTGTAGTAGCCGGGAATGTTGCTGGTATCACCGGCGTCATTGAGAATTCTCGGCACCTGGTCGGACAGGCGTTTGACGTCGGATCTACCACCGCCGGCATGAGCGAACACGGTGACGTTGTCGGTCAGGTCATATTCGCCACCGAGCAACGCCGACTGCTCTTTGGTATCCGACCAGCCCCAGTCCTGCGAGTGATTGGTGCGGCCGTTCGGCGCAGACGGCACATCAACGCTCGGCGCAATGGTGAAGGGCCGCGAAGCGCCCTCCCAGCTTTCTTTCTGGCTGATGTAATCGAGGTTCAGGCGCAGACGCTCGCCGCGATAATCCAGGGCGATCGCGCCGACACCGAGGTCGCGATGCTGATCATCGACGGCGGTATCGCCACCCTGCAGGTTGCCGTTGAAACGCACGCCGAACTGGTTCTCCGAACCGAAGCGCCGACTCAGATCCAGATGCCCACCGACCTGAGAATCCGAGGCATAGGTGCCGGTGAACCGGGTCAGGTCTTCATCCAGCGGACGCTTGGGCACGATGTTGATCACGCCGCCGACGCCGCTGTTCGGCGAGATGCCGTACATCAGCGCGCCCGGCCCTTTGAGCACTTCGACGCGCTCGGCGTAGTCGGTGAACACCCGATAATTCGGCGCGACACCGTAGACACCGTCGAACGCCAGCTCACCAAGGTTGCCTTCGCCAATCGGGAAGCCACGGATGAAAAACGAGTCGACAATTCCGCCAGTCTGCCCGGTTGAGCGCACCGAAGGATCGCGCTCCAAGGCGTCGGCGACGGTCACGGTTTGCAGATCAGCGAGGGTTTTGGCGGTGTAGCTGGTGACGCTGAACGGCGTGTCCATCACGTCTTTGTTGCCCAGCATGCCCAGCCGTGCGCCGCGCGCCACCTGGCCGCCGGCGAGGGTTTCCGGCAACGCGGTCGCGCCGTTGTAACGGGCGTTGACGTTGGTGGTGTCGAGGGTCAGCGCGTCCGGCGCGGCGTTCGCAGTCGGGTCGGCGGCAACGCCTGGTTGCTCGGGGCTGGCGGCCCAAGCGTTGGCGCTTCCTGCGACCAAAACGAAATTCAGCATGGCGGTACGCACGGCGAGTGCTAACACCCGCTCACCGCGAGGACGACTGACAACAGGCATGACGTGAGGATCCTTTTCATCGAGGGAAAATGGTAATCACTCCTATTGCCAGTCGATCTGCGAAAAAGTATCACCCGCAGTAAAGTTTTTTTGCTGTGGCTCGATCAGGGTCAGGCGTAGAGACTTTCCAGGGGGATCGCGACGACCGGCAACGCAGGGTCAAACGCGTGCCGGGTGGTCTTGTAAGGCAAAATCTCGCCGCGAGCGATGGTGGTGAAAATCCGCGCCACCTCGAACGCCTGCCCGGTCTGCCAATGCCGCACACAGACGCGCGGATCGGAGTAGTCGAGCTGGATGCACGGCACCCGTTTCAAACCCAGCTGCAACGCCGCGGTGAAACGGTGATTACCGTCCATCACGATGCCGCGCGAACGCTCGACGATGATCGGTTCCAGCCAATGCCCGGCGCGGACAATCGACTCGCGCAGCAGCGTCACGTTGGCCGGATCGACCTGCTCCGACTGCAACACGTCGCACAGTGGCCGCAGCGCAATCTGATAACCGTGATCCATGATGATCTCCTGATTCGCCGGGGATTCAGCAGGCATCGGCGCGGGCAACCGGCGCATGCTGGCTGGCCACATCGAGCAGGCGTTGGGCGTGTTCGATCAGCGGCAAGTCGACCATCTCGCCGTCCACCTGCACCGCGTGGCTGCCCGTGGCGACCGCTCGCATCACGCGATCGGCCCACGCCAGTTGGCGCGAGTCTGGCAGGAAGGCGCGCTGCACCGTCGCCAGTTGCCCGGGATGGATGCACAGTTTGGCGCCGAAGCCCAGCGAACGCGCGTATTGCGCGTCTTGGGCAACCACCGCCAAGTCGCTGATTGCCGGCGTCACGCCGTCGATCGGCGACGGCAGATCCGCCGTGCGCGACGCCAGCACGATGCGGTTGCGGGCAAACAGAAACGCCTCGGGCACCTGGCTGCAGTTGATATCGAGCGAGAAATCCAGCGAGCCAAACGCCAGCCGCGCCACGCCCGCAATCGCAGCGATCGACTCGACCTGCTGCAGGCCTTTCGCGGTCTCGATGATCGCGACGATCGCCAGCGTCGGTTGCCACTCCAGCAAGCGCTCGACCGCCCGCGCCAGCGTCTCGGGACATTCGGCCTTGGGCAGGAAAATCCCGCTGCAACGCTCGGGGTAACGCATGTCGCTGAGCCAGCTCAGGTCCTGGCGAAACAGCGAACTGCTGACGCTGTTGAGGCGAATGTAACGCTCACAAGCAACGCTCGGCGTTTTCTCCTGCCACGCCTGGATGGCGTCACGGGCGGCGGCTTTGCTGTCAGGATGAACGGCATCCTCGAGGTCGAGAATGATCGCGTCCGGCCCTGCTTCGCAGGCTTTGGAAAAACGCTCGGGACGGTTGCCCGGCACGAACAGGTAGCTGATCGCGAGTGGCGCTTTGCGGCTGAGTCGATCGGATTGCATGGCGTTGCTCCTTTGACGTGAACCCGTCGTGGTTTGTGAAAATTTTCAGGCCCGTTCAACGGCAGATTTGCCTGCCGTTCCGGGGCTTATCGCAACAGCCCTTAACGCCTTATTGATCAAGCAATTAAGAGACTTTTTAATCTCGGGACGAACGAGTCCTTGAGCGTGTAAATACACGTTCATGGATTCGCCTTGAGCAGGTCGTTATTGAAAAATATTTGAAAACCTTACTTGATAATCGTTCCTGTTCGCAATATTGTTCACGGCGCCAAGAGGAACTATTCTCGTTTCAAAGCAAGTCATCGGTATCTGCAAAAGTACCTGTCAGTGATGTCACTTAAACATCAGCTACAGGCTGCTACAGGGCAATGGCCAGCAACTAATGGCCATTCAGTACATCCGCACAAACCTAATGGAATGGGGTTCTCATGCAATTGTTTTGTGAACCATTTATTACGATCAGGGCTACAGATCCAATAACGGATTTCACTTGGCATCCGCCTCCACGTTGTTTAAAGCCTCGACGCTGACGAGTAAAAAAGACGACCTGCATCGATAACGATCGGTGTTCGAACTATCAATGGCGACGCAACTTTCGACGCCAGGGGTTAACTATGCCTACAACAAATAAATATGCTGTTGAACAGCCGTATAAAGTTCTTCACCCGGAGATGTTAACGCCGCTGATCGACCCGGTTATTTCCACGCTTATCAACAAGTTCCCGAACAAACTTACAGACTTGGTGGAACAACAGGGCTCGCCGTTAAATCTGGTCTGGCCCCATGCGTTTGAATTAAACACGCAAGCGCTGCTGAACGTGTTGAAGCAATACCAAGTGCCCCATGCCATTTTCTACGGGGCCAAGGCCAACAAGTCGCAATGCATGCTCGGCGCTGCAGCGAATTCGGGGATCGGCGTCGATGTGTCGAGCATTCACGAGTTGAATGCTGCCCTGCGCGCAGGTGTGCCAGGCGCAAATATCTGTGCCACAGGACCGGCCAAAACATCCGTTTTCCATCAAGCGCTGATCAGCGCCGGTTCACTGATTTGTGTGGATTCGCGGGAGGAATTCGATCACCTGCATAGCGTGATTCCAACACAGCCAGGACCGACGAAAACCAGAGTTCTATTGCGTTACAGACCGAAAAGCAGCCAGAAGAGCCGATTCGGAATGGGCTCGCAAGACCTGCTGCAATGCCTGCAACGGTTAACAGAACAACCTGAGCTTTTTCACTTTGAAGGTTTCCATTTTCACCTCGGCGACTATGGATTCGAATCCCGCGCACAAGCCTTTCGCGAGGTCAGCGGATTTATCGAAGCGGCCAGGGAAATGGGCTTGAATCCGCAGATGATCGACATCGGTGGTGGCTTGCCGATTCGTTATGTCGAACCTGAGACCTACGCTCAGTTCCTGCAAAATGACAATAACCCGAGCCACTATTACAACCAGAAAGTTCCCGCCACTTATTATCCTTACGGCAGTGAACTGACCGCGACACAATGGCTGACATTATTGCTCGAAGCCGAGCATTCGCAGGGTTTGTCGATTGCCAATTACTTGCAGGCTCAGAATATAACGCTCGCACTCGAACCCGGCCGAAGTCTGGTCGATCAAGCCGCCATGTCAGTATTTCGCGTCACGCGCAGCAAACAATTGGCTGACAATAAAACCGTGATCTTCGTGGAGGGCAGCAGTTTCAGCGCTTGCGAAACCTGGTTTACCTCGGAATATCTGGTAGATCCGATACTCATCAGCACCACACAACAGCCAAACACCCCGACTCAGGCTTATATCGCCGGCCATAGTTGCTTGGACGATGACGTCATTACCCATCGCCTGATCAACTTTGCGACGGCACCGCAAACCGGTGACCTATTGATTTATATCAACACCGCCGGTTACCAGATGGACTTGCTGGAAAACGAGTTTCATCGCCATCCCCTGCCCCGGCGGTTGACGGCGACCTGTTGTACGGAAGGTAACTATGCGTTTTCACCTGACTACTAAAGGGAACAATTGCAATGATCTTGAATAAAGTCTCTGACCTTATTGGTAATACACCGATGTTGGGCATCGATGTTCCGGATACCAACGCGCGATTGTTGTTGAAGATTGAAAAGAACAATCCCGGCGGCAGTATCAAAGACCGCATGGCGCGCAACATGGTGCTGGCGGCGCTCAAGTCCGGTCGCCTGAAACCCGGCGGTGTCGTTGTCGAGTCGTCGTCGGGCAATACCGGGATTGGTCTGGCCATGGCCGCGGTCGAGTTCGGTCTGCATTTCATCGCCGTAGTCGATCACCACGCCGCGCAAGACAAGATCGCCGTGATGAAGGCCCTCGGTGCCGACATTCGTTTCGTCAAAGGCACTTATCGCGAAGATGAAGTCGCGGTGGTCGAGCGCCAACAGATGGCCGCCGAGCTGGCGAGCGAGATTCCCGGCGCGGTGTTCATGAACCAGTCCGACAATGCGGCCAATGCCGGCGGTTACAGCGATTTCGTCCGCGAAACCATTGTGCAGGCTGAAGGTGTTGTCGGTGCTTACGTCGGTTGTGTCGGCACCGGCGGTTCGATGACCGGCATTGCGCGCGGCTTGAAAGTGCACAACCCGGACACCGTCACCGTCGCGGTGGAGCCGGCCGGTTCGATTGTCTTCGGTCACCCCGGCTACCCGTACTACCAATCCGGCACCGGTACACCGGCCGGCGACACCGTGGGTCTGGTGCTCGACTACAGCTGCATCGATCTGGGCGTGCAAGTCACCGATTCGCAGGCGTTCGAAACCGCGCGCTATATCGCGCGCAACTTCGCCTTGCTAGTCGGCGGCTCCACTGGCGGTGCGATTTTCAAGGCACTGGAGTTGATCCACAAAGGCGTGCTGAGCGGCAACGTCGTGGTGCCGATTGCCGACGGCGGCGAGAAATACCTGCATACCGTGTTCGACGACAAGTGGCTGCAGGAGCGCGATCTGATCGACCCGAGCATCGCCCCGCAACTGGACGCCTGGCTGGGCAAGACCCACTGGCTGGACAGCGTTTCCGCGCCGCTGCAACTGAGCGTCGCATGACCCACCCTTCACACAGGAACGCCTCTCGATGAATCTGTTGAAAGTCGCCATCTGTGGTGGCGGCAGGACCGGCCATCTCAACGCCATCCTGTTCAAGCAGCTACCCAATGTTCAGGTTTCGATGCACACCCATAATCAGGAGGTCATCGAACACCACGTCCGTCACACGCCGATGCAGGCCTTGTTGCCGGACGGCTCGTCGCTGAGGGCCCGACTGGACCGGGTGACCAGCGACGCGAAAGCCGCGGTGGAAGATGCCGACATCGTCATCATCACCGTGCCGGCCCATGCGCGTCCGCAAACGTTGAAAGATATCGCGCCGCATCTGACCACCAGCAAACCGGTGTTCATCGGCGCTATTCCCGGTTTTTGCGGTTTCGACTGGCTGGCCGAAGCCACCCTGCCCGATCGACCGAACGTGGTGATCTGGGGCATGAAGGATGTGCCGCACACCGCGTTCGAATTGACCCCCGGACGCTCGATCAAAATGGGCGGCGGCAAAAGCCAGTTGTACGTCGCGACCCACGCCCGGGAGCCACAAACCGCGCGCCGCCAATTGGAAAAAATACTCACGCGGCTGTACGGCCCGTGCGTGACGATGCTCAAGCATTTTCTGGAAATCACCCTGACGCCGGGCAACCCGATCATGCACAGCTCGGTGATCTACGGCCTGATCGGCCCCTACGGCCAGTGGCACCGCAAGATCTTCCCGCAACGCATGTGCTGGTGGACCGAATGCCCGGAACTCGGCGCGTATTTCCTTGAACGCATGGATCAGGAAAGCCAGGAACTGTGTGCGGTGATCAGCCAGCGACTGGGCATCGACCTGTCCTCGGTGAAATCGCTGAAACAGGAAATCGTCGAGGCTTACGGCGAGCAGATCCGCGACCCGAGCAGCATGCTCTCGATCCTGCGTACCAATCAGGCTTACAACGACATCCTCGCGCCGATGGTGCCGGCCGCCGACAACCGCGCCGGTTACGTGATCGAGCGCGAGAGCCGCGCCTTCAACGAAGACGTCGCTTATGGCCTGGTGCTGCTGGTGGAAATGGCCAAGCGTTTCGACTTCAAGGTGCCTTACATCGAGGAAGTCCTGCAGTGGAGCGTGGCCTACATGGAAGGCCTGCGCGGCTCGGCACTCGACTATTTCCCGCGCCAATGGCCGCACACGACAAGCGCCGCCGCTTGATCTTTTTATTCAATTTTCGATGAGCAGACCGCTGATATGGATGACTTCAAGACACTGATCGCCTACTCCCGCAAAAACGCCATGCGCCGTCTGGTGCGTTGCCTGTTTGCGGAAAACATCCTCGACCGTTCGGCCCTGAGCTTTTCCGTCGAGGGACACCAGGCGACTTACCCGCTCAAGGGCGGACGCGCCCATCTGGCCTTTTCCGACATCGCCAAAAGCCCGGCCGATACCGTGGTCAACGACGGCGACGTGGTGTTGGTGACCGATGAAGGCGTGCGCCAGCTCATCACCAGCCACCAGGACATGCTCGATGTGCTGCGCGACAGTTTCGACTTCGCCCCGACCGACGAAGGCGTGGCCGGGCTCAAGTCCGACATGGAAAACAGCCTGACCAACGACGCCCACGCCCGTCAGCATCGCCAGCACTGGAACGCCCGACTGGCACAAGCCGCCAAGGATCAAGGACTGCACAGCTTTACTGATTACTTGCGCCAGCACGCCAAAACCAAGGACGCCGCCATTCTTCTCGACCAGTGGGGTTCGCTGGAAGGCCATCCTTATTACCCGACCTGGAAAGCCCGCCCGGGCCTGACCGATGAAGAGGTCGAGCAACTGTCGCCCGAGTTCAACGCACAGGTGCCCCTGCGCATCGCCGCACTGCGCGCCGACAACGCGAAAAGCGAAAGCATGCCGCACGTGATCGATTACCGCGCCTGGTTCGCCGAGCATTTCCCGACGCAATGGGCGCAATGGAAAGCCTCGCTCAACAGCAAGGGACTGGACGAAAACCAGTGGCTGCCCTTGCCGATCCACAGCTGGCATTTACAAGCCTACGTGCTGGAAACCTTCGCGCAGGAAATCGCCGACGGCATTCTGATCACCGATGGCCCGGACCTGCCAACCCTGCCGACCATGTCCTATCGCACGATGATGCCGGTACTGGACGAATCCGCGCCGCTGATCAAACTGCCCATCGCGGTATGGATGACCAGCGAACTGCGCAGCCTGCAAGCCAAGTCGATTCACATGGGTCCGCGCATCAGTACGGTGATCAGCAAGATTCTCGAGACGGAAAACGGCTTCGATCAGCGCCTGGAAATCTTCCCGGAAGAAATCGGTGTGCGTTACAAAAACGCGGTGACGCAGGACGATCACCCGGGCCGTCATCTGTCCGTGGTGTATCGCGCCAGCGCACCAGCGTTCGAACGCAACGATAAGTGTCTGCCGATAACCGTGGCTTCACTGTTCACCCGGTTGCCCGGCAGCGGTCGTCCGCTGTTCACTGATCTGATTGAACGTGACGGTGTGCGCGCCAATACTGCGCAGGTCGAGAACTGGTTTCGCGAGTACGCGAAAGTGGTGACTCACCCGGTGGTGGCGATCTACTTGATGTACGGCATCGGCCTTGAGGCGCACCAGCAAAACACCATGGTGCTGTTCTCCCCGGACGGCAAAGCACGTAGTCTGCTGATCCGCGATTTCGGCGATGGCCGCACTTACGCGCCGTTGCTCGAGGGCCGTGGTTACAGCCTGCAACCGCACGTGCAGCCGGGTATTCTGCCGACAGTATTCTCCGGTGATATCGAGCCGGTGCGCATGTTTGTGCTCGACGCGGCGTTCCTCACGCACCTGCATGAAATCGCCCTGTGGCTGACCAAGGAATACGCTTTCAACAACACGCGGCTCTGGCAGGTGTTGCGCGAGGAAACCGACCTCGCCTTCGAAGCGGTGCGTGACCGGGTCGCGGCAGACGTGTGGGAAACCGAGCACAAGGCGTTCGTCGAAGAGCCATGGCCAACCCGTTCGTTGTTGCGCATGCACTTGATGCAGTACAGCAACTATCGTTTGCAACACACCCTGACCAACCCGCTCGCTAGCGCTTAACCGAGGCTGACTCATGTCCCAAGCAGGTGCCATCCAGGGTTCGAGAGTAAAAATCCTGATTTATCTTCTATTTGCGATCCAGCTGGTATCGATGGGCGCGATGGAAATGAGCGGGCCGTTCTGGCCTGTCCACCTGCGTGGGCTGACGACGTCAGAGTCGCTTTTCAGCTTCGCCAGCATCGCCGTGTACGTCGGGCCGATGCTGGGCATTATTCTCACCAGTGCATTCTGGGGCCGGATCGGTGATCGCTACGGCCACAAGTTGATGATGATCCGCGCCCTCGCCGGCTTGTCGTTGACCCAGCTTGGGCTGGCGCTCTTCAGTGATATCTGGGTCATTTTGATCCTGCGTTTTCTGCAAGGCGCGTTTGCCGGCTATATCGCGCCGGCACAGGCCTATGGCGTCAGCATTGAAGCGCCGTCGCGGCGCGCTCGGCTGTTCGCCATTCTGCAAATCTCGACCAACGTCGGCTCGCTGCTGGGTGCGGTGGTCGGCGGCTTGATCCTCGATTACGCGACGTTCTTCTGGATCAACATCATCGCTTCGGCGCTGTGTGCGGTGTGTACCGTGATCGCCGCCGTGACCTTGCCGGACGTGCCGCCGGTGAAGAAAGCCGTGATCGTCGACAAAACTGCGCCGGTTCGTTCCGGCAGCCTCTGGCAAGGCTCGCCATTGCTGTCGCTGCTCGGTGTGATGGGTATTCTGTTGCTGGCGCGGATGCTGCCGCAGACCTCGTTTTCGCTGTATGTCAGCTCGGTGTTCGAGGTCAGCAATTCGGTGGTCGGTCTCTGCTACGGCTTGCTGGCGCTAGGCTTCATTCTGTCGGCCACGGCGTGGTCGCGTTATTTCGAACACCGTGGTCAGCAGGACACCTTGCAGCGCATGACTTACGTGGTCATCGGCTGCATCGTCCTCACTGCGGTGGCAGGCGTCACCCACAACCCGGTGGTGTTCGTCATTGCCTACTTCATCTGGGGTGTGCTGCTCGGTGCAACCACACCGGTGTTGATGGCGCTGATCTCGAAGACCGCCGATAGCTCGCAACAGGGTCATGTACTGGGCATCGCTCAGGGCACTGCGCAATTCGCTTCGATTGCGGGGATTTCCGCCGGCGGTCTGCTCAGTCAGGTCTACGGTTTGCAGTACACCTATCTGTTTGTTTGCCTCGCTTACGTCGTCGCACTGATCCCGATCATCGCGTTGCGCTACTGGCCGGCGGCGATGCAAGCAAGCCCTGCCCCGGACGGGGAATGATCAAGGAGTCTGCTTTTGAATATTGAACAACTGCGCGCCGACACCCCCGCCGTCGCGCAACTGATCCACTTCAACAATGCCGGCGCGGCGCTGATGCCCGCGCCGGTGATCGAAACGATGACCCGTCATATTCAGCTTGAAGCGAGTCTCGGCGGCTATGAGGCCGCCGGGCAACAATCGGCCGAAGTGGAAAATGTCTACGCCGCTATCGGGCAATTGATCAACGCTCAGCCTGACGAAATTGCGGTGATCGAGAACGCGACCCGCGCCTGGGACATGGCGTTCTATTCGTTGCCGCTGCAACCCGGCGATGTGGTGCTGACATCGACCACCGAATACGCCGGCAACTACATTCCTTATCTGCAAATGAAGCAGCGGCGTGGCATCGAGATTCGGGTCATTCCTAACGATGAACACGGCCAGGTTTCCCTGTCGGCACTAACGGCCATGCTCGACGATGATCGGGTCGCGTTGATCTCGCTGCCGGTGATCGCCACCAATGGCGGCCCCGTGCAACCCATCGAGCAGATCGGCGCCCTCGCCCGTTCGGCTGGCGTGCTGTTTCTGCTCGATGCCTGTCAGGGTGTCGGGCAGATGCCGATCGACGTGCAGAAAATCGGCTGCCACATGCTCGCGGCCACCAGTCGCAAATACCTGCGCGGGCCGCGCGGGATGGGATTTTTGTATGTCGAAAGATCCCTGTGTCAGAACCTGGAACCGGCGTTTCTCGACTTGCATGCCGCCTCATTGCAGGACGCCGAGACGTTCGAAATCCGCGGCGATGCCCGACGTTTCGAGAATTGGGAATGCAACGTCGCCGCCAAACTCGGTCTTGGTGCGGCAGTGGAATACGCGCTGGCGCAAGGCATCGAACCGATGTGGCTGCGGATTCAGCAACTGGCAGATTACCTGCGCCAACAACTGGCAGATATTCCTGGTATCACGCCGCGAGACCTCGGGGTGCAGAAGTCCGGCATCGTCACGTTTACTCATCGCGACAGCAGTGCTGCGCACGTTCAGGAGTGGCTGTCCGGCCAGGAAAAGCGCATCAACGTCAGCACATCGACCGTGCGCTCGACTTTGCTCGACATGCAGCACAGGGGCTTGCCGGAAGTCAGCCGTGCGTCGGTGCATGCGTACAACACCGAGGCGGAAATCGACACAATGGTTGCTGCACTGCGCGGTCTGCAGGGCGCCTGAACAGGACGCCAATCGGCGCTTGCGTCAAAGAGGGGTTGTAAACTAGCATTGGGAATACTTCTCAATTGCATGAAAATCTGCAGCCATGAGCGAAACCCTTCCCGCGAATAATGACAATCACCTGCGCGCGATCGAAGCCCTGTACAGCGGCCATCATGGCTGGCTGTACGCGACGCTGAGAAAAAAACTGGGAAACGCCATGGATGCGGCGGATCTGGCGCAGGATACCTTCACGCGCATCCTCGCCTCGCAAGTCACCGTCATTGAGCAGCCACGCGCGTATCTGAGCTGCGTGGCCAAGGGCATTCTGGTCAACTGGTATCAACGCAAGGCGCTGGAACGGGCCTACCTGGACGCCCTCGCCCATGTGCCGGCGCCGGAAGTGCCTTCGCCGGAATTGCGTTTCATGGTGCTGGAAACCCTGCACGAAATCGACGCGATGCTCGACGCCCTGCCGCCGCTGGTCAAACGCGCCTTTCTGTTGTCGCAGATCAGCGGGCTGAAATACGACGACATCGCCGAGCAGTTGGGCGTGTCGCTGATCACCGTCAAACGCTACATGAAGCAAGCCTTCGTGCAGTGCCTGTTGCTGGTGGAGTAAATGCTCGCACGGCGCAATGAACCGCACCTTGATCATCAGGCCCTCGAGGAAGCGGCCGACTGGTTGATCCGCATGAGTGATGGTGAACTCAGCGACAGCGAGCGCGGCGAATGGGAATACTGGAAAGCCAGCACGCCCGAGCGCGGTCGTGCCTGGGCGCGGGCGCAGTTGTTGCAGAGCAAACTCGGCGGCCTGCCACCGTCACTGGCGATGTCGGCGCTCGATCGCCCGAGCAGCCCGGAGCGCCGTGCGGCGCTGGGCAAACTGGCGATGATTCTGGCCATCCTGCCGGCCGGCTGGGGCAGCTGGAAGCTGGCGGAGTCGCAGCAATGGTCAGCCGACTATCGCACTGCCGTTGGCCAGCAACGCGAGCTGACCCTCGCCGACGGCTCGAAAATCACCCTGAACACCGACACCGCCATCGACGTGCTGTTCGACGCCAATCAACGCCTCATCCACCTGCGCGAAGGCGAAATACTGGTGCAGACCGCGCCCGACATTTCACCGTTGGCGCGACCGTTTCTGGTCAGCACCCGTCAAGGTCGCATGCAGGCACTGGGCACGCGGTTCACCGTGCGCGAACTGCAACCGCGCACCCACCTCGCGGTACTGGAAGGCGCGGTCAAAGTCGAGCTCGCGGACAATCGCCAGACCACGCCACTGATCGTCAACGCCGGTCAACGCACCGACTTCTCGTCCCACACCTTTGGCCAGCTCAACGTTGCCGACCGTTATGTCGGTGCCTGGACGCAAGGCATGCTGATGGCCGACAAGATGCGCCTGGCCGATTTCGTCAACGAGCTGACGCGCTATCGCCGCGGTTTCGTGCGCCTCGATCCGGCAATCGCCGATCTGCGCATTTCCGGCGCCTACCCGATCAGCGACAGCCAACGCACCTTGAACATGCTGGCGCAAACCTACCCGATCCTCGTCAGCGGCCATTTGAATGGCTACTGGGTCATGCTTTCCCCCGCCTGAGTGAAAAAATAATTGCCGCTGCGGTGATACTTTTTTCGATCTCGACTGGCTATTGGGGAGAAGCACCTTTTCGTCCTGTTTATAGGCTCATTCATCCATGCTTGCCGCACGCCACCTGCGCCCGGAACGTCAGCTCAAACCCGTTGTTCGCAGTGCGTTGCTAAGCCTTGTCCTGATCGGTGCCGTTTGCCCGTTTGCCTTGGCCGCCGTGCCGGTGCAACTGGACGCTGTCGCGGTTCGTGCCTACAACATTTCCGCCGGGCCGCTGGGTGCGACCCTGTCGAGCTTCGCCGTGGACGCCAATATTGCCCTGTCGTTCGAGCCCTCGCTGGCCGAAGGCCTGAACAGCCCTGCGCTGATCGGTAATTACTCGACGCAGGAGGCGGTCAATCGCTTGCTGGCCGGCAGTGGCCTGGACATGGTCTTGCGCAGTGACGGCAGCTACACGCTGGTGCCGCGCCGGGTGACGCTGGATGAAACGTCAGTGATCGGCACCGACAAGCGCAGCGATGCCCTGCCAGAGGTGTATGCCGGTGGCCAGGTCGCCAATGGCGGACGTCTGGGCCTGCTCGGCAACACTGACGTGATGGACGCGCCATTCAGCATCAGCACCTACACCTCGTCGCTGATCAAGGATCAACAGGCCGTCACCGTCGGCGATGTGCTGGAACGTGATTCCTCGGTGCGATCCACTGGCCAGACGGGAGGGATTGTCGACTCCTTCTTCATCCGTGGCTTTCCCGTCGGCGAAGGCAACCTCGGTGAACTGGCCTTCGACGGCGTGTACGGCGTGGCGCCCAATTACCGCGTGTTCACCGAATACGCCGAGCGCATCGAACTGGTCAAAGGTCCCGGCGCCCTGCTCTACGGCATGTCACCCAACAACGCGGTCGGCGGCGTAATCAACGTGGTGCCGAAACGCTCCCTCGATGAAGACCTGACCCGTTTCACCGCCAGTTACGCCATGGATTCTCAGGCCGGTGGCCATCTCGATGTCAGTCGCCGCTTCGGTGAAGAGCGCCGTTTTGGCGTGCGCTTCAACGGCAGTACGCAACTGGGCAACACGGCGATCGACGATCAATCGCGCCACGTCGACATCGGCGCGATTTCCCTCGACTATCAGGGCGAACGCCTGCGCACAACCTTCGACTGGCTCAACCAGAAAGAAAGCTTCGACGCCGCTTCGCGGCCGTTCCTGATTGCTCCGGGCGTGGACATTCCTTCCGCCGCCAACGGTCGCAGCAACGTCAGTCAGGATTGGGGCTGGTCGAAAACCCGTGACAAATCGGCGCTGCTCAGCGGCGAATATGACCTCAGCGACGCATTGACGGTGTTCGCCCATGCCGGCGGCGGCAAATCGGATGTGGCGCGAATGTCCGACCAGACGCCGACCATTATCAATGCCGCAGGCGACACCTCATCGATCCCCGGTTACTACAAGTTCGAAGTCGAGCGTTACACCGTTGATACCGGTGCGCGGCTGCGCTTCGATACCGGGCCGATCAGTCACCGCACCACTGTGCAGGTCAGTCGCTATCGCGATGTGTTGTCGCGCGGGATCATTTCCGGCGCACCGATCCTGTCGAACATTTATCACCCGGTGGATCGCCCGCAACCTTACATTCCCAAGCCGGATACGCCGAAGGTCTCGGAAAGCGAACTGACTGGCGTGGCGCTTGCCGACACGCTGTCGATTCTCGATGACCGCGCGCAGGTAACCCTGGGCTTGCGCAAACAGAACATCAAATCCGACAACTACAACGCCGCCGGCGTGGTGACCACGTCCTATGACGACGGCCGGACGACCCCGTTGTTCGGCGCTGTGTTCAAGCCTTGGGATCACGTTTCGTTCTACTACAACTACCTCGAAGGGCTGAGCAAGGGCGACATCGCACCTTCCACCGCGTCCAACGCTGGCGAGATCTTTGCCCCTTATGTTTCCCGTCAGCACGAACTCGGAGTCAAAGCCGACTACGGCACGTTTACCTCCACCATCAGCCTGTTTCAAATCACCAAACCCAGCGGCGAACTGGCCTCGGGGGTGTTCTCGGTGCAGGGCGAACAACGCAATCGCGGGCTGGAGCTGAACGTGTTCGGCGAAGTCATGCCGGGCACTCGCCTGCTCGGCGGCGTGACCCTGCTCAATGCCGAACTGACGAAAACCGGCGTGGCCGCCAACCGCGGCAACAAACCGGTCGGCGTGCCCGAAGTTCAGGCCAACCTCTGGGCCGAATGGGACACCTCTTGGGTCGAGGGGCTGACACTGACCGGAGGCGCGATCCACACCGGCAGTCAGTACGTGAACCAGGCCAACACACAAAAACTCGATGACTGGACCCGCTTCGATGTCGGCGCCCGCTACAGCACGCGCATCGATGATCGACCGACCACGTTTCGCGCCACCGTGCAGAACGTGTTCGATCACGAGTACTGGTCGGGCGTCGCTTCCTACGGCGCGTTCTCCCAAGGCTCACCGCGCACCTTATTACTGTCGGCGACTGTCGATTTCTGAAACGTTCAGCCGGACAGCGGTGTGAGCCGTTGGCCGAACTGACCTTTGCAAAGGCTTTGACCATGGTGATTTTCGATCGACGCAGCCTCGCGTTGGCTGCACTGTTACTGGCAGGACTGCTGAGCCTGTCTGCGCTGGCGCCGCGCAATGCAAACGCCACCGAAGCGGATACGGCGCGCACCGAAGTGACCGATCTGCTCGGGCGCAAGGTCAAGGTGCATCTGCCGGTCAGACGGGTCATCCTCGGTGAAGGCCGGCAGTTGTATCTGGTCGCCGCGCTGGACACACAGAATCCGATCGAACGCATCGTCGGCTGGCGCAAGGACCTGATCCAGTCGGACCCGGACACCTATAACGCCTACCTGCGCAAATTCCCCGGCATTGCCAGGATCCCCACCTTCGGCGGCTTTGAAGACGGCACCTTTGATATCGAACAAGCGATCTCGCAGCGTCCGGACGTGATCATCCTCAATATCGAAGCGCAGCACGCCACCGAAGATGCGCGCTACATCGAGAAGCTCGACGCTTTGGGCATCCCGGTGGTGTACGTCGACTTTCGCAACAACCCGATGCAGAACACCGAACCGACCATGCGTCTGTTCGGCAAACTGTTCGGTAAAGAGCAACGCGCCGAGGCCTTCATTGATTTTCGCAACCAGCAGATTCACCGCGTCACCGACGTCATCGAGAAACAGCACCCACCGCGTCCAAGCGTGTTCATTGAGCGCATTGGCGGCTACACCGACGATTGCTGCCTGAGTTTCGGCAACGAGAACTTTGGTCTGTTTGTCGACATGGCCGGCGGCAACAACATCGCCCGGGGGATCATCCCGACCACGTTCGGCCAGTTGAATCCCGAGCAGGTCATCGTCGCCAATCCGGCGCACGTGGTGGTCACCACGGCCAACTGGGAAGCCTTTGCACCCGGTGGCCACTGGGTCGGTGTCGGGCCCGGCGCCGACATGAACCAGGCACGGAAAAAACTCGCGTGGTATACGCAGCGTCCGGCCTACGCCGGGATCAAGGCTCAGGAGACACAAGCCTTCCACGCCATCTGGCATCAGTTCTACAACAGCCCTTATCAGTTCGTGGCCATTCAGCAATTGGCCAAATGGTTTCACCCGGAGCTGTTTGCCGATCTCGACCCGGACGCCTCATTCCGCGAACTGCACAAGCGTTTTCTGCCCGTGCCGTATGAGTCGGGCTACTTCGTCAGCCTGCGTAATCCTGAGGTCAAACCATGAGTTCGTTGACCGACACCGTCGAGGTGCAGCGCGAAACCTATCGGCGACTGGTGCTGCGTAAACGCCTGATCCTCGCCGGGCTGGTGGTTCTGTTGCTGTGCAGTGTGCTGCTCGATCTGGCACTGGGCCCGGCGAGTTACAGTTTCAGCGAAGTGCTTGGCGCATTGTTTTCACCGGACAGCGCGTCTCCACAAGTGCGCGTGGTGATGTGGGACATTCGTCTGCCGGTGGCGCTGATGGCAGTGGCGGTCGGCGCGGCGCTGTCGCTGGCCGGCGCGCAGATGCAGACCATCCTCAACAACCCGCTGGCCAGTCCGTTCACCTTGGGTATTTCCGCCGCCGCCAGTTTCGGCGCGGCGCTGGGCCTGGCCTTCGGTGTGGCGTTGTTCCCGCTGGCCGCGCAATTCATGGTGCCGCTCAACGCCTTCATCATGGCCATGCTCTCGGCGCTGTTGATTCACTTTCTGAGCATGCGCCGTGGCGTCACTGCCGAAACCATCGTGCTACTCGGCATCGCATTGGTGTTCACCTTCAATGCGCTGCTGGCGCTGGTGCAGTTCTTCGCCACCGAACAAGCCGTCGCTGCCGTGGTGTTCTGGACCATGGGCAGCCTGACCAAAGCCACCTGGCCGAAACTCGGGGTGATCTGCCTGGTGATCCTGATCACCCTGCCGATTTTCGCCAAACGCGCCTGGGCCTTGACCGCCCTGCGCCTGGGCGACGACAAGGCTGCCAGTTTCGGCATCAACGTGCGCAGCTTGCGCTTTCAGACGCTGATCATGGTCAGCCTGCTCGCCTCGTTTCCCGTGGCCTTCGTCGGCACCATCGGCTTTATCGGACTGGTCGGGCCGCACATCGCGCGCATGCTGATCGGTGAAGATCAGCGCTTCTTTTTGCCGGCCTCCTTGCTCACCGGCTCGTTGATTCTCTCGGCCAGTTCGGTGGTCAGCAAGACCCTGATCCCCGGTGCGATTTTCCCTATCGGCGTGGTCACCTCGCTGATCGGCGTACCGTTCTTCATTTCACTGATTCTCGGCGGGAAGAAAAACTCATGGTGACGCTGCAACTGGAAAATCTCGGCGCACGCTACGGTCAGCGCGAGATCATTCGTGGTGTCTCGACGGCGACGTTTTCTGGCGGTCAGGTGGTGGCCGTGGTCGGGCCCAATGCGGCCGGCAAATCGACGTTGTTCAAACGTATGGCCGGGCTGATCGATGGCCCCGGGCAGGTGATTTTGCAGGGCTCGAAAAAAGGCTCGAGCGGCATCAGCTACATGCCGCAAGGCCTGAATGCCAGTGCGCGTTTGACGGTGTACGAATCCGTGCTGCTGGCGCGCAAGCAACTGACGCCGGGCTGGGTGGTCCATGATGATGAGCTGAAACTGGTCGACGAGATTCTCGCCGCGCTGGGCATCACCGGGCTGTCGTTCCGTAACCTTGGTGAACTCAGCGGCGGTCAGCAGCAGTTGGTCTCCATCGCCCAGACGCTGGTGCGCGAACCGGAAATCCTACTGATGGACGAACCGACCAGCGCCCTCGACATGCATCGACAAGTGCAAGTGCTGAACTTCATGCGCAGCCTCGCGCGCAAACGCGAGGTGATTGTGTTCATTGCCATCCATGATCTGAATCAGGCGTTGCGCTTCGCCGATCAGGTGTTGGTGATTGCTGATGGCACCAGTCAGGGGAGCGGCCCGAGCAATGAGGTGATCACCGAACAGATGCTGCGCGATGTCTACAAGGTTGAGGCGCGCATCGAGCAGTGCAGCCGTGGGGTAAACCACATTCTGATCGACGACATCGTATGAAGTGCAATCGCTGCTGGCAACGGTGCAGCGCGGTGTTGTAACGTTGTGCCCGCCTCGTGCCAAGCGCCAATCAGCGCCGATCTTTGCCGTAGAGCATTGCTCGTCGAGAAGTGGCAAAACACCGTCGTCACTGGACTGGCCGTCAATAATTTCAGGAAGAAAAAGGCATGAAAATCACAGCCATTTCACCGTTGAACAGCGCAACACCGCAGTCTATTGTCGACCTGATATCGACCCTTCGTTCAGACCTCGTTGTACTGCCAGGCTTCGCAGAAAACATTCCTGCTGCAGCGGCCATTCAGAAAGTACTCCACCCCGGCACCAAGGTTTTCCTGGAGTCGGGAAAGAAGCAATCAGTCACTCCCTGGCTCGTTTCCCCGACGGAAATCATCGGGATGCCAAAGCAGATTTTTGCTCAAGCCCCAAACGCTGAAAACTTGCGACAACTGGAATCGAGTTTTCAGGGCCGGACGTTCAAGATCCGCCATCGTGAGGTCTCATTCATACTCTGCGGTGAAATCAACGCCTTCAACACCGATGGTTTGGCGAAAGCTGAAATCCAACTGCCTTTTGACGTTCTGGTGAATCCGGCCCACTCACTGATGGGCCGTTGGCATATTCTCGGTGCCAAGCTCCGTGCTCTGTCTGTCGGTCGCACAGTCGTACACGTCGCGAATAACGCCAAAGGGAGTCGTTCGCCCACTACAGATGTTCGTATCTACCACGACGGAGCACCCGTGGGAGTAAAGGAGCGCAACGACAGTGCGGCGTGGTGCACGTTTCAGCTAAGCGCCTGAAAGACGCCTTGCGACCACCTGCATTCGCGGTGCAACCGGGCTAATACTTCGTCATCAGCGCTCCGATAGACCCGAGTCGGAATCATGGATCGACTTGTGCCATCAGCTCTGGCACCGATTCCGGGCGCTTGGCGTAGCGCTGCGCCAGCACCGCACAGACCATCAACTGGATCTGATGGAACAGCATCAACGGCAGGATCAGCACGCCGATGGTGCTGCCGGCAAACAACACCTGCGCCATCGGCACGCCGGTGGCCAGGCTCTTTTTCGAACCGCAGAACAGAATGGTGATGCGGTCTTCCTGGCTGAAGCCGAATGCCTTGCCGAGCAACGTCGACGCCAGCAGCACCAGCGCCAAAAGAATGCAGCAGACCACCACCAATCCCAGCAGATCAACGACCGGAATCTGATGCCAGATGCCTTCGTTGACGGCCTCGCTGAACGCGCCGTAGACGACCAGCAAAATCGAGCCCTGATCGACGAACTTCAGCCAGTTCTTGTTGCGTCCGACCCACGCGCCGATCCAGCGCCGGGCGATCTGTCCGGCAATGAATGGCAGGAGCAATTGCACGCTGATTTTCAGGATCGCATCCAGCGTCGAACCACCATCACCGTGGACGTCGAGCAGCAACGTGACCAACAGCGGCGTGAGGAAAATCCCGAACAGGCTCGATGCCGCCGCGCTGCAGATCGCCGCCGGAATATTGCCCCGCGCCAGCGAAGTGAACGCGATCGCCGACTGCACCGTGGCCGGCAGTGCGCACAGGTAGAGCATGCCCATGTACAGCTTGTCGCCGATCAGTGGTGACAGCAGCGGTTTCAGCGCCAGGCCCAGTAACGGGAAAAGGACAAACGTCAGGCCAAACACCAGCAAATGCAGGCGCCAGTGTCCGGCGCCGGCAATGATCGATTCGCGCGAGAGCTTGGCGCCATGCAGGAAAAACAGCAGCGCGATGGCGATGTTGGTCAGCCAGCCGAAGCCGACGGCGACCTGGCCGCTGGCCGGCAGGAAGCTGGCCAGCAACACGACGCCGATCAGCGTCAGGGTGAAGTTGTCGGGCAAAAAACGTGGGCGAGTCATGGTCGGTTCATCCGGGGGTTGCCAGTGCGTGCCGACGACTCTAACGTGACTGCCAATTACCGACTAACGCCGAAGGGCCACAAGATGCCGCCTAAAGGACATGACAAAAGCGTCCGTCGCAGCATTCCCGGGCTGCCCAGCCTGCCGCGTCCACTCTACGGGCGCACCGAATCGCTGCCCAATCGCGCCCTGACTCGGCGCCACAGCCACCCGTGGGTGCAGTTGTCCTATGCGATTCAGGGTGTGCTGGAAATCCAGACCAGCGTCGGCCGCTTCGTCGCCCCGCCGGAGCGCGCGGTGTGGATCCCGGCGGGCGTGCCGCATCGGGTGTTCAGCTCGCCGCACACGGAAATGCGCAGCCTGTACATCGACTGCAGCGTTGCCGGATGGGCGCTCAAGCGTTGTCACGTGCTCGGCGTCAGCGATCTGCTCAGGGAACTGATCCGCGCGTTCAGTCAGGTTCCGGTGGAATACGACCAGAGCGGCCCGCATGGACGCCTCGCCCAAGTGATCCTCGATCAACTGGCCGAAGCGCCGCAGATCGACCTGATGTTGCCGTTGCCGCAAGACGCCCGCTTAAAGCAGATCTACCAGAGCCTGGAACACCATCCGGAACAGCAAACCACGCTGAGCCACTGGAGCGAGAAGTTCGGCGTCACCGAGAAGACCCTCACCCGTCTGTTTCTGCGCGACACCGGCCTGACCTTCCGCGCCTGGCGCCAGCGCTTGCGCCTGCTTGGTGCACTGACGCCGTTGGAGAAAGGTGAACGCGTTACCGATGTTGCGCTGGCCTGTGGTTACGACTCGACGTCGGCGTTTATCGCGGCGTTTCGACAGCAGTTTGGTGAAACGCCGGGGGAGTTTTTTCGCTGATCAGCGATCCACCAGTTCTTCCAGCAAGTCCGCTGACGGCACGAAATAAAGGCTGCCGGTAACCGCCGTGCTGAAATCCAGCAACTTGTCGTAGTTACCCGGTGGCTTGCCGACGAACATGTTTTCCAGCATCTGCTCCATCGGCTCGGGCGAGCGCGCGTAGCCGATGAAGAAGGTGCCGAACTCCCCTGCTCCCGGTCGGCCGAACGGCATGTTGTCACGGAGGATCTTCACTTCCTCGCCTTGTGCGTTGGTAATGGTGGTCAGTGCACTGTGCGAGTTGCTCGGTTTGACCGCGTCATCCAGCTCGATGTCGGACAGTTTCGTGCGACCAATCACGCGTTCCTGCGCTTCAACGCTCAAGCCGTTCCATGCGGTCATGTTGTGCAGGTATTTCTGCACCAGCACGTAACTGCCGCCGCTGAAGCCCGGATCTTCGTCACCGACGATGGTGAAATTGAGCGCTTTGCGCCCGACCGGGTTTTCCGTGCCGTCGACGAAACCGATGATGCTGCGCATGTCGAAATAGCGAAAACCCTGAACCTCGTCGACCACGGTCACCGCATCGCCGAGAACCGCCATGATCTGCGTGGCCAGTTCAAAACACAGGTCCATTTGATCGGCGCGAATGTGCAGCAGCAGATCACCCGGGGTTGCCGGGGCATGTCGCCCTTCCCCGCCAAATTCGCGAAAACCGTGCAGCGACGCCGGGCGCGGATGGCCAAACAGGCGATCCCAGGCGTTCGAGGAAAAGCCGCAAATGCAGGTCAGATTGCCGGTCGGGACACGCTTGCCAACCGAGCGCACCAGCCCGGCGACATCGCCGCACCAGTCTTTGACGGTTTGCGCGGCTTCAGCCCCCGGATTCAACGTCGCGACGATGAAAATCGCGCTGCTGGTGATCGGACTGCACACCGCTTGAGGTTCGAGAATGTCGGTATTCATCGTTGAAAACATTGCTCCGTAAAAAGTGCCCGAGCTGTTAACGAGGGTGGATAGTTCGTTTTTATCGAACTGTTGCGCAGAAATAAACGATTTTTCTTTGCGGCAATCCCGTCGCTAGCATGGCCTCGTCTGACCCCAATCGAAGAATAGACAGGGAGCGTGACATGCCAGCCACAAACATCAATATCGGCGAACCGTGGATGTGGGCCGCCTTCATCGTCTTCGTGCTTGCCATGCTGGCATTGGACCTGTTTGTCTTCGGTGGGCGCAAGGCGCATCGGGTATCAGTGCGCGAAGCCTTGTCCTGGGTCATCGCCTGGTGCTTGCTGGCACTGAGTTTCGCGGCGCTGCTCTGGTCGTATCTGCACGGCGCGTTCGGCGCTGAAATCGCGCGGGAGAAGACCCTCGAATTCCTCACTGGTTATCTGATCGAGCAGTCGCTGTCGATCGACAATATGTTCGTCTTCGTGATGATCTTCAGTTACTTCGCCGTGCCGCCGGAGTTACAGCGGCGGGTGCTGCTGTACGGCGTGCTCGGGGCGATCGTGATGCGCGCGGTGATGATTTTTGCCGGGGTGTGGCTGGTGTCGCAGTTTGAATGGCTGCTGTATGCGTTCGGCGTGTTCCTGATCTTCACCGGGATCAAGATGCTGGTGTTTGCCGACCACCAACCGGACCTGGACAAGAATCCGTTGCTGCGCTGGGTGCGCGGGCATATGCGCATCACCAGCGGGTTTCATGGCGAACGGTTTTTCGTGCTGCAAAACGGCGTGCGCTGGGCCACACCGATGTTTCTGGTGCTGGTGTTGATCGAGGCCAGTGACCTGATGTTCGCGGTGGACAGCATCCCGGCGATCTTCGCCGTGACGACTGATCCGTTCATTGTCTTCACCTCGAATATCTTCGCGATCATGGGATTACGCGCGTTGTATTTCCTGCTGGCGGACATGGCTGACCGCTTTCACTTGCTCAAGTATGGGCTGGCGATTGTGCTGGTGTTTATCGGCGGCAAGATGGTGTTGATGCCGTGGCTACACATGCCGGTGGAGTGGTCGTTGGCGGTGGTGGGCGGGGTCATCCTGAGTTCGGTTTTGCTGAGCCTATTGACCACCAGAGAGAGCGAACGCAGCACTGAATGACACCGCACAAAACCCTGTGGGAGCGAGCCTGCTCGCGAAGGCGTCGGACCAGTCAACATCGAAGTTGAATGACACTCCCCTTTCGCGAGCAGGCTCGCTCCCACATTTGGATTGCGGTGGTGGTTACTTATCGGACTTGATGCTGGTCCACGCCCGTGTACGCACACGCTCAAGTTTCTGCGGCAACGGCTGCACAACGTAAAGGTTTTTCAGCGCTTCCGGGGTCGGCGTCAGGTTCGGGTTGCCGGTGATTTCCTTGTTGATCAGCGGCATCGAATCCTTGTTCGCATTCGGGTAACCGAGGAAGTCGCTGATCGGCGCGATCACTTTCGGGTCGAGCAAGGTGTTGAGGAATTCGTGGGCCTCGCTGACGTTTTTCGCGCTCTTCGGAATCGCGAAAGTGTCGAACCAGATCGGCGCGCCTTCCTTCGGCAAGCGCCAGTCAACCACTACGCCGTTGCCGGCTTCTTTGGCGCGGTTGCCGAACTGGTAGAAGCTGCCGGAGTAACCGATGGCCACGCAGATGTCGCCGTTGGCGATGTCGGTCATGTACTTGGCCGAGTTGAAGTAGGTCACGTACGGACGAACCTTGAGCATCAGCTCCTTGGCCTTTTCATAGTCGGCGGGATTCTGGCTGTTCGGGTCGAGGCCAAGATAATGCAGGGCCAGGGGCAGGATTTCCGTCGGCGAATCAAGCATGGCCACGCCGCAGGATTTGAGCTTTTCCATGTTCTCCGGCTTGAACACCAGATCCCAGCTGTCCACCGGCGCGTTGTCGCCCAGTGCCGCCTTGACCTTGGCCGGGTTGAAGCCGATCAGCACGGTGCCGACCATGTAGGGGACGCCGTACAGGTTGCCCGGATCGTTCTTGCCCAGCAGTTTCAACAGTTCCGGGTCCTGGTGGCTCCAGTTCGGCAGTTTCGATTTATCCAGCTTCTGAAACACGCCAGCCTTGATCTGCGTTTCGAGGAACTGGTTCGACGGCACCACCAGGTCGTAACCGGAGTTGCCGGTGAGCAGTTTGGCTTCCAGGGATTCATTGGTGTCGAAGGTGTCCCAGGTCACTTTGATGCCGCTTTTTGCGGCGAAATCCTTGGGCACGGACGGCAGGATGTAATCCGCCCAGTTGTACACGCGGAGTTCGCGTTGCTCAGCCTGGACGGCCCCGGCCAGCAGCGTCAGCCCACACACAGTGGCTCCCAGAATGCGTTTCATCGTGACCATGGTTGTTCCCCAAAAGGCAGCGTGAGTTCGATGGTTTTTATGTTCTGTACACGGCAGCGGCTGTAAAGGTAGCCAAGGGTAAAAAAGGTTCAGCGTCTGGTTATGGTTTTGATTCTTGCTGACAGCGTAGCTGGAGCACAGTGGGGGATGGGCCAAAAGGGGATCGATGTGGCCAATTTGAATGACCGCCGGGATGCGGAAACGACAATGCCCGGCGAATGGCCGGGCATTGTGCTGAAGCGGATCAGCTCAGTCGGTGTAACCCAACCTCGCCGCCCTGCTCTGCTCAGTCTGGCCGCGTGTCGCCAGGCAGTAATACAACGGAACGGTGACCACCAGGCCGACCAGCCAGGACAGGTCCGCACCCTCAACCAGATTGGCGTAAGGCCCGACGTACAGCGAAGTATTGGCAAACGGCAACTGCACGAGGATGCCGATGAAATAAGCGATGATCGCGTGCAGGTTGAAGCGCCCGTAAACCCCACCATCGGCGCGGAAGATCGAGGCGATGTCGTAGCAGCCGCGCTTGATCAGGTAAAAGTCGATCAGGTTGATCGACGCCCACGGCACCAGTACCAGCAGCAACGCCAGAATCAAACCGATGAACTCGGAAATGAAATCCGCCGACGCACCCAGCGCAACCACGCAGCAACCCGCGAGCACCACGCTCGACAACACCACGCGCACCTTGATGCTCGGTGTCCATTGGCTGGCGAAAGTCTGAATCGAGGTGATGATCGACAGCACCGCGCCATACAGATTCAGCGCGTTGTGGCTGATGATATTGAGCAGGAACAACACCATCAGAATCGGCCCCAGCCAACCGGTCGACTGCTTGACCGCGACCATCGCTTCGGTTCCTTCCGGGGTCGCCAACACAGCAACGGCGCCGAAGCTGAATGACAGAATCGTGCCCAGCGTCGCGCCCAGATAAGTCGCCCAGAACGGCTTGGCAATGCCAATGTCCGCAGGCAGGTAACGCGAGTAATCGGACACGTACGGCGAGAAACTGATCTGCCAGATGATCCCCAGCGACACCGTCGCCAGCCAGCCGGACAGGTTGAAACTGCCGCGAGTGAGAAAGTCCGCCGGCAAGTCATGGGCAAAGATATAGATGAACCCGGCCAGCAACGCGCTGCCCATCACCCAGGTGCCGATGCGATTCAGCGTGTGAATGAAGTTGTAGCCGATCACGCCAATCGCCGTGGCCGCCAGTGCGCCGATCAGAATGCTCAGCGGCGCCGGCACCGACGGCGCAATGCCGACGATGGATTTACCCGCCAGGACGATGTTGGAAATAAAGAAACCGATGTAGATCAGCGCGGCGAAGAACACGATCAGCAGCGCGCCGTAACGACCGAACTGGCCGCGACTCTGGACCATTTGCGGAATGCCCATACGCGGGCCTTGCGCCGACGCCAGCGCGATCACCACACCGCCGATCAGGTGCCCCAGCGCAATCGCCAGCAGCCCCCAAAGCAAATCGAGATGGAACACCTGAACCACCATGGCGCCGGTGACGATGGGCAGTGGCGCAATGTTGGTGCTGAACCAAAGGGTGAACAGGTCGCGGGCCTTCCCGTGGCGTTCCGCGAGTGGGACGTAGTCGACCGTATGATTCTCGATCAACGGATCTTGCCGGGACATCTGGGACATATGCATGAACTCGAGTTTGTCTGTTCTTATCGTTGTATGAAGCCAAACCGGGGGGACTCTCTGGCCGCCCCTCAGATGCAGACCATATTATGGTATTCCAAACAATTCACAAGACTGATCCGTAGTTTGCGACGTCAACTGATACGCCATCCTTACTGAAACTGCGGCTTGCAGACCAGTCGAAAGCCCCGTAAATGCTGAGTTTCCGACGAACGCGGCACGTTTATCGGTTCAGCTGAAAAGCCCTTGCAAAGATCGAATACTGGTATACCATCAGACCAACAAACACATAAAAACAGCAACACATCACCCGAGGACCGACCAATGATCGATGCCGCCATCTACAAACAAGTCATGGGCTCGTTCCCGTCCGGCGTAACCGTCATCACCACCCTGGACGATGACGGTCAGATTGTCGGCCTGACTGCCAGCGCATTCAGCTCGCTGTCGATGGACCCGGCGCTTGTGCTGTTCTGCCCCAACTACAGTTCTGACTCCTACCCGGTACTGATCAAAAACAAACGCTTTGCCATCCACGTTCTGTCCGGCGGCCAGCAAAGCGAAGCCTACGCCTTCGCCCGCAAAGGCAAGGACAAGGCGCAAGGCATCGAGTGGACCTTGAGCGAACTGGGTAACCCGATACTGGCCAACGCGACAGCTATCATCGAGTGTGAGCTGTGGCGCGAATACGAAGGCGGCGACCACGCCATCATGGTCGGCGCGGTGAAGAACCTGATCGTCCCCGAGCAGCACACCGGCCCGCTGGTGTATTGCCACGGCAAGATGGGCGCCCTGCCCGTCCTGGCCTGATCAAAACCTCCAGCCCTATGCAAATCAAATGTAGGAGCGAGCCTGCTCGCGAAGGCGTCTTGTCAGTCGCCATAGATGCCGGCTGTTACACCGCCTTCGCGAGCAAGCCCGCTCCCACATGTAGCCTCAACAACAAAAGATCCGAGGAAGCGTCATGAAATTTTCCCTGTTCATCCACATGGAACGCTGGGACGAAAGCGTCAGCCACCGCCAACTGTTCGAAGACCTCACCGAACTGACCCTGATGGCC
Organism: Pseudomonas sp. RU47; assembly: GCF_004011755.1. GTDB lineage: Bacteria > Pseudomonadota > Gammaproteobacteria > Pseudomonadales > Pseudomonadaceae > Aquipseudomonas. The sequence continues at coordinate 2,671,965 of NZ_CP022411.1, read as the reverse complement.
GAGGCCGGCGGTTTCAGCACCGTGTGGATTGGCGAACACCACGCCATGGAATACACCATCTCGCCAAGCCCAATGCCACTGCTCGCCTACCTCGCCGCCAAAACCACCACCATCCACCTCGGCGCCGGCACCATCATCGCGCCGTTCTGGCACCCGCTGCGCGTCGCCGGTGAATGCGCGTTGCTCGACGTGATCAGCAACGGCCGCATGGAAGTCGGCCTGGCCCGTGGCGCCTATCAGGTTGAATTCGATCGCATGGCCGGCGGCATGCCTGCCTCATCTGGCGGCCAGGCATTGCGCGAAATGGTCCCGGTGGTCCGCGCCCTGTGGCAAGGCGACTACGCCCACGACGGCGACATCTGGAAATTCCCCACCTCCACCAGCGTGCCAAAACCGATCCAGCAGCCGAACCCGCCAATGTGGATCGCCGCCCGCGACCCTGACTCGCACAACTTCGCCGTGGCTAACGGCTGCAACGTGATGGTCACGCCGCTGATGAAGGGCGACGAAGAAGTCCTCGACCTGAAGAACAAGTTCCAGACTGCGCTGGATAACAACCCGGATGTGCCGCGTCCGCAACTGATGGTGCTGCGCCACACTCACGTGCACACCGCTGACAATCCGGATGGCTGGAAAGTCGGCGCGAAAGCGATCTCACGTTTCTATCGCACCTTCGATGCGTGGTTTGGTAACAAGGAAACGCCGGTCAATGGCTTCCTCGCGCCGAGCCCGGAAGAGAAGTTTGCCGGGCGTCCGGAGTTTGAGCTGGAGAGTTTGCACAAGACGGCGATGATTGGTACGCCGGAAGAGATTATTCCGCGGATCAAGTACTACCAGGAACTGGGGGTGGATGAGTTCAGTTTCTGGTGTGACAACAGCTTGCCGCATGAGGAGAAGAAGAAGTCGCTGGAGTTGTTTATCAAGCATGTGGTGCCGGCGTTTCGGTAAGTGTTCTGCTGATTGAGCTTGACCTATGAAACGCCCCGACAGTGTTCGGGGCGTTTTATTTTTTGGCTATCGGCAAGACACTACGACTCCCGGAATCGACCAGATCCCGGCCTCCCTTAAGGCGAGTGAAAGTCATCTGGGACGGCGCTATCAAAGCAGCGGCCTCAGAGAAAGACCTGTGCTCTGATTGTGGCGACGGGGCCTAGAGTATTGGCGTAGATGCATAGAGTTCGGAGGCAGCGGAGACTGGGAAACATTGGAGAAAACTCTGCGTGATGAGGTGCATCATCAGGCGCAGAGCCTGGAGTAGGTTTGTGGGGATCCCTCAGGGACAGACTGCGTTTATCAAATTACTCTAAACGCGCCCCCATTTATTCTCTACGAACTGCAACTTATCAACACACAAGCATCTCCAGATTTGACAACCAAATTAATCGATTTTGTAGTCACGCCATCATCCGTTGACAACTCAACTAACAAATTTTGATTCTCGAACGATTGGAGCTCCGATATAAGCTGCTTAATAGTTTTCCCCCGGCCAATCCAATCGGGATTTTTTTTATCGATCATGTCAATCTCCAATACGATTTAAGTTTATGTCATAAGTCCCTGACCTAGTCTTTTTACTTCCAAGTGACTTGACAGAGTCTGCCATCTTCCACGCACCACCAACATGCCCAGCGATGTCTCGAGTAATATAATACTTACCCTTCTTGAATATTGCCTGACCACCGTGGATTGTCTCGTTTATTTTTTCAAATCCCAGTTTTTTTGCCGCCTGCTGAGCCTCAGCGTTAGTTTTGTACACAGGCTCAATTTTTACACGGCTAGTCGTTGGACCGCCACTACCTGCACTGATCGGGCTTTTACCTAGGATGGCCATTCCCAGCGTGAACTTGAGCTCAGTCAGCAACGTTGCTCGCTCTTCTAGAGACAGCTGTTGTCCAGACTGTGGATTAAGCCAACTGGTTTCCTTGACCCACTGATCGACACCTGCCAACTCACTCTGCGTCAGCCAACCTTCCTTTAGGTTCTTCGCAAAAGCTATTTGTTTGTCCGAAGTAAACAAAGCTCCCCAACCATCGACCCCTTGCGATGGAACGGCAATACTTCCTGGATTCCCGGTGAGGAGTCCGGCCATATCGTAAGAAACATGCTGACGCAAAAACGCCATCAAATCCTTGGCCACCGGCGTTTCTAATGAAACGGCACTTTTTTGAATCGAGTCTACACATGCTCTACTATCACAGGCATTGATTGCCATCGAACGCGTGGTGGATAAATCTTCGTATTGCGCAATAATCTCGCGAATATTTTCTGAACTACAGCCGGCGGTAACCCGACAACCTTGAAGTTCTTCAAGTAACCTTTCAGCAGATGGGTGGTCGAGGTTGTTGTATTGCGTTGCGTTGGCCGCAACTGCAGCGGCTGACGATGCATCCCCCCCCGTCACGGCCGCCGTTAAAACACCAATTAGTTGAGACGCAGCCAGCAACTTGCTGATCCCTTGCCGATACTCGAGGCTATTTCTATCCATACCTACCGGTAACAACTTTTCAGCTAAGAAGTCTACGACCGCTTCATTTGCCCCCGCAGCTAGAGCCCCCGTACGGAAGTCGCCGCCCATGGCCTCAGCCATCAGGCCGCCGAGAGCCGCGTGCATCGCGAATTTCGTTAACTTGCCGTTTTCAAACAGAGTTACATCACCGATCTTGCTGGCCCCAAGGGCCCCGCCAATACTGATCCCTGCCCCTACCGTAGCGTCGACCAAATTATCCGTCAGGCTACCTCCCATAATTGCCGTTTTGGCCACCGTGTCCGCTGCAATCTTGGTTGTCACTGCCTTGGCACCGGCCGAATCTAACGTCAACTCTGTAGGGTTAAAGCCAAACTGTGCAGCGATGCCCGCGGTGACGCCTGCGAGCACATAGCCTTTGAGGTTCTCAGAAGAGAAGGCGTCTTTGAAGGCTGCTCCCACGTTACCTTTGTTATTGATCGTACTAACGGCGGCGGCGCTGGCCATGGACGTCAATACCGCAGAGGCCATCACGTTCCCCAACCCTGCAGCGACTGTTGAGCCGACTGCAGCACCACCGGCAACTGCCGATGCGGTTGCCGTGCCCGCAGCTGCCATGGCTGTCCCTGATCCCGCCGCAGCGCTGGCGGCAGTTCCCACCGCCGCACTCGCGGCACCCGCCGTCAGCACAGTGACGATAATAATGATCGCCAACATGGCGCCCTGACCGAGGCTCGAACTGCTGTATTTGAACGAGTCGTGGGTTTCCTTGATCAGTTTCCAGTCGACGTCACCGCGCTTCTCGGCTTCTTTCAGCCACGCCAGTTGTGGATCTGCCTTCACCATTACATCGATGGTCTGGCTGATCGTTTTCTGGTTGATCTGTTTGATGTCGATGTTCAAGCCATCAACCGCGTTGATCACCAATTGCCCTTTGGCAATTAGCTGACTTTGGCGCAAAGTCTCGTCGGTTTTGCCTTTGCCCGACATCGAGTTCCAGGCCAGGCTGGTATTGCTTTTTGTGTGGCTCTCTTGATGCAGGTCCTTCACGCCCTCGAACGTGACGGCTCCGCCACTGCTGATAACCAGGTCGTTTCCGCTATCCAGTTTGGCCGCCTGATAATGCTGATCGCCGCCACTGACGAGCAGCATGCTGCCGCCGGAGGTGATTTCGCTGCTGATGTTTTTCACATCAGTGACTTCGTCATGCTTGGTTTTCTTTTTGCCGAAGCTCCCCTTCTTCTTCATGTCATACAGCGAGTAATCGGTATCCTGCGCAGCAAGGATATCCAGACGATCACCCGCCACCAGGTAGGCTTCATCGCCAGCAGTGACACGACTGGACACCACGGCGAGGTTTTGCCCTGCCGCCAGCGACACGTCACCACCCGCGGTAATGCCGGACATGACCTGACTGACATGGTCCTCCTGACGGGTGACTTTCTTGCTTTTGGACAGCGAGTGTTGTTCGTCCGCCGCCGAGCGGATCAGCATATTCTCAGCCGCTGACATCGCCACATCACGCTTGGCATCGATCTCACTGGCGATGACAGCGATGTCACGCTTGGCATCGGCCTTGAAGTCACGCCCGGCATCGATGTCGGCGCCCAACTGAGTGATGTCGCTGCGGTTGTGCTTCGCGTCCATGTACACGCTGTTGGTGACTTGCACGGACGACACGTTGACGTCGCGGCCGGCGTTCATTGTCATGTCGCGGCCGCTTTGCATGACGCCGCCGACGATATTGATGTCTTGCGCCGCTTTGACGGTCAGGTCATTGGCGGCTTCGATGCGGGCTGCGTTATCGGCATAGTCATGATGCTGAGTGCCAAATCGGGTGCTGTTGTCGGACGAGGTGATTGTCCTTTCGTTGATCACATCGCCCGTGCGCGTGGTCAGGCTGACATCGCGTCCGGCAATGATGCCGCCGGCCTTGTTGACGATGTTATTGGTTGCCAACAGATCCAGACGGTTACCCGCCTCGATCGAACCACTATTGACCAGATCCTTGCCCGCCGTCGCCGAAAGGTTATTGGTCGCTTTCAAGGTGCCGACGTTATCGAGGTTTTCCCCGGCAATCAGCGTCACATCGTTACCGGCAATCAACGCGCCGGTCGGGCCGAGACGGCCGTTGGCCTGGGCCAGATACACCACCGGCACCAGCACTTTTTCACCATTCACTTCATGCTCTTCGAGCCAGACGATATCGTGGGTCAGTGCCGCGACTTGCTGCGACGTGAGGCCCACACCGACCGACAGGTTGAGCGCGTCCTTGCTGGCGATGGCGTTGTTCATCAGGTACTTGAACATGCCCTCGTTAGAGGTCTGGCCGTCGAGGAAGGCCTGACCGGTGCGCGCAGTGACGGCTTGCTGGATCAGGCGTTGTTCGTAGAGACCGTCACCGAGGCGCTTGGCGCTTTGGTCGGGGTCATAGCCGAGTTTTTCCAGCAGGTAGTCGGAGCTCATGAACGACTTGAGGTCGGTCAGCACCGGGTTGGTTTCGATCAGGTATTTGTGCGCGTTGGACGGCGCCCTGGTGTCCGGCAGGCCGGTGACGCGGGTCACCGGGCGGTTGTCGATCGAGTCTTTGGCGTCGTTGCCAGCACTCGGCGTGCGACGGAATGTATCGACTGCGCGGGTGCTGTCGGAGACCTGAGCCGGCGCGTCAATGAACAGATTGCGCGGACCGCCACTGGTGGCGGCGACCATGTGGTCCTGAGCGCTGACCGCTTGACCGCCCACAGTCCAGGTTGGCGCGGGGCCGTTGCCGGGCGATGCCGTGCTACTGCCCTGCCCGCTCAAACGGAACAAACCGTTTTCGCCGGTGGGCAGGGAGAAACCGGGCAAGCTCAGCGGATTGACTTGCTGCTGTGCAAGATCTGGCGGCAATTGGCTGTTGATGCGGACAACGGTAGTGCCACTCTTGCCGACGTTGGTGTCGGCGATTTTGTTAGTACCCCCAGCGGAGTTGTAGTCCTCATGGATAACGCTGTTTTCGACTTCCCGGGTGGCCGTGATCGAGACTTTGCCGCCCGCCTGGATGACCGCGTTGCGACTGGTGACTGTACCGGTGGAGCCGGTGCTGTCAGTGGGTAGCTCGATGGCATCGCCTTGCTGGTATGGCGCCAGTTCGCTCGGTAACGCAACCAGGTTATTGGGGTCGTACAGCGATGGCATCGAGGTTTCAAAGCCATATTTCAGCCCCGATAGCCCCCGACCATACTTGCGATCACTGACGACTTCGCCTGTTTCACTGTCTGTGAGAATAACGACTCGAAACGTCTCCCCGTCTCGCCCGCCCTCCCTTTTACTGCCTGATTTCGCGATGGCTTTGCGCACCGTGCTATCAGGGGCGAGGTAATACACATACGGAAAATCGGGGTTGTTGTGCTGGTTGTAAGGCGCAACGTAGTTGGCCATGAAATTTTCCGTGCTGCCGGCGCCCATTTCAAAGGCGTACTCGCGGGTGACTTCGATAGTCCCGCTTTTTGCGCCGATATTCTTCAGACTCGTAGCGTTGATATCGATGTTGCCACTGGCCGCCACCGTGCTTTTACTGTTGAGAAACGTGCCACCCTGAAATACAAAATCCTTGCCGACGTTGAGCACGGCAGAGGCGCTGGCGTCAGTGTCGACACTTTCATAAATCTCACGAGCCGTGAGGAAGTTGCTGAAAGTGCTGCCGACGCAGTCGCCACAACTGGCCGCGATATACCCCGATATCAGCTTGCGCTCAGACGAAGCCGCCGAGCCTTCAGTTCGGTTCTCGAACACATCGGCATTGAGCGTGAACCCGCCCACGCTCTCCATCGAGCCGGAAATGTTGTAGACCCCGGCAGCCCGCGCCGCACCGCCATATCCGCCGATGACTACATTGCCCAGGCTGTAGAAATCACCGTTCTGGTTGGTCAATGTACTGACGCCGAGCGTCATGTCATTGCCGCTGAAAATCAGTCCGCGATCGTTGAGCAATGAAGGCGTGTTGATGGTCAGGTTCTGCGCCGCCCCCAGACTGCCGTAGTTGGCAACGCTGCCAGCGTTGACGGTCAGGTCTTCACTGGACGTGATGCGGCCCGAGTTGATCAGTTGCCCGCTGACACGAATGGTCGACGTCGCACCGGCGGCAAAACTGCCGCCTGCACCGATGTTCATCTGCGCGACAGACAGTTCGGTCCCTCGCTGGCTGGTCAAGCGGCCGCTGCCGCCGTAACTGCCCGACAGCTGCATGTCGATAATGCCGTCACTGGCGATCAAACCGTGGTTGGTCCAATTGCCGCCACGGGCCTGTAGAGACTCCGAAGCCAGCAGCTTGCCGCTGGCGCTCTGGCTGAACTCGCGCACGTTAACGTTCAGGCGACCGGCCTGAATTGCGCCGGTGTTGTTCCAGGTATCGGCATTGAGTTCCAGCAGCCCACCGGTGACGATGCTGCCACCAGCGCCAAGCACATTGGCTGTGGAGATATCGAACTTGCCGCGCCCAACATGGTTGAGCTGCCCGCCGCCGTTGAGGAAGCTACCGACCGCCAGGGTCATGTCAGTGTTGGCGGTTTCCAGTACGCCATTACGGTTGTCGAGCAAGCCGCCGAGCTGAAACACGGTGTTGCCGGTGGTACCCAGCGAGCGCAGGCGACCGTTCTGGTTATCAACCGCGCTGGCTTTGACACTCAGTTGGCTGTTGCTTTCGATGACGCCCGCGCCATTGCGCAGCGCACCGCTGAGGCCGAAGTCGATACGCTCGGCGGCGATCTGTCCGCCACTGTTATCGAGACTCGCGCCGGTAACACCCAGCAGCCCTTTCGCATAAAGCACACCAGCGCCGTTATCCAGCGCCGCCGTGGTGATGCTGCTGTCTGCCGCTTGCGCCGAGATCCGCCCGCCGTTGTTGTTGAGGCCCGCCAATGCCGTCAGCGTCAGGCTCTGTGCCTGAATGATGCCGCCCTGACGATTGTTGTTCAGGTCGAAACCATTGCGCAGAACACCAACCGTGCGCGCTTCCAGTGCACCTTTGATGCTGGCGAGCGTACCGCCACGGTTATCAATGTTGGCAGCCTTGATCAGCACATCACCGTTCTGGGCGATGACTTTGCCGCTCTGGTTGTCGAAGTCGCCGCTGATTTCCAGGGTCAGACCGCTGTCGCTCTGGATCGAACCTTTGCCGTTGAGCAGCCTGGCCGCGTGCAGTTGCACATCGGCATTCTTGCTGTAGATGAGGCCGTCGGCATGGTTGCTGACGGCGCCCGTCGCGGTGATCAGCAAGTGGTCGTTGGCGGCGAGCGTGCCCTTGTTGCTGTTATCCAGCGAGCCGGTACGCAGTTCCAGGGTTTTCTGGCTGGCGAGCTGGCCGTTCTGATTGTGCAGATCAGTTACGCCCTTGATCAACAGCGGACCGGCAGCAGCGAGTTTACCGGCATTGTTGTTCAGGTCACCGCTCAGGTTGAGGGTGATCGCATCGTTACTGGCGATCTGTCCGCCACGATTGTCGAGGCTCGATGCCGTGGCATTGAAGAGCTGCTGTGCATTGATCACACCGCCGATATTGCTGAATGCCGTGCTGACGATATCCAGCGCTGCGCCACTGGCAATCAGGCCGCCCTGATTGTTATTAAGCGCACCGGCCAACGTCAGGGTCTGCCCAGCCCCACTGCTGAAATTACCTTTGTTGCTGTTATCAACGCTGCCAGCGTTGATACTCAGATTGCCCTGAGCGACCACAGCACCCGCGCCACTGTTGAGAAGCGCGCCCGTCAAATCCACGCTGACATCGGCGTACTTGCTGGACATCGTGCCGCTGTCGCGGTTGTCCAGGCTGTTGCCGTTGACAGTGAGCCCTTGCCAGCCGGACAGCAGGCCTTTCTGGTTGATCAGTTCGGTGCCGCGTACCAACAGTTTTTCACCGCTGATGATTTTGCCGGCGCTGTTGTTTGCCGCCCGGGCGATGAGGTCAAAACCGAGGTTGCTGGAGACTTCGCCGTTCTGGTTACTCAGATCGCGCAGGCGCTTGAGGGTCAGCGGGCCTTTGGCGGTGAGCAGACCGTTTTGGTTGTCGAGGTCGCCGTTGGCCAGATCCACGGTGATCGATTGGTCACTCAGCAGTCGCCCACCGTTCTGGGTCAACGAGGTCAGTGTCAGGTCAACGTCACCGTTGGCGGAGACTTCGCCGCCATTGCTGGAGTCGAGCCCCGTCGCCTTCAGCGTCAGATTGCCTTTGCTATTGATCAAGCCACCGTCACGGTTGTTGAGCTCGGCACTGTCGATGCGCAGTGCTTCTGCAGCGCTGATCAGGCCTTTGGCGTCGTTACGCAGTTGGCCGTCGACGGTGATGTCCAGATCGCCACGACTGATCAGGCCACCACCGCCGTTGTTCACGCTTCCCGCGCGGACATCAATGGAAGCGGCGCCAATCATGCCCTTGACGTTATCCAGTGCTGCGGCAATGCGCAGGGTCAGGCCCTGATTGCTCAAGAGATTGCCGTTGCCGTTATCCAGGCTTTGCGCGGTCAGCGTGAAAGCTTCAGCGCTGGAAATCGTCCCGCCTTGGTTGTTGACGCCGTTGAGTTGTTTGAGCAGCAGTGCGCCAGGGGCGTTGATCAAACCGCCGTTGTTCAACTGACCGTGATTCAAATCCAGGCTAAGACGCGTGTTGCTGAACAGCTTGCCGCCCTGTTGATCGAGTCCTGTAACCGAAGCCGTCAAAGCACCTTGACTGCCGATAATGCCGTCACCAGCATTGGTGACCTGAGCGGCGACGAGGTTCAGTGTATCGGCGCTGCTGAGCAGGCCGTTGCTGTTATCGAAGGCGCCGGTGGTAACGGTGACGGCACCTTTACCACTGAGCGTGCCCTGCTGGCGGTTGTCGAGGCTGGCGCTTTCAATGAGGAGTGCACCATCGGTGACAACCTTGCCGCCCTGGTTATCCACGCCGCCACGGCTGACCAGTTTCAAATCAGTGGCACTGGAAAGACTGCCTTGAGCGTTGCTCATCTGCGCGGCGTCGACCGTCAACGTCGCTTCACTGCTGACCTTGCCCTGGGTGTTATCAAAGGCGTCGGCGGCGGTCAGGAGCATGGTTTGCTGACTGCGCAATTCACCGCCGTTGTTGGCCAGAGTACGCGCTTGCACATTCAAGAGCGTGCCCGCATCGATCAGGCCTTTGTTGCGGTTGATTACTTCATCGATGGTCAGCTTCAGCGCCTTGCCGGAAAACAGCTTGCCGCCATCGCTGTTGTCGAGTTTTTTACCGGTGAGCAGCAGATCGCTGTTGGTGCTGATTTCGCCGCCACGGTTGTCCAGTTCACCAACGGTCAAGGTCATGGCTTTGGTCGAGCCCAACAGACCGTTTTGACGGTTATCAAGTTGATCGGCGTTGAGTTTGAACACGCCGGTGGCGATCAACTTGCCTTTCTGGTTGTTGAGGTTCTGTGCCTGCACGCTGACGTCCGACTTGCCGGCGATGTTACCGACCCGGTTGTCCAGAACACCGGCCGCGAGCGTGAGCTGGCCGTCGGCAATCACCGTACCCTGCTGGTTATCCAGCGTTTTGTCGGTGGTCAGCAGCAACACACCGCGACTACTGATCAGACCATCATGGTTGTCGAAGCTGGCGCTGTGGCTGTCCACGGACGCGCCGGAAATCACCCCTTTGACGTTGTTCAAAGCTTGCGCTACGCGCAACGTCAAACCTTGTTGCCCGAGGAGTTGACCATTGCTGTTGTCGAACAGACCGGTATCGACCCGGCTGTCTTGTTTACCGATGATCAGGCCTTTTTGACTGTTGTCCAGGCTTGCACTGTTGACGGCCAATAGGCTATCGGTGCTGATCGAACCTGCCCGATTCAGCAATGCTCCCGCGCTGGTGATCGTGAGCTTGCCAGCACTGCTCAGGTTGCCGGTGCTGTTATCGATACGCCCGGCGTTGAGGGTCAGCGTGCCTTCACTGCTGATGACGCCGCCAGCATTGGTCAGCGCATCATCAAGCGTAATCACCAAGCCATTGAGACTGCTGAAATTGCCGCCGCTGTTGTCCAGCCTTTGGCTGGTCAGGCTCGTCGCGCCTTTGGCGGTAATCTCGCCCTTGTTGCGATTGTCGAGCAAGCCACTGACGCGCAGCGTCAGACCACCATCGCTGACCACCGAGCCGGCATCGCGGTTATCGACACTGGCGGCTTTGAGGTCTACCGCCCGCCCGGAACCGAGCACGCCATCACGGTTGTCCAGCGCCGCGCTGAGATCGATGTTCAGGCCCAGATCGCCAAGAATCTGACCGCTGCGGTTGTCCAGAGACCCGCCGGTGAGGGCGATGTTTTTTGCACTGAGCGTACCGTTCTGGTTGTTCAGGGTGGCGGCGTTGACCGCCAGATTGCGGCTGGCGAGCAAGCTCTTGCCGGTGTTGTCGAGGTTCTGCGCGTTCAGGCTCAGATCGCCGCTGGCATTGCGGCTGCCGTCGGCGTTGACGCCCGCTTCGATGGTGCCGGCGTTGGTCAGTTGCCCGCCCGCGCTGAGGCTGATGCTGTCGCGAGCCGCGAGGGTCTGGCGGTTGGTCAGGTTGTCTTGGGTTTGCACGTTGAGCGCGGTGCCGGCATAGACCGCAGCTTGCGCGTCGAGGCTGGCGGCTTTGACGTTGACTGCGCCAGTGGCCGAGGTTTCTGCGAGGCTCAACTGGCCGTTGGCATCGAGCTGGATGTCACCACCGCTGGCAATCAGTTTGCCGTCGAGTTTCACCCCGACCCCTGCCTCGGTGCCGACCAGTTTGATTGCCCCGGCGTACATGCCGCCCAGCGCCGAGGAGTCGATGGCCAGTTGCGGTTTGGCGCTACCGTCATCGGCGCGGGCCGTGGCATCGAGGGTTTGTGCGTTGACGTCATTGCGACCGGCAACGATGGTCAGGTTCTGCGCCTGAAGTTGCGCGTTGATCTTTGCGCTGCGGGTGATGATTTCGAAGCGGTCGACATTGGTCGCGTTAAGGCCTGCACCTTCGATGGCCACCGAACCCTGATCAACCTGAAAACGGTCTAGCCGACCGTTGTCGAGCACCGGTTTGCCGGTGGTCAACGTCACCCGTGGCGAGTTGATGAACCCGCAACCGTTGCAGGTAATGCCATAAGGGTTGGCAACAATGACCCGTGCTGACTGCCCCGCCACTTCGGTGTAACCGCGTAACTGGCTTGGATTACCGCTGATGACTTCGTTGAGAATCGCCTGTGCCGAACCGCTGTTTTTCAGGTTCGGGTTATCGACGATATGCCCGCCCAATTGCGTGATCGTATTCTGCGTCGAGCCGTTATTGAGGATCAGTCCTTGCGCGCCGACGTTGTAATCATGGAACTGGTTATGCGACAGGCCGCTGGCATTGGGCGTGGCGATATTGATGATCGGCACGCCGTTGCCGGCGCGATCCAGCGAGGTGTTCGGATTGGCCACCACAATACCGTCGGCCTGCGCCCACATCGGTTGCCAGAACATGACGTTCGCCAAGAGAAACGCCAGCCCGCGCTTGGGCATGCCGAGGAAGTGTTCGCGGTTTTTTTCGGCAGCAGCAGGCTGACCGGCCAGAAAGGCCGGTTGAAGGATGTCCATTTCAGAATCTCGGGGCGGGCGGTATTAGAGGAAGAAATCCAGACGGAAATAGATCGGTGCTTCACGCTCGGTCAGCGCGTCCGGGCGTTCCAGGGAATGGGCAAAGGTCACGCTGGCGGCGACGTGCTGACCACGGGCAAACAGGTCCAGCGAATTGCTTGACATGCGCCCGTGCTGATCGCCGTTATAGCGACCGTTCTGGATCACACCCTGGTCGTAACCGAGGCTAGTGCCGTATTCGGAGAACACCGGTTGCAGCCACTCGACAGTCACCGGACGACTCCAGCGCAGGTCATTGCGCCAGTAACCACCGCTGTCACCGGACAGCGACTGGTCCTTATAACCACGAATCGACGACGAGCCGCCAAGGCTGGTGCGTTGCGGGCTGAACAGCACGTCTTCACTGCGCTGGCCGGTCATCAGGCTGCTGAAGCTGAAGGACTCGCCCCACAGTTTGAACGGCTGCAGGTAGCTCAGGGTGGCGGTGTATTTGCGATAGCGCGCATTCGGCTCACCCGGTCCCGGATCATGGCTGCCTTGAGCGTCGAAGGCGCCAATGCCCTCTTGCATGCCGGCGTCAAAGTTGACGAAAGCACTGCCGACGCGGCGACCGTGGTTGAAGCCGAACTGCGCTTCGCTGATGCGGTTGCTGCTCAGTTTGAGCTTGCTGTCTTCGATGAAGTTATTGGTGCGCAGGTACGACAGACCAGCGCTGAGCGAGGTTTTGCTGACGGCATCGCGGTGGATCACCCGCTCGGCGCGCAACTGATGGTTTTCGCTGTCGCCGGTCTGTTTGAAGTTGTAGAGGTTGGCGGCGATTTGCGAGCGGTATTCGCTCTGGCTGTAGGTGTAGCTGAACGTCCACCAGCCCCACGGCAAACTGTAATTGAGCATGGCGTTACGGGAGGTGTGCTGATGGTCAGTCATCGCATCGTGACCGCCACGCAGGCTCAACTGATCGGCCAGGCCAAGCGGGCTGTCCCAGTCAAACGTGGTGCCCCACTGTTGCTCGCCGGTGCTGCGCTGGCCGTCGTTGTTGCGTGACAGCCCGACTCGCCATGGCTTCTGCGGGGTGTTGTTGACCAGCACTGCACTGCCACCGACATTCTGACCGGGCGCCAGCTCCATTTTTGCCTGATTGGATGGCAGACGATTGAGCTGATCGACCATCTGCTCGATCTCGCGCAGATTGACCAGATCACCGGTTTTGCCGGGGAAAGCCATGGCCAGTTCGCGCTCCGAGAGCTGGCTGTTTTCCGCCCCCTTCATGCCTTCAAGTTTGCCTTCGACCACCAGCACTTGCAGATGCCCGGTGGACAGATCCTGCTGCGGCAGGTAGGCGCGGCTGGTGACCAGGCCTTTCTCGATGTAGTGATCGGTGATGACTTTGAGCAGCTCGTTGAGCTGCGGCACACCGAGGCATTCACCGATATAGGGTTTGAGCAGGCGAGTCTTGTCGCGCTCGGTAAGACTGTCGGCACCTTTGAGTTCGATGTCTTTGATCGGGAAACAGCGGGTATCGGTGGGGGCTGCCGGTTGCGCAGGCTTGGCGTCCTTGCCGGGCAGGTCCTTGAGTTCTTCGAGGCGCCGCTGCTGCTCTTCGAGCAGGCGGTTCTGGCGGTCACGGATAAGGTCAGTGTCACCGGGGGTAGGAGCGGCGACGGCAATCTGAAGTGGAGACAGGCACAGCAAAGCTACGCACAACCTCGCCACGAGGGCGGGTGAGGACATGTTCGATCCCTCGAGACGAAAGTGACATCAAAATAGTGGCGCGATATTAGATGGCCATCATTTTGACGTCAAACAATCGTTTCGACCTTTTGTCGGGTTTGTATCAAGGATTGAACAAACGGGACCGTTGCAGCCCCGCAATGCTTCTGACTGGCTTACCCGCGAATACGGTGCTCATCAAAAGCATAATCTTCCTGGCAATCCGCCGAAGGGCCTTTCTCCACATTGACGTAATGCACCGTGTCAGCATCAGTAAGCTTGTAGGTGTAAACATCAGGTGCGGCGACGCCATTGGTTCTCAGCACACTTTTGCCATTGGTAGCTGTCCAGGTGCCATGCTCGGTTTGCACCTTCTGTGTCTGCTTGGCGTCGCGGAAAAAGGTGATGGAGAAAGTACCGTCGGCGTTGAACTGGTTTTTCCAGGACATGAACTGGCATTTGCCGTTTTCGTCGCGCTGACCTTTCCATGAACCGACCAGCGATGGGTCAACGACCGGCTTATTAGTGGCGCAGCCAGACAATGTCGCGGCCAGAATAATAAGTGCCAGGGAGAGATTCCGTTTCACAGGGTGTTTCCTTTTTTTCGATAAATTCAGTGCGCTGTGCGTGCCGACTCAACTCTTTACGAGCGTGCGCTGCCGGGGCTGAGTAACGTCATAAACGTGCTGTTCACAATGCTCACCGCTGAACTGGAACTCCACCTGGTAGACCTTGCCACGCTCGGGAGTGAAAACAGTGGTCAGCGGCCCGCAGGTATAAATACCTCCCGTAACCCGGCTGTTCGAATACCCCGAAACTTCAAAGGGCTTGTCGGCATCCGCTTGTGCCTCCACTTGTGGGAAGCGCTTGACCGTGGCGCTGTTGGCCACTTCATTGAGCTTGGCGATCCAGCCGAAAACATGGCCCCGACCTGAATCGACGACGGTGCCAAGCACCTCCATGCGACGGTCAGGGTCATCCGCACGCCGGATGGAAAACTCCACCGGATGGGTGCCACCGGAGGCTTTCATGATGACCTTGGCGTGCTGGTCATCCGTTGCCACTTTGTTCTGGCCCAGTTGAACACCATCTTTCAGCAGGCTTGGAGAAGAATCCCGAACATTGGAATGGCAGCCTGCCAGCGTAAAAATCACAGCCAGAGGCAGTAATGCGCGTTTATTCACGGACGAAGTTTCTCGATTAAGGACGGGAGCCAAGAATGACATCAAAATAGTGGCGCGATACTAGTTGGCCATCATTTTGGCGTCAAACCTTTGCGGGTCAGTGCTCAACACCCAGTCGCGTCGCAACGTCCTCCGGAGCCAGCGACCGACCATCGGCCGAGATCAATTCCAGCTTGCGAATCGGCTGACGATCCTTTGCATCAACCATCACCGACCCCGGCTCACCCGGCGCGTACATGAACTCGCCGCCCCACTGCGACAGCGCGACGATCACGGTCTGCAGGGCTTTGCCGCGCTCAGTCAGCACATACTCCTTATAGGCGCCGCCGTCGGCAGCTGGCATCGCCTGCAGAATCCCCTGCTCCACCAGCCCCTTGAGGCGCGCGCTGAGCATGTTCTTGGCGATATCCAGACTCTTCTGAAAATCATTGAAGCGACAGATGCCATCCAGCGCATCACGAATGATCAACAACGACCACCAGTCGCCGATCAGGTCCAGCGTCCGGGCGACCGGGCAGGCATTGCCCTGCAGGCTTTTGCGTTTCACGTAAACGTACTCCCTTTCAGTGGCCGAACGTGTGGCTTTGGGTTGCATCATACAACTCTGCAGCAGATCCACGACTGTGCAGGTGCAAAACCAGCACCTGCATACAAGTAGCCGGATCGCTTTGCGCTGATAGTGAATGCCGCCATTTCGGCAGCGAACCCTGAAGCAGGAGTTTCCATGAGCACTTTCACCACGCAAGACGGCACCGAGATTTACTTCAAGGATTGGGGCAACGGTAAACCCGTGCTGTTCAGCCACGGCTGGCCGCTGGATGCCGACATGTGGGAATACCAGATGGAATACCTGAGCAGCCGTGGTTACCGCACCATCGCCTTCGACCGCCGTGGTTTCGGCCGTTCCGATCAGCCGTGGACCGGTTACGACTACGACACCTTCGCCGACGACATCGCGCAACTGATCAACCACCTGGACCTGCGCGACGTGACACTCGTGGGCTTCTCGATGGGCGGTGGCGACGTCAGCCGCTACATCGCCCGGCATGGCAGCGAGCGCGTTGCCGGCCTGGTGTTGTTGGGCGCGGTGACGCCGCTGTTCGGCAAGAAAGCCGACTTCCCACAGGGCGTCGATACCGCAGTGTTCGATGGCATCAAGGCTGGTTTGCTGCAAGATCGTGCGCAGTTCATCGCCGATTTCGCCGCGCCGTTCTACGGCACCAACCAGGGCCAGCAAGTCTCCGACGGCGTGCTCACGCAAACCCTGAATGTCGCCCTGCTGGCTTCGCTCAAGGGCACCGTGGATTGCGTCACCGCGTTCTCGGAAACCGACTTCCGTCCGGACATGGCGAAAATCGACGTGCCGACGTTGGTGATCCATGGCGACGGCGACCAGATCGTGCCGTTCGAAACCACCGGCAAACAGGCTGCTGCACAAATCAAAGGCGCCGAGTTGAAGGTTTACGCCGGGGCGCCACATGGCTTTGCGGTGACGCATGCGCAGGCATTGAATGAGGATTTGCTAGCGTTTCTCAAACGCTGAAAATTCGGCATTAAAAAAGTCCGTCGGCATCGGCTTGACGGACTTTTTTGCTACCCTCGTTCAATGACCCCTTCCGACCGCAACGAAATGGACGAAGACCTCTTTCTGCAAGCCGCCGATTGGTGCATGCGTCTGCACGATGACGATTGTCCGCCGGCTGAACGCGAGGATTTCCAGCGCTGGATAGAGCGCGACCCGCGCCACGCTTTCGAGTACGCCAAAATGCTCGAGATCTGGGAGCTCAGCGGCCAATTGCCGGATGAGCCCGAGACGGCGAAAAAACTCCTCACCGGTCATGGGCTGGCGCCACAACACAAGCGTGAAATTTAAGAGTCAGGTTCACCCCTCCCTTCCCGCCTGCAAAGCTGTAGCCCGCATGGTTAAAGGCTTTCGGCTCTCTGCATCAGAATTTTATCTTCACATCCCAGCTTAATAATATTTTACCGATACCCCCCCTCTCCCTAGTCTGACCTCAAGCCAAACGGACAAGCCAACAGCGGCCCGAATCCCACTGCCTTGCTAGGAAGGATGTAGAGATGACCCCTGAAATAATAAAAACAGACACGCTGATCGTGGGTGCCGGCCAGGCAGGCGTCGCCATGAGCGAGCACCTGAGCAAACTCGGCGTGCCGCACCTGGTGCTGGAGCGCAATCGCATTGCCGAACGCTGGCGCACCGGGCGCTGGGACTCGCTGGTGGCCAACGGCCCGGCGTGGCACGACCGCTTTCCCGGCCTGGAATTCGATGACGTCGACCCTGACGGTTTCGCCCCGAAAGAACGTGTAGCCGACTACTTCGAAGCCTATGCGAAGAAATTCAATGCGCCGATCCGTACCGGCGTCGACGTAAAAAGCGTGGTGCGCAATGTCGGCCGCCCGGGTTTCACTGTCGAGACGTCCGAAGGTGTGATCGAAGCCAACCGTGTGGTCGCCGCTACCGGACCGTTTCAGAAACCGGTGATCCCGGCGATTGCCCCCCAAGACGCACGTCTGTTGCAGATCCATTCCGCTGACTATCGCAACCCGCAGCAATTGCCGGCGGGTGCCGTGCTGGTGGTCGGTGCCGGTTCTTCCGGCGTGCAGATCGCCGATGAACTGCAACGTTCCGGCAAGCAGGTTTACCTGTCGGTTGGCGCCCACGACCGCCCACCGCGCGCTTATCGCAATCGTGATTTCTGCTGGTGGCTGGGCGTGCTCGGCGAGTGGGATCAAGCGGCGATGAAGCCGGGACGCGAGCACGTGACCATCGCGGTCAGTGGTGCCCATGGCGGTCGCACCATCGATTTCCGTGGTTTGGCCCATCGCGGCATGACCCTGGTCGGCGTTACCGAATCCTTCAATAACGGCGTGGTGACCTTCAGGCAGGACCTGGTCGGCAACCTCACTCGCGGCGACGAAAATTATCTGGCGCTGCTGGATGCCGCCGATGCCTACATCGAGCGCAACGGGCTGGATCTGCCGGAAGAACCGCAAGCGCGCGAAACCTACCCTGAGCCTGAATGCGTGAAAAATCCGCTGGCCGATCTGGATCTGGCCAAGGCTGGCATCACCTCGATCATCTGGGCCACCGGGTTTGCCGTGGATTACTCGTGGCTGCAAGTCGCGGCGTTCGATGACAAGGGCAAGCCTGTGCATCAGCGCGGTGTGTCGAGTGAGCCGGGCGTGTATTTCCTTGGTTTGCCGTGGCAGTCGCGTCGTGGTTCGTCGTTCATCTGGGGCGTGTGGCACGACGCCAAGCACGTCGCCGATCACATCGCCACCCAGCGCAAGTATCTGGACTATCGCGATGCCGAGCAGCGTGAAGCCGCACTGCATTCGAACGCCCACAACAAGGCCGCTGACACCGTCGACGCTTGATGTCCTTTTCGCTCCGGCGCCGATTGTGCCGGGCAACCCCTCCTTCAGGAGCTGCACATGAGCAAGCCAACCCACACTCGCATCCGCATGTTCAACACCAAAGACACCTACCCGAACCAGACGCTGGACAACGACCTGTGCCAGGCCGTGCGTGCAGGCAACACCGTATATGTCCGTGGGCAGGTCGGCACGGATTTCGACGGCAATCTGATCGGTCTGGGTGATCCGCGTGCGCAGGCTGAACAGGCCATGCGCAACGTCAAGCAACTGCTCGAAGAAGCCGGCAGCGACATGAGCCACATCGTCAAAACCACCACCTACCTGATCGACCCGCGTTACCGCGAGGCGGTGTATGGCGAAGTCGGCAAGTGGCTCAAAGGCGTGTTCCCGATTTCCACCGGGCTGGTGGTGTCGGCGCTCGGGCAGCCGCAGTGGCTGATGGAGATTGATGTGATTGCGGTGATTCCTGAGTAAGCAGGTTCACCGCGTTATGGCCTTCGCGAGCAGGCTCGCTCCCACAATGGAATGCATTTCAAATGTGGGAGCGAGCCTGCTCGCGAAGAGGCCCGCAAGGACAACCAACTTTCCGAACGGAGCAAAACCATGACCTTTTCAATCACAGCCCGCTGCGCCGAAACCGGCCAGTTCGGGGTCGCCATCAGTTCCTCCAGCATCGCCGTGGGTGCCCGTTGCCCGTGGCTGCTGCCAGGCGTTGGCGCGGTGTCGAGCCAGAACATCACCCTGCCGTCCCTCGGCCCGGAAGTCCTTGCTCTGATGGAGCAAGGCCTGGCCCCCGATGATGCGCTGGATAAAGTCCTGACCCGCAACGGCTACAGCCAGTACCGCCAGATCACCGCGATCAACCACCTCGGCCAGACCGCGCATTTCAGCGGTGCGCAAACCCTCGGTGTGCACAACGCCGTCAGCGGCGAGCAGTGCGTCGCCGCCGGCAACATGCTCGCCGGGCGTTCGGTGATCGAAGCCATGGTCAGCGCCTTCGAGGACGGCGAAGGTCAACTCGCTGATCGTCTGCTCAAAGCCCTGCACGCCGCACAAGCGCTCGGTGGCGAAGCCGGCCCGGTGCATTCGGCCGCGGTCGTGGTGGTCGGCGAACAGACCTGGCCGATCGTCAACCTGCGCGTGGATTGGGCTGATGAAGACCCGATCGGTCAGTTGCAAAAACTCTGGAACGCTTACGAGCCGCAGCTTCAGGACTACATCGACCGCGCCCTCGATCCGGCCAAGGCGCCGGGTTATGGCGTGGCCGGTGATGACCGATGAACAGCGTCGAGTTGCTCAAAGTGCTGGTGGGGTTCGATACCACCAGCCGTGAATCCAACTTGCAACTGATCGAATTCGTTCGCGATTACCTCGAAGGTTTCGACGTACCGTGCGCGCTGATCTACAACGATGAGCGCAGCAAAGCCAACCTGTTCGCCACGATCGGCCCGATGGATCAACCGGGCATTGTGCTGTCCGGGCACACCGATGTGGTGCCGGTCGATGGCCAGCCGTGGACGCTGCCGCCGTTCAAATTGACCGAGCGCGACGGCAAGGTTTTCGGGCGCGGAACCGCGGACATGAAGGGCTATATCGCCTGCGTGCTGGCATTGGTGCCGGCGCTGGTGCAGGCGTCGTTGCGCCTGCCGGTGCATATTGCCCTGTCTTATGACGAAGAAGTCGGCTGCCTCGGCGTGCGCTCGTTGCTTGAGGTCTTGCAGCAACGCCCGATCAAACCGTTGCTGTGCATCATCGGCGAGCCGACTGAACTGAAACCGGTGCTCGGCCACAAGGGTAAGCTGGCGATGCGCTGCGATGTGCACGGCCATCCGTGCCATTCGGCCTATGCGCCGCTTGGGGTCAACGCGATTGAGTACGCCGCCGATCTGATCGTTGAACTGGGTCGGCTCGGCCAGCAGTTGAAAGCGCTGGAGCATCACGATGCGCGCTTCGATCCGCCTTACAGCACGGTGCAGACCGGTGTGATCAGCGGCGGTAAGGCCTTGAATATCGTCCCGGCCGATTGCCGATTCGACTTCGAAATCCGCGCCCTGCCCTCGCAGGATCCGGCGCTGGTTGCCGAGGCGCTGAAAGCCTATGCCGAGCGCGAAGTACTGCCGCGTATGCGCGCCGTCAGTGCACAAAGCGATATCCGCTTCAGCGCCTTGTCGGCGTATCCGGGGCTGGCCACAGATGCGCAGAGTCAGGCAGCCGAGTTGATTTCGGCTTTTTGCGGCTCGAAGGATTTCGGCACCGTGGCGTTCGGTACTGAAGGCGGGTTGTTTGATGCGGTGGGCATTCCCACGGTGGTCTGCGGCCCCGGCAGCATGGACCAGGGCCATAAACCCGATGAGTTTGTCAGCCTCGATCAACTGCAAGCCTGCGATGCCATGCTGCAACGAATGCAGGCGTTTATCAGCCTCTGACTATCGGCCCGACGGCACTCACGGGTGCAGCCGGGCCAACTCTTCGCGGCAATGATCGACAAACAACTGCACCGGTTTGGTCAGTTGCACCCGCCGCAGCCAGGCTGCGGACAATCCCGATCCGGTGACGTTTTCCGCCAGCGGTACACAGACGACTTGCTGGCCGTCGTAGGTGTAGTCGCTGAACGGTTTGGTCACCAGAATCGAAAAGCCGAAACCGTTGCCGACCATGCCGCGCACCATTTCGATCGACGGTGAGCTGAAGACGATGTTCGGCGTCAGCCCGCGCTCTTCGAAGATGCTCACGAAATAGGTGCGGCTCGGCACTACATCGAGCAGGATCATCGGTTCCAGCACCAGATCATGCAGCGAAACTTTCGCCTGTTGCCCGAAGCGATGGCTGGCCGGTAACAACGCATAAGGCTGTTGCGGCGGCATCAGCGGTGCGGTTTCGATGGTGCTGTCCAGATCGTGCTCGAACATCATCGCCACATCGATACTGCCGGCGGTCAGCGCTTGCACCAACTCCTGTTGCTCACCGTCACGAATGCGGATTTCCACCCCCGGCCAACGCGCCTTGAACCCGGCGATCAGGCGCGGCAGATACAGCGGCGCGACGGTTTCGAAACAGCCGATATCGATCTGCCCCGCGACCACGTCGTTGTCGGCCAAAGCGTTCTGCTCGAACTCATGGGCGACCCGCAGCAGTTCCAGCGCCTTGCGATAAAAGCGCGAGCCACTCGGCGTCAGGGAAACCCCTTGGGCGTGGTGGCGGATGAACAGCTGCACACCGAAGCTTTCTTCCAGATGTTTGATCGCGGTCGATACCGACGGCTGCGCGATGTAGAGCTTGCGCGAGGCCTCGGCGACGCTGCCGCAGTCGGCGGTAGTGACGAAGTACTTGAGCTGGCGCAGGTTGTAGGCGGCCATGTGAGTCTCCCAAAGAGCGCGGGTGTTCGCCCTGTTTCCCTGGCGCACGATCAGGTTTGAACATACCGGACGCCCGCGCCATCCGAAGCATATTTTTTTTAAGGTCTGAAGCAACAAACTTACTAATTTATCTATCCCGACGCTTTGCACATGATCACTTCAACAAGAAATGCGCCGCCCGTGCCGGCGCTTGCCGAAGTACGTCCACGTACTCATCCTTGCCTTGGAGTTCGTCATGGCTACCCCTGCAGCATCCTCCGCTCCGCTGATTGAAAAACACACGATAGGATACGTGCCCCCCGAAGATCGCCACGGAAAGGTCAGGGATCTGTTCACGCTCTGGTTCGGCGGCAACATCGCGCCGTTGCCCATCGTCACCGGTGCGCTGGGCGTGCAGTTGTTCCACTTGAATCTGGTCTGGGGCATCGTCGCGATTCTCGTCGGCCATCTGGTCGGCGGCGTGCTGATGGCGCTGCACTCGGCACAAGGCCCGCAGATGGGCATCCCGCAGATGATCCAGAGTCGCGCCCAGTTCGGCTCTCTCGGCGCCCTGCTGGTGGTGTTGATTGCCGGCGTCATGTACATCGGTTTCTTCGCTTCCAATATCGTCCTCGCCGGCAAGTCGCTGCATGGCGTGGTCGACAGCGTTCCAGTGCCGGTCGGCATCGTCATCGGTGCATTCGGCTCGGGGATCATCGGCATCATCGGTTACCGCTTCATCCACGTGCTCAACCGCATCGGCACCTGGGTGCTGGGGATCGGCATCGTCGTCGGTTTCGGCTACATCTTCACCCACATTCAGACTGACGACTTCCTCACCCGTGGCAGCTTCAACCTGTCCGGCTGGCTGGCCACCGTTTCGCTCGCCGCACTGTGGCAGATCGCGTTTGCGCCTTACGTGTCCGATTATTCGCGTTACTTGCCGGCGGACGTGAAAGTCTCGTCGACGTTCTGGACCACGTACCTGGGGTCGGCGCTGGGGTCGAGTCTGGCGTTCATCTTCGGTGCCGTCGCAGTGCTGGCGACGCCTGTGGGCATGGACACCATGGACGCAGTGAAACTCGCCACTGGCTCGATTGGCCCGCTGATGCTGGTGCTGTTCCTGCTCAGCGTGATCAGCCACAACGCCCTCAACCTGTACGGCGCGGTGCTGTCGCTGATCACCCTGGTGCAGACCTTCGCCTACCGCTGGATCCCCACCGCCAAGAGCCGCGCAGTGATCTCGATCATCGTCTTGCTGGCCTGCTGCTTCGCCGCTGTCGGCGCCTCGAAAGACTTTATCGGCCACTTCGTCGACATGGTGCTGGTGTTGCTGGTGGTGTTGGTGCCGTGGACGGCGATCAACCTGATCGACTTCTACGCAATCCACAAAGGCCAGTACGACATCCAGTCGATCTTCCAGGTCGATGGCGGCATCTACGGCCGCTACAACCCGCAGGCGTTGCTGGCTTACGCGATCGGCATCGCCGTGCAGATCCCGTTCATGAACACACCGTTGTACGTCGGCCCGGTGTCGGCACACATCAACGGTGCGGATCTGTCGTGGCTGGTGGGGCTGCTGGTGACCTCGCCGTTGTACTTCTGGCTGGCGAATCGGGATACGTCCTACCGTCGGCGGATGATGGGCGGGAAACTGGCGAGCAGTCTGTGAGATTGATTCGTTAAGCAAAGAAGGCCCGCCCCGCGCGGGCCTTCTCCGTTGCGGTGTGGTATTTCTTTACGCCTGACGATTATTGGGAAAGGGACATCCAATGCTGCGAATACTCGGTAAAGCCTCATCGATCAACGTGCGCAAAGTGCTGTGGACGTGCGCTGAATTGCAGATTCCCTTCACGCGGGAAGACTGGGGGGCAGGGTTCAAATCGACCAACGATGCGGCGTTTCTCGCGCTGAATCCCTGCGCCATGGTGCCGGTGATTCAGGACGGCGATTTCACGCTGTGGGAGTCGAACACGATCATTCGTTATCTGGTATCGCGCTACGACGGCGCGCAGTTTTATCCGACGGAGCCGATGGCTCGGGCGCGGATTGATCAGTGGATCGACTGGCAGGCTTCGGAGCTGAACCGCTCGTGGTCATATGCGTTTCTGTCGCTGGTGCGGCAATCGCCGGAGCATCAGGACAGCGCGGCGCTGGCCGTCGGAATCGAGCAATGGTCGAAGAACATGGCGATCCTTGATCGACAGTTGGAGTCGACCGGTGCCTACGTCAGCGGCGAGACATTTTCACTGGCGGACATTCCCATCGGATTGTCGGTGAACCGCTGGTTCGAAACACCACTCAAGCATCCACACTTGCCCGCCGTCAGTGCCTACTACGACCGTTTGCAGCAACGCGACGGCTATCGCCTGTACGGCCGCAACGGCACGCCATAACGAAAAAACCGCTGCGCCCAAGGGCAGCGGTTGTGCAGCATTTACTCCTCAGCCCGCACCACCCCGCGCTCTTCCAGCAAGCGCACAAACATGCTCAGACTGCGCGACACCGTGCCCCGCCGCCACACCAGCCACGTGGTCAGATAGCGAAAGTCCGCCGCCAGCGGCCAGACGCTGACGGTAGCGCTGCCGGGCATGCTCTGCAGCATTTTGCGCGGCATCAGCGCCAGTCCGGCGCCGGCGCTGACACAGGCGAGCATGCCGTGGTACGACTCCATTTCGAAGATCTTGCCCGGCACAGCGGCATCGGTGCTGAACCATTTTTCAAAGTGGTGACGGTAAGAACAGTTGGAGCGGAAGGCATAGATATTCTCGCCATTCACATCCGCTGCACGTTTTACGGGGGCGTGATTGAGCGGCGCGATAATGACCATTTCTTCCTCGAATGCCGGCACGCCTTCCAGCGTCGGATGCAGCACCGGGCCGTCGACAAACGCTGCGGCGAGGCGCCCGGAGAGCACGCCATCGATCATCGTGCCGGACGGTCCGGTGGACAGATCGAGATCGACTTTCGGGTGCAACTGGTTGTACGCCGCGAGCAACTCGGGAATGCGCACCGCCGCCGTACTTTCCAGCGAGCCTAACGGAAATGCGCCCTGCGGCTCCTCCCCCGCCACCGTGGCCCGAGCCTCCTGCACCAGATCGAGAATCCGTCGCGCGTATTCGAGAAAACTCCATCCCGCCGGTGACAAACGCAGACGGCTTTTCTCGCGGATAAACAGATCCACCCCGAGATCCTGCTCAAGCTGCTTGATCCGCGTGGTCAGGTTCGACGGCACGCGATGGATCTGCGCGGCGGCGGCGCTGATGCTGCCGTGTTCGGCAACGGCTTTGAAGATTTCCAGCTGCACCAGATCCACAGTCATTCTCCAATCGTGAAAGAAACGATCTTTATTATTCAGTTTCCAGAAAACAAACACCACCCTACTCTAGGCTCATCCGACGAACCTGCAGGACGATGCCATGAGCCAGATTTCCAGCCAGACCCACGCCATCTCGATCAATCCCGCCAACGGCGAGCAGATCGGTCATTACGCGTTTGAATCCGCCGCTGCCCTCGACGCGGCACTGACCCGCGCCGCTTATGGTTTCGGCAAGTGGAAGCGCAAGCCGCTGCAAGATCGCTCGCGCTTATTGACCGCCCTCGCCGGTGCGCTGCGTGAAACCAGCGAAGCCATGGCCACAATGATCACCCTGGAAATGGGTAAGCCGATTGCTCAAGCCCGTGGTGAAATCGAGAAATGCGCCAAGCTCTGCGAGTGGTACGCCGAACACGGCCCGGCGATGCTCGACGCTGAGCCGACGCAGGTTGAAGGTGGCAAGGCGCGCATCGAGTACCGTCCGCTCGGCCCGATTCTCGCGGTGATGCCGTGGAACTTCCCGATCTGGCAGGTATTGCGCGGTGCCGTTCCGGCGCTGATTGCCGGTAACACTTACGTGCTCAAGCACGCGCCGAACGTGATGGGCAGCGCCTATCTGCTGCGCGATGCCTTTACCCGCGCCGGTTTCGCTGAAGGCGTGTTTGAAGTGATCAACGTCACCCCGGAAGGCGTTTCCACCGCCATCGCTGACCCACGCATTGCCGCCGTGACGCTGACCGGCAGCGTGCGTGCCGGTATGGCGATCGGTGCTCAGGCCGGTGCCGCACTGAAGAAATGCGTGCTGGAACTGGGCGGTTCCGATCCGTTTATCGTGCTCAACGATGCTGATCTGGATGAGGCGGTGCAAGCCGCCGTTATTGGTCGCTATCAGAACTCCGGCCAGGTCTGCGCAGCGGCCAAACGGCTGATCATCGAAGAAGGCGTGGTCGAAGCATTCACCCGCAAGTTCGTCGAAGCCACGCGCAAGTTGAAGGTCGGTGATCCGCTGTCCGCCGACACCTACATCGGCCCGATGGCGCGTTTTGATCTGCGTGATGAACTCGACCAGCAAGTGCGTGACACCCTGGAAGAAGGCGCGACCCTGCTACTCGGCGGCGGCAAGTCCGCAGGACCGGGCAACTACTACGAACCGACCGTGCTGGCCGACGTCACCGACCGCATGACCTCGTTCAAACAGGAACTGTTCGGCCCGGTCGCGTCGATCATCACCGCCCGCGATTGCGCGCATGCCGTGGCCCTGGCCAACGACAGCGAATTCGGCCTGACCGCGACGATCTACACCGCCAACGTGGCACTGGCCCAGCAACTGACCAGCGAACTGGACACCGGCGGCGTGTTCATCAACGGCTACTCGGCCAGCGATCCGCGCGTGACGTTTGGTGGTGTGAAGAAGAGCGGCTTCGGCCGAGAGCTGTCGCACTTCGGCGTGCGCGAATTCTGCAACGCCCAGACCGTTTGGCTGGATCGCAAATAATCCACACACCGGAAAACCCTGTAGGCCTTCGCCTGCTCGCGATGAGGCCGGTCCAGTCAACATCTGCATTGTCTGACTCACCGCTTTCGCGAGCAGGCTCGCTCCCACAGGGATTCGCGGACAGATTGAAAATAGGTGGCTCGCTCCCATAGGGATTCGCGGACAGATTGAAAATAGTTGGCTTGGCACAATCCAAAGTGGGAGCGAGCCTGCTCGCGAAGCGGGAGTGTCAGTCAACACATCCGTTGCTGACTCACCGCTTTCGCGAGCAGGCTCGCTCCCACAGGGATTTGCAGACAGATTGAAAATAGGTGGCTCGCCCCCACAGTGGGTTTATGCGGCAGCCTGTTGTGGTGCTGCGACGCTGCGATCCTTGCTCAACAACCCCAGCACCACCGCCGCCGACACCAGCGTGATCACCGTCAGGATGTGCAGCAGATACTGAAACGCCGCAGCGTACCCTTCTACCAGACGTCCGTTGGCCAGCCCCGGAACGGTGTTGATCGCATGCGCCATATCGCCGGTGGTCACCCGGTGCGCGGTCTCGGCAATCAGCGACGCCTCGGCACTGCCCGCCAGCGCGTGCACGGCACTCGACAGATCAGCGTGGAGCAATGACGCCAGCAGTGCCGCGACAATCGCCAAGGCAATGCCCTCTCCCGCCACTCGCACAGTGCTGAAGATGCCCGCTGCCATGCCGGCGCGTTCTTTCGGCACGACGCTGACCGACAATCCATCCATCAGCCCCCACGGCAAACCGGCGCCAATACCGATCAGCAGCATCGGCACCACCAGCGCAAATTTCGCGTCACCGACGTTGTACAGGCTCAGCCAATGCAGGCCCACGGCGGCAATCAGGAAGCCGGCACCGGACAAGATACCGGCGGAAACGAAGCGCGCCATCGATGCGGCTAGCATCGGTACCACCAGCATCGGCGCCGACAACGCCAGCAACAGCAGACCGGCGTCGATCTCGCTCAGGCCCTCAACGCCGATAAAGCGCAGCGGCAACATCACCACCAGCACGATGTAGCAGAAACAAGTGCCGATCGGCAGCATCTGCACGCCAATGAATCGCGGATAACGGAACAGGGTCAGATCGAGCATCGGCCGCTCGACACGCATTTCGACGATCACGAAAGCTGCCAGCAACACGGCCGAAGCGCCCAGCAAACCGATCACCTGCGGACTGTCCCAACCACTGTCCGGTGCCTGGATCAGGCCAAACGTGAACAGCGCCAGCATTGCGCTGAACAGCAGCGTGCCCGGCCAGTCCAGCCCTTTGGCATCCGGGTCGCGGGTTTCGCGCATACGCGGCACCCCGAAAACCAACGCGATGATTCCAATCAACGCGGTGAAGACAAAAATCGCCCGCCAGTTGAACGCCTCGATCAGCGCGCCCGCCACCAGCGGCCCGAATGCCAGACCGATGCCGAACGTCGTGCCAAGCACGCTGTACGCGCGGGTCCGGGCATGCCCCTCGAACTCTTGCGCCAGTGCCGCCGAACCGCTGGCCAGCGCCGCTGCCCCCGCCACACCTTGAACGGCACGCAACACGTCCAGCCAGAACACCGAAGGCGCCAGACTCTGCGCGATCGAGGCGGCGGTAAACAGCAGCATGCCAAAGGTGAACAGGCGTTTGCGTCCGTACACGTCAGCCAATGCGCCGGCGGCCATCAGCAAACTGCCGAACGACAACATGAACGCATTGGTGATCCAGGTCAGCGCCACCGGACTGCCGCCCAAGTCACGGCCGATGGCCGGTGTCGCTATTGCGCCGCCGGTAAAACTTAACGGCAAGACCAGTGCCGAGAGGCAAACGGCCGCGAGTATGAGCAACTTGTCGCGCGCTCCGTGCGGCTGAGTCAAAGAAATCATTCGTTCCATCCTTTGAGAAATCACAAAGCTGCGTCACGCAGCGAATAAGGCGCGAAATACACAGAAAAATCCACCGAAGTCTGCGCACGAAAGAGATGAGAGCGAGCAACCTCGCTCTCACAGCTCAGGCGTTCAGTTGGCGAAGTCGGTGGACAGCGCCAGCTCATTCCAATCAGCCAACTCCTGCGCCACCAGCCGATTCTTCGCCTCGATCCGCGCCACCGTGTCACTGCCCAATGCCAGACGCAGCGGCGGGTTCGGTGCATTGACCAGCGCCAGCATCGCTTCGGCAAACTTCAGCGGATCACCCGGTTGCGCATGATTGGCCGCCTCGGCGAATGCACGCATCTTGCCCACGGTTTCGTCGTAGTCCGGCAGTTCAAGTTTCGTTTTGATCAACGACTGTTCATCAAGGAAATCGGTGCGGAAGAAACCCGGCTCGACCACCGTGGCTTGAATGCCCAAGGGTGCCAGTTCCTGATGCAACGCTTCGGTAATGCCTTCGACGGCGAACTTGGTCGCGCCGTAGACACCCCAGCCCATGTACGCCTGATAGCCGCCAATCGAAGAGATGTTGATTACCCGGCCACTGCGTTGTGCACGCATGTGTGGCAGCACGGCGCGGGTGACGTTGAGCAGGCCGAACACGTTGGTGGCGAACAGGCGCTCGGTCTCGCTGGCGCTGGTTTCTTCTACCGCGCCCAGTACGCCAAACCCGGCGTTGTTGATCAGCACATCGATACAGCCAAACCGCTTGATCCCTTCAGCAACCGCTTGATGCGCTTCGTCCTCGCGGGTGACGTCGAGGCGCACCGCCAGCAGGTTCGGTTGCTCGCCGAGACGATCGGTGATGTCTTGCGGGTTGCGCGCGGTAGCGATCACCGCGTCACCGGCACACAAGGCGCGTTCTGCGATGAGGGTGCCAAAACCACGGGAAGCGCCAGTAATAAACCAGGTACGCATTTCAACTCCTCCTGTCTGCGACCTTTGGCGAGGGTGC
This sequence comes from Pseudomonas sp. RU47, assembly GCF_004011755.1. Lineage (GTDB taxonomy): Bacteria > Pseudomonadota > Gammaproteobacteria > Pseudomonadales > Pseudomonadaceae > Aquipseudomonas. The sequence goes on along the minus strand of NZ_CP022411.1, from coordinate 2,642,611 downwards.
CAGGTCTTCTTGATGAGTTGATGCGACTTTAAGGCCGTGCTACTGATGTGATAATCCCAACAATTTTGCATGGCTTTGTGAAAGGTATTCACAGATGAAATCACCTTCGGCAGCCGATCTGTCGGTCTTTCTGTACACCGCGCAGCACTTGAACTTCAGCAAAGCGGCTATCGAACTCGGCCTCACGCCCTCGGCCCTGAGCCATTCGGTCAAAGCGCTGGAGAACCGGCTCGGCGTGCGCCTGTTCAATCGCACCACCCGCAGCGTGGCATTGACCGAGGCTGGCGAGCGTCTGTATGCGCGGTTGAAACCGGCGTTCCGTGATATTGACGATGCGCTGGAAGACCTCAACCATTTCCGCGATAAACCCTCAGGCAACCTGCGCATCACCTGCGGGCGGCAAGCCTGTGAGCTGGTGCTGCTACCGATTGCCAGTGAGTTTTTGCAGGTATATCCGGACATTCGCCTGGAAGTGGTCGAGAGCGATGCGCTGCTGGATATTGTCGCGGGCGGCTTTGATGCCGGCGTGCGCTTCGGTAATCGGCTGGAGGCCGACATGGTGTCGCTGCCGATTGGCCCGACAATGCGCTCTGTGGTGGTCGGTTCACCGGCATTTTTCGAGCGCCACACGGCACCGCAAAAGCCCGAGGACCTGCACGCACTGCCGTGCATCCGCCACCGTTTTCCCAGCGGATCGCTGTATCGCTGGGAACTTGAACGCGGCGGCATTACTCAGGAAATCGAAGTCAACGGCCCGCTGACCCTCGGTGATGTCAGCCTGATGGTCGGCCCCGCGCTGCAAGGGCTGGGCCTGGCCTATGTGTTCGAAGACATGGTCAGCGAACACCTCGCCAGCGGGCGGCTGGTGCAAGTGCTGGCAGACTGGTGCCCGTTCTATCCGGGCCTGCACCTGTACTACCCGAGCCGGCGCCATGTGCCGGCACCGCTCAAAGCCTTTGTCGACTTCGTGCGTAACCGGCGTTAGGCACTTACAAATACTTCAGCCAGGCAATGTCGCGACGGCGGGCCTTCAATACCGAGAACCAGCGCACGGCCGGGAACAGCCCGATCGCCAGAATGGCCGACACCAGCCAGATCGCCGCCACTGACGAGAAGCCAAAATAGCTGCCCTGATTCAACCCGAACAGGGCGACACCCATCAGGTACAACACCTTCAACGCGTACAGGTGCAGCAGGTAGAAAAACATCGGCGCCGAACCGAACACGGTCAACCAGCGAATCCAGCGACGATCCTGCAAGCGTTCGAATGCCAGTAGCAGCAACAGCCCGACGCTCACGGTCAGCGCGATAAACAGCAACGACGGCGGGTACTTGGTGATGTTGAAAAAGCTCATCAGGGTTTGCACCGACGTGTCGCCCACGGCCCACGGTTTCTCGCCATAGCCGTTGATCAACCGCAGCCCGACAAAGCCAAGCAGTCCTGCGCTCCCCGCGATCAGCAGTTGCCACTGACGCAAACTCGCTTCAACGCCGCGAGCAAACCACGGTCCCAGCGCATAACCCAGACCAATCACACCGATCCATGGCAACAACGGATAGGAGGTGCGCAAACGCAGAGTGTCGCTGACGTCGATCCAGCCGCGATCATGCAAAATCGCCCAGGGCACGTGCAGCGCTGACTCCAGCGGAAAATGCACAGTGTCGAGCAGGTTGTGTCCGGCGATGATCATCAGGCTCAACGTCAGCAACAGCCAGCGCGGCAGCCAGACCAGCAGCGACAAGGCAATCATGCTCAAACCGATCGCCCAGATCACTTGCAGATAAATCACGCTCGGTGGCAGCTGAAAGGTCCACGCAAAGTTCACCAAGGTGAACTCCAGCACCACCAGAAACAGCCCCCGCTTGAACAGAAAGGCGCTGACATCGGACTTGCCCGCGTACTTTTCTCCGAACAACCACGCCGATAATCCCGTCAGCAACACAAACACCGGCGCACACAAATGCGCCAACGTGCGGCTGAAAAACAGCGCTGGCTCGGTGCTGGCAATGTCCATAGGGTCGCTGACCTGACGGTGCAGCAAGAAGGTTTCGCGCACGTGGTCGAGCAGCATGAACAGAATGACCAGGCCTCTGAGGGCGTCAATGGACAGCAGCCGGCCAGTGGTCAACGGGGCAGAACGAGGGAGCACAATCGTCATGAGCGTTTCGCAATCGAAGGGTTAACAGCAGGAGCCCAAAAGGAACACCGCTAAAAATTCGCGTTACCTTATAACAATAAACAGCAAAAACCCAAACCCAATCGATAGCGATTCTCAGAAAAACCTCAGATGATCAAGCCGGGCAAGTTGCCCAATAGCCTCAGGCTTCTATAGTGATCAAGTCCCCTGCCCTTGCGGCCTGCTGTCGAGCGTTGTCCATGGTCAACACCGAACACCTGATCATCTGCGAGCACTGCGATTGTGTGTACGAAAAAGCCGTGCTGGCCAAACACCAGAAAACCTCGTGCGTGCGCTGCGGTGGCGTGCTGCAGCGCTTCAACGGTTTGACTGTTGAACAGCGTCTGGCCCTGACGTTCACGGCGGCGATGCTGTGGCTGTTCGCCAACTTCTATCCGGTGATGAGCATCAGTCTCAAAGGCCTGAAAAACAGCGCGACGCTGTGGGATTCGGTGCTGGCGCTGAGTCAGGGGCCGATCACGTTCATGGCGATGGTCGCGGCGATCTCGATCATCATTGCCCCGGCGTTTCAACTGGTGATGCTGATCTGGGTGCTCAGCTTCGCCTTGTCCTCCCGACGCGCTCCTGGCTTCAAGCTGTGCATGCGCTGGCTGGAAACCCTGCGGCCGTGGAGCATGCTTGAGGTATGCCTGCTCGGAGCGATGGTGGCGGTGTTCAAACTGGCCGGATTGCTCGATGTGTTGCCCGGCATCGGCCTGTTCGCGCTGGCCGTGCTGAGCCTGATGATGATCAGGATTGCCGGCCGCGATATCCGCGATCTCTGGGACATTCTATGAAACGGCCACCGACTGCCCGCGAACTCAATCTGTGCCTGTGCCACAGCTGCGGCCTGGCCTGCGACATGACCGACGAGCCGCATGAATGCCCGCGCTGCGATGCGCCGCTGCACCGGCGCAAGACCAATTCACTGGCGCGCACTTGGGCCTACATGCTCGCGGCGCTGGCGTTTTACGTGCCGGCCAATCTGTTGCCGGTGATGAACACCACCATGCTCGGCAGTGGCGCCGACAGCACGATCATGAGCGGCGTGCTGGAGTTCTGGGAGCACGGCGCTTGGGACATCGCCCTGATCATTTTCATCGCCAGCATCGCCGTGCCGGGCGTCAAGTTCGTCGCCCTGACGTTGCTGCTGATGACCGTGCAGCGCGACAGCGACTGGGCGCGCAAGGAGCGTTCGAAGCTTTACCGTTTCGTCGAACTGATCGGTTATTGGTCGATGCTCGACGTTTTGGTGGTGGCGCTGGTCGCGGCACTGGTGAAGTTTCAGGCGCTGGGCGATATCGAGCCACGACCGGGCATTCTGTTTTTTGGCCTGGTCGTGGTGTTCACCATGCTCGCGGCGATGAGCTTCGACCCGCGCCTGATCTGGGACAAGGACACGGGCGAGGACCTCAGCGACGTTGAACCTCAAGCAGCACCTGCAACGGATGACGCAGTGCCTGATCCGACTGGCGCTTGACCTGACTGCGGCACGAATAACCGGTCGCCAAGGCTTCGCCCTGCTCTGCCGACGCCGCTACCTGACGTGCCCACGACTGTTCGTAGATCACTGCTGACGTCTGGCGATTGCGCGCCTCGTGACCGTAAGTGCCGGACATGCCGCAGCAACCGGTGGCCTGCGTGGCCAGCTTCAAACCCGCACGCTCGAACACTTGCTCCCACTGCCGCGTCGCGGCCGGGGCGTTGGTTTTCTCGGTGCAGTGCGCGAGCAAGCGGAACGATGCGCTTTTATCCTGCACCGCCTGCTCTGGCATCACCTTGAGCAACCACTCCTGCACCAGCGCCACTTCCGGGCATTGCTCCATGCCCGGCACTTTCAAGTACTCCTGGCGATACACCAACGTCATCGCCGGATCGAGGCCCAGCAACGGCACGCCCACATCCGCCAATTCACGCAGTTGCCGAGCGTTGCGCAACGCCGCGCGGTTGAATGCCGAGAGGAAGCCCTGCACATGCAAAGGCTTGCCGTTGGCGCTGAACGGTGCCAGATATACCTGATAGCCGAGGCGCGAAATCAACTCGACCAGATCCGCCAACAGCGGCGCTTCGAAGTAACGCGTGAAGGCGTCCTGCACGATGACCACACTGCGTTCACGTTGCGCCTCGGTCAGCGCCGACAACGTCGAAACCTTCGCCGCTTGCACCTGCCAACGGCGCATCGCCGCATGGAAATCAAAACGACTGAGCAGCGGCACATCGATCATGCCGCCGACCCGTTCCAGCAAGCTGCGAACGAATGAGGCGCCCATCAACCCGTTGTACAGCGCCGGAATCCGCGCCATGTACGGAATGCTGTACTCCAGCGAAGCAATCAGATAATCCCGCGCCGGACGCAGATAACGGCTGTGGTACAGCTCGAGAAAGCGCGAACGAAACTCCGGCACATTGACCTTGACCGGGCACTGCCCCGCGCAGGATTTGCACGCCAGACAACCGGCCATGGCGTCATAAACTTCGTGCGAGAAATCCTCGGACTGGGCACGGCTGTTGCGCCAGCGCTGCCACAACGTGCTGAAAAACGCAGGCTTGCGAATCGCATCGGACAACACGTCGACACCCGCCTCGCCCTGCAAACGCAGCCACTCGCGGATCAACGAGGCGCGGCCCTTGGGCGACTGAGCGCGCTCACGGGTGGCTTTCCACGACGGGCACATGGCGTCATCGGGATCGAAGTTGTAGCAGGCGCCGTTGCCGTTGCAGTGCATGGCGGCGCCGTAGCTTTGCCAGACCTTCTCGTCGATCTGCCGGTCGAGTTCGCCGCGCAACGTGACCTCGTCGATTTTCAGCAGCGCAGCGCCGGTGTTCGCCGGGGTGGCGATCTTGCCCGGGTTGAACTGGTTGAACGGATCGAACGCAGCCTTCAAGGCTTGCAGTGCCGGATACAGCTCACCGAAAAATGCCGGCGCGTATTCCGAGCGCAAGCCTTTGCCGTGCTCACCCCACAGTAGGCCACCGTAACGCTGGGTCAACGCGGCGACGCCATCGGACACCGGTCGCACCAGCGCCGCTTGTTGTGGGTCTTTCATGTCGAGAATCGGCCGCACATGCAGCACGCCTGCATCGACATGACCGAACATGCCGTACTGCAAACCGTGGCGGTCGAGCAGGTCGCGCAGTTCGGCGATGTACTCGGCCAGATGCTGCGGCGGCACCGCCGTGTCTTCGACAAACGGCTGTGGCCGCGCTTCGCCGGCGACGTTACCGAGCAGGCCCACCGCGCGCTTGCGCATGCCGTAGACCTTGTTCACCGCCGCATGACCGACCGCCAGCGTATGACCCAAACGCTCAACCGTGCGGTCGCTGCTCAAGTGGTCGACAAATGCTTCGACCCGGCGCTGCAAGTCCTCCGGATCGTCGCCGCAAAACTCCACCAGATTGATGCCCAAGGTCGGCCGCTCGGCGCTTTCCGGGAAATACTCCGCAACGCCGTGCCAGACGATGTCCTGCATCGCCAGCAGCAAGACTTTCGAGTCCACGGTTTCGATCGACAGCGGCTTGAGCGCCATCAAGGCCCGCGCATCGCGCAAGGCGTCCATGAACCCGGCGTAGCGGATGTTCACCAGCATCGTATGCTTGGGGATCGGCAATACATTCAGCCGCGCCTCGACGACAAAACCCAGCGAGCCTTCAGCGCCGCACAACACACTGTTGAGGTTGAAACGGTTATCCGCCTCACGCAGATGCGCCAGGTCATAACCGGTCAGGCAACGGTTGAGATCGGGGAAACGCTCTTTGATCAGCTCACCCTGCTCATCAATGATCTGCCGCGCGCAGCGATAGACTTCACCGACGCGATCTTCGCGGGCGCACAGTGCTTCAAGTTCGCTTTCCTCAAGAGGCAAACCGTGCAGACGCTCGCCACCGCGCAAAACCATGTCGAGTTCAAGTACATGGTCGCGGGTCTTGCCGTAGGTGCAACTGCCCTGGCCACTGGCATCGGTGTTGATCATGCCGCCGACGGTGGCGCGGTTGGAGGTCGACAATTCCGGGGCGAAAAACAGCCCGGCGGACTTCAGCGCGGCGTTGAGCTGATCCTTGACCACCCCGGCCTGCACGCGCACCCAGCGTTCCTCAACGTTGATTTCGAGGATGCGGTTCATGTGCCGCGACAGATCGACGACGATGCCGTCGGTCAGTGATTGGCCGTTGGTGCCGGTGCCGCCACCGCGCGGGGTGATCACCACTTGCTGATACGCCGGCTCGGCGATCAACCGCGCTACCCGCGCCACGTCCTCGGCGTCCAGCGGAAACACCGCCGCTTGCGGCAGGCGCTGATAGATCGAATTGTCAGTCGCCAGTACCACACGACTGGCGTAATCAGCGCTGATTTCACCGCGAAAGCCGCTGGTTTTCAGGGCTTTGAGGAACTGTTGGTAATCGCTGGTCAGGGCTTTGGCGGGGGACAGCTGGGCAATCATCGGTCAGGTTATCTCGGTCAAATCGGGCCGCGTGGCGGTGAACAGTTGTACGCAACGAATGATTGCGTCAGGCTCCGCCATCTCATGGTGCCCATGTTCATTGCTGGCGAACGCCGGGACAACCGTAAATTCGACCCGCTATTGATGACTTTTACGAATGAATCCGCGCACGCTCACCCCTTCCATGTCGTTATTGCTGGCTTTCGAGGCCGCCGCGCGCCATGAAAGCTACACCCGCGCCGCCCACGAACTGTCGCTGACGCAGAGTGCGGTCAGCCGTCAGGTGCAGATTCTCGAGAAGATGCTCGGCATGCGTTTGTTCAGCCGTGAAGGCCGGCAAGTGGTACTGACCGATGTCGGGCGCATGTATCAGCGCGAACTTGCCGAAGCGCTTGGGCAGATTCGTAGTGCGACATTGCAGGCGATGGCGTTTGGCTCGGGCATTCACAGTCTGCGCCTGGCGACGCTGCCGACCTTCGGCTCGAAATGGTTGCTGCCACGATTGAAAGATTTCTACACCGCGCATCCGGGCATGACCGTGCATTTGCATTCGCGTATCGCAGCGATTGACTTCGATACCAGCGAAATCGATGCGGCGATCTGCGTCGGTGGCGGTGAATGGCCGGGGCTGACGGCCCTGCCCTTGCACACCGAGGAACTGGTGGTGATCGCCAGTGCGCAACTGTCCGATGCTGAGCGCGACGACGCCGAACAACACATCGCCGGGCAACTGCTGCTCAATGTCAGCAGTAATGCCCAGGCGTGGGCGGAATGGTTCAGCCATCAGGGTCTGCCGCACCGAAGCATGCGTATCGGGCCGAGCTTTGAAATGACCTCGCACTTGATTCAGGCGGTGCGGGCGAATATTGGCGTGGGTTTGGTGCCGCGAATTCTGGTCGAAGATGAGCTGTTGAATGGCGAGTTGCTGCAACTGGGTGAGCCGATTACCAGTCGCCGCAGCTATTACCTGGTGTATCCGCCGCGCAATGAGAATTTGCCGTCACTCAAAGCGTTTCGGGATTGGCTGGTGCATACACTCTGAAAGAATGAGTTGCCGCCATTCGCGAGCAGGCTCGCTCCCACACCTTGGAATGCATTTCCCCTGTGGGAGCGAGCCTGCTCGCGAAGAGGCCGGCAATGGCAACCTCAAAACCTCGGTTTAACTGCCTTCCAATCCGGCTTGTACCGCTGCATCTGCCGCACATCATCGCGCTGGCGAATCCCGCACGTCAGGTACTGATCATGCAGCTTGCCCAACTGCTCATGATCCAGCTCCAGCCCAAGCCCCGGCGCCCGGGTGATCTTCACGCAGCCATCGACAATCGGCAGTTTGCCGCCCTTGATCACCTCTTCATCCGGCTCCTGCCACGGGTAATGCGTATCGCAGGCGTAATCCAGATTCGGCACCGCAGCCGCCACATGGGCCATCGCCATCAGGCTGATGCCCAGGTGCGAATTGGAATGCATCGACACGCCGAGGCCAAATACGTCGCACATCTTCGCCAGGGTCTGCGTGTCGCGCAGGCCGCCCCAGTAATGGTGGTCGGCGAGAACAATCTGCACGCTGTTTTGCGCGATGCTGCGGCGCAATTCGTCGAAATCGGTGACCACCATATTGGTTGCCAGCGGCAGACCGGTGCGCTTGTGCAGCTCGGCCATGCCGTCGAGGCCCGGAGTCGGGTCTTCGTAATATTGCAGATCATTGCCGAGCAACTCGGCCATGCGAATCGAGGTTTCCAGTGACCAGTTGCCATTCGGATCAATGCGCAACGGGTAGCCGGGGAAGGCCTTTTTCAACGCCTTGATGCACGCCACTTCATGCTCCGGCGGCAACGTCCCGGCCTTGAGTTTGATGCTTTTGAAACCGTACGCCTCGATCATCCGCGCGGCCTGCGCAACGATCTGCTGCTCGCTGAGTGCTTCGCCCCAGTTGTCCGGTTTGTAGGGCGAATCGACATGCTGCGCGTACTTGAAGAACAGATAGGCGCTGAACGGCACCTCATCGCGAATCGCGCCACCGAGCAGGTCCACCAGCGGCACATTCAGGTAATGCGCCTGCAAATCGAGGAAGGCTACTTCGAACGCCGAATAAGCATTGCTCACCGCTTTGCTGGCATGAGAACCGGGCGCGAGTTCGGCACCGGCAATAGTGGCGGGTTTGTTGGCGGCAACGGTGGCCTGCACGATCGCGCGTAACTGGTTGAGGTTGAACGGATCGAGACCGATCAGTTGCGCCTGCAACTGCTGCTGGATCGCCAGCGCCGGGGAATCGCCATAGCTTTCGCCGAGGCCGATGTAGCCGTTGTCGCTTTCGATCTCGATGATCGAGCGCAAGGCGAAGGGTTCATGAATGCCGCTGGCGTTGAGCAGCGGCGGATCGCGAAAGGCAATCGGGGTCACAGTTACGCGGGTGATTTTCAAGATAAGACTCCTGACAGATCAACAATCAATTCAATGGCTCGCGGCCGGGCTGGCCGTCGCAATAACGGCGGTGTCGTCATGCGGCTTTGCCGGGGTTTTGCCTTTGGTTCCTGGCGCCGTGCGGGCGAAAAAGATCACCACCGCCGCGATCAGCGACGTCGCCGCCAGGCCATACAGACCGCCCTCGATCGAGCCGGTGGTTTCTTCGAGGAAGCCGAACGCGGTCGGCGCAACGAAACCGCCGAGGTTGCCGATGGAGTTGATCAGGGCGATCACCGCAGCGGCGATACGCGCATCCAGATAGCTTTGCGGAATTGGCCAGAACAATGCCGACGCTGCCTTGAAACCGATGGCGGCGAAACAGATCGCGACGAAGGCGAAGATCGGCCCGCCGGTGGTCGACATGAACATGCCGATCGCCGCAATCACCAGCGTCAGCGCGACCCACGCCTGCTGGAACTTCCACTTGCCGGCCATCGCCGCGAAACCGTACATGGCGACAATCGAAATGATCCACGGGATCGAGTTGAGCAGGCCGACCTGGAAGTCACCGAGATTGCCCATCTTCTTGATCATGCTCGGCAGCCAGAACGTCGCGCCGTAAATGGTCAGGGCGATGGAGAAATAGATGAAACAGAACAGCGCGATCTGCCGATCCGCCAATAGCTTGAACATCGACGGTTTGACCACCTGCGACGCCTCACGAGCGCGCTGCTCCTCGGCAATCGCCGCCACCAGCGCTTCGCGCTCTTCTTCGCTCAGCCACTTGGCCTGACGCGGATGCGATTGCAGCCAGAACCAGACGAATGCGCAGAGCACCACTGAAGCCGCGCCCTCAATCAAAAACATCCACTGCCAGCCATGCAGGCCGAGGCCGCTGATGTGCAGCAACGCACCGGAGACCGGGCCGGAGATCACCGAGGCAATGGCCGAACCGCTGAGAAACACCGCCATGGTCTTGCCGCGCTCGGAGGCCGGCAGCCATTGGGTGAAGTAATAAATGATCCCCGGAAAGAACCCCGCCTCCGCCGCACCGAGAATAAAGCGCAACACATAGAAACTGGTTTCCCCTCTGACGAAGGCCATGGCCATGGCCGCTGCGCCCCAAGTGAACATGATCCGCGTCAGCCAGACCCGCGCGCCGTAACGTTGCAGGAGCATGTTGGACGGCACTTCGAACAGCGCGTAACCGACAAAGAACAAACCGGCGCCGAGGCCGTAAGCCGCCGCGCCGATGCCCAGATCGGTTTCCATGTGGCTGCGCACGAAACCGATGTTGACCCGATCGATGTAGTTGACGATGAACATCACCACGAACAGCGGCAGCACGTGGCGCTTGACCTTGGCGGCGGCACGGGCGAGAACCGTGACGTCCAGCGGACTCTGGAGGGTTTTCAAGGGGCGACTCCCGATCTTGTTTTTTTAGGGATGGCGTAAAGCGATGGGCCGATCATGGACGGCGATCATTGATCCCGTCTAATCTAACTTGGCATTCGATTGATACCCGGATTAGATCAATGTTCGAACTGACCCAGCTGCGCTGCTTCACCACTGTCGCCACCGAACTCAACTTTCGCCGCGCCGCCGAGCGACTGAACATGACGCAGCCGCCGCTGAGCCGGCAGATCCAGCTGCTTGAGCATCACCTCGGCGTCGAACTGTTTACTCGCAGTACCCGCAGTGTTGCGTTAACCGCCGCCGGCCGGGCCTTTTTCATCGAAGCACAGAACCTGCTGGAGCGCGCGCAGCAGGCAGCCGTCACCGCCCGACGGTTTGCCGAGGGCGATATCGGCTCGGTGAACATCAGTTTTGTCGGCAGCGCGGTGTATGAGTTTCTGCCCAAGGTGATCGCCGAGGCGCGACTGAAACAGCCGCAGGTGAAAATCGATCTGTCGGAAATGAACACTTACCAGCAACACGAAGCCCTGCGCGCCCGCCGCATCGATCTGGGCATCGCCCGTGCGCCGTTATTGGAGCCGGGCTACGCCACCGAATGCCTGGTGCGCGAGCCGTTTGTACTGGCGGTGCCGAGTGGACATCCATTGGCAACGGCGGCTGAAGTGGCGGTCAGTGACCTGGATAAACAACCGTTCCTGATGTACTCCCACGCCGCGTATCCGCCGTTCAATGAACTGCTGACCGGCATGCTGCGCTCGGCACGGGTCGCGCCGGATTATGTGCAGTGGCTGGGTTCTTCTCTGACGATTCTGGCCTTGGTCAACGCCGGCATGGGCCTGGCGCTGGTGCCGCGTTGCGCTACCAGTGTGGTGTTCAAGAATGTGGTGTTTCGCGATATCGATCTGGGCGAAGGGGTGCAGAGCGAGCTGCATCTGATCTGGCGGGAGAACAACGACAACCCGGCGTTTGCGATGTTGCTGGAAGCGATTCGCCGGGCGGTGGCTGAGGGTTGGGGCTAGTGGCTGGCGGCGCTGATCAGCGCTTTGGCGGTGGAGGCGCACTCGGCCCTTTGACCAGCGGTTTTGCCAACGGCTTGCCGTCTGGGCCCACGAAGAGACGCGCCACGTGAGGCGGCATGGGATTGGGTGCTTTTGCGCTCATGAAACAACCTCCTCGACAGAATTGAATTCGACCCACTGAACTTTTGAGGAATCTATCACCATTAATTCGGCGCCAAAAGTGAGCACCTCGCCACCATCGCCAAGCCATTGTGGATTCAGCAAGATAAATTGCCCTTCCGAGGGGCCAGAAGGCCACTCCAAGGGCCAGCCAAACAATCGCCTCTCGTCATTCAGTTGCAAAGTGACAAGGCGATCCTGTCGCTCAAAAGCGCTGTACCACTCGCTGGGATGAGAGCTTTTACGTGTCAGGTTTCGCTTGCGTAGCCACACATGCAACACCCCGTTTGAAGCCAAATAACAGAAAAGCCCGGCGAGACATACTGAAACAATAAATGCCCACAATGCCTCCGCCCGAGCATCCCATTTCCCTACGGAAAAGCCTTTCGACCCCACCCACAGACAAATTGCCCCAATCCCCAGTACCGCGCCCTGAATCACAAACGTAAAAATCAGCGCCTGCACAATCTGCCCGAACGTATCCGGTCGTTTGAACGCCGTCAGTGAGTAAAAAATCCACGCAGGGCGCAGGATTCTTGTCGTGCAAATTGAGCCGCAGCATTTCCCTGACCGATATTTCCGACTGACCTTCAGCCCGCAAGCAACCAAAAAAAAGCAGAAACCGCCCATGCTGTTTCTGCTTTTTTTGCATCCGGAAATGCCGTTACAGGCAATCACGTACCGATTGGCGCAACGACCCGGACTTCGCCCACGGCGGCCCCTGATACAACGAAACCCGGCTGCCATTCTTGTATTTGACGATGTCGAGAATCTCATCGGCCGTGATGATGCTTGGCGCGGTGATGCGATAGCCGTTGGAAATCGATGTCTGCGAGGTTTTGGCGACATCCTTCTGCCACAACGGTAATACACACGCGGCATAGTCCTTGGGTGCCTTGTCACTGGTCTTGTTGACATTCGGCTCACCCGGCACCAACGACGCCGGCAACGAGCAACCCGCCAACAGGGCCAACGCCAACGTCCCGATCCATATCCGCATAGTGTTTTCCTGATCTGAAAAAAGTGAATGTAGCGCGTAAGCCGGCGCACATCCATCGTGGCACCGCGCCGTCAGCGTAATCTGCACAACTTTTCACAACCGCTCGGCGTGCTGACGAACGCGCTTTGCCCATCGATGAAAAATGCGACTACTCTTTTCTACCGAGAATGTTCTGGAGGTGATCATGCGGCTCAATGAATACGAACACGAACTTCAACGCGACCTGCAAAGCGTTGCATCGGACCTGCGATGGTCGGCGGTCGACCTGAAACGTATCGCGGAACAACTGCGCAAATCCGGCAACGAGGCGGATGCGCAAACTGTGCTGAGATCCTGCGAGGTGCTGCAAAGCGATGAAGAACGGCTGCAACTCTATGCCAGGGAAGTGAAGGCCCGCGCCATCAGCCGTACCAAGGTCCACTGACCGCCCCGCCCTTTCCCCAAATAAAAGCCCCGACACATGCCGGGGCTCTTTTGTTACAACCCGTCAATGGCTTTTGTGACTTTGCGCGCGCGTCGAGCGTTTTTTGTAGCCGGGCAATGCAGCGGCGTAGGCCAGCGCCTCCTCCCTGCTGCCAAACGACGCCAGCCGATCACCCTGGGTGCAAACCCGCCATGGGCCATTGTTCACGCTAAGCACGTCATAGCCGTTCATGTGCATCTTGTTCAACATCGGCATGCTCATGGACACCTCCATTTTTGCTAACGGTCAGATCCAGCTCACGCTTTTACCTTACACCCGCATTCGCACGAATGGCCGACCGGGTGTCGCCAGCCCCGGCAGTCAAGGATCTGGCACTTTTCCCCGGAGCGAACGCTCCAATACCCCATGAAACCTTTACCTCAAGGCCCGGCTCAAATATTGCAGTTTTATTTCTATTTTGTGACAGGCATTAAACCAGGTAACAGATGAAAGTACGTGCAACCGTTATATGCGAACAGGATCGCCACATTCTCCTGGTGCGCAAACACCGCTGCCGCTGGACATTGCCCGGCGGTAAGGTCGAGCCAGGGGAAACCCGGGCGCAGGCTGCCGTGCGCGAATTGCAGGAAGAAACCGGCCTGGATGCCGACGAGGTGTTGTATTTGATGGAACTGCAGAGCGGCAGCACGCGGCATCATGTCTACGAGGCGTCCGTGCAGGACTTTGAGCAGGTGCGCCCGCAAAACGAGATCATCGATTGCATCTGGCATCCGCTGGATGCGGTGCGCAATCTGAACACCAGCGAAGCGACGCTGCGCATTGTTCAAGCGTTTCAACGACGTTTATGAGGGCTTAGCCAGCGAACGCGCGACGACCGGCGCTCATTTCGGTGCGTAATTCACCGATGAAGTTGGAAATGTCACGGACAGTGACCAGATGCTCGGGGGAAACGCCATTGAGCAATAAATCCACCCGCCCACTTTCCGGGTCATAAACCTTGATCTGCAGGAGCCCCTGCGCGGATGGGGTGCAGTCACATTTACGTGCCGGAAAGCCAGACTCGACGATGCGGCAAATATCGGCAATGACAAGCATGGGTGGGCGCCTCGCAGGCGATGGTTCGCTGAATCCGTAGAGCATAGATGAGCAATTTGTGTCTTGCTCGACACAAAAATGCCAAGCGCGTCACAACTTCGTCAGTGCGCGTCATGATCCCAGATCCAGTTCCACATCCCCGGCAAACTCACCGCTTCCGAGCTTTTTTCCACCGTGCGCGCCAGCGCCGCTTTCTCCAGCGCGACGTGATCGTCATAAAAAGGCTTGTCCGCCAGCCTCACGCCCGTGGCGGCGGCGCTATCCAGCAAAATCTGCAGGTATTCGCGCGTGTGCCGCGCGGTATAGCGGTTGAGATCATGGAACGTCACCACCACCGGAATGACCCCGTCCACGGTTGGCAATTCGCCAAGGGCAATACGTTCACGAACCTGCGATAACTGTCGCAGCATGTTTGCCCGGCGCCGCGGGCTGGCATTGAAGCCCCAGATCTTGCCGTCGTTGGCGCTCAAGTCCGTAAGCAATACATGCAAACCGTGCTGCTGATAGGCGGCAAAGGTGCGTTTGTCGTAGTTCCAGAACGGTGGGCGCAACAATGTCGGTGGCGCGCCGGTGATGGCGGCGATATCAGCCGTGCCGTTGCTCAGCGACTCTTCGAGTTCTTGCGGGTCGAGCAAACGATGATTGGTGTGCCAGTGGGTCGCGGTGTGAAACGCGAGAATGTGCCCCTCATCATGTTCTCGACGCATGATGCTGCGACCAATGTCACTGTTGCCCGCTCGTGGCGCACGCGTCTGCACAAAGAACACCGCTTTGATGTCTGGCTGCAGCGGATTGTCCTTGAGACTGTCGAGCACTGTGGCCGACGGATTCCACAAACTCGAAGCGCTGGGGCCATCGTCGAACGTCAACAGAAAACGCACCGGCGCCTGGGTCTTCAGGCGCGTTTCGGTTTGCGCGGTCATTTCTATCGGGGCGGCGATGCAACCGGCCAGCCCAAGCGCAATCAGCGCAGCACAAAGAAGTTTGAATCCGGATGTCATGTTTTGCCTTGAGCACGGCGACGGCCGTCATGTGGTCGATTGGCAAAACTCCCTCGCCCTTATCCATCCCTGCGCTCGGATATTCGAGCCGAGGTTGGATAAGGTACACAGGGTTTGGTTCCGGCGCTCGCTCAGTGCGTCAATGCCTGCTGAAAAGACGTGTCGATAATGGCGGCGGTGGCCAACGGCACCGGCAGCGCTTTCACTTTGAACAGGAAGTCGGCAGTGCTTTGCAGGTCCGTCGCAGCCTGCTGATCCACCGGCCCGACCGTCATGTGCGCCTGACGCAACCAGTGCCGAGACACCTGCTGATCGAGATTGGCTTTCTTTGCCCACAGATCGGCGTACTCATCGGTGTGGCTGTCGACCCAGGCTCGCGCCTGTTTCAAACGGCCGAGGAAATCCGCGATGGCGGCACGCTTGCTGTCGATGGACGGCGTCGACGCGGCGATAGCGCTGAGCCCCGGCATCAGATTTTTTGCGGTCAGGATTGGCCGCGCGCCGGAGAACACGATCTGCTGGGAAATGTACGGTTCCCACACCGGAAAGGCGTCAATACTGCCCTGTGGCAACGCGGCGGCGGCATCGATTGGCATCAGCTTGACGAAGTCGACATAGTTTTCCGGCAGACCGCTCTGCTCGAGGGCGCGCAAGGTCAACTGCTGACTCCACGCACCCGGCCAGTAAGCGACTTTCTTGCCTTTCAGGTCGGCGATGGTTTTCACCGGAGAATCCTTAGGCACCAGCAACGCGATGGTGTCGGGATTCTGCCGCGAGACGCCGATCAACTTCACTGGCGCCTGCTTGGCGGCCAGAAACAGAAAGCCGGAATCACCGAGAAAACCCAGATCCAGCGAGCCGGTCTGCAAGGCTTCCGCCAAGGGTGCTGCGGCCTGGAAGTGTTTCCAGTCGACAGTATAAGGCGCGTCTTTCAATACGCCGGACGCCTCTACTGAAGCTCGAATGTTGTAGTAGTTCTGATCACCGACATGCAGGACCAATGGGTCGACTGCGTAGGAAAGCGGCGAGGTGAACAGTGCTGTTAATAACGCACTGCGTAGGAAACGAGAAAGCTTCATGGCTTGTCCTGCAAAGGGAAATTGCATAGACCATAACGCTGTTATTTCTCGGTGTTGAAATTCGATTAACGCATAAGCTCATCACGCTTGATGCCTGCTGTTCGCGTGGCAACAGTAGCGAATCACACTGTTGCCCATGCAACAGCGCAAATCCTGCATCCGGCCTTCAAACCCTTGTAAAACGGCACTTCCAAGCACATGGCACAGAGCCTGCAATATTCCAGTCATGCAGGAAGCATTCGATAAAAATATCTTTTTGGACATAAGAAACCTGTGCCTTTGCCGGAGCGCCCCATGACATCGTTCTTCTCTCATTTCAAGCCACTGCTGGCCGCCAGCGCGATGGTGCTGAGCCTGCAACCGTTCGCCCATGCGACTGAGACCGCGCCGGCGGAAGTGCATCTCGACTACGCCTATTACTCGCCGGTCAGTCTGGTGCTCAAGCACTTCGGCTTCCTCGAAAAGGCCTTGCCGCAAACCAAAGTCAGCTGGGTATTGAGTCAAGGCAGCAACCGCTCGCTGGAATACCTCAACAGTGGCGGCGTGGATTTCGCTTCCAGTGCCAGCCTGGCCGCCGTGCTGAGTCGGGCCAATGGCAGCCCGATCAAATCCGTCTACGTCTACAGCCGCGCCGAATGGACAGCCTTGGTGGTGCGCAAGGATTCGCCGTACCAGACCGTCGCTGACCTGAAGGGCAAAAAGATCGCCGCCACCAAAGGCACCGATCCTTACCTTTTTACCCTGCGCAGCCTGCAACAGGCCGGGCTGAAAAAAGACGATGTCGAACTGGTCCATCTGCAACACCCGGATGGTCGTACCGCGCTGGAAAAAGGCGATGTCGACGCCTGGGCCGGACTCGATCCGCACATGGCCGCCAGTCAGGTGCAGGCCGGTTCGCGCCTGCTCTACCGCAACCCGGCGTTCAACAGTTACGGCGTGGTCAGCGTCACCGAGCAATACGCCAAGGAACACCCGCAGACCATCGACACCGTCATCAAGGCTTACGAACAGGCCCGCGACTGGGCCGTGAAAAACCCTGATGAGTTCGCCGCCCTCCTCGCCAAGGAGTCCGGCTTACCGCTGGATGTGGCCAGGCTGCAACTGTCGCGAACGGACCTGAGCAGCCCGCAACTCACTCAGCAGGACATCAGCGCCTCCAAGGCAGCGGCGCCGATTCTGGTCTCCGAGGAACTGGTGCGCCGTGGGGTGAATGTCGATCAAGTCATCGATCAATTGCTCGACAGCGGTGTGCAGCAAGCCGTCGCCCACCAGTAACTGATCAGCCTCACAACAACTCCGCGCCCGTCGCGGCGTTGTCGTGAGCGGAGCCAAAGCCATGACCACTCACAGCAAAGACCTGCCCGCGCCGCTCGCCGTGTCGCGCCCGCTTCCGGCAGGATTCAGCCCGACATGGCAGCGCCGCTGCAAAGGCCTGGCCCTGCCCCTGCTGATCATCGTTGCACTGGAAATTATCGTACGCATCGGTTGGTTGCCGTCCTACCAGATGCCGGCGCCGAGCGAGATCGCCCTGACCCTCACCGACCTCGCCGAAGGCGCACTGTGGAAGCATATTGGCGCCAGTCTGATTCGCGTGTTGCTGGGTTTTGCCATTGGCGCCAGTCTGGCGCTGGTGTTTGCTGCCTGGGTTGGCTTGAGCCGCGAAGCCGAGGCCTATCTGGAACCGACCTTTGCGGCGCTGCGTTCCATTCCGAGCCTGGCCTGGGTGCCACTGCTGCTGTTGTGGCTGGGCATCGACGAGACGTCGAAAATCGTCTTGATCGCCATCGGCGCTTTCTTTCCGGTGTACGTCAACGTGGTCGCAGCCATTCGCAACATTGATCGCAAACTGGTGGAAGTCGGGCGCATCTATGGCTTCAGCCGCTTGCAACTGGTACGACGGATCTTGCTGCCGGCCGCCCTGCCCGGCCTGTTCACCGGCTTACGCAGCGGCATGAGCCTGGCGTGGATGTTTCTGGTGGCGGCGGAATTGATCGCGGCCACCAAGGGTTTAGGCTATCTGCTCAGTGACGGTCGGGAAACCTCGCGGCCGGACATCGTGCTGGCCGCGATCATCGTGCTCGCCTTGCTCGGCAAACTCAGTGACGGCTTGCTGGCCATGCTCGAACGTCGCTGGTTGAAATGGCGTGACACCTTCACCGGTCAGGACGCCAGCGACTAAGCTGAAATCTCCCACCGGAGATTCAGCCCATGTGCGGAAGACTCTCGCAGTACCGTGGCATTCACGACTTTGTCGCGGTGCTGAGCATTCCCGACGCGTTGATCAATCACGTCGGCGATGCGCCGCTCAGTCGCTACAACGCGGCGCCGACCACCGCGCTGGCCGTTCTTCATCAACAAGGACAGCAACTGCATGCCGACAATCTGCGCTGGGGCTGGCGCCCGCACTGGGCCAAGGATCGCCCCGCACCGATCAATGCCCGGGTCGAGAAAGTCGCCCACGGCCCGTTCTTCCGGGCGATCTGGCGCCATCGTTTGATTGTGCCCGTCGATAACTGGTTTGAATGGGTCGACACCGAGGACAAAACACGACAACCGTGGCTGATCCGTCGGGCGGATCATGGGACAGTTTTCTGCGCCGCCATCGGACAATTTCCGACAACTGAAGCAGCAGCCCGGGATGACGACGGTTTCGTGATCATCACCGCCAATGCCGTCGGCGGCATGCTCGATATCCATGATCGCCGACCGATAGTGTTCCGCGCAGAGTTGGCGCGCGAGTGGCTCGATCCGGCGACGCCGGTTGAACGCGCCGAGCAAATGCTGCTGTTTGAAGGTGAATGCAGCGAAGTGTTCGAATGGTACAAAGTCGGCAAAGCTGTCGGTAACGTGCGCAATCAGGGGGCCAGTTTGATTATGGAGCAGACTTAAACATTTGCCGACTTCACGCGTCTATCAATGCAGGTGCTGCCGAAGGCTGCGATCTTTTGACGCAGCGTTATAAGAAATAAAACTATTGCAAATTTGAGCAATTCATAAAGCGAATCACTGCCGTTACAAACCCTGTTTCATTTTTGAGACGGCGCACATAAAACACACGTTCGAATGAACTAACCGCCTGTCTGACATTTCAACCGTCATACATACATTTAGATGCACTACGGCTAGCATGCGCGCCGCATTTCCATTTGGTATACCAGTTGACCAAAGAGTCAACAAACCAGGAACCCCCTAACGTCTACAAGCCTTGCAGAGAAATAAGTTGCGCGACGATTTTGCAATCAAACAGGTCAGCGGCCTGGAGTGTATTTATCTGTCGATGACAGAACGCTTTGAACTCGACTGTTTTATCGGCCACTACATCAAGACCCGAAACCTGCGTTCCGTACCTGATATCGAACGCATCCTGCGCACCACCCTCGAAGGGTATCCTGGCCATGCGCCGGTGATGGTCAACGAGCTGAATGCGTGGATTGATCGAACCTTGGGATATCGGGCCACACACCCCGACTTCACGCAGTTGGACGATCTTTGAAACCGTAAAAAAGCCCCGCATTTTCGGGGCTTTTTCGTAGAAATCACTCAAAACTTGCGATCAGGATCTGAAAGCTCTCTGCCGTCATCGTGCTTCCAGGTTTGCTCCTTGTGCTTTTCCCGCTCTATTTCCTCTTCAGTCGGCTCATCAGTCTCTTGCTCATCCGTCTCCGGATGCTTCTGCTCAGTCGCCATGTGCACCTCCCGCTATCAGTTAATCTCCATCCCTGAAGCGTAGAACAGACAACTTACAACCACCAGCGCAGCAAAAAGAAGAACGCCATGCTCAACAACATGCTGAGCAAAGTACTGCGCGTGTAGATCACCAGTGCGATCGCTACCAGCGAACTAAGCAGATAAGGATTATCCCACTGCAGATTCAACTGTTTGTCGGGCATGAAGACAATCGGCCCGCAAATGGCGGTGAGCATTCCAGGAACCGCAAACCCGAGAAACTGCCGTGCATTGCTACTCAAACGCACCGGCAAACGCGGTTCGAGAAACACGTAGCGGTTGAGAAACACCAGAAGCCCCATGCCAAAAATCACCGCCCAAACCATCATGTGCGCTCCCGATACAGCTTGTTGCAGATAAACCCGGCAGTCATTCCTGCCAGTCCGGACAACACCAGCGCTGAGCCCCATTGCCAGTAACTGAACAGCACTGAACAGAACAGCGACACCGCCACACACACCACCGTCGGTACGTTACGCACCACCGGTGTGATCAACGCGATAAACGTGGCGGCAATCGAGAAATCCAGCCCCAAGTGCTCAAGCCCCGGAATGCTGCTGCCGAGAACAATGCCCGCCAAGGTGAACAGGTTCCACGCGATGTAAAACGTCAGACCGACGCCCAGCGCATACCAGCGATTGAACTGCTGACGGTCATGCTGACTGGTCAACGCGAACAACTCATCGGTGAGCAAAAAGCCCAGACCTATGCGCCAACGCCCAGGCAGCGGCGCAATCACTGAACGCATGCTCATGCCATACAGCAAGTGCTGCGACGTCAGCAGTAGCGTGGTCAGCAGAATCGAGAAAATCCCCGCACCGCCCTTGAGCATGCCGATCGCCACCAATTGCGCGGCACCGGCAAACACGATGCTCGATAAACCTTGACCTTGCAGCGGCGTAAGGTTGGCCTCGATCGCCATGGAACCGGCCAGCAGCCCCCACGGTGCGGTGGCCAGAGACAACGGCATGATCGCCACAGCGCCACGAAGGAACGCACTGCGTGGCATTACTGAGTCAGACATAAACGTTCTTCAACCAGGAAAACGGTCGGCGACTGTGCCAGTAAATTCGCTTTTCTGGCTTGAACAATCTTGCGCACTTGTGGGAAATCGTCCGGATGCGCGCGGAATAGGCTGACTTTCGCACTGACTTTTAATGCCCTGAGCGGCGTAACATAGCGCCATTCACAATCGCGTCAGGGAGACGACATGCTGTACCGAATCGCAGCCGACGGGCTGGTGCTGTTTCATTTGTGCTTCATTCTGTTCGTGCTGTTTGGCGGGCTGCTGGTACTCAAATGGCCACGGGTGATGTGGCTGCATTTGCCGGCTGCCGCCTGGGGCGTGGCGGTCGAGGTGTTGCACCTGACCTGCCCACTGACCTACTGGGAAAACCTCATGCGCCACGCCGCCGGACAGACTGAATACGCCGGCGGCTTTATCGAGCATTACATCTGGCCGATCATCTATCCGGCCGGGCTCACCCCGCAGATTCAACTGGCGCTCGGCAGCGTGGTGCTGGCGGTCAACCTGCTGGTGTATGGGCGGGCATTTCGCTCATGGAAACATCGGCGCGCCGCTTCGCCGCTTTAATTATCCTCGCCGACTGACTTGAAGCGGGCCTCGAAATCCGCTGCCAGGTCCGCCAAGGTGATGCCACCCAACCGCGACAGCAACAGCGCCTGCGCCTCATCGAAGGTGCGTGTCAGTGCGGCGTTCACCGCTTGCTCGACCAGACACTCCGGGTGATCCGTCGACAAACCGATGGAAAAAATCGACTGCGTGCCTAACGCCTGGTGGATATCCAGCAGGGTGATCTGCGCCAGCGGTTTGGCCAGCGCCCAGCCTCCCTGATGGCCCTTCTCTGACGTCACAAACCCCTGCTCCTTGAGCAAACCCATGGTGCGCCGCACCACCACCGGGTTGGTGCCAAGCATGCCGGCGATGGTTTCCGAGGTCGCGCGCTTTTCATGGCGAGCCATGTGAATCAACACATGGAGCATGCGCGATAACCGCGTGTCGTTTCTCATCGATGATCCTTTTTTCAAGCCGTTGCGAAGATGCGCCGAGTATCGCTTGCAAGGTCTGAAGTTACGAGACTATTGACAGCAATATTTCTCGTAACTTACGGTGTACTCTGAAAATTCAAGAGGAGATTCGCTCATGGTGTACGACGTCATCATCGTTGGCGGCAGCTATGCCGGGCTGTCCGCCGGCCTGCAACTGGCCCGCGCCCGACGCAATGTGCTGGTGCTGGATTCAGGACTGCGACGCAACCGTTTTGCCGAAACATCCCACGGTTTCCTCGGCCAGGATGGACGTGCACCGGGGCAAATTGCTGACGAAGCACGCGCACAGTTACTGGCTTACCCCAGCGTGCAATGGCTAACGGATACAGCAGTTGAAGCGACTCGGACTGACAGCGGATTCGATCTGCGCACCGAGAGCGGACAATGGCTCAGCGCCAAGCGACTGATCCTGGCCTCGGGCGTCATCGACGAGTTGCCGGACATCGACGGTCTCAGGCAACGCTGGGGCCAAAGTGTTTTTCATTGCCCGTACTGCCACGGTTATGAACTGAATCAAGACGCGATCGGCGTATTGGCGACGTCACCCATGTCGATTCATCACGCCCTGCTACTGCGGGATTGGGGCCCGACCACGTTCTTCACCAACGGCGTGTTCGAGCCGGATGCCGAACAATTGGCGGAACTGGATCGCCGCGGTGTAACCCTGGAAACCCGGCCGGTCAGTCACATCCGTGGCGAGCGTGCGGACGTGGTACTCAGCGATGGTCAGGTCATCGCTGTTGCAGGCCTGTTCGCCATGCCACGCACACGCATGGCCAGCCCGCTGGCTGAACAACTGGGATGTACATTCGAGGATGGCCCGATGGGACCGTTTATTCAGACTGACGCGACACAACAAACCAGCGTCGCCGACGTATTTGCCTGCGGAGATGCGGCATTGGCTGCCGGTTCAGTAGCGCTGGCAGTTGGCGATGGGGCCCGCGCCGGTGCAGGCACTCATCGCTCACTGATCTTTGGCTGAAACTTATACTGCGGACGTTTCAGCGCGAAGTTGGCTTCAACGCCTCCAGCCAGGCCGGATCCAGGCGCGTCTGCTCGGTGTCGAGACCCAGCACCTGCATCCGTTCCTTGTGCGCCTCGACTTCCCGCCACAGCTGCCCATGATCGCTGGAGTTACCGTCCAGTTCGTGCATTTGCGTCAACCCCAAGTGGTAGAAACGCAAAACCTTCATCGCCACCGGATCGTTCTGCTCCACCGCCGCCGTCACCTGATGCATCACATTGGTGATGCTCATCAGGTTGCGCTTGAGTCGCCAGCTATACACCGCTGGCGCCATCCAGCGCTGATTCCAGAAGCGCCCGCGCAGTAACCCCGCAGTCAGCAGAAATGCCAGAAAAACCCCGCCGACATTGAAGCGCAGGTTATCGCCGCCAGGTTCGCCGAACAACGCCACCGCCACGCTCGAGAACAACATCGCCAGCACCAGGAACAGCACGGCGATGATGATCGTGCTGCGTCGGGTCTGCTGGCGAAAGGTGGCGGCATCCATTGGCTGAATCTCGAACATCACAAATGACTTCCTTGGGCGACAAAAGGGCTAACAGAAAAAAGCGGCCGGGGCATTATCGCCTCTACGACGGATTTAGCTATGCTGGGGCTCCTCTTCATCTTTTCAGCGTCCAAAGGGGACATGGCGGTATAGCGCAGATCGTGCCATCTTCATTCATGGATACACACTATTCGGATGCCATTGCTCAGCTTCGTGATGACATCGTTTTAAGGATCATTGCATGACCCAACGACACGTAATCAACGCCTCGGTCAGCCCGAAAGGCAGCCTGGAAACCCTTTCTCAACGTGAAGTTCAGCAACTGAGCGAAGCCGGATCCGGCAGCACCTACACCCTCTTCCGCCAGTGCGCCCTGGCCATCCTCAACACCGGCGCCCATGTTGATAACGCCAAGACTATCCTTGAAGCCTACAAGGACTTCGAAATCCGCATTCACCAACAGGATCGCGGCGTGCGCCTGGAGCTGCTGAACGCTCCGGCCGACGCCTTCGTCGACGGCGAAATGATCGCCAGCACCCGCGAAATGCTCTTCAGCGCCCTGCGCGACATCGTCTACACCGAAAACGAACTCGACAGCCAACGCATCGACCTCAGCACCTCGCAAGGCATCAGCGACTACGTCTTCCACCTGCTGCGCAACGCACGCACTCTGCGTCCCGGCGTCGAGCCGAAAATCGTTGTGTGCTGGGGCGGTCACTCGATCAACACCGAAGAATACAAATACACCAAGAAAGTCGGCCACGAACTGGGCCTGCGCAGCCTCGACATCTGCACCGGTTGCGGCCCGGGCGTGATGAAAGGCCCGATGAAAGGCGCGACCATCGCCCACGCCAAACAGCGTATTCACGGCGGTCGTTATCTCGGCCTGACCGAGCCGGGCATCATTGCCGCCGAAGCGCCGAACCCGATCGTCAACGAGCTGGTGATTCTGCCGGACATCGAAAAACGCCTGGAAGCCTTCGTGCGTGTCGGCCACGGCATCATCATCTTCCCGGGCGGTGCCGGTACGGCGGAAGAGTTCCTCTACCTGCTGGGCATACTGATGCACCCTGACAATAAAGGGCTGCCGTTCCCGGTGGTCCTCACCGGACCGAAACATGCGGCGCCGTATCTGGAACAGCTCGACGCCTTCGTCACCGCCACCCTGGGTGAAGCAGCCAAGCAACACTACGAAATCATCATCGACGACCCGGCCGAAGTGGCACGGCATATGACTCAGGGGCTGAAAGCGGTTAAGCAGTTCCGCCGCGAGCGCAACGACGCGTTCCACTTCAACTGGCTGCTGAAAATCGACGAAGGCTTCCAGCGTCCGTTCGATCCGACCCACGAAAACATGGCCAACCTGAAACTGCACCGCGACCAGCCACCGCACGAACTGGCGGCGAACCTGCGTCGGGCGTTCTCCGGGATCGTCGCCGGCAACGTCAAGGACAAGGGCATTCGCCTGATCGAAGAACACGGGCCGTACCAGATCCGTGGTGATGCAGCGATCATGCAACCGCTCGATGCACTGCTCAAAGCCTTCGTCGCCCAGCACCGGATGAAACTGCCGGGCGGCGCGGCGTATGTGCCTTGCTATAGGGTGGTGGCGTAACACTTACAGCACACCCAAAACCTTGGGAGCTGTTTTGCCAGCGATCAAAGTTAGACTCCCATTGACATGCGGCGCCCTAAACGCCGGATGCCAATGGATTCTCCAGACAGACATCTAACCTAATGAGTAATTTCGTACTTCGTAAAAGGTGCGTCCACTGGATTTCCGCCCAAATCCACCCTATAGGCAAACTCAGCGCCCTGCGGGCCTATGTTTTTCAGTAAGTCTGCGCGAGACACCTTTATTTCGATAGTCTCCGAATGAGGAGTGGTACCGGTAAATCCTTCACCGATCAACTTGCCATCTAAAACAACCTGAACGAAAAATGGGGTAATGGGACCATCCTCCGCCAGAGGACCCGGCGGGATCCGTGCAGTAGCGCCATCTGGGACATCGGTCAGTTTTATGATGCCGTCTACAGCTTCGTTGATTACAAGTGGTTCAAGAGCCTTAGCCATCTCTTTATTCCTTTAAAAATTGGTTGAGCACGCGAAGCTATCGCGTACGAAGCGATTAGGCCCATGCCGGCGAAGATCCACAACTGTCAGAAATTACAGGTGGGGTCTTTATTCCGACCAACGGCAACCTCGGCTTTAACGCACCAGTCGTAAAGCCAACGCCTTCGCCTGCAACGCCACATCCGTCACCGCCGTGCTCTCCCACGACATCCCGCGCAATGGCGGCCCCATGGCAAACAATCGGTCAGCCGCAAGCCCTTCGGCATCCAGCACCGCACCATCCACCGCCGCCGCAATCCCCAGCGCCAACGGTCCCGGCTGCACCAGACCGCGCGCCAGCACCTGTTGCGGCAACGGTCGCGCCACCCGACGCCAGTCGTATTCGATGCCACTGGAGTTGACCAACGCGGCGCCCTGCACCACGCAGGTTTGCGACTCACCGCGACGTCGAATGCGAATACTCACACCACCTTCCACATTTGGCTCCAGCCCCTTGAACGACGCCGCCTGAATCCGCAATCGCCCTTCTTTGTGCAATCGCTCAACCAGCTTCGCGCTCAACGGCGGTGAACGGTGATGATGGCTTTCCCACCACGGCCGAACATGCCGTACGAATTGTCGACGCTGCCGGTCAGTCGCCTGACTCCACAACCGGGCGATGTGTACGCGGACTGTGTCCAGCGGTGCCTGCCAATCGATGCCTTGCGCAATGGCTGCCCGGCATTGCCGACGCAACTCGCGCAATAACTGTCGGGGCGTGCGAATACTGTGATCGTCGCCAAGAAAATCCACCCAGGCCGGCGGTTGTCGGCGAACATGGGGCAACAAACCATGCCGCGAAAACACTTCAATCGGCCCGCGATGCCCGGCTTGCTCCAGCGATACCACGGCATCGACCATGGTCAGGCCGGAGCCAATGATCATCACGGTGGATTGCGGATCGAGCTGGCGCATGGCTGCGACATCCCACGGATCGAGCGCTGCGGCGTTGAGACCGCTGGAGGTTTTCTGCGGGGTTCGCGCGGCAGGGAACATTCCAGTCGCCAAGACCGCGTAGCCACCGCGCAGTGCCTGACCATTGCTCAGTATGAGCTGCACCGAATCGGCCTCGACTTGCAGGTCGACGACCTCCGCGCGAATGTGTTCAACGCTCGAACCATAATGCGCCCCGACAGTGCGCGCTTCAGCCAGACGTTGCTGCACATAGACACCAAACAAACCACGCGGCGGGAACAGTTCGCTGACCGGCACATCCTGCTCGGCCGATTCAGGCCAGCCACCACCGGCAATGTGCTCGGTCAGCCATTGCGTCAAATCATCAGGATTATCCGGATCAACACTCATGCGTGCGGCGTTGCCATTGAGTGTGTGACCTAACTCGACCGCGCTGTACGCCTCGCCCCGTCCCAGTTCCGCACGCGGTTCAACGATGAGGACCTTGCGCCGGCCAGGCAGTCGCAATAATTGCACCGCCAACATCGTGCCGCTGAGGCCACCGCCGATAATCAGGATGTCTGCGCTCTGACTCATTCAAATCACCACATTACGCACAAACCGCGCCGCAACTTCCCCATCATTGCGATAGGAATGCGGCTGGTTACTGGCAAACATGAAGAACTCACCTGTACCGATGTGCTGCGGCTGATCGCCGAGCATCAGGGTCAGGCAACCTTCAAAGACGAAAATCTGCTCGCTCCAGCCCTCGGCATCCGCTTGCGACGGATAGACCTCGCCGGGTTGCAGGCACCACTCCCATTGCTCGACTTCGCGGGTCGCCGTGGCTTTGGAAAGCAACACCGCTTTGCTGCCCGGGTGGGTGCCCGCCCATGCCACCTCGTTGATGCGGCTCGGGTCGCGGGCATCCGGCGCCTGGATCAGATCGCTGAACGCCACATCGAGCGCCTCGGCGACGCGATCCAGCGTGGTCAGGCTGACATTCTTCTCGCCCGCCTCGATCGCCACCAGCATGCGCCGGCTGACCCCGGATTTTTCCGCCAGCGCAGTCTGGCTCATGTCGGCGGCATGACGTAGGCGTCGCACATTCAGGCTGACGTGTTGCAGGACGGACGCCCGTTGCGTTGAATCTTTGTGCACTATATTGCTCACTCAGTGAGGTTGCGCAGTATACTGCGCAACGTTGGGCGCATTGTGCGGCCTCCTTTTTATAGTGCGCAAGGTCATGACGTCGCAGAACAGCTCCCCCACTCCCCTTCGTTTCTCTCGTTTCAGCAAAGCCGAGTGCGTGCTGGTGCTGATCACCATGATCTGGGGCGGTACTTTCCTGCTGGTTCAGCATGCGATGACCGTCAGCGGCCCGATGTTTTTTGTCGGCCTGCGCTTCGCCGCTGCGGCGGCTATCGTCGCACTGTTCTCATGGCGTCATCTGCGCGAAATGACGCTGTTCGAACTCAAGGCTGGCGCCTTCATCGGCGTGGCGATCATGCTCGGTTACGGCCTGCAGACGGTCGGTTTACAAACGATCCCGAGCAGTCAGTCGGCGTTCATCACCGCGTTGTATGTGCCGTTCGTGCCTTTGCTGCAATGGCTGGTGCTGGGGCGACGCCCGGGATTGATGCCCAGCATCGGCATCATGCTGGCATTTACCGGGTTGATGTTGTTGTCGGGGCCGTCCGGGGCTGCGCTGAATTTCAGTCCCGGTGAAATTGCCACTTTGATCAGTGCCATCGCCATAGCCGCCGAGATCATTCTGATCAGCACCTATGCCGGTCAGGTCGATGTGCGCCGAGTGACCGTTGTGCAACTGGCAACCACCTCCGTGCTGTCGTTCCTGCTGGTGGTGCCGACCGGGGAAATGATTCCGGACTTTTCCTGGACGCTGCTGGTGACGGCTCTTGGGCTTGGCGCAGCAAGTGCGGCTATTCAAGTGGCGATGAACTGGGCGCAGAAGAGTGTCTCGCCAACCCGGGCGACGTTGATCTATGCCGGTGAGCCGGTGTGGGCCGGAATTGTCGGGCGGATTGCCGGGGAACGGTTGCCGGCGATTGCGCTGGTGGGCGCGGGGTTGATTGTTGCGGCGGTGATTGTCAGTGAGTTGAAGACCAAGGGTAAGGTCGCCGAAGCCGAAGCTGAGTTGGAGCAGGAAACCCAGGGTTAACCCGCATCACCTTCAGCGTCTGACCCAACGCTTTCGCGAGCAGGCTCGCTCCCACATTTTGAAATACATTCCAATGTGGGAGCGAGCCTGCTCGCGAAAGGGCCATCTGCCACAACATCGCTGCCCCTGAAACAATGCCAAACAGAAAAATCCAGACTACTTTGTAGGATTCTGAGACATCCTCGCGTTTGGTGATCGGGGAGCTGGCACGTATGATGCTTCACAAACTTCCGCAGATTAGAAGCCTATGTCCCTGATAGTTCTACTGCTTCTGCCATTCATTGGCAGCTGTCTGGCAGCGGTGCTGCCTCATAACGCGCGTAATACCGAATCCCTGTTGGCAGGCCTGGTCGCTTTGATCGGCACCGTCCAGGTCGCGCTGTTGTATCCGCAAATTGCCCACGGCGGCGTGATCCGCGAAGAATTCATGTGGCTGCCCAGCCTTGGTCTGAACTTCGTTCTACGCATGGATGGCTTCGCCTGGCTGTTCTCGATGCTGGTGCTCGGCATTGGCACGCTGGTCTCCTTGTACGCTCGTTATTACATGTCGCCGGACGATCCGGTGCCGCGTTTCTTCGCCTTTTTCCTGGCATTCATGGGCGCCATGCTCGGCCTGGTCATCTCCGGCAATCTGATACAGATCGTGTTTTTCTGGGAGCTGACCAGTCTCTTTTCATTCCTGTTGATCGGCTATTGGCACCACCGCGCCGACGCCCGGCGCGGTGCCTATATGGCACTGATGGTCACCGGTGCCGGCGGGTTATGCCTGCTGGCGGGGGTCATGATTCTCGGCCATGTCGTCGGCAGCTATGACCTCGACAAGGTCCTGGCCGCCGGCGACATGATTCGTGCACACGCCCTCTACCCTATCCTTTTACCCCTCATTCTTATCGGCGCACTCAGCAAAAGCGCGCAGTTCCCTTTCCATTTCTGGCTGCCGCACGCAATGGCGGCGCCAACACCCGTCTCCGCCTATCTGCACTCGGCCACCATGGTCAAGGCCGGGGTTTTCCTGCTCGCGCGCCTGTGGCCGTCGTTGTCCGGCAGTGAAGAATGGTTCTACATCGTCAGCGGGGCCGGCGCGTGTACGCTGTTGCTCGGCGCGTATTGCGCGATGTTCCAGAACGACCTCAAAGGTCTGCTCGCTTACTCGACTATCAGCCATCTAGGCCTGATTACCCTGTTACTCGGCCTGAACAGTCCGCTGGCGGCAGTGGCGGCGGTATTCCACATCCTCAACCACGCGACGTTCAAGGCCTCGCTGTTCATGGCGGCGGGCATCATCGACCACGAAAGTGGCACTCGCGATATCCGCAAGCTCAGCGGCCTGATCAAACTGATTCCGTTCACCGCGACGCTGGCCATGGTTGCCAGTGCCTCGATGGCGGGCGTGCCATTGCTCAACGGTTTCCTGTCGAAAGAGATGTTCTTCGCCGAAACCGTGTTCATCAATGCCACGGCCTGGGTCGAAGCGGCGTTGCCGATTGTCGCGACCATCGCCGGTACATTCAGCGTTGCCTACTCGCTGCGCTTCACCGTCGATGTGTTCTTCGGCCCGCCGGCCACCGACCTGCCGCACACCCCACACGAGCCGCCGCGCTGGATGCGCGCGCCGGTAGAACTGCTGGTGTTCACGTGCTTGCTGGTGGGGATTTTCCCGGCGCAGATCGTCGGCCCGTTGCTCGCCGCCGCCGCGTTGCCCGTGGTTGGCGGCACGCTACCGGAATACAGCCTGGCAATCTGGCACGGCCTCAACGCGCCAATGATCATGAGCCTGATCGCCATGTCCGGCGGCATCATTGTCTATCTGTTGCTGCGCAATCAGCTCAAGCGCGGACGCTTCAAGTACCCGCCGTTGGTTGGCCGCTTCAACGGCAAGCGCCTGTTCGAGCGCAGCCTGGTGGTGATGATGCGCATGGCCCGGCGCGCAGAGCGGCGACTCGGCACCAAGCGTCTGCAGATGCAATTGTTCCTGATGGTGTTGGCGGCCGTGCTCGCCGGCCTGATTCCGATGCTGCACAGCAGCCTGAGCTGGGGCGACCGGCCGAAGATTCCCGGCTCGATCGTCTTTGTGACCTTGTGGCTGCTGGCGATTGCCTGTGCCCTCGGCGCCGCGTGGCAGGCCAAGTATCACCGTCTCGCCGCTTTGACCATGGTCAGCGTCTGCGGCTTGATGACCTGCGTGACTTTCGTCTGGTTCTCCGCGCCCGATCTGGCGCTGACGCAACTGGCGGTAGAAGTGGTCACCACCGTGCTGATCCTGCTCGGCCTGCGCTGGTTGCCACGCCGTATCGAAGAAGTCTCGCCACTGCCAAGCAGCCTGCGCAAGGCACGCATTCGTCGTCTGCGCGACTTGCTGCTGTCGATTGCCGTCGGTGGTGGCATGGCGCTGCTGTCCTACGCGATGCTCACGCGGCAGACGCCGAACGACATCTCTTCGTTCTACCTCAGCCGCGCCATGCCCGAGGGCGGTGGCAGCAACGTGGTCAACGTGATGCTGGTGGATTTCCGTGGCTTCGACACCCTCGGCGAAATCACCGTGCTGGTCGCCGTGGCGCTGACCGTGTTCGCTCTGCTGCGGCGTTTCCGCCCACCGAAAGAAAGCCTGCAACTGCCCGCCCAGCAACGCTTGCTGGCGCCGGACGTGGTCACCGATCTGGTCAACCCGCGTTCGGCTAGCGACACCGCACTCGGCTTCATGATGGTGCCGGCAGTGCTGGTTCGCCTGTTGCTGCCGATTGCGCTGGTGGTGTCGTTCTACCTGTTCATGCGCGGGCACAACCAACCGGGTGGCGGTTTCGTCGCCGGTCTGGTGATGTCGGTGGCGTTCATCCTGCAATACATGGTCGCCGGTACACAGTGGGTCGAGGCGCAAATGAGTCTGCGGCCGCTGCGCTGGATGGGCACCGGGTTACTGTTCGCCACCGCCACCGGCCTGGGGGCGATGCTGGTCGGCTATCCGTTCCTCACCACGCACACCTGGCATTTCACTTTGCCAGTGCTGGGTGACATCCATATCGCCAGCGCGCTGTTCTTCGACGTTGGCGTGTACGGCGTGGTGGTCGGTTCGACCTTGTTGATCCTCACCGCCCTCGCCCACCAATCGGTGCGGGGTCACAAGACCGCATCGCTGCCCAAGTCCGTCGCCAGCAAAGGAGCCGTCTGATGGAAGAAGTCATCGCAATCGCCATCGGCGTGCTCGCCGCGTCCGGCGTCTGGTTGATCCTGCGCCCACGGACGTTCCAGGTGGTCATGGGCCTGTGCCTGCTGTCGTACGGCGTCAACTTGTTCATCTTCAGCATGGGCAGCCTGTTTATCGGCAAGGAGCCGGTGATCAAGGATGGCGTGACCCAAGACTTGCTGCACTACACCGACCCGCTGCCACAGGCACTGGTGCTGACTGCGATCGTCATCAGCTTCGCCATGACCGCGCTGTTCCTCGTCGTTCTGCTCGCCTCGCGCGGCCTGACCGGCACCGACCACGTCGACGGCCGGGAGCCTAAAGAATGATGGCGATGACTCACCTGATCGCCGCACCGATTCTGCTGCCGCTGCTGACCGCCGCCATCATGCTGATGCTCGGCGAGCGGCACCGACCGCTGAAGGCGAAAATCAATCTGTTCTCCAGCCTCGTCGGCCTGTTCATCTCGGTGATGCTGCTGCAGTGGACGCAAACCACGGGCGTGCCCGGTTCGATTGGCGTGTACCTGCCGGGCAACTGGCAGGCGCCGTTCGGCATTGTGCTGGTAGTTGATCGCCTGTCGGCGCTGATGCTGGTGCTGACCGGGATCATCGGCGTCAGCGCCCTGCTGTTTGCCATGGCCCGCTGGGACGGCGCCGGTTCGAGCTTCCACGCGTTGTTCCAGATTCAGTTGATGGGGTTGTATGGCGCATTTCTGACCGCCGACCTGTTCAACCTCTTTGTGTTCTTCGAAGTCCTGCTCGCCGCGTCCTATGGGTTGCTGTTGCATGGATCGGGTCGGGCGCGGGTCTCGTCGGGGCTGCATTACATCTCGATCAACCTGCTCGCTTCGTCGCTGTTTCTGATTGGCGCGGCATTGATCTACGGCGTCACCGGCACGCTGAACATGGCCGATCTGGCGCTGAAGATTCCGCTGGTGCCGGAAGCCGACCGTGGCTTGCTGCATGCCGGCGCCGGGATTCTCGCCGTCGCGTTCCTGGCCAAGGCTGGCATGTGGCCGCTGAACTTCTGGCTGGTGCCGGCCTATTCCTCGGCCAGTGCGCCGGTGGCGGCGATGTTCGCGATCATGACCAAGGTCGGCGTCTACACCTTGCTGCGCCTGTGGACCCTGCTGTTCTCTGGGCAAGCCGGTGCCTCGGCGTTCTTTGGCGGCGACTGGCTGATCTACGGCGGCATGGCGACCATGGCCTGCGCGGCGCTGGCAATTCTCGCCGCGCAACGCCTGGAGCGCATGGCCAGTCTGAGCATTCTGGTGTCGGCGGGGATTCTGCTGTCGGCAATCGGGTTCGCCCAGCCGAACCTGATCGGCGCCGCGTTGTTCTATCTGGTCAGCTCGACCCTGGCACTGAGCGCACTGTTCCTGCTGGCCGAGTTGATCGAACGTTCGCGCTCGGCCAACGAGATCCCGCTGGAAGACGAAAGCGAACTGCTGCCGCGCCCGCAGGAATCCCTGCAACCGCCCAAAGGCATCAACCTCGACGACGAGCAAAAAGCTGTGGTCGGTCAGGTCATCCCGTGGACCATGGCGTTTCTCGGCCTGAGCTTTATTGCTTGCGCGCTGCTGATCATCGGCATGCCGCCGCTGTCCGGTTTTATCGGCAAACTCAGTCTGATCGGCGCGCTGCTCAATCCGCTGGGGCTGGGCACTGGCGCGCCGATTTCCAACGCGGCTTGGGCATTGCTGGCGCTGCTGATCCTTACCGGGCTGGCGTCGTTGATGGCGTTCTCGCGCCTCGGCATCCAGCGCTTCTGGACCCCGGAGGAGCGCCCTTCGCCACTGCTGCGCAAACTCGAATGCGCGCCGATCTTCCTGTTGCTGGGGCTGAGCATCGTCCTGACTTTCAAGGCTGAACCCCTGTTGCGTTACACCCAGGCCACTGCCGAGGCGTTGCACAACCCGCAGCAGTACGTGATGGCGGTGCTCGGCACCCGTGCCGTACCGAGTCCGGAAGCCAAATCGGCGATGCTGGAGGTGCAGCCATGAACCGCGTGTTTCCTGCACCGCTGCTGTCGTTGGCACTTTGCGCCTTGTGGCTGACCCTGAACCTGTCGATCAGCCCGGGCAACCTGTTGCTCGGCGCGATACTAGGCTTTGCCGCTCCGTTGATGATGCGCAAATTGCGCCCGAAACGAGCGCGCATTCGCCGGCCGGGGACGATCCTGCGCCTGTTCCTGGTCGTGGGCCGTGATGTGGTGATGTCCAACCTGATCGTCGCCTGGGGCGTACTGAATGCCGGTCGTCGCCCTCCGCGCTCGGGCTTTGTCAAAGTACCGCTGGACCTGCGCGATGCCCATGGCCTGGCGACCCTGGCGATGATCTGCACAGTGGTGCCCGGCACAGTGTGGTCAGAGCTGGCGCTGGATCGCAGCATTCTGCTGCTGCACGTCTGGGATCTGGATGACGAAGTGCAATTCATCGAGCACTTCAAGAGCACCTACGAACGGCCGTTGATGGAGATTTTCGAATGAGCCCATTACTGTCGAACGCGATTCTGCTAACGCTGTTCCTGTTCTCGCTGGCGATGGTGCTGACCTTGGTGCGCCTGTTCAAAGGCCCGTCGGCACAGGATCGGGTATTGGCGCTGGACTACCTGTACATCGTCGCCATGCTGATGATGCTGACCCTGGGTATTCGTTATTCCAGTGACACTTACTTCGAAGCGGCGCTGCTGATTGCGCTGTTCGGCTTCGTCGGCTCGTTTGCACTGGCGAAATTCCTGCTGCGTGGCGAGGTGATCGAATGAATGCTGAATTGTCTCTGTGGATCGAGATTCCGGTGGCGATCCTGCTGGTGCTCAGCGGTCTGTTTGCGTTGATCGGTGCGATCGGATTATTGCGCATGAAAGATTACTTCCAGCGCATGCACCCGCCGGCGCTGGCTTCAACGCTGGGGGCATGGTGTGTGGCGCTGGCGTCGATCATCTGCTTTTCGGCGTTGAAATCCGGTCCGGTGGTGCATGCCTGGCTGATTCCGATATTGCTGGCGATCACTGTGCCGGTGACGACCTTGCTGCTGGCGCGGGCGGCGTTGTTCCGCAAGCGCATGGCTGGGGATGATGTGCCGGCCGAGGTCAGTAGTCGACGGACTGAAAGCGGTAGCTAGTCCAGAGCTTGCGGTGTCTGGTCTGGCCCCTTCGCGAGCAGGCTCGCTCCCACAGGGTTTTGGGTGAAATCACATATCTGTGAATACCCACAATCACTGTGGGAGCGAGCCTGCTCGCGAAGGGGCCAGCCAGGTCATCACAAATTTCAGATCAGTTTCAAACCCAAGCCACCGCCAACAACCCCGCCCCCAACACCGCACACAACGGCGAATACACCCAGGTGTCGAGCCGCGCAAACCGCGAGTCCTTCACTTCCTTGAAGAACCCGACCAGATTCGAATCACCAATCGCCCGGGCAAACATCAACAGCGCAATTGCGCTGATCACCCATTGCAGCGCCTTGTGCGTCACCGCCGGCATGCCCCAGCCAACTCGCATGCACACCAATGCCGCAATCACCAACAGCGCCGCCGCCACGATCAACGTGAGCCAGCCCGAAGGCTTGAACGCCGGTCGCACCGTTGCGACCAATCCGCGCACCGGCACCTGCGGCACGACTACTGCCGCCGCCCATTGCCCGCCCAGCGCCCAATACACATGCATCAAGGCGATCACCGCGAAAGTAGTCACCAGCCATTGAGCCAACACAAAGGTCATGGTTGAAATCCTTGGAAAGGGATTTGAACAAATCATCCTAGTCGGATTTTTTTCAAGTGCACGACCGATCAGCGGTACGGTAAAGTGCCGCCCCATGAAATTCTCCCGTTCCGATCGCTCACTGCTGGCCTGGATGCTTTATTGCTGCGTCCTGTTCAACGTGTTCGCCTGCAGCATCGGTCACGGACAAATGGTCGGCATGCAACTCAACGGCATCGGCGGCCAGTTCTGTACAGTCGACCCGGCCACTCAAGCGCCGCTCGCCAGCAATCCCACCGAAGAACAACTGCCGACCCTGTCCAAGGCGTTTGGCTGCCCGCTGTGCTCGGTCGGCGGCGGCATGGGCCCAGCGTTCAACTCCAGCCTGACCCTGGCAATCCTGCCGGAACAGCACAGCCCGCCGCTGGTGCCCATCGTCAGCGCCGACCTTCCTGCCCGCTTCACCTGGCCTTCGGCCAACCCTCGCGCCCCACCGCTCGCCTGAGTGTCTTTGCCTTTTTGATTTGTCAGCCCACTGCGCCAACGCGCGGCGTTTGCCTGTGCGCTGACTCCTAGACAAGCATTCAGGATTCAATGATGAAACAACTCACTTTGCTGGCGAGCCTGTGCGGCTGCCTGTCCGTCAACGTCTGGGCGCAATCCACCGTGGATCTGGCGCCGATCACCATTGATGGCGAGTCCGGTGCAGAACCGGGCCTGAGCCTCGACCAGTCCAGCGGCATGGCCTCACGCCTCGGCTTGAGCGTGCGCGACACACCGGCTTCAGTGGCCATCGCCAATCGCAACGACATCGAGCGCCACGGCGCACAGAACTTTCAGGACGCCGCCAACACCCTCCCCGGGGTTAACGCCAGCGCACCGCCGGGGTTCGGCGGGTTCGTTTCCTATCGTGGCTTCACCAGCAGCCAGATTACTCAGATGTTCAACGGAATCAACGTTTCCGGCGGCCTGGCGCGGCCAGTTGATTCGTGGATCTACGACCGCGTGGAACTGGTCGGCGGCCCGTCATCGCTGATCAATGGCGCAGGCTCGGTCGGCGGTTCGCTGAACTACGTGACCAAGCTCGCCACCCGCGACGAACAAGCTGTTGAAGGCCGGGTCAGCTACGGCACGTACGACACCACCGAAACCGCCTTCGGCCTCAACCATGCACTGACCGATCCCAGCGCCGACGTGCAGCACTACGCGCGACTCGACGTCAGCCACAACACCAGCAACGGCTACATCGACCGCCAGGAGCGCGATGCCTGGAGCGTGGCGTTCTCGCTGCTCAGCGATCTCACGCCCGACCTGTCGCACACGTTGGCACTGGAATATCAGGACGAACACGAAGACAGTCCGTACTGGGGCACGCCCGTGCTCAATCCCAAGGCCGGTGAGTTGAAGATCGACAAACACAACCGCTTCAACAACTACAACGTCGAGGACGGGCGTTACGAGCAGCGAACGATCTGGGTCCGTTCGATCATCGACTACCGCATCAACGACAGCACCACCCTGCGCAACACGCTGTATCACCTCGACAGCCAGCGCGATTACCGCAACCTCGAAACCTACCAGTACAACGCCGACAACACAGCGGTGAATCGCTCCACCGCGTATCAAGTACGCCATCAGGGCGAGCAGAACGGCAACCAGTTCGAGCTGCGCCATGACAACACGCTGTTCGGTCTGGATACGACGTGGTCGGGTGGCTTTGAATACAAGGTCAACCAGACCACCAACTCGCCGCTGAACATCAAAGGTCCGAGCACGGTGGACCCGAACAACTACCGTCCGGGGCATTTCTACGACATTCCCGGCACCAACCCGAAATTGATCAGCGACAAGACCAACGAGGTCACCACCAAAGCATTGTTCATGGAAAACCGGCTGGCGTTGACCGACAAACTGTCGCTGCTCACCGGCCTGCGCTATGACGACATTGACCTCGACGTGACCAACCATCGCACCGTGACCGCTGCCAACCCGAAACACCTCAAGCGCAGTTGGGAGCCAGTCACCGGCCGCGCCGGCCTGACCTACCAGTTCATTCCCTCGGCCAACGTCTACGTGCAATACAGCACCGCCGCCGAGCAACCGAATGGCACGCAGAATTTCGACGTCTCGACCGGCAAGCAGTGGGAGATTGGTAGCAAATTCGATTATCTGAATGGACGCGGCTCGGCGACGATTGCCGCTTACACCATCGAGCGAAAAGACTTCGCGGTGACCGACCCGCTAGATCCGGCCGGCAGTATTCCGGTCGGTCAACAGACGTCGAAAGGGGTGGAAATCGCCAGTTCGTTGCGGATCACCGACAAGCTGTTGGCTGAAGGCAACTTCGCCTGGGTCGACGCGCAGTACGATGATTTCACCGAAAAGAATGCCGCCGGTGTGGTGGTTTCACGCAAGGGCAATACGCCGACCAATGTGCCGGATCGGGTCGGTAATCTGTGGCTGACTTATGACTTTTCGCCGCAGTGGCAAGGTGGGGTTGATGCACGATATGTGGCGTCGGTGTATGCGGACACGGCCAACACCATGACGGTGCCGTCGTACACCTTGTTCGGCAGCTTCCTCAGCTACAAGGTTGATTCGCACACCACCGTGACCGGGCGCGTGCGTAATCTGAGCAATGAGGTGTATGCCGAGTTTGCGCATGTTTCGCCAGCGTATTACCTCGGAACACCGCGTACCTTTGAATTGGCGGTGCAAACGAAGTTTTAAAAGCATCGCGAGCAGGCTCACTCCTACAGGGGAATGCTTTCCAAATGTAGGCCTTCGCCTGCTCGCGATGAGGCCAGCCGCATCAGCCTCTATTTCAAATCAGCCGCAACCCTCTCCGCCACATCCTTCGGCAACCAGGCCTGCCACACATCCGGGTGGGCCTTCATGAACGCCACCGCCGCATCACGCGGCGCCGTGTGCTTCTCGCTCATCTCGGCCAATGCCTTGTTCAACGGTTCGATCGGAAAATCCACCTTGCTGAAGAACTCGGCAATCTGCGGATACTGCTTCTGAAACGGCGTAGACACACCGATCGATAGCTTCGAGGCCAGTGACCGAGTGGGTTTCGGATTGGGATTATCGGCGTCAGTCAGGGTCTTCCACGCTTCGGCGTCAAACGGCGGCTCTTCCAGTTGCACCAGTTTGAATTTGCCCAGCAGCGGAGTCGGTGACCAGTAGTAAAACAGCACTGGCTTGCCGCGACGAATCGATGAGCTGATCTCGGCATCCAGCGCCGCGCCCGAGCCACTGCGGAAGTTGGTGTAATCGTCCTGCAGACCATAAGCGGTCAACTTCTGCTTGTTGACCACTTCCGAGGTCCAGCCGATCGGACTGTTGAGGAACCGTCCCTTGCTCGGGTTCTCCGGATCCTTGAACACATCCTTGTACTTTTTAAGGTCACTGACACTGCGCAAGTCCGGCGCCAGCGGCTTGATGCCCTTGGCCGGGTCGCCCTTGATCACGTACTCCGGCACCCACCAACCCTCGGTCGCGCCCTTGACCGTATCGCCCAGGCTGACGACTTTGCCTTCGGCTTCGGCCTTGACCCATACCGGACTGCGCCCGGCCCATTCTTCGCCAATGACCTGGATGTCATTGTTGGCCAGTGCGGTTTCCAGAGTAATGGTGGTGCCAGGCAACGTATCGGTCGGCAGTCCGTAACCCTTCTCGACGATGATCCGCAGTACATCGGTAATCAGGCTGCCGCTTTCCCAGTTCAGGTCAGCAAAGTGGATCGGCGCCTGGGCGGCCGTCACCGATTGCGCTGATGTCAGCAAACCGAACGTGGCCACGCTGGCGGCCAATAACCGTCGAAATCCGTTCATGCATTGCACCTCGTGCTGTTTACAGCAATGGCAGGTTGGCCTGACAGAAGACCGCAAGCCTCTGAATACTCAGTCAACTGACTGTAGCCGAGGTTCCTGCTTTTTCCGGGCCGCGCTCCGGACGAGGTTATGAATCAGACTTTTCCTGCAGGCTTTGCAGCTCGCGTCTGACCATGCTGGCGTATTCCGCGGGACGCAATTGATAAATCTGCGCAGCCACCCAGGTCAGCCAGGCGCCCTGCAACTCGGCCTTGGCGGTAAACAAACGCCGAGCCTCCTCGCGCGCCGTGTCGAGGTTCTGCGAATGAAAATCCGAGCGGCTCACTCGCTGGCCTTGAACGTCACCAGCTCACCCTTGCGCCACTTGGCGGCTTTGGCGGTAACGGCTTTGAGGGTCTTGGTCAGCCCTTCCTGCAACTGCTGGTTGGCCGCAAACACGGTCACCACGCTGTGACCTTCCTTGAACAGGATCGCGTGCCCGTCGGCAGTGTCGACAAAGGCGTAATCGCCCAGTCCATACACCGTGAGTTTGATTTCGCGAAAGCGGATATCCATCTTGCCGCCTTCGCGGCTGGGCAAGACCGATGCACTGAAATGATCGCCGACCTTGAGCTTGAGCCCCGGTTTGTCATCGACCACCAAAGCGCTTTCAGTGTCGATCTCAGCCACGTAAATGCCTTCGGCGTTCTGCTCGGTGATGTAAACAAAACGCGACTGGAACAGCTTGACCAGCTTTGCACGCAAATCACCCAACACGAACAAAGCATGCATATCGAGATTACTGACTGCCAAAGAAACATCCCCACATCTGAAAAAACCGCACACGGAAAACGCGCACGGCAAAAAAAAGCCAGGCCGATGTAACTACCAAATGACTCAAATAAAAACCCGAATCGAGCAGAGTGCTGATTCAGCGCGAGGTCCGTAAGACTACTGGATTGTCACTCGCGAAACTCATCCCTTTTTCGCCAAAGCCTGAAGGAAAAATCCTCACCGCTGGCAAGAGCTGTCTGACTACGAACTTTAGGGAAAATTCTCACGAAAAAAAGCACTTTTCCGACATATCGCTGGCGAAAAATTGCTTTAGATAAGCCCTGTCGTCAACAGGTACTGGCGATTCTAGAGCAGCGATGCTCATTCCGACTACCCGAAACGGCCTGTAAACATCGGCCAACTGATGAAAAGGACTTCATATGTGCACTCGGACTCACTTTGCCATGACCACAGACGCCCGGATCGAATCACCGCTGATCCTGCGTGCCACTGATATGAACGACCATTGCCCACGCTTTCAAGTCGTACCGGCCGGCAACGCCTTCTTCCACATAAAGGAAACATCGACCGGCCGTGTAAGAGGTTTCCGCGAAGATCACAACGAAGCCTGCGCCCTCGCCCGCTCACTGGAGTCAAAGATCGAACTACTGGCGAGTGGTTGCCTCAGATAAAGAGAGCGAACGACCGCGCCATACCGGCGCCCACCGAAGGAGTACACGATGGAACTGCCAGCATACGATCTGAAAACCCTGTTCGATCAACTGGGGTTGCCTTCAGACGATAACGCAATCGACGATTTCATCGAGGCGCATCCACTGGACGCCAACACCAAACTGATCGACGCCGACTTCTGGTCACCGCAACAGGCGCAATTGCTCAAGGAATGGTTAAGGGCCGATGGTGAAGAAGCGGTAATGGTCGATGAACTGAATGTACGCCTGCACCGTGGCAAGTAGTCCTGATCAGTGCAGGCTGTCACTCGGTTCGGCATGCAATTGCGCGAGCCACGCAGCCTTGCACTCCTCGGCCTCGTCGCGGCTGGCAAACGCCGTGCCGCGACGCTCGCCATTGAGCAACACCACCCAGCAGACGCTCCGACCCATTGCGCGCAATCCGGCAGGCACGCCACTGCCGATCATCACGGCGACATCAACTCTGCACTGCATGCAGCCCTCCCGAAATCATTAGCACCCTAACTAAGCGGGCAGGTTAATGGTTTCTTGCGGGCGAAAACAGCAAGCTCCGTGCACATATTCATTGCACCGGAAGTAACAATCCCTCAGCGCGGACTTTCCGGCTTATAGCCCAGACGCAATCCACCCCAGTGCCGGCCCTTGATCATGATCGGCACCGACAGATCATGCATCAGCTCACCGGTGTCGCGGGTGTAAGTCTGCAACAACACCGGTTGTTGATGGCTGCCGCAGCGAATACCGGTGCGGTCGGCAAACTTGCGCTTGGTGCGGTTGTTCACCGCATCGACCTGAGCATCGCCAGTCAACGGCTGACTGAACAGCTGATTGTGCGTCGGCACATAACCCTGCTGCGTACAGGCGATGGCGAACACCAACCCCTCGTGACGCGGCAACAAGGGTTCCTGAATCGCCGGCAGCACCTGATCGGTGTAACGGTCGAAACGGGTTTGAAACTTCGCCGGTTGCGTATTCGGGATCGGCTGATACTGGCGGTCAAACAAGTCTTCAAGGCTGATTCGCCCCTGCTCGACATCCGCCTCGAATCGCGCAGCAATCTGGCTTGCGCCTTCGCGGGCCAGATCGTAAATGCGCTGGTGATAGTCATCCAGCCCGACTTCGGCCAGACGCTCGCTGATGGTTTCCGCCTGCCCTTCCATTTGCACGGCGGCTGCAGCGAGACGGCGAGTCTGTTGATCGCTGATCGCCAGGTCGCTACGCATCTGCTCGATAGCCTTGAACAGGCTGTCGAGTTGTTCGCGATTGGTTTCCGCGCCTTGGGCGATTTCACCGACCTGGGTTTCCACCCCGGCGGCCAGTCGCGCGATGTTCTCCAGATGCTGGCCAGTGTGCTCGACCTGCTCGACACCGATCTGCAGATCACTCGACAACTCGCGAATCTGCTCCACGACCTGTGCCGTGCGTTGTTGGATGTCGGCGACCATCTCGCCCACTTCACCGGTTGCCGACGCCGTGCGTGCCGCCAACCCGCGCACTTCGTCCGCCACCACCGCAAAACCGCGACCATGCTCACCGGCCCGCGCCGCTTCGATCGCCGCGTTCAATGCGAGCAGATTGGTCTGGCTGGCAATCGACTGAATCACCAGGGTCACGCGCTGAATGTCGTCGCTGCGCAGGCTCAAGGCTTCGATCAATTCACGGCTGGCATTGGCGCGCTGACTGAGTTGATGCATGCGCGCGATCGAATCCACCAGTTCCGTGCGCCCTGCTGCGCTGCTGTGATGCGCCTGGCTGGCCGCCTCAAGCGCCGTACGGCTGAGCTGCGAAGTCGCATGTTCGGTCGCGATCATCACCTCGGCGTTGCTGACGATCTGCGCCGCCGCATCGAGTTGCGATTCGAGTTTGCTCGCCAGTTCCTTGACCGAAAACGCCACGCCCGCCGCCGACAAAGCGTTATGGCTGGTGGTGTAGGAAAGGTCGCGGGTCAGTTCGGACATGGCGCTGCCGCTGTCGGCAGGCTGGATATCGGGGATGGCGCGAGAGCGCAGGCGCGGTAGCCAGACAATCAGCACCGCCAGCGGCATGCCAATGTACAGCGACCATCCGGCCAGGGACATGCCGGCCAGCAACAGCATCAGGGCGATGCTTTGCAGGGTCGGCGCGATCCAGCGGTTTTTCGGCAAAAGCACTGGTGCAGGCAAAGCCCCAACCAGAGATCCATCTCTCGTCATATCAACACCCCACGCTTGTTCTCATTGTTGTAACTGCATTAAACGCCACTACAACGCCATTATCCATGGTCCGTTAGTCGTGGGGTCTGTGGCAGGTCAATGGAATCGCGCGGAAATATTGCGGACGATAAAAAGCTTCGCGGGCAAGCCCGGCTCCCACAGGTTCGGTGTTGAACCTAGTGGGGCGGACTTGCCCGCGATCACAGCGCCGGAAAAATCAGGCCTGACGCTGGTGCTTGTCGATCTGCTCGTGACGCTCTTGAGCTTCGATGCAGTATTTGGTGGTCGGGCTGATCAGCAGGCGTTTCAGGCCAATGGCCTCGCCGCTGTCATCGCACCAGCCAAAGCTGTCTTCCTTGATGCGCTCAAGGGCTTGTTCCAGTTGCGGCAGCATGCGCTGGTCGCGATCGATCGCGTTCACCAGCCAAGTGCGCTCTTCTTCAACCGAAGCCGCGTCCGCCGGGTCAGCCGGGGTGTCCAGGCTTTCGATGGCGATACGGTTTTGCTCAATGCGCTCGTGGGTTTCGACTTTCATGTTCTGCAACAGCTCAGTGAAGAAAGCGTGCTGCTCGGCATTCATGTAGTCATCTGCCGGCATGGCCAGCAACTTGTCCTTTGTCATTGATATCTCTATAAAAAAACGTGCATTAAGGCGAATTAGGGAGCGTTTCGGCGAACCGCGTGCGGTCGGCGAAAAGGCATCGTTTATTGCAAATGCCACCCGGCACTCAATTTACGAGGGGCGGCAGTCTAAGGCCCGAATGAGGCCTCAGCAACTGTAAATACAGGGAATTTGTCCGACAAAGGCCGGAAACTGC
The DNA here is from genome assembly GCF_004011755.1 of Pseudomonas sp. RU47. GTDB lineage: Bacteria > Pseudomonadota > Gammaproteobacteria > Pseudomonadales > Pseudomonadaceae > Aquipseudomonas. Next base: position 2,598,710 of record NZ_CP022411.1, on the reverse strand, counting down.
TCTGACACAGCGTTTACAAGGCCATCGGAGTGCGTTTATAGCAAGAAATTCAGTCGAGCGGCTGTATATAGAAGACAAACGGCTAACCAAGCAGCGCCCAGACGCAATTTTTTACCACGCACTGCATCGTTTCAGCAAAGCAGACCTGCAAAAGCCCCCCTACTATCAGGCCCACCGTGTGATCAAACAGCCTGAAGGATGACCTATGCCCCGCCCCGATCTGCCGGCCACCGACGAGGTTTCACTCGCCAGCCCCCCGATCAATGCCGAGCGCCTGCTGCAACAGATCACCGATGAATACGACGCCCTGCCGCGCCAGCTCAAACGCATCGCCAGCTACATCAGCCAGCAGAGCGACCGGATCATGGTCGACCGCATCAGCGACATCGCCCGCGAGTGCGAAGTGCACCCGTCCGCCATCGTGCGGTTCTCGCAACGCTTCGGTTTCAGCGGTTTCAGCGAAATGCAGGCCTTGTTCCGCAGCGCCTACACCCACAAAGCCTCGCCGGTGCAAAACTACCAGCAACGCATCCGCAGCATGATCGCCAACCAGTCGCAGCCAGCCAGCGCCGGCGACCTCGCGCGCGAATGCATCGACGCCACGCGCTCCGGCATCGAACGCCTGGGCCGCGAACTCGATGATGTCGCGTTCGAAAAAGCCGTCGACCTGATCGTCAACGCAGACAACATTTATGTCGTCGGCGTGCGCCGCTCCTTCGCCGTCGCCGACTACCTCGTTTACAACTTGCAACACACTCAGAAACGAATTCATCTGGTGTCCGGGCTCGGCGGCAGCTATCGCGAGCAAATGCGCAGCGTGCGCGCGAACGATCTGGTCATCGCCATCAGCTTCGTGCCCTACGCGAAGGAAACCCAACATTGCCTGCGCTTCGCCCGCCAGCAGCAGGCCAACACCCTGGTCCTCACCGACAGCCACCTCTCGCCGCTGGCGAAACTCGCCCACAGCGTATTGCTGGTCAACGAAGGCAGCGCCCTCGCCTTTCGTTCGCTGAGTGCGACGCTGTGTTTGTGCCAGGCGTTGTTTGTGGCGGTGGCGTATCGGCTGGAACTGAATGTTGATGAGATTCACGAACAACCCGGCTTCGACGACTGAGTTACCCAGCACCCAATCGGCTCAATCAAAAGGGTCCTTTATCAGCCTCAGTCATCGGTTGTGCTGTACGAAACAGACAATCGAAGTAAGGTTCCACCGCATTCCAGCTCAAGTGTTTATCCCTCATCTCTTTTATTGCTTGACCAACATCAACGAGGTTGGGGGTAGTTGTGTTTGATAATTGCCGCGTCACCGCTACCAACTCATCCTTTCGCCCATGATTTCGTGAGTTCTGACCAACATAGGTGTAATACCGGACAGCACGGCCAGGACGGTCATAGTTAGTTTTCTCGCATAAACGACCGTCGGGATCCTGTCTGGCCATATGGGCTTCGGAATAGCTGTCCTGAACGAGGTGTAACAAGGTACCGAAAGCAAAGTCGCGATAATCTTTGTTATAGCCCGCCTCGCCTTTGAACAGAATGCTCTGGACCGTATCTCTGAGGTCGAAGAAGTCGAGCAACAAAGGCACGTCAACGGATGCTTCTGCGATGGTGGTACCCCGACCGTATTCACTGGTAGTGATTCGCCAGACAAACTCCGCCCACATCATGATGTTGTCCGCGGTCTCACCCGCACGCTCTCCCGGGCGCGAGGCCATCGCATGCAAAAACTGCAGATCGCCAAAATGCGATCTGAGCAACATTGAGTACTGCTCGGGTTTGTTGGGTTGAAATTTGTAAAGAACCGCCCCCTTGGCGATCTCGGCTTTCTTTTTCCCATCAGAGAAAACCGAAGCCCAACAACTCCCTTGCATAGGCAACTGCACATACACGTTCTTACAGCCAGACAGTGATGTATCGCTCAAACGAAAAGGTGGGTTGTCATTCCATCGAACCCCAGCCAGCACAGCCATGGGCGCCGCTGGCTGCATGAAACGGTTACCCACCGTCACCGCACAGCCGTCATCCGACCCGCAACCGTAAATCCTGTTGGTAATAATTTCGTGAACCGGGTTGGTGAACTGCTCTATACCCCAGTACCCCACGACATTCATTTTCATTCGCCAGTAGGCATCATCCGATGCCCTAAGCAGCTTTTCCCCGTTTTTAACCTCCGGTCGCAGTTGAAATGCAGAAGCAGGAACGGCTACCGTCAACGCCAGCAAATAAACCAGTATTGTCCATTGCATGATGAGCTCCATTGGCAATGCGCCATCACATGGCTTAGTCGACGCACGTCAACATTGCAAATCCCCGCACCGGTTTTCTTGAAGCCGTTAGGGGCAACAAACCGAACGATCAAATGCAAGGAGCCATGAATGAAACTGATCGGCATGCTGGACTCCCCTTACGTGCGCCGCGTGGCGATCTCCGCCAAACGCTTGGGGATCGACCTCGAACACGAGTCGGTCTCGGTGTTCCGCCACTTCGAGCAATTCCAGCAAATCAACCCGGTGGTCAAAGCCCCCACGCTGATCCTCGACGACGGCGTGGTCCTGATGGACTCGACCCTCATCCTCGATTACCTCGAGGCCAGCTCCGGCAAAAGTCTGCTGCCGACCGATCTGAAACAACGCGCCCAAGCCCTACGCCTGATCGGCCTCAGCCTCGCCGCCTGCGAAAAAGCCGTGCAGCTCTACTACGAACGCAACCTGCGCCCAGCCGACATCCAATACCAGCCGTGGGTCGAACGCGTCGAAGGCCAACTCGCCGCCGCCTTCACCGCCCTCGAGCAAGAACTGGAAAAAACCGGCCTGCCCACCGACGGCACCCTCACCCAGGCCGGCATCAGCCTCGCCGTCGCCTGGAGCTTCACCGACCTCGTCGTCCCCGACCAGATCGACACCCGCCGCTACCCCCACATCGCCCAATACACCGCCTACGCCGAGACCCTCGAAGCGTTCGTCAGCACCCCGATGACCTGACCATGAGCACCACCGACACCGCCGCCCCGGCGTTAAAGGAAATCTTCAACGCCGAGCGCTTGCAACACATCGCCAGCGAAATGAGCGCCGTGTACCCGGCATTCAAGGCCAAGGCATTTCTCAAACATGCCCAGGACGGACTCGCCGAATTATCGGTGATGCAACGCATGGCCCGTGTCAGTGAAAGCCTGCATGCCGTGTTGCCGCTGGATTACCAAGATTCCCTAGAAGTGCTTTTCGAACTCGCGCCAAGGCTGAACAGCGGATTCGTCAGCATGTGTTTGCCGCACTACGTCGCGAGCTACGGCGGGCATGCGTTCGACACCTCCATGGACGCCCTGAAGTACTTCACCACCTTCGGCTCCTCCGAATTCGCCATCCGCCACTTTTTGCGCAGCGATCTGGAGCGCTCGCTGGAACGGATGCACGACTGGACCCGCGACGAAAACCACCACGTTCGACGCCTCGCCAGCGAAGGCAGCCGCCCTCGCCTGCCTTGGTCGTTTCGGTTGGAAGCGGTGCAGGCGGATCCGCAGTTAGCCGCGGGGATACTCGATCGGTTGAAGGCGGATGAGAGTTTGTACGTGCGCAAGTCCGTGGCGAATCATTTGAATGATGTGACGAAGGTGCATCCGGAGTGGGTGCTGGACACGATTGAAGGTTGGTCGTTGGAGAACAAGCACACGGCCTGGATTGCCAAGAATGCGTTGCGGAGTTTGATTAAGCAGGGGGATTTGCGGGCGTTAACGGTGATTGGCGCGGGGGCGAAGGCTAAGGTTGAGTTGTTGGATGTGCGGGTTGAACCGGCGGTGGTGAGGTTGGGGGAAGCGATTACGTTGTCGTTTGTGGTGAAGTCGACGGTGGCGCATGAGCAGCGGTTGGTGATTGATTATGCGATTGACTATGTGAAGGCGAATGGCGGGGTTTCGAGGAAGGTTTTTAAGTTGAAGACGGTGGTGTTGGCGGGGTTTGGGGAGTTGGCTGTGGGGAGGCGGCAGGTGATTAAGGATTTTACGACGCGGAAGCATTTTGAGGGGCGGCATGGGGTGAGGGTTATGGCTAATGGGGAGGTGTTGGGTAGCGCTGCGTTTGACATCGTTGCTGGATGAGGCCGTGCGTGGATTCGTTGATTTGGCAATACTAGGAGTGATAGGGAATTGCGCCTAGGGCAGCTTTCGGCCAGAAGCGGACGTTCGCATGCGGCCGCCCACTGCAATAAACGGTCAGTCATGAGCTGAGGTGCACACCGATTACCCCTAGTTCATTCATCAGCGCCGTCGCCTGGGGAGTGTGTAAAATCCGGGTGTAAGGCGCTCAGGGTTTGATCGGAAATTCTTTGCTGTCATCAAGAAGTTAGATACCTATCTTTTTATTTCCAATGAAACCGGCTAGGGTAGACGTATGGACCAAATGCACTCCACTCCCTAATACAAGGATAGTTCTAGTGGCCAATTATATTTTTAGAAAGAACTCTCAAATTGGAAACCTAGATGCAGAATATGACACTTTTTTGGAAACTTGTTTTCTTGAAACTAGCATCTTTTCAAATCTATTGAGCTTTGAAAATAGCTTGGACTTCCCAAAGAGAGTTGTCATTGGTCGCACCGGATCTGGAAAAACAGCCCTATTAAAACAACTCGCAGAAAATAAAAACATAAAAAAACACTCAACAATAGAAGCCGAATCAACTGTTTTTGAGCATATAAAAAACAATGTTTTTATATCGAGCTTGATAGAAAAAGGTATCGATTTAAGAATATTTTATAAATCACTATGGATTCATGTGCTCCTTGTCAGAGTTATTGAGCTTCTCTATCCAGGAAACTCATTTCTAGATCTGCTCTCGGACTTAGGAGGAGGAAGAAAAAAATATAACTCAACACTTGCAAATGAGTACATTGAAAAATTCCGAGACAATTTTTTCAATGATAATGTTGTTTCAGAAATAACAGAGAAAATGCAACACGACCTATCAGGTTCTTTGGGTGTTGGCTTTATAAAAGCTTCAGGAAAGGAAGTTAGTGAGTCGAGTGAGAAAATACAACGAGCCACTACACACTATATCAGTAGCGAGTTGCTCAGGAAGCAGAAAGAGCTAATAAAACTTCTCATTGATGAGAATTCAAAAGAGGGTCAACTCAGATATATAATAAGTATAGATGATCTCGACAAGTCATGGTTAAGTTCAAGTTCAATTCGCTATGATTTCATTAACGCATTACTCGATGCCTTTCGCGAACTCATTGACATCAGAACGGTGAAAGTCATCATTTCTATTCGCTCTGACATCATAAAAGGAATTTACGACAATAATCTTAGGCAAGAGGAGAAGGATAAATCCCTGGTGCTTCCTATTCAGTGGGATGTTAGAGAAATAAGAGAAATGCTGGACAAGCGTGTAAATTATCTAATTAAACATCAGTACCAAGGCAGCGCCATAACAAAATTTGATGATATTTTTAACTTTACGGTAAAGGGCCAGTCAGCGGACGATTACATTATTGAAAGAACGATGCTCAGGCCGCGTGATGCCATTGATTTTGTAAACCTATGTTTAGCTGAGGCAGACGGTTCTACAGAGCTATGTGAAGATTTCCTACTGGAAGCCGAGGAGAAATTCTATGTATCTCGAAAGAAAGCGCTGCACAAAGAATGGGCAAGCCTTTACCCTCACATAAATAAATATATCGACACCCTCTGCCATATCGAAAAAGACAGCTTTAAAACTATTAACATCGCAGAAACAAAAGATAAAATACAGTATGAGATACTGGCGCATACCGAGCTTGATAATAATCTTACGTCAGAAGCGATAGCAGTAGATTTTAACATATTGCTTAATATATGGTTCATAGCTGGAATCATCGGAATAAAAAAATCCGAGACACTCACTATCTATTCCGATTTCTCAAAGCAAGAATTGGATGTAAGTGACTTCGGTAAAGAATTTAAGATTCATCCGCTATTTTTCAGATACTGAATCGCCCCTATTGTGTTAGGCGTAATTTGGCGACTACCACTGGCCATTTTCTGTGTGTTTACTGGCTGAAAACGACCAGAGGCTGACAGTCAGAGTTTCACTCTATGGGTAGTCACCAGTACCATTGAAGAATCTGTCCATAAAATTAGAATACGAGGCAAGTAGGCATGGCTTCATTTGAAGTAACTGAGTGGACACTGGAAGGTGTTCTAGACGAGATGAAGCGCATTCACAACACCATGAAAGATCGCCAATTCGCGTTCATTCTCGGTGCGGGAGCCTCCTTTACTTCTGGTATTCCTACGGGCCAACACCTAGCTGTAAGATGGCTTAAAGACCTGCATTTACGAGAGTGTTCAGATGGCCGCCCTCTAGAGAACTGGATGGCTGGATGCGGGGTCGGTGACGGTACTCTCACTTTGGAAGCTGCGGCAGAGCATTATCCACAAATCTTCGAACGCAGGTTTGAAGGTGACCGTGAAGCCGGGTATGCCGAACTGGAAGCAGCTATGGAAGGGAAGGCTCCAAGCCTCGGCTACTCTCTTCTTGCTGAAGTTATTCAACATACCCGCCACAAAGTGGTGGTCACCACAAATTTCGACAACCTCGTCGCCGATGCACTAGCCATGCATGCTCACCAATCTCCCCTCGTCGTAGCCCACGAATCTCTTGCAGGCTTTGTTCGCCCGCAAATGCGACGTCCCCTAGTCGCAAAAATTCATCGCGATTTATACCTTCACCCCATCAATGATCCGGCCGGGGTGTCGACGATGGAGCGAGGCTGGAAAATCGCTTTAAAAAAGTTATTTCAATATTTCACCCCTGTCGTAGTTGGATACGGCGGTAACGACGGCAGCCTGATGAACATGCTCATGGGCCTGGACCAGGGAGATATCGCCGGGCGAATGATTTGGTGCTACAGAGCGGGCTCTCCTCCTCCAGAAAAGGCAATGGGTGTCTTAAGCAAACACAAAGGCTTACTTGTAAAAATTCCTGGGTTCGATGAATTCATGCTTCAACTGGCGGCCAAATTAGTTACTGACTTTGATGTCGCGGCCATAGCTGAACGTACCGCAAAACTGGGGCACGAGAGGGCGACTCGCTATCGTGAGCAGGCCAGTACACTCACCGAATCTTCAATCCATGGTTCCCCCGCCGAGCAACGTGCTGGAGAAGTTCTCACTCAGTCGTTACGTTCAAACCACAGTTGGTGGGCATGGGAGATTAAAGCCAAGGCCGAGCAAGATATTGAAAAGCGTAAGCTCATTTATCTTGAAGGCATCAGCCAATTTCCAAACAGCCCTGATCTTGTTGGAAACTACGCTGCCTTTCTTGAGCTTGAGTACGATGACTTAGACAAGACCGAGGAAATGTACAAAAAATCGCTTGAACTGGATCCTATGCACGCGCATAACATAGGGAATTATGCGAGCTTTATTGAGGATCAGCGCGAAGACTACGACGTCGCCGAAGAGTTATATAAGAAATCGATCGAGCTTGGCCCGAATCACGCAAACAACATCAGTAGCTATGCTAATTTTTTGGTTGAGCATCGGCAAGACAACGATGCAGCTGAGGCACTATATAAAAAAGCTCTTGAAGTGGCGCCTGGCAATGGGTGGAGTGTTTGTAACTACGCGATTTTTTTATCAGAGCACCGCCACGACTATGACGCCGCTGATGCATTGTATAAAAGGGCAATCGAATTAGATCCTAGCAGTACTTGGACCATCGGAAACTATGCAAATTTTCTCGCTTATAAACGCCAAGATCACGCCACTGCACAAGCACTCTTCGAAAAGGCGGTAGAGTTAAAGCCTAGCCTCTGGAATAAGGACAACCTAGAAAATTTCATGGCAAGTCAAAAATAGAAACCTTGACTCTTTATCTGTTGTTGAACCGTTCTCTGTGAATAAACAATTTGAGCACTTGATTGTAGTCGATAGCCACCATTTCATATGGCCGCTTTTGGACGGAAGCAGCCGCTTCTGACTGACCGCTTCCGGCCAATAACGGACATTGGGAAATAGCAGTCAACAAGTCGTGGACGGTCGGGCCGAAAAGAAAAACGGCCCTATGCTCTCTTGAATGGCTTATCGCCAAGCTCCATGATCAGGGCAAGTGGTCCCGGCTAGTTCTCGCGTTCAAACCAAGTGCAGGCCCATTTGACTTATGGCTCGGCAGTAGGCCGGCCTATCCCTTCGCCAATTTTTCCAAAGTAATAATCCACACGCAGTTTCAGCAACTGGGCAAACGGAGCCGTTTCGTTGTTGATGATCCTCAGCAGTTCTGCCTTCAAGCTGTCAGTCCAATCATACTCATCAGCCAATGCTTTCCGGCTCATAAAGTCATGTTCGTAGCGCTTGATTAGGCTCGCAAAAAGCTGGTCATTAGAGCAGGAGTCGATGATTAGCAGCTTCGCGAACTCCTTCACATCAATGAGCTGAAGGAAAGGCGTGGCGGCATAGTTACCGTCTTGAATACCATACTCATACAGCGAACTGTAGTTATCAGCGCTGGCGGCCAACCGCTCAACATAGCCTCCGGCGACTGCTTGCATTTGACGACGGAACACTTCGTCTGAGGCCTTCTTCATCATATTGGAGATGGCTTGGAATTCCGCGGTATCAGATGACGAGTAACCGAGGCCGAACGCACCAGTTCCACCCAATCCAAACATACCGTTATCAACCTGAAGCGTGTTCAAGTTCAGCAGGCATGAAACGTAGTCAGAGAAATACCGCTCCGCAGAGCAGTCCTCTCCTAATACTGGATCTCCGAACTGGCGTAGCGAAATGATAATGCCTGCTGCGTGCAAGATTAGCCCTGAATGAACCATGCTGCGTTCGTTGAGCTGGCTCAGAAACGCCGTTTTCGCCTTCCCGTACTCGCTCTTTGGCAATCTGGTCCAATCCCACAGAAGCCTCCATGCCGGGATATCTGCATGACCAGCAACCTCGGGGTGACGGGCAAGGTCTTCATTAATTTTGTCGGCGTCAATTTTTCCTGTGAAAAACAGTTCCGAAAGGTGCCCTGGGCTGACGATAGGGTCAGTCCATTTTACCTCTGGGTATCGGCTCTTCAATTGATCAAATTGCTTGTCCGCAGGGGATTTTTCTTTGTTTGATAGAAGGCTTGTAGAGAATTGATTGGTGCGAAGTAACCTTAACGCTTCCCTGTCCAAAGCACCGCTTCTCGACTCGCCTCCGGTCGCGATCATATACAGAAGTAGCTGCTTCATTGCTTCTGGCTTGTCTCGCAATCGAACATCGGCAGCCTCAACAAGACGCTCAAAATCTTCCAGGATGGCGCGTAGGTTCCGGTAGTTAGGGTGCGTTGATCCGTTAAATGTAGCCAGCAACGCGGTTCTTTCACGCGTCACGACTTCACGCACCAAATGCGTTCTTAACCTCGCTGTGAGCTTATCCAATACCTCGGAGGGATCTGCCTTGACCTGGATAGTCTTGCCCACGAGCTTTTCCTTCTGCTTCTCGTAACTCTCCTTTCCGGAGATCTCTTCTTCATTGGCAAGGATGATAACCTTCAACTTTTCGTGCTCGACGAAGCTGTTGATGAAGCCCAAAATATCCGGGACTTTCATAGAACACCGTTCGAGATCGTCAATGACGAGAATGTTGCCGTCCAACTTGAGCAGCATGTCTCTTGCAAGCTGGTCAGTCCCTTTCATCCCGCCGAATTTTTCTATAGCACCAGAAAGCGCAGACCCGATAATCCGAGAGGCTTTTGAGCTGAGGTGAGGGTGTGCCTGCGCGAAAAACTGGTCATGGATAGCCCCAACCGAAGCCACACCATACAGGCTGGCGTACAGGTAGCCAGGTTGCTCTTTAGGCGGTAGCCCAGCAGCCCGAGCATCCAGATAGCTTTTAATAAAATGGGTTTTCCCAGCTCCCCATGGAGCACTCAGCATCACTGCATACTCAGACTCCACCGAATCGTCTAGGTAGTAGTCAAGAAAACGTGCAGCCTCGTTGGTCCTTGTCATGATTTTAAAACTCCGGTTGTCCAGGGAGATTATTGTAGTGGTCAACTAATCCCGGACACTGCGTCAAGTTTATCCCCACCCAACGCTGGCGGTAATCCCAGCGTTGAATTAATGCGATCGTTCCCAGTTGAAGCGCTGTATCAAAAAAGCGACCTATATCCTGTTGGGCCAGCGACGCACTCATGCACCCGGTGGTGGGTGTCCACTCTGTCTTCAGACCTCGAAAGTGACTGTTTTTGGCCGAAAGTGGACCTTCGTTGAACCCAGCGTTGACACGGCAGCTGTCAAGATGGTTACTCAAAACCGAGGTGCTAGAAGGCAGGCAGGAGAAGTGTCTCCTGCCTGTCTCCTACCAACTTCCATAGGGAATGCCGTACTTTTCCACATATCGCTTAGCCTTCTCACTTACCGGATAGGCATAACGACCACCGTGCTTCCCTTGTTCCGGCCCCAAAACTTCTACCCCTCCTTGACCTCGGGCGACCTCAACCGGATTTCGACATGAGTCTCTAACCCATGCTTGGAGTACGCCGCCCGGAGCGAGACCCACGTAGAGCGACGCCATAAACCGCGCGGTTTTCTCCGGTGTTTCCGGGCAGCGCTGGTGTGTTGACTTCAGCATCAATAGCCTGCCCTCCTCCGGAATCTCGATGAACCCTGTGTAAGTTTTTTGCTCTGTTATGGATTGCCAGCGGACAAAGATCTGTTCTGGAAGATCAGCGCCCGTCACAGGTCTCCCGGTCCCCGATACCGCCCCCCAACCACGAGCAGACTCTGTGCTGATATCGGGCTCACCGCTAGCAGCAGTGCTCTTGCCAGCGCGAAAGAAAATTCTGTTATTGATGTCTTGGACGGAGCTGTCCTCTACCCAGACCTTCATGTAATTCGGCTGAACGAACACTAACTCCCACCATGGATATTTAGGGTCATTTTCGCCGGTTTCTGGACCTCCGATTTGGCAGCCAGACAACAATAAAGCGCCCAGCAGCGCAATCCTTGCGTTCATTACAAAGGATCCATTCAGTTAAGTGTCACGACTACCAACTTCCGTATGGAATGCCATATTTATCGATATACCGCTTTGCCTTTTCACTCACCGGATAAGCGTAACGCCCTTCGTTCTTACCTTGGCTCGGCCCCAGTGGCTCAATTTCAGCCTGCGCTCGAGCGACTTTAACCGGGTGGTGGCAAGAGTCTCTTACCCAAACCTGCACAACACCACCGGGGGCCAACCCTAAATAAACCGACGCCATAAATCTCGCTTCCTGATCAGGCGTCTGCGGGCAACGTTGATTGACGGACGCCACCATCAACTGCCTGGCTTCTTCTGGGACTTCTACCCATGCCTGCCACGTTTTCTGTTCGACAATCGATTGCCAACGGACCCAGATGCGAACAGGTAAATCTGCTCCCACCACCCTCCTTCCGCTGCCGCCTACCCCACCTGTCCAACCTCGGGCGGACTCCGTTCCATCTTCAGGCTCTCCCCCCGCAGCGGTGCCGCCGCCGGTTTTGTAGAAAATCCTTCCTTTAATGTCTTGAACAGAACTGTTCTCTACCCAGACCTTCATGTAGTCCGGCTCGGTAAACGCCAACTCCCACCACTCGGATTTCGGGTCATTTTTTGCTGAAAGTGGATCAGCAGACTGGCACCCAGTAATCAACAGCGCGCATAGCAGGGTAAAAAGTACTTTCATCACCAAAGTTTCCAGTCAGCTACATGAGGGTGTTGTACGCGTATCGAGTCCGGCGTCGGGGCATTGATGTAAACGGCACGGACGCCACTGCCATCTCTGCGCCCGAGAGGATGGTTCCAATTTGCAGACATGTGAATGTACTTCAGCTTCAGCAATTGGTCTTCTTGGATTGAGGTGTCGTAACTACCCGCTAGAAATCGATCACACAGCGCTTGAAGCTCCGCGGGCACTGCCAACTCAGGCGTATCGGGAATGTCTTGAAACCGAACGCCCTTCTCTTTTGCCAATCGGTGCATCACTTGTAGATATACCCTGGAGAGCAAGCCACTCACAGGACGTTTGAGTTGCACTGCGGCATATACGCGCTTCATGCGTGGGCTGAGCCGATCTTGCTGATCAATTGGCAGAAGAAGGACATCGGGCGTGACGATCTCCAGCATCTCTTCTGGCCATCCTTTGGCAAGCCACTGCCCCTTCACCGTCACGGCATCACGGTAGATCGACGTAGTGGAGACATCGGTAAATTGGGACACTTCAAGCGTTTGCATCGGACTGACGAGCACGCACTCTTCGACCTCATCGCGGTAGCCACCGCCGATGTCGGAATGAACCCCGGGCAGAGTTATTTCCAAGTGATCCGCTTTAACGCGACTCAGAGCGAAGTTAGCCCGATATTCGTCACGCGCGGATAACTGCACGACATCAGTGAAGAAGCGGCGGTCGAGGTAAAGTTTGATTCCTGTTGCGATGGGACTTTTGATGTCCCCCAGATTCGACCAGCCAGCAATGGATGGCACCGTATCAAAAAGGCCAATAAAACCCATGTTGATGCTGCTTTTGTACTCTTCGATGAAGGTGCGGCTGAGGGCGCTGGCGTTGCTGCGCAACACTTCCCCGAGTGGCCCATGCTTTCCACGTACGACCTCGTTGGCAAAGTGTCTTGCTGCAGCAGCACCACGGCTGAAGCCGAATGCATCAAAGGTCAGGGACGTAATTTCACTATTGGGATTGTTATCCAGCACGTCCTTGATACGGGTTTTGATCTCTGCGAACGACAACTGAACACGTCCTGCCACGCCTGTATCGCCTCGGCCAGTACCACCACCTAACGTACTGTCCTTCTTGCCTGACTCAGTTCCTATTCCCTCGATATAAATCATCCGGAACGCTTGCTTCTGCAAACTATCTCCTTCGGCCCTTTGAGGTGCGAAGTACAGTTCGCTTAGTTTTTGAACATTGGTGGTGCTATTGGCGTAGCTGCTATCCGGATCCCTCATATAGGGCTGACAACTGGCGGGGATATCCTCGGGAGCTATGGGATGCTGCGCCCCACACAGCAATCCAGCCGCCGTGTTGTTCGCATTATTCCCAGTGCCATCAAAGAAAACCCCAATCCTCAACGCAATCCCGATTTTCTCAGGTTCGCGCGCGGGTTCTTTCCCGTGTTTCTCATATTCCGCCCAACGCTGGGCGTGAATATCGACGGGTTTGGCTTCTTCGTAACGGTAATTTTTCGGGGGGTTGGGTACGTAGCCACTCATCCATGTTTCCTGGTTCTGATCCTTGAGAACGGCCCGAAGGGTGACAGCCGAGGCTGGGGGGCGCAAGCCGTGGCCGTGTGCCAGCCGGGGTGTGACAGCGGGGTTCGACGAGGGTTTCCCCTCGTCGGGGTGGGGGTTAGCTGGCGATTTCGACGTTATCCAGCGCTTGGTTGACGGCGATTTCGCCGAGCATCACGACTTGGGCGATGCCCAGTGCGGTTTTGCGGTGCGGGGTGTCGAGCATGGCGGCGAAGTTGAGGAGCATTTCGCTGGCGGAGCCGAGGGTTTCGCTGGCGTTGGCGAGCAGGGATTCGCTGTTGTACTTCGGGTTGGCGAGGTACATGCGTTCAGGTTGTTCGGTGCTGGCCATGATTTGGCTGGCGGGTTTGAGGTAGTGGTCGAGGGCGCGTTCGGCGGCTTCGTGGAATCGCTTGGAGTCGGGGGATTCGTAAGGGGATGTGGGGTCGGTTTCTGGTGGGTTGGGTGTTGGTTTGATCATGGTGAAACTCCTAGTTAATAAAAAGGAGCCTTCACATTCGCTACCAAACGAAGGTGGCGGCCATACGCGGGTTGGTAGACCGGTAACTAGGACCCGGCACACCCGAAGGTGTCCTGCGCATGGCCACCATTGAGCAGAGACCTGATGAGGTCTGCGAACGGTTCGCGATGCGACTAGTTATGGCGGGCTACCAAACCCGATCACTGTTTTTCAGCGACCGACAGACGATAGAACCCGCGACCTAGACGCACAAGCCGGCGGATTCTGGCTTAGTCGTAGGTAACGGCGCAAGGCGTTGTAGGGTTTCGGTGGTTACTTGAGGCTTCGTTTAAACAGTGGTGGTTTTACTGTTTATTTCGGTCAGTGGTTGATGGGGTGACTGGGTGGGCGACTTCGCGAGCAGGCTCGCTCCCACAGGGGATTTGTGGTGGGTTTGGGGTTTGCGGTGGCTGGGCTGGCGTCTTCGCTAGCAGGCTAGCTCCCACAGGGGTTTGTGGTTGGGATTTGAGGTGGCTGGGCTGGCGTTATCGCGAGCAGGCTCACTCCTACAGGGGGATCGTGGTCACTTGAGGTCGAGTTGGGTGTCGGGGATTGTGCCGGAGAAAGTGGGTTCTACCGGGCCGCTCAGGGTGACGGGGCCGCTGCCGTTCCAGTGGACGGTGACGGGGCCGCCGTCGCATTCGACGTTGACGGTGTGGTCGAGCAGGCCTCGGCGGATACCGTTGACCGCTGCACCACATGAGCATGAGCCGGAGCCGAGCGGGATGGCGCCGTTGCGTTCCCAGATGCGCAGGCGGATGTGTTGGCGGTCGATGATTTGCACGAAGTGGACGTTGGTTTTTTGCGGAAACAACGGATGGGTTTCGAGGCTTGGGCCGAGGGCGGCGATATCGACGGAGCTGAGGTCATCGACGAAATAGGTGCAGTGTGGATTGCCCATGTTGCACGCGGTTGGGGCGCCGGCGAGCGGTAGAAAAAGCGTGTCGTGTTCTTGCGCCAGAGGGATGTCTTGCCAGTCGAACAACGGTTCGCCCATGTCGACGGCGATCAATCCGCTGGGCATGCGTTCGCAGGTGAGCAAGCCACGGTTGGTGCGCAGGGTGATCGATGTTCGGCTGGCTTCGCGCATCAACCTGTCCGCCACGCCACGGGTGGCGCTGCCGCACACGTCGAGCGCTGAGCCGTCGGCGTTCCAGAGTTCCACGCTCGCATCGGCGTCTGCGCAATCAAGGACCACGGCGAGTTGGTTGAAACCGATGCCGCGATGACGATCACCCAGGCGCCGGGCGAGTTGGCCGGTGACGGGGTTGGCAATGTTGCGTGAGTCGATCACGACGAAGTCATCGCCGTTGGCGTGCATCTTATGGAAGGTGAGTGGCATTCGCTGCGCCTCTGCTGCGCGTCATGTTGATCAGCGCTGAACGTTTGCCACCCGGCGCCGGGCGTTCTTCGATGGAGAACGGCACGAAGCCAAGTTTCGGGTAGAGCAGCAGGCCTGCGGTGTTTTCGTTGAAGCAGGAGAGTTGCACTTCCTTGGCCTGGTATTTTTCGAAACCCAGCGCGGTCATGGTTTCGACAATGTACCGCGCCACACCTTGCCCACGGGCGTAGGGCGCGACGATGACGTTGCCGATGCAGCAGATGCCATCGTGCTCAGCGCGGTAGAAGTTGGCGAAGCCGACGAACTCGCCGTTGGCCAGAAAAGCCTTGGAGTCGAAGCGTTGGCTGATTGCGCTGTGCATCTGCTCTTCCGTCAGCGGGAAGTTGGCTTTCGGGAACATGAAGAACAGCTCTTGTTCGCCTTGGGGAAAGCTGCAGAGGGTGTTGACGTCGTCGGCCGTCACTGGCCGGTGGGTGAAATTCATCGCTGCCCTGCCCTCACTTTTTACCCGCCAGATGATGCGCAACCAAGGCGTTGGCATGACCGTGGCCCATGCCGTGTTCCTCCTTGAGCCATGCCACCAGTTCCATGTGTTTCTTGTCGCTGATGCCGGCGAGCAGGTTTAGCCAGTGATCGATGGGCTGGCCGTATTTTTTCTCGATGGAGGGGAAGTACGACGCCGGGCCTTTTACCTTGTTGTCTTCGCTCATGCTGCAAGCTCCCTGTGGTCACGACGGAGGGTCGGCGGACGCTCCTTGTCGGCAGGTCATAGAGTGGACGCGAAGTGCGATTCCGGCAACTGCCCCGCTCTGCCAGACACCACAGAAACCCTGTAGGAGTGAGCCTGCTCGCGAAGGGGCCATGTCAGCCAAAATCATCGTAGGCTGACACACCGCTTTCGCGAGCAGGCTCGCTCCCACAGGGGTTGTAGTGGATCAGGGTTATTCGGTGCGGCCCGGCAGCATCCGCACGAGGGTGTTATCCCGCACCCAATAATGGTGAAACAACCCCGCCGCCGCGTGCAGCCCGATCAGCCAGTAACCGGTGCTGCCAATCAGTTCATGCCAGTACTTCAGTTGTTTGGCGAAGTCCGGGTCGATGGCCACGGGTGCCGGGACGTGGAAGCCGAAGTACGGGAACGGTTTGTCGGCGGCGGCGAGCATCAGCCAGGCGAGGATCGGTGTGGCGATCATCAGGCCGTACAGCGCCAGGTGTGTCAGGTGCGCGATGCCGGTCTGCCACGCTGGGGGTTTGGGCGTGATCGGTGGGCGTGGCGTGAGGCGGCCGAGCAGGCGGATCCACACGAGGGCGAAGATGCTCGCGCCGAACAGGCCGTGGAAGCCCATCAGCAAGCCGCGTGCTTCGCTGCCCTTGGGCAGGTAGCCCTTGATTTCGACGCATGCGTAGACGCCGACGAACAGCGCCAGCATCAGCCAGTGCAGGGTGATTGAGAGTTTTCCGTAACGGGTTACGGCGATGTCGTGGGACATAAGCTGCGCCTCTTGATTGTCGTGAGTGACGGCCGATTCGTTCGACCGCCTCGCTCCGGTTGTTGGGCGAACCGACGGCGTTACCCTGCCCGCCCAGTCTTAAGAGAGTCTGAAGACAGACCCTCAGGTTAACCTTTTTTTACCTTCAGACTTCGTTAAGAAATGGCTTGGATACTCCGCTCAAACCTATTGAGGGAGGCGTTCTGCCCATGCCCGAATTTGATTGGAACATCGCCCTGCCCCTGCGCTTCGGTCAAGCCGAAACACCGCAGATGACACTGACCGGCGCGCTGCCCGATGACACTCTGCGAGCGACGTTTGAAAGCTTTATCCAGCAACGTTTTCGCAAGGCCCATGGCGCCGACATCCGTCACTTCATGCCCGAGCTGTTCGGCATGCACAACGGCGATGGCGAGTTGTGCGCCGTGGCCGGGGTGCGTCGCGCGCATCTGGAATCACTGTTCCTTGAGCGCTATCTGGATGAGCCGATCGAGCCGTTGATCAGCGCGGCGGCAGATCGTCCGGTCGAGCGCAGCGCCATCGTCGAAGTCGGCAACCTCGCCGCCAGCGACACCGGCAGCGCGCGCCTGAGCATCATCGCCATCACCTACCTGCTGGCCATGGGCGGCCTGGAATGGGTGACGTTCACCGGCAACATCGGCCTGGTCAACAGCTTCCATCGCCTGGGTTTGACGCCAGTGACATTGTGCGCCGCTGATCCGGATCGATTGGGTGACGAGCGTCAACACTGGGGCAGTTATTACGAAAGTAAACCTTGGGTACACGTCGGCAACATCCGTGCGGGGTTCGTCCATTTGCGCGATATCGGCCTGTTTACCCGCCTGGGTTTGCCGGGCTCGATTGAAGGAGCCTGTCATGTCGCTTGAATTGCAACGCTTCCAGGAAACCTTGCGCGACCATGCCCGGCGCAATGACAACGCGACGGCCCTGTGGGGCGACACGCTGAAACTCGATTACGCCACGCTGTACGCCGAGGTGCTCTATCGCCAGGAGCGCCTGCGCGATGAGCAAGCGCAGGTGATTGCGCTGGCGTTGGACAACGGCGTCGACGCGATGCTGTGGGATCTGGCCGTGCTGTTTGAAGGCCTGACCTGTGTGACGCTGCCGCCGTTTTTCAGTGCGACGCAACGCGCCCATTGTCTGGAACAGAGCCAGGCCGAACGGGTGATCGCCGAGCCAGAACTGGGCGCCGAACTGCTCGCGGCTGGTTATGAACAACGTGGCGAGTTCTGGCGCCGCTCGTTCAGTGGCCCCAGTCGCATGCCGGCCGGCACCGCGAAACTCACTTTCACGTCCGGCACCACCGGCACGCCGAAAGGTGTGTGCCTGAGCGCCGACAGCCTGCTGCGCGTTGCGCGGGAGCTGGATCAGGCAAGCGAAGCCACCGGCCCGCAGCATCACTTGGCGCTGTTGCCGTTGGCGATCCTGTTGGAGAACCTCGGCTGTTACGCCGCGCTGTATGCCGGCGCCATGCTGAGTTTGCCGAGCCAGAAAACCCTCGGCATTCAGGGCGCCAGCGGCGTCGACATTCCGCGCCTGCTCGGTTATCTGGCCAGCCGCGCGCCGGAGAGTCTGATCCTAGTGCCGCAGTTGCTGCTGTTACTGGTCAGCGCCGCCGAACAGAAAGCCTTCGACCCGCGAAACCTGCGCTTTGCCGCTGTCGGCGGTGCGCGGGTGTCGGAGGGTCTGCTGCACCGCGCGCAACGGCTCGGGCTGCCAGTTTACGAAGGTTACGGCTTGTCCGAATGCGCGTCGGTGGTGTGCCTCAATCGGCCCGGCGCACGCCGCCCCGGCAGCGTCGGCCGGCCGTTGCCGCATGTCGAAGTGCGCCTGGCCGAGGACGGCGAAGTGCTGATCAAGGGCTCGACGTTGCTCGGTTATCTGGGCGACGCGCCGTACGCCGAGGAATGGTGGCCGAGCGGCGATCTGGGCGAGTTCGACCCGGAAGGTTTTCTCTATCTCAAGGGCCGCAAAAAGCACCAGTTCGTCACCAGTTTCGGGCGCAACGTCAACCCGGAATGGGTCGAGTCCGAACTGACCCAGCGCCGCCACATCGCCCAGGCGTTCGTTTACGGCGAAGCCTTACCGCGCAATCACGCCCTGCTCTGGCCGCATCGCCCGGACTGCACCGATACCGAACTGGCCGCTGCCGTCGCTGAAGCCAACGAGGCTTTGCCCGATTACGCCCAGGTGCATCAGTGGACGCGCCTGCCGCAACCCTTCACCGCCGCCAATGGCTTGCTCACCGCCAATGGCCGCCCGCGCCGCGACGCCATCGTCGCGCAGTACCACGCGCAATTGACCGAATCCGCTGTTTCCGAGGAGTCCGCATCATGAGTTTTTTTGACACCCTGCAAGAAGCCACGCAACAGGAACGCCACGCACTGTTCAACCTGCCGATCATCGTCGATGCCCTGCAAGGCAAGGTCAGCCTCGACAGCTATCGGGCATTTCTCGCGCAAGCGTATTACCACGTGCGCCACACCGTGCCGCTGATGATGGCTTGCGGTGCACGCCTGCCGACGCGCCTGGAATGGCTGCGCAAAGCGGTGGCCGAGTACATCGAAGACGAATACGGCCACGAGCACTGGGTGCTCAACGACATCGCCGCGTGTGGCGGTGACCGTGATGCGGTGCGCGACGGTCAGCCGTCGTTGTCGATCGAGTTGATGGTCAGCTTTCTTTACGACCTGATCGCCCGGGGCAATCCGGTCGGTCTGTTCGGGATGGTCAATGTGCTCGAAGGCACCAGCATCGCCCTGGCCACCCACGCGGCGGGCAGCATTCGCGAGCGTTTGGCGTTGCCGGAAACGGCGTTCAGTTACCTGAGCTCCCACGGTTCGCTCGATATCGAGCACATGCAGACCTATCGGCGGCTGATGAATCAGCTCGAAAATCCTGCCGATCAAGCCGCCGTGATCCATGCCTCGAAAGTCGTCTATCGCCTGTACACCGACATGTTCCGTGGCTTGCCGCGTGACGCGGAGGCTCAACATGCAGCTGCGTGATGCGCGGGTGGTGCTGACCGGTGCCAGTGGCGGCATCGGCCTGGCCATCGCCGAAACCTTGTGCGCCGCCGGTGCCCACGTGCTCGCGGTGGCGCGGCATCAGGAGGCACTGCTGCCGCTGATCAAACGCTACCCCGAGTCGTTGTGCTGGGTCGGCGCCGACCTGACCTTCCTCAGCGACCGGCGCAAAGTGCTGGTCGCCGCCGAAGCCATCGGCGGCGTCAACCTGCTGATCAACGCCGCCGGGGTCAATCACTTCGCCATGCTTGAACAGCTGGATGACAGCGACATCAACGCGATGCTGGCGGTGAACATCAGTGCACCGATGTGCCTGACCAAACTGCTGTTGCCGCTGCTCAAGCAGGCCGACAGCGCCATGGTGGTCAACGTCGGTTCGACCTATGGCTCGATCGGCTACCCGGGTTACGCCAGTTATTGCGCGACCAAATTCGCTTTGCGCGGGTTTTCCGAGGCGCTGCGCCGCGAGCTCGCCGACACCCGCGTCAGCGTGCTGTACGTCGCGCCCCGCGCCACGCGCACCTCGATGAACAGCGCCGCCGCACAAGCGTTGAACGACGCACTCAAGGCCAACGTCGACGATCCGCAAACCGTGGCCTCGGCGGTGATCCATGCGATTGCCGGTGATCGTCGCGACCTCTACCTGGGCTGGCCGGAACGCTTCTTCGTCCGCCTGAACAATCTGCTGCCGCATCTGGTGGATCGAGGCCTGCGCAAGCAGTTGCCGCTGATCCGCCGTCTCAGTGAAAAACCTGACCACGAGTCGCCAAAGCCATGAAAAAACTATCCGCATGCCTGTTGCTCGCCGCCTTGAGTCAAAGTGTCTGGGCGCTGGAACCGGCCGACCAGCAACGTCTCGAGGGCATCCAGCAGAGCTGGGCGCACATCCAATATGAAGTGGCGGAAAAACAGCGCGCCGCCGCGTTCGAACAATTGGCCAACGAGGCCAACACGTTCACCACGCAGCGCCCGGCGGTGGCCGAAGCGTGGATCTGGAAAGGCATCGTCACCAGCAGTTGGGCCGGTGCCGAGGGTGGCCTCGGCGCACTGGGCAAAGCCAAGGACGCCAAGGCCGATCTGGAAAAATCCCTGACCCTCGACCCCAAAGCCCTGCAAGGCTCGGCCTACACCAGCCTCGCCGCGCTGTATGACCGCGTGCCCGGCTGGCCCATCGGTTTCGGCGACAGCGACAAGGCCGAGCAACTGCTCAAGCAAGCCTTGCAACTCAACCCCAACGGCATCGACAGCCTGTACTTCTGGGGCGATCACCTCTACCGTCAGAAGCGCTACGCTGAAGCCAAAGCAGCCCTGCTCAAAGCCCAACAAGCCGCGCCGCGTCCGGGCCGGGAAAGTGCCGATGCCGGGCGTCGCAAAGAGATCGCCGCCCTTCTGGTGGACGTGAACAAGAAACTCGACTGACAGGAGTCCGCGTGCGTTTATTACTGGTTGAGGATGACGTGGCGCTGGGTGAAGGCATTCATCAGGCGCTGGGCCGCGAGGGTTACACCGTCGACTGGCTCAAGGACGGCAGCAGCGCGTTGCATGCGCTGCTCAGTGAAACCTTCGATGTCGCCGTGCTCGATCTCGGTCTGCCACGCATGGACGGCCTGCAAGTGCTGCGCCGCCTGCGCGACAGCGGTTCGAATCTGCCGGTGCTGATTCTGACTGCCCGCGACGCTACTGAAGACCGCATCGCCGGGCTCGACGCCGGAGCCGACGACTACCTGATCAAACCGTTCGACCTGGATGAACTCAAGGCACGCTTGCGCGCCCTGTTGCGGCGCAGTGCCGGGCGCGCCCAGGCGTTGATCGAGCATGCCGGCATCAGCCTTAACCCCGGCACCCAGCAAGTCAGCTATCAGGGCCAGCCTGTGGCCCTGACGCCCAAGGAATATCAGTTGCTGCACGAGCTGCTGTCGCCACCGGGCCGGGTGATGACCCGCGATCAACTGATGCAACTGCTCTACGGCTGGAATGAAGAAGCCGAAAGCAACACCCTCGAAGTGCACATTCATCACTTGCGCAAGAAGTTTTCCACCGACCTGATCCGCACCATCCGTGGTGTCGGTTATCTGGTGGAGGAGCGTCGATGACCTCGATCCGCCGCCGCACGCTGACCTTGATCATCGGCCTGTTGCTGGCCGGCCTCGCGGTGCTCAGCACCTTCAACCTGCACGACAGCAACCACGAAATCGCCGAAGTCTACGACGCACAATTGGCGCAGAACGCGCGCCTGCTGCAAGGCGTGATGCGCATGCCCTTGGCCAGCAAACAGCACGCCGAACTGTACCAGGCGTTCAACTCGGCGCTGGGCGAAGCGGTGCCGCGCGGCGAAGGTCATCCTTACGAACGCAAAATCGCTTTTCAGGTGTGGAATCCTGCCGGTGATGTGCTGGTGCACACCGCCAGCGCACCGTCCTTCAAGGCACCACCGACGCAGCCCGGCTTCAGCGATGTAGTGGACCTGAACAATCGTCACTGGCGCGCCTTTCTCCTTGAAGACAAACAGAACGGCCTGCGCATCTGGGTCGGTGAGCGCGACGATGTGCGCGCCGATCTGGTTGACCGCATCGTCCGCCACACCCTTTGGCCGAATGTGGTCGGCAGCTTGCTGCTCGCGGCGATGGTCTGGCTGGCCATCGGCTGGGGCCTCAAGCCCTTGGCGAACATGGCCGAAACTCTGCGCGCCCGTCACAGCGGTTCGCTGGAACCGTTGCAACTGGCGCCGCTGCCCAGTGAGCTGGAACCGATGCAGGCAGCGCTCAACCGTATGCTCGCGCAGATTCAGGAAGTGCTTGGCCGCGAACGGCGCTTTATCGCCGATGCCGCCCACGAAATGCGCACGCCGCTGGCGGTGCTGCGGGTGCATGCGCAGAACCTGCAGGAGGCCGGCACCGAACAGGAACGGCGCGAATCGCTGGCGTTTCTGATCGCCGGGGTCGACCGCACCAGTCGCTTGGTCAACCAGTTGCTGACCATGGCGCGCCTGGAGCCGAAACCCAATCCCCCGCCGTTGCAACCCATCGACCTCAGCGAAACCGTGCGCAACAGCCTGGTGCAACTGACGCCATGGTTGCTGAGCAAACACCTGGAACTGGCCTTTGAAGACAGCGCTGAACCGTTCAACATCATGGCCAGCCCCGGCACGATCGACATTGCCCTGAACAACCTGATCACCAACGCTGCGAACTTCTCCCCCGAACACGGGGTGATCACCGTGCTGCTCAGCCAGGCTGAGGGTTTCTATCACTTGAGCGTCGAAGATCAGGGGCCGGGCATCGATGAAGCGGACCGGGCGCGCTTGTTCGAACGCTTTTACAGTCGCGGCAATGCCAACGGTGCGGGGCTGGGACTGACCATCGTCAACACCATCGCCACGCAGTTGGGCGGACGGATCACTTTAGTCAACCGCGCGGAGGGCGGCCTGCGCGCGACCTTATCGATCCCTGACGGGCAACCGCTCCCCGCATCGCAACGCAGCACTCGCGAGCCGCCGCAGAGTTGAGCCTGTTGCGGGGCCACGAGCGCCATTGCCCGTTAAAACAGTGGCCGCGCGTCGGAATCTGATCCAGATCAGCTTCCGGGGCTGACATCGGTGTAGAACAGACTCAGCGCACTCTCCTGCGCGTTGCTCGTTCAGCCCCGATGGAGGCTCATCTCATGCTCACTGTCAAAGACCACAATGACCGCGCGGCGCCGGCCTATGCCGCGCACCAAGGTGAATACTGGATCGAGTCGCTCAGGGATGGCCGCCACGTCTTGGTCCGTGCCCTGGCCGCCAAGGATCGCCAACGCGAATATGCGTTCATCAAGCGCTTGTCGCCCGAGTCCCGGCACCTGCGTTTTCTCGCGCAGATCAGTGAGCCGGGCACCGCGTTGCTCGATCAGTTGATGGACGTCGATTACAAACAACGCGCGGCCTTCATCGCACTGGTTCACGAAAATGGCGAATTGATCGAGATCGGCATCAGCCGCTACGCCGCCACGGGCGAACAGGACTGTGAATGCGCCGTCACGGTCGCCGATGAATGGATGCACCTGGGCCTGGCCACGTTGCTGATGGAACATTTGATCAAGGCTGCCCGGCACAACGGTTTCAAGCATCTGTATTCGGTGGATTCCGCCAGCAACACGGCCATGCGCGACCTCGCCCGATCACTGGGCTTTGAAACCCACAGCGATCCTGATGATGCCCACCAGGTCATTCATCGCCTGAGTCTGTAACGCCATCCCTGCGCCCCGTACCTTTAAACGTTGCGGGGCGCGTTGCCGATCACGGCGTGATTGCCACCTTCATCACCCCATCGCGCTGATGCGCGAACAGTTCATAGGCGGCTTCGATATCGTCGAGTTTGAAGTGGTGGGTCACCAGCGGCGACAGATCGACGCCACCGCTTTGCACCACCGCCATCAACCGGCGCATGCGTTCCTTGCCGCCGGGGCACAGGGTGCTGACGATGCTGTAATCGCCCAGTCCCGCCGCGAAGGCATCGTAGGGAATGCGTAGGTCCGACGCGTAGACACCCAGACTCGACAAGCGTCCGCCCGGGCGTAACACCCGCAAGGCAGATTCGAACGTGCCTTGGGTGCCCAAGGCTTCGATGGCCACATCCACGCCGCGCCCCTCGGTCAACGCCATGATTTGCTCGACCACGTCGCCGTCCTTGAAGTTGACCACATGGGTCGCGCCCAACTGCCGCGCGACGCTCATGCGCTCGGCCACCGCGTCGACGCCAATGATCACGCTCGCGCCCTTGAGCCGCGCCCCGGCCACCGCGCACAGACCGATCGGCCCCAGCGCGAATACCGCAACGCTGTCGCCGATACTGACTTCGCCGCGTTCGGCACCGGAGAACCCGGTGGACATGATGTCCGGGCACATCAGCACTTGTTCGTCACTCAGCTCGTCGGGGATCGGGCACAGGTTGGCCAAGGCATCGGGCACCAAGACGTACTCCGCCTGGCAGCCATCGATGATGTTGCCGAATTTCCAGCCGCCGGTGGCGCGAAAACCGTGGCGGGTGTCCGGCCCGTCCTGGGAGCCGCAGCCACACAGGCAGGCATAGCTTTGGCCGCTGGGGGTAATCGCGCCGGCAATCACCCGTTGGCCTTCGAAAAATCCGCGCACCTGTGAGCCAAGTTTCTCGATCACGCCGACCGGTTCGTGACCGACGGTCAAACCTTTGGCCACCGGATACTCACCACGCAGGATATGCACGTCGGTGCCGCAGATCGTCGTGGTGGTGATACGCACCAGCGCGTCCAGCGGGCCAACCTCGGGGATCGATTTGTCATCCAGCACGATGCGATTCTTTTCGACGAATCTCGCCGCTTTCATCATGGCCATGATCAAGACTCCTGTGCAGGTGTTTGCAGTGAGTTCAGCACCTTTCCAAGGCTGCGCCGAACTGACCGACACAAGGTTGATCACCATCAATCAATGCTGGATTGCGCCCGCCGTTGCCGCACGTGAACGCAGCTGTCCCTCGCCGAGGGACGGCCTCAAATAGAACGCTGATTCACCCGCGCCATCAATTGCTCGGCGCTTTCCTTGCGCTCGGAGTAACGGTCGACCAGATGCGCCTGTTGATCGCGCAGCAGCACGGTGAACTTCACCAGTTCTTCCATTACATCCACCACACGATCGTAGAACGGCGATGGTTTCATCCGCCCGCTATCGTCGAACTCCATGTAGGCTTTGGGCACCGAGGATTGGTTGGGGATGGTGAACATGCGCATCCAGCGGCCTAGTACGCGCAACTGGTTGACCACGTTGAACGACTGCGAACCGCCGCAGACTTGCATCACGGCCAAGGTTTTACCCTGGGTCGGGCGTACCGCGCCTAGTTCCAGCGGGACCCAGTCGATCTGTGCCTTGAACACGGCGGACATCGCGCCATGGCGTTCCGGCGAGCACCAGACCTGGCCTTCCGACCACAGCACCAGCTCGCGCAGTTCCTGCACCTTGGGATGGTCGACCGGAACGTCGTCGGGCAGTGGCAGACCGGACGGGTTGAAGATGCGCGTTTCGGCGCCGAAATGTTCGAGCAGGCGAGCGGCCTCCTCTACCAGCAAACGGCTGAACGAGCGTTCGCGGGTCGAGCCGTAGAGCAGCAGGATCCGCGGTTTGTGCACGCCCGCTTGCGACGGTTTGGCGTTATCGAACAGATTAAGATCGAGGTTGGGCAGTTCGGACATAAATCCTCCTTAAAGCGCGCCGATGCGGTCGAGCTCAGCCTTGAGTTGGTCGCGGCTGAGCGAGTGGAAAGGCAGATCGAGGAAGGCCTGACAGCGTTGGCCGATGCGCATAAGGGTGGCGTGAAAAGCCGCGTCGACGGTGGCTTCGTCGCCCTTCACTTCGGAGGGATCTTCCAGCCCCCAATGGGATTTCAGCGCCGGGCCGAAATATACCGGGCAAGTCTCGCCAGCGGCTTTGTCGCACACGGTGATGACGATATCTGGCGGGTTGCTTTCAAAAGCGTCGTTGCCTTTGCTGTGCAAACCATCAATGGCGATGCCGGCCTGTTGCAGCGTCGACAGGCTGCGCGGCAACACCTGGCCTTTGGGAAAACTGCCGGCACTCACCGCTTCGAATCCCGCTGGCGCCAGATGATTGAACATGGCTTCAGAGAGGATGCTGCGGCAGCTGTTGGCCGTGCACATGAACAGAACTCGCATGGATTGCTCCTACCGCTTTTGGCGGACATCAAAGGCTCAGGCGCAGTGCCAGGGCCGAAAGAGTGATCAACAGAACCGGAAGGGTCAGCAGAATGCCGACCTTGAAGTAGTAGCCCCAGGTGATGCGCAGACCTTTGCGTTCCAGCACATGCAGCCAGAGCAACGTGGCGAGGCTACCGATGGGGGTGATTTTCGGGCCGAGGTCGCAGCCAATGATGTTGGCGTAGATCATCGCTTCGCGAACGAGCCCTTGGGCGTCGCTGGCCTGGATCGACAGCGCACCGATCAGCACGCTGGGCATGTTGTTCATCACCGATGACAACAGCGCGGACAGCAGGCCAGTGCCGAGGGTGGCGCTCCACAAACCTTGCTCGGCCAAGCGGTCGAGGACGACGGCCAGCAGGTCAGTCAACCCGGCATTCTTCAGGCCATACACCACCAGGTACATGCCCAGCGAGAACACCACGATCTGCCACGGCGCATCGCGCAAAACCCGTCGGGTAGCGATCTTGTGGCCCTTGGCAGCGACCGCAAAAAGGATCACCGCACACACTGCCGCGACGGCACTGACAGGAATCCCCAGCGGTTCCAGAGCGAACAGCCCGACCAGCAATATCAGCAGTGTCCAGCCGCCGACCACAAAGGTGGCGTGGTCGCGAATCGCTGCTTTGGGTTCCTGAAGCGCCTCAACCGGGTAGCGCTGTGGCACATCGCGCCGGAAGTACACAAACAGCACCAGCAGCGTCGCCGCGACACTGACCAGACTCACCGGCACCATCACCGATGCGTATTCGGCAAAGCCCAAGCCGAAGTAGTCGGCGGACACGATGTTGACCAGATTGGACACCACCAGCGGCAGGCTGGCCGTGTCGGCAATAAACCCGGCGGCCATGACGAATGCCAACGTCGCCGCCGGTGAAAAGCGCAGCGCCAGCAACATCGACATGACAATGGGCGTAAGGATCAGCGCCGCACCGTCGTTGGCGAACACCGCCGACACCGCCGCGCCGAGCAACACGCAGAACGCGAACAATCGATAACCACTGCCCTTTGCCCATCGTGCAACGTGGAGTGCCGCCCATTCAAAGAAGCCGGCTTCATCCAGCAGCAGGCTGATGATGATCACCGCGATAAACGTGGCGGTGGCGTTCCAGACGATGGCCCACACTGTGGGAATGTCCTGCAGCGAAACGGCACCGACAGCCAGGGCGATCAGGGCACCGAACGTGGCGCTCCAACCGACGCCTAATCCTTTGGGCTGCCAGATGACGAGTACGAGGGTGAAGACGAAAACAGCGAAAGCCAGCAACATGTCAGAACTCTCTAAATCCGGATTCAGCAGCAGGCGGCTTCGCGCACCGGACGCCCGTCCATGTTCTGCAGACGGGCGGCGTTGTCCTTGAACCAATCGGCGTTGGCTTTGGACGTCACTTGCAGAATCTCGCGCACCCACGCCGGCAGCTCCGGATTGAGCCGGTAATAGACCCACTGGCCCTGACGGCGATCGAGCAGCAAGCCATTGCTGCGCAGTTGCGCGAGGTGGCGGCTGATTTTCGGTTGGCTGTCGTCGAGCGCACACATCAGCTCGCAAACGCAGAGTTCACCTTGATCGGAAATGAGCAGCATGGCGCGGACGCGGGTTTCGTCAGCGAGGCTCTTGAAGACTTCGGTGGGAGTGATCATGGAATGGGCTCTGCACATATGGAAATTCGAATATACGGATATCCATATATAAATCAACCCGGCAAATGCCATCGACCAAAGAACCCTGTGGGAGCACCTGTCGTCACCAGCGTTTTCAACAGCGTATGACGACTCCACGGGCCGCAGTATTCAGGCACGTGCGCGATCAATCGGTAGCCGCAGCGGGTGTACCAACGGGCGACGTCGTCATCCAGCGTTTCGATCAACGCATCCACGCACGCCCTTTCAACCGCTAACGCCTCAAGCTTGTGCAACGCCTGAGCACCCAGCCCGGTTCCGCGCCAATGCGCGTCGATCCACAGGTAATTGACAAACAGGCGCCGGAATTCGGTTCTGCCGGTAGCGCCGCCGATCAGTGTTCCCTCCTCCATCAGCGCACAGGCGATGGCTTCAGCTTGCCCGCCGCGCGCCTCAGACAAGGCTCGGCCATGCCGTAAGACGCCGTCACTGATGGCCTTCAAGGTGTCCGCATTGATGTCGCGAACGCTAAGCCATTCCCTCATTGCTGCTCTCCATTGCCAAAGGCTTTGGCGCAGTTCAAGCAAAAGCGGCGCCAACAGCAGCACAGCCAAAAGGATTAACGGATGCCGGCCTGCGATCTGCCCAGCAACAACCCCTGCTCCGCTTCACATAACCCCACCACATAATCCCAGACCACCCGCAGCCGCACCGATTTGTGCAACTCGCGCCGCGTGCTGATCCAGTAGCTGCGCTCGATGCTTTCATCCGGCAGCAACGGCACCAGATCGGGATCCGACTCGGCCATGTAGCAAGGCAACACCGCAATGCCCAATCCCGACCGCGCTGCTTCCTGCTGAGCGATGACGCTGGTGCTGTGAAACACCACGCGCGGGCTGCGGCAGAAGCTGTTGAGAAACATCAATTCCTGGCTGAACAGCAAATCATCGACATAACCGATCCACGCATGCCGCCCGAGGTCTTCGCGGCTTTGCAGTGGCGGCGCCTTATCGAGATAGCGTTGGCTGGCGTACAACGCGAGTCGATAGTCGGTGAGTTTGCGCGTCACCAGCATGTCCGCCGCCGGGCGCTCCAGATGAATGCTGATTTCCGCTTCACGGTTAAGGATGCTGACAAAGCGCGGCACCGCGACCAGTTCCACTTCCAATCCCGGATAGCGCTCGAACAAGCCGATCATGCGGCTGGCGAGAAACTTGATGCCCAGCCCTTCGGTGACGCCGACACGAATCTTGCCCAGTGGCGCGGTGGATTGGGTGATCTCTTCCTGCGCCAGCAAGGCAACGTTTTCCATCGCCTCAGCATGTTTAAGCAACGCTTCCCCCGCCGGGGTCATTTCGTAGCCTTGCGCATGCTGGACGAACAACGCGGTGCCGAGGCTTTTTTCGATGGCTTCGATATGGCGGGCGACGGTGGCGTGGGTGGTGTTGAGGCGGCGGGCGGCGGTGAGCAGGCGGCCGCTGCGTTGCAGTTCGAGAAAAAACCGCAGGTCGTTCCAGTCGAACATGGCGTGTCCTTGTCGGCTATGGTCTATGCAGGCTGTTTGAAAACGCACAGCGGCTGCGCAAAAACTAACATTCTTTTAACGAAAGCTAACAACTAGAGTGTCCGACAATAAAAACAAAAAGCGAGGTCAGGGAATGCAGACTTCCCTCGATGAATACGACTACATCGTGGTCGGCGCCGGCCCTGCCGGGTGCTTGCTGGCCAATCGGCTGTCGGCAGATGCGCAGCAGAGCGTGCTGTTGCTCGAAGCCGGTGGGCGCGACAACTATGCGTGGATTCACATTCCTGTCGGTTACCTGTTCTGCATCGGTAACCCGCGCACCGACTGGTGCTTCAAGACCGAAGAACAACCGGGCCTCAATGGCCGCGCGCTGAGCTATCCGCGCGGCAAAGTGCTCGGTGGCTGTTCGTCCATCAACGGCATGATCTACATGCGCGGCCAGGCCAATGACTATGACGGCTGGGCAGCCGAGGGCAATCCGGGCTGGGCCTGGAACGATGTGCTGCCGCTGTTCAAACAGAGCGAAAACCACTTTGCCGGTGCTGCTGAATTCCACGGCGCCAAGGGTGAATGGCGGGTCGAGCAGCAGCGTCTGTCGTGGCCGATTCTGGACGCCTTTCGCAGTGCGGCTGAGCAAAGCGGCATCGCCAGCATCGATGACTTCAATCAGGGCGACAACGAGGGTTGCGGCTACTTCCAGGTCAATCAGAAATCCGGCGTGCGCTGGAACGCGGCGAAGGCGTTTTTGAAACCGGTGCGTGACCGAGCCAATCTGACAGTGCTGACCGGGGTTGAGGTGGATCGGGTGTTGCTTGAGGACGGTCGCGCAACAAAAGTCAGTGCCCGTCATGAAGGTCAGACCAAGCAGTTCAAGGCGCGCAAGGAGATCGTCCTGTGTGCCGGCGCGGTCGGATCACCAAGCATTTTGCAGCGCTCCGGGATTGGCCCGCGCCCACTGCTCGAACGCCTCGGTATCGGCGTGATTCATGAGCTGCCAGGCGTCGGCGGCAACCTGCAGGATCACCTGCAACTGCGCCTGATCTACAAACTGGAAAATGCGCGCACACTGAACCAGATCGCCGGCAGCGTGTGGGGCAAGATGGGCATGGGCCTGCGTTACTTGTATGACCGCAGCGGGCCGCTGTCGATGGCGCCGAGTCAGTTGGGCGCGTTTGCGCGCTCGGGGCCGGAGCAGACCTCGGCGAATCTTGAATATCACGTGCAGCCACTGTCCCTGGAGCGTTTTGGCGAGCCGTTGCATAGCTTTCCGGCGTTTACCGCATCGGTGTGTGATCTGCGTCCGCAGAGTCGTGGACGCATCGACATTCGTTCGGCGAATCCACAGGAAGCGCCGTTGATTCAACCCAACTACCTTAGTCATCCTGAAGATCTGCGCGTGGCGGCAGATGCGATTCGCCTGACCCGCCGCATCGTCAGCGCCCCTGCCCTGCAAGCGTTCAAACCGGTGGAATACCTGCCCGGCGCCAGCCTGCAAAGCGAAGCAGAGTTGCAGCAAGCAGCAGCGAAAATCGGCACGACGATTTTCCATCCGGTCGGTACCTGTCGCATGGGCAATGACGGCGATGCGGTGGTCGACGCGCAACTGCGCGTCCACGGTGTGCCCGGGTTGCGCATTGCCGATGCGTCGATCATGCCGCGGATCACCTCGGGCAACACCTGTTCGCCTACGCTGATGATTGCCGAGAAAGCGGCACAACTCATCCTGGCTGGACCTGTACACAGTCCAAATGTGGGAGCGAGCCTGCTCGCGAATGCGGTAGCACATTCAACATAAACGTTGACTGACACGACGCCTTCGCGAGCAGGCTCGCTCCCACAGGAGTCATCAACAGCTTCAAAGCATCGCGCATCACCCGGACACGCAACACCAGTGGAACAACAAAAACAATCACTGTGAGGGATACCGATATGTCAGAACACGTTCAGCCGCTGGACGCCGTGCGCAGCGTCGAGACCAGCCCGGATACACGCAAAGTCATCTTCGCTTCATCACTGGGGACGGTGTTCGAGTGGTATGACTTCTTCCTCTACGGCGCCCTTGCGGCGGTGATCAGCAAGCAGTTTTTCGCCGGAGTAAACGACACCACGGCGTTTATCTTTGCGCTGATGGCTTTCGCTGCAGGGTTTATCGTGCGGCCGTTCGGGGCGCTGGTGTTCGGTCGGTTGGGGGACATGATCGGGCGCAAATACACCTTTCTGGCAACGATCATTTTGATGGGCGTGGCGACGTTCTGCGTCGGCCTGCTGCCGACCTACGCCAGCATCGGCATCGCCGCGCCGATCATTCTTGTGGTGCTGCGCATGCTGCAGGGACTGGCGCTCGGCGGTGAATACGGCGGCGCAGCTACCTACGTGGCGGAGCACGCGCCGATTGGCAAGCGCGGTTTCCACACCAGCTGGATTCAGTCCACCGCGACCCTCGGCCTGTTGCTGTCACTGCTGGTGGTGCTCGGTTGCCGCTACTTCACCGGCGATCAGTTTGAAGTGTGGGGCTGGCGTATTCCGTTCCTGCTGTCGATTGTGCTGCTGGGCATTTCCACCTGGATTCGCCTGAGCCTGCACGAGTCGCCGGCGTACCTGAAAATGAAAGAGGAAGGCAAAACCTCGAAAGCGCCGATCCGCGAATCCTTCGGCAAATGGGAAAACCTCAAGGTCGTGTTGATCGCCCTGTTCAGCATCAACGCCGGCCAAGCGGTGACCTTCTACGCGGCGCAGTTCTACGTGCTGTTCTTCCTCACCCAGTTCCTGAAAATGGACCCGGCGGTGGCCAACACTTTGTTGATCATCAGCGTGGTCATCGGCGCACCGTTCTTCATCTTTTTCGGCTGGCTGTCGGACAAGGTCGGCCGTAAACCGGTGTTGATGCTCGGCTTGCTACTGGCCACGGCGCTGTACTTCCCGATCTTCAAGTCCCTCGCGCACTACGCCAACCCGGCGATCGATCAGGCCAGCCGTCAGGCACCGATCACCGTGCTGGCGGATCCGGCGACTTGCACCTTCCAGTTCGACCCGGTCGGCAAAGCCAAATTCGACAGCCCGTGCGACAAGGTCAAAACCTTCCTGGTCAAGCAAGGCCTGCCCTACTCCAGCGCCGCTGCGCCTGCTGGCAGCGCCGTGCAGGTGAGCGTCGGCGACGTCAAACTCGACGGCTTCGATGAGGCTTCACTGCGCGGCGCGATCACCTTGGCCGGCTACCCGCAACAGGCTGATCTGCAGCAAATCAACAAACCGATGATCGTTGCCCTGATCGTGGCGCTGATCATCATCTCGGCGATGTGCTACGGCCCGCTGGCAGCGCTGATGGTCGAACTGTTCCCGACGCGCATTCGCTACACCTCGATGTCGCTGCCGTACCACATTGGTAACGGCTGGTTTGGCGGGTTCTTGCCGACGGTGTCATTTGCGCTGGTTGTTTATACGGGGGACATCTTTTACGGGCTGTGGTATCCGGTGCTGATTACCGGGGTGAGCCTGGTGGTGGGGATGATCTGTTTGCGTGAGACGAAGAATATCGATCTCGACAAGAACTGAAACTCAACCCGACACATCAATCGGCGAGGGCTTTTACCCTCGCCGTTTTTTTGCTCAGGCATCAGCCTTGATCACTTCGAACTTCACCTGCTCCGGATAAAACGCCACGTAGTCCTTGATCGGCCCGACCGAGATTTTCGGTTTCTCATAAGTCCACACCGCGTTTGCGCCCTCATGCCCCGGCACTTGCAGGCTGAAGTAATTGGCATCGCCCTTGTACGGGCAGTAACTGGTGTGATCGGTGCGGGCGAAGTACTTTTCGTCGATGTCTTCGCGGGGGATGTAATAGACCGGCGGATAGTTGGCTTCGTTGAGGATCATGACGTGGGAAGACGCGGCGACCTGGATGCCGTGGAATTTCACTATCAGGCAGCCGGGAAGTTGTTCGAGGGTGATGACGGGACTGGGGCCGGAGGTTTTCATGGGGGTTCTCCTGAATACGGCGAAGAGACCGGTTCAGGTATAGCCCATTGGTGCGGGTTGGGTTGGGTTTACAGCTGAACGGCCCATCAACGTCAAAAGCCCCTCACCCTAGCCCTCTCCCGGAGGGAGAGGGGACTGACCGAGTTGTCTGGCGAAATCCATCGACCTGAAAAATCTCGTCGATTATGGATTCAAAGCCAATCGTTCAAGTCGGTGAATTTCGCCAATATCCCCCAATCGGTCCCCTCTACCTCTGGGCGGTCCGACGTTTCGGGAGGGTTAGGGTGAAGGCCGCTCTTCAGGCATCACGCAACGATATCAGTCGCCACCGCTTGCCCCACCACACCCACGGCAAAGTCCACCGAACCCTGCCCCGTCAGGTCCACCATCAGGCTGGTCTGATTGGTCTGCGCGTAGTAAGTCAGGATCGCGTCGCCCGCATGCCCGGTAAATCCGCTGACAAAGTTCAGCGACGCCGCGCCCGCGGCAAAACCGGCGATCCCCGATAAGTCGATCTTGTCCAGGCCGCTGGTGAAATCCATGATCCAGTCCGGCGCCGTCATGGTCGAATCACTGGCAGCACCGAATACGAAGGTGTCTGCACCTGCACCGCCCCACAAGGTGTCGCCACCGCCACCACCATAAAGGATGTCATTACCGGCACCGCCAACCAGTTCGTTGGCAACGGCGTTGCCGATCAGCAGGTCATTGCCTGAACCGCCGAGGGCATTTTCCACTGTCACGCCGTGAGCAATGGAAACGTTACCGACCAGGCCGCCAACATCGGAGAACGAGCCTTCATTGAGGTTGATCTTCTGGTTCTGGCTGAAACCGGAGAAATCCAGCGTGTCATTACCGCCGCCATCCCACACCGAGAAAACCACTTTGGAGGACGCCGAAGTGGCGCTGTAGAAATCGCGCTCGGCGTTGGAATTGAAACCGTAGGTGGTGTCGTCGGCGCGGGTCGCGTAGTTGGCACCATACAGTTTCTGCACCGCGACGATATCGTCCAGCAATGGCGCCGAAGCGTACGCGCCGCTGCCGTCCTTGCTGAAGTTCTGGTCGGTATTGGTTTCGCTCCAGTAGCTCATCAGGCTGTAGCCGCGGGTATCTTCAGCGTACTTGGCGTCGTTATAGGTCGGGTTGCCATTACCGGCGTTGTACGCGCCCGGGTGTGACAGGCCCAAGGTATGGCCAATCTCGTGGGTCAGGGTCTGGCGCCCGTAGTTGTTGGTGTCCGGGGTTTTGTTGACCTGATACTGATCGTTGATCAAGTACCACGACTGGCCGTCGTAGCTGCCGCCGCTCGGCAGGTAAGCGAACGCTGCGCCACCGGTGCTGACATCGTAGTTACCGAAGGTCATGTGGCCATCGCCGCCCTTGCCTTCAGTGAAGGTGACGTTGGCGACATCAGCCCAGGATTGCATGGCCAGCACGGCCTGGGCTTTTTGCTGGGCACTGAACTCGCTGAAGTTGCCCAGTTTGACGTTGTAGTTCGCCGGTTTCTCGGTCAGGAAGGTGTAACTGAGGTCGATCTTGCCGTCAGCGTTCTTGTCGCCCCAAGACAGGCCTTTACGCAGGATTTCATCAGCGGCCTGGTCGGCAGTGAATGAGGGTTTGCCATTGACCAGCCCGACACCACGGTCATACAGGTGGCTGAATGTATCGATTTCGTCGAAGGCGCTGGAGGTTTTGGATTTGGCTTGAGCCATGATGGACTTCCTTGTTTCTGAGTAGTCAGTGTCGACAGACCACGGCGATCTTCTGGCGAGATCGTCCTGTCACTCGCGTGTTTGAATCGGCGAAAAACCTGACACAGGCGCAAACCGGGCGCTAATCAATTTCTCGATAGCCGGGCCTACGTCCCTGTATTACCCGTCACCTTCTGCAATGCTTTTTATCTGTATATCCATACAGATAAAAGTTGCCCCTGAGGCCAAGTCCGGCCATTCTGTGCACCTGTTCCGACCTTGATCGACGATGGTGGTTATGCGGCTGTACCTCTGTGAAAAACCCTCCCAGGCCAAAGACATTGCGGCCGTGCTCGGCGCCAAGCGTCGGGGCGACGGCTGCTGGCTGGGAACGGATGTCACGGTGACCTGGTGCATCGGCCACCTGCTCGAAACCGCGCCGCCGGATGCCTATGACGCGCGCTACAAGCGCTGGGTGCTGGCCGATCTGCCGATCATTCCCGACAAATGGAAAATGACCGTCAAGCCACGTACCGCCAGCCAATACAAAGCGGTCAAGCGTCTGCTCGGCGAGGCCAGCGAACTGATCATCGCCACCGACGCCGACCGTGAGGGCGAGATGATCGCCCGGGAACTGGTCGAGCATTGTCGTTATCGCGGGCCGATCCGCCGGTTGTGGCTGTCGGCGCTGGACGAAGCTTCGATCCGCAAAGCCCTGGCCGCGCTGAAACCGGGGGCCGAGACCTTCAGCCTGTATCACTCGGCGCTGGGCCGCTCGCGGGCGGACTGGCTGATCGGCATGAACATGAGCCGGCTGTTCACGCTGCTCGGGCGACAATCGGGTTATCAAGGGGTGTTGCCGGTAGGCCGCGTGCAGACACCGACCTTACGGCTGGTGGTTGATCGCGACCGCAGCATCGCCGATTTCGTGCCGGTGCCATTCTGGGCGATCGATGTCGATCTGCTGCACAACGGCATTCCGTTTACCGCGCAGTGGCGAGCGCCGTCGGATGTTTGTGATGATCAGGAGCGCTGCCTGAATCAGGCGCTGGCCCAGCAAGCGGCCGCCGTCATCAACAGTGCTGCCAGTGCCCGGGTGGTCAAGCTGAAAACCGAGCGCATGCGCGAAGTGGCGCCCCTGCCCTTCGATCTCGGCACCTTGCAGGAAGTCTGCTCGAAGAAGCTCGGCCTCGGCGCGCAGGAAACCCTCGACATTGCCCAGGCACTCTACGAAACCTACAAAGTCATCACTTACCCGCGCAGTGATTGCGGCTACTTGCCGCTAAGCCAGCATAGTGAGGCAGCGGGGATTCTTGCGGCATTGCGTCAGGCAGATCCAGGCCTTGAAGCGCTCAACGGGTTTCTGGAGCCGCAACGAAAATCCAGAGCCTGGAATGACGCCAAGGTCAGCGCTCACCACGGCATTATCCCCACCGCTGCTGCGAAGAATCTTGAACGCCTGAGCGGCAAGCATCGCGCGGTGTACACGCTGATCCGCGCACGCTATCTGGCGCAGTTCTTGCCCAATCACGAATACGATCGCACCCAGGCCGACTTCGATTGCGCCGGTGAAGCATTGCGCGCGGTCGGCAAGCAAATCATCGAAGCGGGCTGGAAGCGTGCTCTGCCCGAAGCGCTGGCAGCGGCGAAGGGCCGCGAAGCACCCGCACCGCAAACCTTGCCGGCCCTTAGCCAAGGCGTCGAATGCGCCATCGCCGCTGTGAAGCTCAAGGATTTGTGGACGCAACCGCCCAAACCCTACACCGAGGGCGATCTGATCAAGGCGATGAAAAACGTCGCCAAACTGGTCGAGGATCCGCTGCTCAAACAGAAACTCAAGGACACCACCGGTATCGG
The DNA here is from genome assembly GCF_004011755.1 of Pseudomonas sp. RU47. GTDB lineage: Bacteria > Pseudomonadota > Gammaproteobacteria > Pseudomonadales > Pseudomonadaceae > Aquipseudomonas. The sequence goes on along the minus strand of NZ_CP022411.1, from coordinate 2,561,703 downwards.
CACCGAAGCCACCCGCGCGTCGATCATTCAGGGTTTGATTGACCGTGGCTATCTGGTGAAAAACGGCAAGGCCCTCGCTGCTACGCCGGCGGCGTTCAGCCTGATCGACGCAGTGCCACGCGCGATTGCCGACCCCGGTACCACGGCGATCTGGGAGCAGGCGTTGGACATGGTGCAAAGCGGCGAAATGAGTCTTGAAGAGTTCGTCACCAAGCAAGCGGCATGGATGAGCAAACAGGTTACGCGCTGCTCCAGCCTCAGCCTGACCATCAGCGGCCCGCCACCCGCCGGCAAAGCCGCAGCACCGTGGAAGAAGAAACGTAAATCGACGCGCAGCAAAACCGCAGGCACCACCAAACGCACGGCGAAACCGACGGGCAAATAAAACGCGCTACTGTTTCTGCAAGGCTCATCACTTTCAGGAACCCGGCGTATGGCCAATATCGAACTGCACCCAGCCCGGCGCGATGAGCTGGAGATCATCGAAAACCTTATGCAGTTCTACATGTACGACTTCAGCGAATGGCTGCCGCTGAAGCTCGCTGCGCATGGTTTCTTCTCCATCCAGCCGAAAATCGACTACTGGCGCCACCCGGCCACCCAACCATTTCTGATTCAGGTCGACGGCGAACTGGCCGGCTTCGTGACCGTCGATAACGAAATCCACATTCCCGGCGCCGAACACAACATCGGCTACTTTTTCATCGCGCGACGCTTTCGTGGCCAAGGCGTCGCGCAGTTTGTCGTCTCTGCCCTCTTGAGCCAGATCCCCGGTCAATGGCAGATTTTCCATATCGACGCCAACCTGCCGGCACAGCGCTTCTGGGCCAGGCTGATTCCGTTGATGAGCAATGGCCACTTCACCCTGCAGCAGCGCGAAGTAGACGGTTATCCGTGCACCTTCTACGGGCTGCGCACGCCTTTTTCCGTTGCCTGAACGGATTCTTTCTCATTCCAAAACAGCTTTGTCCGACAATATGTAGTGAACAAAAATAATCACTACAAAACCGTTGACGGCATCGTTTTGCTTTTGCATGATGAAGACGTTCCCCGATCGGGAACACGATTAACACGCTTGAGCAAACTCGTCTGACCGCCGAGTTGTTTTTTCCGGATACACGCTGCCCACAAGGCAGATTGAAGAAGCTGACCTGGCCTGAACGTCCAGTACAAGGACGAGAAGCGCTGGCGAAAATTCTCAAGACGCTTGTGGTGGACACGGTAAATGTCGTCAAGGAGCCTCCCGGTTTTCGCTGCTTCTCCTCGTTGTGACGCTATTGCGTAGCAGTTATTCAACACGACTACATGCAACAGATGCACGACCCCGTACTTCACACGGGCGAGCGCTGACGTCCTGGTTTCGGTGCCAGGGATCAACTAACCGATGGGCTACCTGTATTAGCGAATCAACTTTGAAAGATCACCAGACTGGTCAAGGGGCAATATCATGAATCTGAACAATCAACCTACTATCGAAGAACTGGCTCGTATGTTCGCTGCGCAGAAAGACAGCCATGACAGCCATATTCTCTGGATCAGCAAGTCGGGTCAGGTGCATATCGACTGCCTGGCGACCCATGCTGACGAAGACGAGTTCGACCGCAACCATCAGAACCTGCTGGCCCGCCTGAAGATGTACCGTCGCGGCCACGGTTATGTTGGCAAGAAAGCCGCGGCCGACAAGGACTTCATCGGTAATGTTCTGCAAACGCTGAAACAGGCGTGGGATTCGATGCAGAACAAGAATGAAGTTCGGGTGATTGATCGGTTCTGCTGAGTTAGTCATTAAATAATTGAAAGGCCTGCTTCCTTAATGGAAGCAGGCCTTTTTTTGTTCGCTTGCATTGATTTGGCGTGACTGGAATTGTAGCCCCTCACCCCAGCCCTCTCCCGGAGGGAGAGGGAGCCGATCGAGTTGTATAAAGTCATTCGTCAACCGGACACACCGAGTTGATTATGGATTCAGCAGAGCACTTTCAGGTCGGTGTATTACTCCAGCATCCCTCGGTCAGTCCCCTCTCCCTCTGGGAGAGGGTTAGGGTGAGGGGCTTCCCATGTCCAACACCATTTCCACAAACGCCACTGCCGCCGCACTGTGATAATTATTGCGCCGCCGCAACAACGCCGCTCCACGCTGCGGCGCATCACCTTCAACCCGCAACCGGCACAACGCCCGATCCTCGGTGGCAATCGCCTGCGGCAACATCGTCGCCATCGGCGAATAACGCACCACTTCCAGCAACGTACTCACCGAATTCACCTCGATCCGCACCTGCGGCGTAATCCCTTGCTGGCGAAAATACTCATCCACCGATAACCGCGTGATGAAGTCCGGCGCCAACAAGGCGAAATCCAGCGAAGCGACATCCTCCGGTGTCAGCACCGCCGCACTGTCATACAGCGGATGCTCACGCCCGACCATGATCCCCAGCGTTTCGGTAAACGCCGGAATGCACTCGATCTCAGGACTGCGCACCGGCGTAAACGCAATCGCAATATCCAGCGAGTCATCCGCCAGCCCCGCCTCGATGTCGTCCATCGACAGTTCGAAAATCTGCAAATGAATCCCCGGGTACCGCGCGGCAAAATCCCGTACCAATGGCCCGACCAGATACGCCATGAACGTCGGCGTCATCGCCAGACGCAACGTCCCGCGAGACAGATCCTTCACGTCATGCAACGCGCGTTTGCCCGCCTCCAGTTCCACTAACACTCGCCGCGCACATTCGATGTAGGCCACACCGGCATCCGTCGGTTTGACCGTGCGCGAAGTGCGATCAAACAGGTTCACCCCCAGGGTTTCTTCCAGTTGGCGAATCTGCTGTGACAGGGTCGGCTGTGAAACATGCAATGCCTCGGCGGCACGGGTAAAGCCGCCGTGATCGGCAACAGCGAGCAGGTAACGCAGATGTCGCAGCAGCATGGGAAACACCATCTATAGGCAGGGCTTATGCCAAGCATTGTATATCGGTCTTGGACGCTATGGATGAATCGGCAGAAGATCAATCCCACACAGCAAGCCAACCCCTGAAAGGAGTGACACCATGCAACAGTCCCACGCCTACAACGACACCAGCCTGGCCCTGACCACCCGCGTTCTCGACGCCAAGGCACGCAAAGATCTGTCGTGGCAGGATCTGGCCGACGGCACCGGCCTCAGCCTGGCGTACGTCACCGCTGCCCTGCTCGGCCAGCACCCGCTGCCAGAAAACGCCGCCCAAGTGGTCGGCGACAAGCTTGAACTGAGCGCTGAAGACGTCGCGGCGATGCAGATCATCCCCCTGCGTGGCAGCCTCAGCGGCGTACCGACCGACCCGACCATCTACCGCTTCCACGAGATGATCCAGATCTACGGCACAACCCTCAAAGCGCTGGTTCACGAGCAGTTCGGCGACGGCATCATCAGCGCGATCAACTTCAAACTCGACATCAAGAAAGTCGAAGACCCGGAAGGCGGCTCCCGCGCTGTGGTCACCCTCGACGGCAAGTTCCTGCCCCTGCGTCCGTTCTGATCCGCACCGGCCCGCACCCTGCGTGCGGGCCAACACACCTCAAATGGCTACCCGTCACCAACACATCTGGAGGCTGCCCCATGCAAAAAATTCTGTTGATTCTGGCCCTGCTCGGCGGCGTTTGCGCCCAGGTATCTGCCGCTGACGAGGCCGTCGCCTACCGCTACGGCATGCAACTGGATATCGCCCAAGTGCTGAGCATTACCCCGGTTGCCGATGTGTGTGGCGTGGTGCCGGTGGAGATGACGTATCTGGACAGCCACGGCGGCAAACACATTCTTCAATACAGCGAATTCGGCAGCGGTTGCTCGAACTGAGAGGACAACACCATGAAAAACCTGATTGATGGCTTCCTGAAATTCCAGAGCGAAGCGTTCCCGCAACGCACCGAACTGTTCAAACACCTGGCGACCACGCAACAGCCCGGCACCTTGTTCATCACCTGTTCCGACAGCCGTGTCGTGCCGGAACTGCTGACCCAGCAAGAACCTGGCGAGCTGTTTGTGATCCGCAACGCTGGCAACATCGTGCCGTCCTACAGCCCGCATCCGGGCGGGGTTTCGGCGACGGTTGAATATGCGGTGGCGGTGCTCGGGGTGACCGACATTGTCATCTGCGGGCATTCGGACTGCGGTGCGATGACCGCGATCGCGAAGTGCAAATGCATGGATCACCTGCCTGCGGTCAGCGGCTGGCTGCAGCATGCCGAGTCGGCGAAAGTGGTTAACGAGGCGCGGCCGCACGCCAATGACGCGGCAAAATTGAGTTCGATGGTGCGCGAGAACGTGATCGCGCAACTGGCGAACATTCAGACCCACCCGAGCGTGCGTCTGGCTCAGGAGAAAGGCCTGCTGAACCTGCATGGCTGGGTGTATGACATCGAGACCGGCTCGGTCGATGCGCTGGCCTCGGACCGCCGCACGTTTGTGCCGCTGGCCGAGCAACCGGCGACTTGCGCGATCCATGCACAAACCACCCACGCGGCCTGAGCAACTGATCGTTCCCACGCTCTGCGTGGGAATGCCTCGGGGGACGCTCTGCGCCCAGTGACGCGGAGCGTCACGGGCTGCGTTCCCACGCTGGAGCGTGGGAACGATCAATGTCCGCCAGATCAGCGTTTTACTGTGAGATCGATCTGGGTCATGCGGCTGCGCACAGTGAACACGCCATCCCCCGAAAGAATCGCACTGCGCGCAAACAAGCGCCCACTTTCCCAGTTCGAAAGACCCAGCTCCGGCTTGTTCAACGCATACTGCCCATCGACCCAACGGGTAATGCCATTGCCCACGAACGGCGCATTCACCGCGTTGTAGAAACGCTCTTGTACGGCTGCATCCTCACTGATCAACGACACGGTAAATTGCGGGCTGTAGCGGTTGAACAAAGCAATCGCCTGATCCAGATCGTCAACGATCATCAGGCTGACTTCCGGGGTTTCTTCCCATTCCCACTCGCGGCCCAACTCGGATTCTGCCAAGGGTTCTGCCAGTGCCTCGGTCTGATAGCCCTCGGCGCGGTAGACCTCGACCGTCGCGTTCTGCCACTCACTCGGCAAGCAGCCTTCGCTGCCTTCGACGATGTGCAGCTTGCAACCCTGGCCACGCGCGGTGCCGGCCTGTTGCAGCGCATCAAGAAACAGCGGCACCAGTTCCGTCGCGCGATCACGCTGGATCAGGCAGACGTTGAGGGTGTTGCACACCTTGCGATCCAGCGAGTTGCGCACCACGGCGGCAAAACGTTTGGCATCGGCAACACGATCGGCGATCAACCACGCGCCCCCCGTGCCATGCAGGCTGACGGCGGTGCCGGCCTGCTGGGCAATGCTGCCCAGTTGACTGACCGCACGACCCGAACCGCGCGCCACCGCCAGCGACAAACGTCGGTCAGCGAACATCGCCCAACCGGCGGCATGATTGACGCTTTCCACCAAGGACACCGCACCGGCCGGCAGACCGGCATCGGCCAGCGCCGGGTTCAAGGCGTGAGTGACGATGGCTTGCGCGGTGCCCAACGCATCGCTGCCGATACGCAACACGGCGGTGTTGCCGGTGCGCAAGACACCGGCGGCGTCGGCAAACACGTTGGGCCGGCCTTCAAAGACAAACGCGACGATGCCCAGCGGCGAGACCACTTGCTCAACCTTCCAGCCGTCGTGCTCGACGCTGCTGATGACTTTGCCGCGTGTGGCGGCGGCATCACGCCAGGCACGCAGGCCGGCGATCATGTCGCTACGCATGCGCTCATCGGCGAGCAGTCGGGTGGTGGAACGGCCGCGCGCCTTGGCCCGTTCGATATCGGCAAGGTTGGCGGTTTCGATGTGCGCCCAGCAGTCCGGGGTCTCCAAACGTTGCGCGAACAGATCGAAAAACGTGCTGATCGCGTCATCGGATACAGCCGACAGTGCGGTGAATGCCGCTGCCGCGCGTTCGATCGCCACGGACGCCGCTTGCTGATCCGCTACGGGGATCAACAGCAACTCGCCGCTGACCTGCTCCACCAACAGGTGGTCACCGGGCTGAAACCGCGCGGCCAGTTCGGGGCTGACCACGGTGACGCGGTTACCAGCGAAAGGGATCGGCGTGCCAGCGACTAGACGTTCGAGCGCAAGAGACATGAAGCGGATTCACCATGCAGGGAGCGGCCGGAAAATGTATAGGAACACAATCCTCCAAAGCAACCGCTAACCCTGTGGGAGCGAGCCTGCTCGCGAAAGCGCTGGATCTGATACATCAATGTTGGCTGACCTGACGCCTTCGCGAGCAGGCTCGCTCCCACAGGGTTTTGTAGTGTTTGGCGGATCGGGTCAGAACACCGACCAGCCAATCCGCGCACTAAGCATCTCCAGCGCCGCCATCCCCGCCAGAGAGTTCCCCGCAGCATTCAACTCCGGCGACCACACGCACACCGTGAACTGCCCCGGCACCACCGCGACAATCCCGCCACCGACACCGCTCTTGCCCGGCAAGCCAACGCGATAGGCGAAGTTGCCCGCTTCGTCATACAGCCCGCTGGTGGCCATGATCGAGTTGACCTGCTGGGTTTGCCGACGCGTGAGGATCTGTTCACCGCTGTGTTTGCAAAAACCGTCGTTGGCCAGAAAACAGAACGCCCGGGCCAGATCAATACAGTTCATGCGCAACGCGCAGTGGCTGAAATAGCTGCGCAGCACCGCTTCGACATCGTTGTGAAAATTGCCGAACGACTGCATCAGATACGCCATCGCCGCATTACGCGCGCGGTGCTGGTATTCGGAGTCGGCGACTTTGCCGTCGATCATGATCTGCGGATTGCCGGACAGGCGCCGGACGAAATCGCGCATCGACAGGGTCGGTGCGGCAAAGCGTGACTGGTTGATGTCGCAGATCACCAGCGCTCCGGCATTGATGAACGGATTGCGTGGCCGACCGCGCTCGAATTCCAGCTGCACCAGCGAGTTGAACGGTTGCCCGGACGGCTCGTGACCGAGGCGTTCCCAGATCGCTTCGCCGGAATGATCGATCGCCTGCACCAGGCTGAACACCTTGGAAATACTCTGCACCGAGAACGGTGTCTCGGCGTCACCGGCGCAGTACATCTCGCCGTCATTGCCGTACACGGCGATGCCCAGTTGATTGGCCGGCACAGTGCCGAGGGCGGGAATGTAGTCAGCCACCTTGCCCTGCCCGATCAGCGGGCGGACAGCGTCAAGAATCTCGTTCAACAGCGCTTGCATGCCGGGTTCCGAAGTCTCGCCCCATGGGATTGCGGGGACACTGGGGCTAGACGCTGCGCCCGCCCGTCGAATCACACCGGCCGCAATCGCACTGAATGTTCTAGGCTCAACCGCACATTCAGAAACCGGAGAGCACCCATGCATCTCGAAGGCTCCTGCCATTGCGGCGAGGTCACGTTCAGCCTCACCAGCGCCCACCCCTACCCTTATCAACGCTGCTATTGCTCGATCTGCCGCAAGACCCAGGGCGGTGGCGGTTATGCGATCAACCTCGGCGGCGACGCGACCAGCCTCAAGGTGCGCGGGCGCAAACACATCAGCGTCTATCACGCGAAGATGAAAGACGAGGGCGACAAACGCGCCCATCGCAGCAGCGCCGAGCGGCATTTTTGTTCACTGTGCGGCAGCGGCTTGTGGCTGTTCAGCCCGGAGTGGCCGGAGTTGATCCACCCGTTCGCTTCGGCGATCGATACGCCATTGCCAGTGCCGCCGGAGCACACGCATCTGATGCTTGGTTCGAAAGCAACCTGGGTCGAAGTCGAGGCCAAATCGAAAGACCAACAGTTCGACGTCTACCCCGAAGAATCCATTGCGCAGTGGCATGAACGCCTCGGCTTGACCCGATAGATCCATGGCAAACACCAATCCCTGTGGGAGCGAGCCTGCTCGCGAAGGCGTCTTGTCTGCCAGCATTGATGTTTGTGACCCAACGCTTTCGCGAGCAGGCTCGCTCCCACAGGTTTTTCATCGTTCTTGATTCGGTGCAGTTCCCTTTTCCCGCACTCGTTCGGTTAACCCCTCAGAAGCACTTCAACTACCGATCGATTCGATGCAAAGGGATCTCCATGTCGCACGTCCGTTTCCGTTTCGCCCTGTGCCCGTTGGCACTGGCCCTGCTGAGCATTTCTGCCAACGCCGCTGAAAAAACCGAGCAGACCTTGCAACTGGGCGCCACCAATATTTCCGCGCAAGGCCTCGGCGCCACCACCGAAGACACCCGCTCCTACACCACCGGCGCCATGTCTTCGGCCACCGGCCTGCCGCTGTCGATTCGCGAAACCCCGCAGTCGGTGACGGTGATCACCCGTCAGCAAATGGACGATCGCGGTGTACAAAGCATTGGTGATGCGCTGCGCAACACCCCCGGCATTTCCATGCAGAAGTACGACAGCGACCGTACCGAGTTTTCCGCGCGCGGCCTGGCGATCACCAACTTCCAGTACGACGGCGTCAACATCCCCTACGATGGCGTCTACGGCGAGAACCCGAACAATGGCGACGACGCCGCCAGCATCGACCGCATTGAAATCATCAAAGGCGCGACCGGCCTGATGACCGGCTCCGGCGACCCGTCGGCCACGGTCAACCTGATCCGCAAGAAGCCGACCAAGGCATTCAAAGCCTCGATCAGCGGCACCGTTGGTTCGTGGGATGCCTACCGCACCGTCGGTGATATTTCCGGTTCGCTGACTGAATCGGGCAACGTGCGCGGACGTTTCGTCGGCGCTTATTCAGATCAGAACTCTTACCTGGATCACTACAGCCAGCGCAAAGACCTGTTCTACGGCATCCTCGAAGCCGACCTGAGCGACGACACCCTGCTGACCTTCGGCGTCGACAAATCCAGCACCACACCACGGGGTTCGTCGTGGACGGGTAACCCGGTGTATTTCGCCGATGGCGGGCGAACCGATTTTGGTCGCCACTTCAACTCCGCCGCGGACTGGAGCCGCCGCGATTTCGACAACATCACCTATTTCGCCTCGCTGGAACAGGCGTTGGCCAACGACTGGAAATTCAAGGTCAGCCTCGACCAGAAAACCACCGATCACGACACGCGTCTGGCCTCGGCCAGCGGTGGCAATCCGAACCGCGCCACGGGCGAAGGCATGTTCATGTATTGGGGGCGCTGGGAAGGTCATCGTGTACAGAACACCGCTGACGTCAACGTCTCCGGCCCGTTCACGCTGGGCGGTCGCGAGCATGAGCTGATCGCCGGCGTGATGACCTCGCACTCGCGCCAGACCGGTTCGACCTACGACACCAGTGCGTTTTCCGAAGTACCGGGGAGCATTTACGACTGGGACGGCAATCTGCCGAAACAGGACTTCCCGAAAAACGGCAAGTACGAGCGCACCCAGAGCCAGAACGGCATCTACTTGGCCACGCGCCTGCGCCCGACCGACGATTTCTCGGTGATCCTCGGCAGCCGCTTGAGCACCTTCAAGTACAACGAAGACTACCGCTACAACCCCGGGGCCGGCCTCGACGACACCCACACCAGTTACAAGGAACACGGCGTGGTCACGCCTTACGCCGGGGTGATTTATGACCTCGACGACACCTACTCGCTGTATGCCAGCTACACCAGCATTTATCAGCCGCAGACCTACAAGGACGCCAATGGCTCGACCCTTGCCCCGGTCGAGGGCGACAGCTACGAAACCGGTTTGAAAGCGGCGTATTTCGACGGTCGCCTCAACGCCAGCCTGGCGCTTTTCCGCATCGAGCAGGACGGCGTTGCCGAATCGATCGGCACCAACGCGGTGACCAACGAAGGCATCTACAAAGCCATCGACGGCGCCACCACCAAAGGCGTGGAGCTGGAACTCGCCGGCGAACTGGCCGAAGGCTGGAACGTCTCCGCCGGCTACACCTACGCGCGCACCCGTGATGCCGATGAACAGCGCATGTACGGTTATCCGTTGTCGACCACCAAGCCTGAACATACGGTGCGCACCTTCACCACCTACCGTTTGCCCGGCGTGCTGGACAAGGTCACTGTCGGTGGTGGCGTGAGCTGGCAGAGCGCGTTCTACGGCAAGATCTACAGCGCCCCGGCCGGCGACTACACGCGGATCAAACAGGGCGGCTACACCCTCGTCGACCTGATGAGCCGTTATCAGTACAACGAGCACCTGAGCTTCACGGTCAACGCCAACAACGTCTTCGACAAGCGTTATCTGACGGGACTGGGCAACTTCGATACTACGTTCTACGGTGAGCCGCGCAATTTGATGCTGACGACCAAGTGGGATTTCTGATCGTTAACAAACCTTGAGTTGACGGCGCCATGGATGGCCCCATCGCGAGCAGGCTCACTCCCACATTGGATTTGTGAACACCGCAGATCACTGTAGGAGTGAGCCTGCTCGCGATAGCGGTGGGTCAGCAGCAAAAATGCTGATTGAACTGACCCCTTCGCGAGCAAGCTCGCTCCCACATTGGACTTGTGCGCGCCGCCGAAACCTGTGGGAGCGAGCCTGCTCGCGAAGAGGCCGGCACAGATCACATCATTAATCCAGATGCGCCCAGGTCATCCGGAAAGACGCCCCACCCCAAGGCGAATCGCCCACTTCAACCTGCCCGCCATGGGACTGCGACACTCGTCGCACCAACGCCAGGCCCAAACCAAACCCACCCGTACGCCGATCCCGACTGGCATCCAGTCGCGAAAACGGCTCAAAGATTTTCTCCCGCCCGTCCACCGGCACGCCCGGCCCATCGTCGTTGACCCGCACTTCGTAATAATCACCGGTGCGCACCAGCGTCACTTCAACCCGCTGCTCGGCATAACGAATCGCGTTGCGCAGCAGATTGATCACCGCCCGCGCCATGAATCGCGGCTCGATACGCACGGTGTCGAGCCGGCAATCACCGATCAACAGCTGCACCCCGGCCGCTTCGGCCTCCAGCGCCACGCTGCCAACCACACTGTCGAGCCAATTGGCAGCCTGAATGTTTTCACGCTTGATCACCGTCGCGCCGCGCTCAAGGCTGGCGTAGGTCAACAGTTCCGAAACCATTTCCTCCAGCTCGCCGAGGTCGGCATACATATCGGCAATCAGCTCGCGGTTCTGGCTGGGGTCCGACTGCTGCTTGAGCTGATCAAGCTCAAACGACAGCCGCGCAATCGGCGTGCGCAGCTCGTGGGAGACGGCGTTGGTCAGTTCCCGCTGATTGGCGATCAGCCCTTCGATGCGCGCCGCCATCAGGTTGAAGTGCTCGGCCAGATCGCGGATGTTCGAGCGTTTCGACAACTGGATGCGCACCGACAGATCGTTATCGCCGAAACGTTCGGCGGCCAGGCGCAGTTTCTCCAGATCACGCCAGTGCGGGCGCACCCAGAAAAACAGGACGAAGCCGATCAGCACAGCAATCATCAGGTAGGCACCGGCGATGTAGAACGGCATCAGGCTCGGCTCGGCCGGCAAACGGATGCTGAGCAGTTGCGGGCCATCGTCAATGGCGGAAATGTACTGGCTGTACTTGTCGCGGATCACTAGCAGCCCTTTGGCCAGCTCGGCTTTTTCCTCGTCGCTGAGGGCCAGTTCAGAGGTATCGACCAGCGTCAGCCCCAAACCGTAATGCGGGCGAATCGTTTCCAGCTGTTTTTCCCGCGCCGGGCCATCGAGGTCACACAACTGCTGAGCCAACGTCCACGCTTGCCCCCGCACAGCCTCGCGGTTGTAGTCCTGCATCTGATAATCGAGCAAGGCATCAAAGGTGCGTTCAACCGTCTGCAACGCCAGCACCAGACCAATCGTCATGACCAGAAACAGCCCGAGAAATAACCGCAGCATCTACAGTTCCCACGCAAACGGATTGAACAGATAACCCTTGCCCCACACGGTTTTGATACAGATCGGCTCGCGGGGGTTGTCCTTGAGCTTGTTGCGCAGCTTGCTGATGTACACGTCGACGCTGCGGTTGAGCCCGTCGAAGGCAATCCCGCGCATGCGATTGAGAATGTCATCGCGCGACAGCACCTTGCCCGCCGCGCTGGCCAGCAACCACAGCAGCTCGAATTCCATGGTGGTCATTTCAATGACCTCGCCCGCCAGCCGTACTTCACGACAGCTGCGGTCAATGCTCAACTGGCCGAACTCAAGAAAACTGACCACGTTACTGTCCGGCATCTGCCGTCGTTGTAGCGCTCGCAACCGGGCCAGTAACACCGGTGGCTTGATCGGTTTGATCACGTAGTCGTCGGCGCCGGACTCCAGACCGAGAATGTGGTCAAGATCGTCTTCCTTGGCCGTCAGGATCACGATCGGCGTGTCCGACACGCTGCGAATCTCGCGGCACACGTGCAAACCGCTCTGCCCCGGCAGCATCAGGTCGAGCACCACGACTTTCGGCTTGAATTCCAGAAAGGCAGCCACGGCCAGGTCACCGCGCAGCACGGTGCGCACCTCGTAGCCGTGTTGTTCGAGAAAGTGGGCGATCAGTGCCGCGAGGCGCTCATCATCTTCCACCAACAGGACTTTGCCAAAACCCAGGTTATCCATAACGCCCGTCTGCCACCCATGTGTGAAGTGGTCGGCATTATGGCGGCTTTCGTGGGGGTGGCGTTTGTTTCAGGCAGCAAAAACCGGCCGCTGGGGCCGGTTTTCGGTGATGTTTCATACTCTTAAGAGTTTTTAACATTCAAAAGCAAAAGATCGCAGCCTTCGGCAGCTCCTACAGGGAAACGCATTTCCAAGTGTAGGAGCTGCCAAAGGCTCGGGCCGCGTTCGGACGATCTTTTGATCTTTAAGTGTTGGCAGGCACACCGCTGTGGAAGCGAAACTCTTCATCCGGCGATTCGATCAGTTCCTGCTCGGCGGCACGGACCTTGTCGATGACCTGGGCAATGTCTTTTGCATCACCGTACTGATAGGCCAGCTTCAGATAACCCTGAAAATGCCGCGCCTCGCTTTTCAGCAGGCCAAAGTAGAACTTGCCGAGTTCTTCGTCCAGGTGCGGCACCAGCGCTTCGAAACGTTCGCAACTGCGCGCTTCGATAAACGCGCCGACCACCAGCGTATCGACCAGTTTCACCGGCTCATGGCTGCGCACAACCTTGCGCAAACCCGATGCGTAACGGCCTGCATGCAGCTGGCGCAGTTCGATCTTGCGCCGTTTCATGATGCGCATGACCTGCTCGTGGTGAACCAGTTCTTCCCGGGCCAGACGCGACATCATGTTGATCAGGTCGACGTGGGAATGGTACTTGGCAATCAGGCTCAGGGCGGTGCTGGCGGCTTTGAACTCGCAGTTCTTGTGGTCGATCAGCAGCGTTTCCTGATCGGCCAGTGCCGCCTGAACCCAGGCGTCGGGCGTGCGGCAGCCAAGGAATTCGTGGATTTCGGGAAGGATCATGGGGCTCACGGTAAAGGTGTTCGAGCGAAAGGCGCCGATTATACCGGCCTGCCCGCAGACCACCAGTCGCGCGCGTTGATATGCATCAAGTCGCGGATGATCGAGCAGCAACTATAGTTGTGCAACGCCGTGACTTTTCTTTGCTGGAGACTCCGCTCATGCAAGCCATTCGCAGCATTCTGGTGGTCATCGAACCCGAACATTCGGAAAGCCTGGCGCTCAAGCGCGCCAAGTTGATCGCTGGCGTGACCCAGGCCCATCTGCACCTGCTGGTGTGCGACAAGAAGCACGACCACGCCGGCATGCTCGGTGTGCTCAAAGCCGCACTAGTGGCCGACGGCTACAGCGTGACCACCGAACAGGCGTGGAACGAGAGCCTGCATGAAACCATCATCGATGTGCAGCAGGCCGAGGGTTGCGGGCTGGTGATCAAGCAGCATTTCCCCGACAGCTCGCTGAAAAAAGCCCTGCTGACCCCGGCCGACTGGAAACTCCTGCGCCACTGCCCTACCCCGGTGCTGCTGGTGAAAACCGCAGGTTCCTGGAAGGACAAGGTGATTCTGGCGGCGGTGGACGTGGGCAATGCCGATGGCGAACACCGGCATCTGCACACGACAATCATTGATCATGGCTACGACATTGCCAGTCTGGCCAAGGCGCATCTGCACGTGATCAGCGCCCATCCGTCGCCGATGCTGTCGGCGGCTGACCCGACGCTGCAACTGAGTGAAACCATCGCGGCGCGTTATCGCGAGCAATGCCGGGCGTTTCAGGCTGAATTCGATGTCGACGATGAGCATCTGCACATAGAGGAAGGCCCGGCGGATGTGTTGATCCCGTTCATGGCGCACAAGCTGCAGGCGGCAGTGACCGTGATTGGCACGGTGGCGCGCACCGGGTTGTCAGGGGCGTTGATCGGCAATACAGCGGAAGTGATTCTGGATGCGCTGGAGAGCGATGTGCTGGTGCTGAAACCGCAGGAGGTTGAGGATCACCTGGTGGAGCTGGCGGTGAAGCACTGAACAGCCACATTTGAAATGCGATCCCTGTAGGAGTGAGCCTGCTCGCGATGGCGTCCTGTCAGTCACCACCTTCTTTGAATGCACTACCGCTATCGCGAGCAGGCTCACTCCCACAGTTGGAATGCATTCCCCTGTGGGAGCAAGCCTGCTCGCGAAGCTTTCGATCTTCAGGCGCCGAAGGCGTCCTTGAGAAAGCCCGGGGCGATGTAGCGCTGGTAGTGCGCTTCCGACAGCAGGAAGAATTCCCGATCAATGGCATCACGCAACTCCGGCAGGCTCCAGTCGCGAAACTCCGGCAGCAACACCATCCCGTAGGCTTCCAGATTAATGATCACCCGCGCACCCCGGGCAATCAGCTGATACGCCCAGCAATATTCCGACTGATGCGGCACGAAGCGGATCTTGCGTTGTTCGAGCTGCTCGCGCAGGCGCGCAGAATCGAAAATCTCGACCTTGCCCGCCATCACTTGTGACAGCAATTGCTCCAGACGCAACCACACCGCGCGTTTTTCTTCCTCGTTGTAACCATTCCAATGGATCACTTCGTGGTGGAAACGCTTGCAGCCACGGCACACCAGATCACCGTAAACAGTGGAGCAGAGGCCGACGCAGGGGGTCTTGATGGTCTGATTGGGCATAAAGTAGGCAGAGGCACTGAAACGCGGAACAGACCGGCATCTTAGCCCTTTGTCGGGCATTGATCACCCCTCAAACATCAGGGTCTCAGCCGTACTGAGTGTTTGGCCCGGCCACGCGCATTGCCACGAAAGTCCAATAGAGCGCGACTTACCTTTAAATTTTTTTTGCCGTAGAATCAGCCAGCCTTTTAAGGCGCCAATGTCCGTTAGAAGCTGTTTTCAAAGCGTCACGAGCACAGTCGTTCCTTCAGAGCGGTGTTGGCGAGGGATTTTTCCAGCGGGGAAAAATCCAGCGCCAACCCTCATCAGCTCCCCGTTCTGCAGGCGTAAAACTTTGAAAGCAGCTTCTGTAAGGAATTGCCGGTAATTCTGGCCGAACGACCCACAACGTCGTGAGGAGCATGAGTACGGCAATTTCGGGATGAGCGTCCCGGACACCCATTTGGGACCACTGATGAGGGTAATAACTGTGCTTGAAGCCTACCGCAAACATATCGAAGAGCGTGCAGCCCTGGGTATCGTTCCCCAGCCGCTTAACGCCGAACAAACAGCAGGCCTGGTCGAGCTGCTGAAAAACCCTCCGGCTGGCGAAGAAGAATTTCTCGTTGACCTGATCACCAATCGCATTCCACCAGGCGTGGACGAAGCGGCCTATGTAAAAGCCGGCTTCCTGTCTGCACTGGCCAAGGGCGAAGTTTCCTCCCCGCTGCTGGACAAAAAGCGCGCTGTAGAACTGCTCGGCACCATGCAGGGCGGCTACAACATCGTGACTCTGGTTGACCTGCTGGACGACGCCGAGCTGGCGCCAGTCGCTGCCGCGCAACTCAAGCACACCCTGCTGATGTTCGATGCGTTCCACGACGTCGCGGAAAAAGCCAAGAACGGTAACGCTCACGCTAAAGCCGTGCTGCAATCCTGGGCTGACGGCGAGTGGTTCAAGAACCGCCCGACCCTGGCCGACAAGATCAGCCTGCGCGTCTTCAAGGTAACCGGCGAAACCAACACCGACGACCTGTCCCCTGCTCCAGATGCCTGGTCGCGTCCAGACATCCCGCTGCACGCCCTGGCCATGTTGAAAATGGCCCGTGACGGCATCGTTCCTGATCAGCAGGGCGCCATCGGCCCGATGAAGCAGATCGAAGAAATGCGCGGTCAAGGCTTCCCGATCGCCTACGTCGGTGACGTGGTCGGTACCGGTTCGTCGCGTAAATCGGCCACCAACTCGGTACTGTGGTTCTTCGGCGACGACGTACCTTACGTGCCGAACAAGCGCGCTGGCGGTTTCTGCTTCGGCAGCAAAATCGCTCCGATCTTCTACAACACCATGGAAGATGCCGGCGCACTGCCAATCGAGTTCGACGTTTCCAACATGAACATGGGCGACGTGATCGACCTGTACCCGCATGCTGGCAAAGTCTGCAAACACGGCACCGACGAAGTCCTGACCACCTTCGAAATGAAGACCCCGGTGCTGTTGGACGAAGTACGTGCCGGCGGCCGTATCCCGCTGATTATCGGCCGTGGCCTGACCGAGAAGGCTCGCGCCGAACTGGGTCTGCCACCATTCGACCTGTTCAAGAAGCCAGAAGCCCCAGCTGAAAGCACCAAGGGTTTCACCCTGGCGCAGAAAATGGTCGGCAAGGCTTGCGGTCTGGCAGAAGGCCAAGGCGTTCGTCCTGGCACCTACTGCGAACCGAAGATGACTACAGTAGGTTCTCAGGACACCACCGGTCCAATGACCCGTGACGAACTGAAAGACCTGGCGTGCCTGGGCTTCTCGGCTGATCTGGTGATGCAGTCCTTCTGCCACACCGCGGCGTATCCAAAGCCGATCGACGTGACCACCCACCACACCCTGCCTGACTTCATCATGACCCGCGGCGGCGTTTCCCTGCGTCCGGGCGACGGCATCATCCACTCGTGGCTGAACCGCATGCTGCTGCCAGACACCGTCGGTACCGGTGGTGACTCGCACACCCGTTTCCCGATGGGCATCTCGTTCCCGGCCGGTTCCGGTCTGGTTGCGTTTGCTGCGGCCACCGGCGTTATGCCGCTGGACATGCCGGAATCGATCCTGGTGCGCTTCAAAGGCAAAATGAAACCTGGCATCACCCTGCGTGACCTGGTTCATGCCATTCCTTACTTCGCTATCCAGAACGGTCTGCTGACCGTCGAGAAGAAAGGCAAGAAAAACGCCTTCTCCGGCCGCATCCTGGAAATCGAAGGTCTGGAAGGTCTGACCCTGGAGCAGGCGTTCGAACTGTCCGACGCCTCGGCCGAACGTTCGGCTGCCGGTTGCACCATCAAGCTGTCGAAAGAGTCGATCACCGAGTACCTGAACTCCAACATCACCCTGCTGCGCTGGATGATCGGCGAAGGCTACGGCGATGCGCGTACCCTGGAACGTCGTGCTCAAGCGATGGAAGCCTGGGTGGCCAACCCGGAACTGATGGAAGCCGATGCCGACGCCGAATACGCCGAAGTCATCGAAATCGATCTGGCCGACATCAGCGAGCCGGTACTGTGCGCGCCGAACGATCCGGACGACGCCCGTCTGCTGTCCAGCGTTGCTGGCGAGAAGATCGACGAAGTGTTCATCGGTTCGTGCATGACCAACATCGGTCACTTCCGCGCTGCCGGTAAACTGCTGGATCAGGTCAAGGGTCAGCTGCCAACCCGTCTGTGGCTGTCGCCGCCGACCAAGATGGACGCTCACCAACTGACCGAAGAAGGCTACTACGGCATCTACGGCAAGGCAGGCGCACGCATGGAAATGCCAGGCTGCTCGCTGTGCATGGGTAACCAGGCACGCGTTGAGCCGAACAGCACCGTGGTGTCGACGTCGACCCGTAACTTCCCGAACCGTCTGGGCGACGGCGCGAACGTCTACCTGGCTTCGGCTGAGCTGGCGTCCGTTGCTTCGATCCTGGGTCGCCTGCCGACCGTCGAGGAGTACATGGAATACGCTGGCAAGATCGACAGCATGGCGGCCGATATCTACCGCTACCTGTCCTTCGACCAGATCGCCGAGTTCCGTGAAGCTGCTGCGAACGCCAACATCCCGGTCGTTCAAGCCTAACGTAACAACGCAATGAAAAACGCCGCCCATCGTGAGATGAGCGGCGTTTTTTTATGCCTGCAGAATGACGGTTGCCTGTTCGGGCCTCATCGCTGGCAAGCCAGCGATGGCGTCATTGCCAATGACTCAGCGCTTTCGCGTGCAAGCTCGGCTCCCGGGCAAAAAAAACCGCTGTGCCTGGGCAGGCACAGCGGTTTTATTGATGGAACCAGGTTTACATCGTCAACTTGTACACCAGTGCCGAAATCGCTACCAGACCTACAGCCGTGACAAACACGTTGGACGCCTGACCACGATAACGCGCCATCGCTGGCACTTTGCGGATGGCGTACATTGGCATCAGGAACAGAATGGCCGCGATCACAGGACCACCAATGGTCTCGATCATGCCCAGAATGCTCGGGTTAAGGGTCGCGATGATCCAGCAGATCACCAGCATGAACGCCGCCACAATGCGATCCAGCGCCTTGGCGCCCGGACGCTTGCCGCTCTTCACGATCAAGCCTTTCAGGCCTTCACTGGCGCCGATGTAGTGACCGAGGAACGATTTGGAGATCGCTACGAACGCAATCAGCGGCGCCGCAAATTCAATGGTCGGATTGTTGAAGTGGTTGGCCAGGTACGACAGGATCGACAGATTCTGCTCTTTGGCTTCCGCCAATTGCTCCGGCGACAACGTCAGTACGCAACTGAAGACGAAGAACAGCACCATCAGCACCATCAACGCATGGGCGCGGAACAGGATCTGCGAGCTGCGCTCATCGGCATGCACGCCGTACTGACGCTTCTGATCCACTGCAAACGCGGAAATGATCGGCGAGTGATTGAACGAGAACACCATTACCGGAATCGCCAGCCACAGCGTGTGCAGCAGCGCCGACGGTGCCGGCACGTGCGAAGCGGTGGCGAGGATGCCGCCGTTCCAGTGCGGAATCAGGTACACCCCAAGAAACAGCAACGCGACGATAAACGGGTAAACCATCAGGCTCATCGCCTTGACGATCGCCTGCTCACCGCACCGCACCACCGCCAGCAAGCCGAGAATCAGCACGAACGACAGCAGCGCGCGCGGCGGTGGCGTGATGTGCAGTTGATGTTCGAGGAAACTGGCGACTGTATTGGTCAGGCCGACACTGTAGATCAGCAGGATCGGGAAGATCGCGAAGAAGTACAGCAAGGTGATCAGCGCGCCGGCCTTGATGCCGAAATGCTGCTCCACCACTTCCGTGATGTCGGCGCCTTCGCGACCGGACAGCACGAAGCGGGTCAGGCCACGGTGCGCGTAGAACGTCATCGGGAAGGCCAGCAGCGCAAGGATCACCAGCGGCCAGAAGCCACCCAGACCTGCGTTGATCGGCAAAAACAGGGTGCCGGCACCGATGGCCGTCCCAAACAGTCCCAACATCCAGGTGGTGTCCTGGCGATTCCAGCTCGAAAGTTCAGCGGGTGCTGCTGCATCAAAGCGCTCTTCGACGCTATTGGCCTGATCATTCATCCGGTCGGATCTCCGCATTCCGGTCACTTGCCACTCGGTCAGGACGCGTCGGAAAAAAACCGACAGACATGCTCCGGCCGAAACAGGGCGCGATTCTCCGCGATAAATGAGCAGAAGCAAAGACTTAGCTGAGGAATGGTTGTGCGGAGCAGATCAGCGGGGTGTCGTTTTCGGGAAAATAGCTGCCGGCGCCAGGTATGCACTGTGTCGTTTCCTGGCAAGCTCCAACGCTTGATGCGGTCGCGAGGAATTGATCAGATTGATCGTGCCAGGATGAATCCGAGCGACATGCAAAAAATGCCGAACGCCAGCATCCCCCAGATTGGATACATATCGCCCTTGTCCTTGATACGCATTCTTTCGACCGACTCATCGTACTCCCGATCCGATAGTTCAATCATAGCCTTGCGGTCAAATGTGCTCATGTTGATTTCCTTTTTGGGTCATGGGTCTGACTGTTGTGAAGCGTGAACACTCAAACCTTGAAAAAAACGCCTATTACTGCAGTGATTGCGGTCACCACTCCAGCCAATACCGCGAGTGGATAAAAACTCGTCTCTCTCTTTAGCTTTTTTGCTTCCGCCAGAAGCTTTTGTCTTTCCGCCACGAGTTTCCGTGTTTCATTCAGGAGCCTTTGGAGCTCCAGGTTTTCGCGATCATCCTGAAGCATGCGCCTTCCTTGGCTATTGGCAGTGACTGGCCGGACTGCTTTGTGCCCTCATGATTCCCTAATCATCTCGCGCCAGATAGCGGATGAATCCGGCGTTTTCGTAGGCATAATCCGCGAGTCAGGTAGGCAGTCTCATACAGAGACCTTTTAGAAAACGCCTCCGCCATCAAGCCCCCAATTCTTTCAATTTGCCCCACATGATCTAGCGTGAGATGAGTCCCCTGCCCTGCGGAGCCTTCCCCATGCCCCTCGTTCGCATCGACATCAAACAAAACCCCGACCCCACGTTCGCCAAACGCATCGGCGAGCAGATTTATTCCGCCCTGCGCAGTTGTATCGATGTGCCGGAGCACGACAACTTTCAGATCCTCACCGAGCACGACAGCCAGCATTTCGTCTATGACCCGCAGTATCTGGGAATCCAGCGCAGCGACGGCGTGGTGTTCATTCAGATCACCATCAGCGAAGGGCGCTCGATAGAGAAAAAACAGTTGCTGTTCAAAACCATCGCCGAAAGCCTGCACACCCAACTGGCGGTGCGCCTGGAAGACGTCTTCATCAATCTGGTCGAGGTAAAAAAAGAGAACTGGTCATTCGGCAATGGCGTCGCGCAGTACGTCACTTGATCCGCTCATTGACAGCCCGGTATCAGCGTCAGCATGATCGGCCCATGAACATTCGCGCGCTGCAACTCACCCGTACCACCACGACCGCCACCGGCGGGTCGTGGTGTTTCTGCCTGAGGTAAATCCAGCGCAGCAAACCCAAGGCCCCGCCAGCAATGGACGGGGCCTTGTTGTTTCTCCCTTCCGTGCGGCATCTGCAGCCCCCAAGGAGAAACACCATGCCCGCAGCACTGTTGATCATCGATATGCAGGTCGGTCTGTTCCACGGACCGGAAAAGCCCTACCAAGGCGAACGGGTTCTGGCCAACATCCAGCGCCTGGTCGCTCAGGCCCGCAGGAATCAAGTACCGATCTTCGCCGCGCGCCACACTGGCCCGGACGGCTCCCCGATTGCCGCTGGCAGTCCTTTCTGGCAATTACTGCCAGCGCTTGAGCTGGACGCTGAAATCGACACCCTCTTCGATAAATCCCGACCCAATGCTTTCCATGGCACTGACCTTGCGCGGCAACTCCAGGCCGCACAGGTAGAAGAGCTCTATGTGGTCGGCATGAAAAGCCAGTTCTGCATCGACAGCACCTGTCGCAGCGCTGCCGATCTGGGCTTCAGACCATTGCTGGTCGCCGACGCCCACACTTGCATGGACACTGCCGCGCTATCCGCCGAAGCGATCATCAAACATCACAACGCCACCCTCGGTGCCGCCTTCGCACGATTAGTCGACAGCGATGAAGTGACGTTCTGAGGAAGTCCTCGCTGAAATTGACGCAACTTGACTTGCTACGGTTGCGTCAACCAGACATTTGTTACGCCATTCCTTGTCCTACAGCGTTGTTTAATCAATTAAGGGGGCCAGCGACATTAACTACCGGAAACGCCAACAAACAAGTCAATCAGCCACCAACCCTTCAGAATGTTCCTACAACTTAAACAGCCAAAAAACTCGCAACAAAACATTACTTAAAATCGAATAGCAGCCATTTGTTACAAGCAACTACCCAGCCATTGAACAATATTCCGCAGCAGGTCTATATTTTTATCGCCCTGAATTCAACGACTGACATTTAAAGTGCAATCAAGAGGACACAACATGCAAAAGTACATGATGACCGGCCTGTTGTTGGCCGCGTTGCTCGTCCCGCTCACCAGCGCCAATGCCGACATCCGCGAGCTGGCCTCCTCGCCGCGATGGCTGACGACCAAGGTCTATGTCGACGGCGCCCCTGAAACCGACGTCAAAGCGAAGTACCCCGGTGTCGTTGGCATATCGACGTGGGATCCCGAGCGCAATCGATATGAGTTCTTTTACACCGAGACAGGCGAGTCAAAATACAACAACGGTGGTGGCGGTTATTTCTTTGTCACCGGCGATCAGCAACAGCACATTCTTGTACCCGATATCGGCCCGACCAAAACAGTTGTCAGGCGTCTGGAAACATTGAACAAAATTGAATTCACGTATTCTCGGGAAGTACCCCGCGACATGGTCGACAACAACCCTCTCGTACGCATTCATGTCGTTCACGCGCCCTATACCGGAACGATAGAAACCAAGTCCGCCATCAAACAATAAAACCAGGAGTACGATATGCAAAAGTCACTTAAAACCCTGCTGATGTCGTCGTTACTGATTTCTTCCGTCTATTGCGCCGGGGTCAGCGCGCAAGCCGCTACCCAACCCGCAAAAGATGCCGTCGCCACGGCCGACAACGCGATGATGCTGACCGTGTTTCTGAAACATGATCAAACCCGACCGTTAAGTGAACTCAAGGCCCAGCTCGCACAACAGGGGTTCCATAAAACCTTTCCCCCGGCCGGAGTCGAGGTGGTGAGCTGGAACATCATGATGGGTATCGGCCAGGTCGTGACCGTGCGCTTTCCTGTCTCGCGTCTGGCGGAAGTGAACCTTGCGCTGGAAAACACCGCATGGGGCAGTTACCGCACCGAGTTCTATCCGACCTACGATATCAAGCCGATCGCGATGGCTGAACAAGCCAAAGCCCAAGCGGCCCAATGATGCCGACAGCGCACCGGATCACCGGTGTGCTGTCACCCCTTGCTTCTTGCCCGAAGCCGTCCAGAATCAAAGCACCACTGCGCGAATGACAACGATTGCCAAGTCGCTGCGGATTCAGCACTCTGAAACGACTATCGCGACCTACCCGCCGACGTTCACAGGAGCCGCGCAATGCCCGCAACCGTTCTGGTACTGGTTGAAACCATCAATGACTATTTGCCGATTCTCGAACATCAGGGCTTTCACCTGATTCTCGCCCCCACGCCCGCCGAACGTGCGCACGCCATTGCCTCCCAAGGCAGCCGCATCGATGCGGTGCTGACCCGGGGTCCGCTGGGCCTGACGGCCGAAGAGATCGCCGCCCTGCCCGCCTTGAAGATCATTACCGTCATCGGCGCCGGCTACGAACAGGTCGACCTGCAGGCCGCCAGCAACCGTGGCATTACCGTCACCAACGGCGCCGGGGTCAACGCCTCGTCGGTGGCTGACCATGCAATGGCGATGTTGTTGGCACTGGTCCGGGATATCCCGCGTTGTGATGCCGCAGTACGCCGGGGTGAATGGCCGAAAATCATGCGCCCGTCGCTGGCTGGCAAACGCATGGGGATCCTCGGGCTGGGCGCCGTCGGGTTGGCGATCGCCAAACGCGCGAACCTCGGCTTCGACATGGAAATCAGCTATCACAGCCGCCAGGTGCGCAGCGATGTGCCTTATGCGTTCTGCTCGACACCGACCGAACTGGCCCGGGCTTCGGACTTTCTGATTGTCGCCACGCCCGGCGGCATTGGCACGCAACATCTGGTCACCCGCGCGGTGCTCGATGCACTCGGGCCGAAAGGCTTCATCGTCAACATTGCCCGCGCCAGCGTCATCGCTACGGCGGATCTGATCACTGCCCTTGAACAACGCAGAATTGCCGGCGCCGCACTCGATGTGTTCGACCACGAGCCGCAAGTGCCGGATGCGCTGAAAACCCTGAGCAACGTACTGCTGACGCCACACGTCGCCGGCCTGTCACCGGAAGCGACGCAAGGCACGGTCGAATTGGTAGGCAAAAACCTCGTGGCGTTCTTCTCCGGCGAGCCGGTACTGACGCCCATTGCGCTGCCACCGAAACTCAGCAACCAGCGCGTGCACTAGAGCACGCCGAGCAACGTCCACAGGCGCCGTGATTCAGCATCGGCGCTGATCAACTCACCCAGCAACTCGCTCAGCGGTTTATTACCCCACTCGACGCCGCGACGGATCAGATAGGGCACGGGACTGTGAGGTTCCGTGCGGGCCAGGTATTCAGCGATCAGCAACAATTGCCGATAAGCTTCCTCGCGGTTGGCCGGTTCGCGAAATACCTGGGCAACCGGCGCTGGCTCTTCAGGCTGTGGCATGGCGACGGGGGCTTCCACCACGGGTGCTGGCGGTGCCGGTTGTTGTGGGTGCATGGCGATAAACTCCTGAACCAGCTTCAGCAGCGCTTGAATGATGTCCTGCAAGGGGCGCAATCCCGGGCCTTGCTCACCCAGATAAGCATCGCTCCAGCTGTCGAGCCGTTGCAGGTGTTGCAGGCTCAGCAGCAGGTTGCCTTGGGTGCGCAACCAGAACGCCAGCGGTGTGGCGCGAATCTGGTCGCTGAGTTTTTTCTGTTCATTGCGTGCAGTTTCTGCCGAGCTTTTGGCATTCTTGCTGTCGTTGACCTGCACTTGTTGAATCTGCAAACGTCGCCAGACTTCCAGGGTATAGGCTTCAAAATCGCTGTTGCGCGTGCCGAACAGCGGCACGCGAGTGAGCAACACTTCACTGTAGCGACGCACCAGCCATTCCAGCGGAATCACGCGCCACGACTGATCGCCCTCCTCGGCTTGCGGATGCAAATGCTCGGGGAAGCGCTCACACAAACCGGCGATCAGCGCCAGGCTGCCGGGCAAACCGTCCAGTGCTTGCAGGTGCAGCCACGCTTCGCCGAGCCAGGCGCTGAGCATCAAGTCCTTGCTGCGTTCGAGCAATAAAGCAGTGGTGAGCTTCTCGACCTCCGGCCAGTTCGCCCGCTTCAGTGTCGACTGCCAGACCCCGGTCGGCAGGCTGGCATCATCCTCGCGGCGCAAGTCGCGCAACTGATCGAATTCACGCTCATAACGCAAATCGACGCCGCAGGGCGCATCCGCGCTGATCGGCGCGAGCAGTTGATCAATCAGGTCTGGCACAGCGGTCGATGGCAGGCTCACAGGTCCTCCTCCTGCGATTCAAGGGCGGCGGTGCTGCCGGTCACCTGAAACGGTGAGCGCGGTGCACGGGTGGGCAACGGTGCAATCGACAGCGGCAATTTCGATCCTTGGCTCATCAATGACAAGCGCACAAACATGCGGGTGAATTCGCTGGTGACGCTGTCGGTCGAGGCGGTCACTGGCAGGCGCAGTGTCAGCGGGAAGTCGGTGTAATCCATGCTCGGCTGACGCTGCACCGAAAAGTGCGCACGCATCATCCGCAGCAGCGACCATGGCCCGCCATACTCCCAACCGGCCTCCAGATCGCGCACCACCAGATTCGGTTGCAGCGGGTCGTTGACCGGGCGTTCCTTGCCATTGCGCGCCCAGCGCAGGGTCAGGCGGATGGGTTGACCGACCATCCAGCGCAGACTCGGCTGCTCGGCCGCGACCGGGTAGTTGATCTGCTGATTGCCGGCGAGCAAACCCCAGGCAATCACTTGATCGGCACCCTGCTCATTATCGCGATCGGTGCGCCAGCGCACGTCGAGCTCGACGCCGAGGATGCCGCTCTTGTCGCGTACGAACAGCGGCGTCAGCCAGGTGCTGGCCTGCTTCAAACGATTGAGAAAGTCTGCGGCGGCCACGCGCTCCGGCGTCCGATTCGTGGCCAGTCCGGCCTGGGCGACCGGCAGGCGCTTATCGATCAACTCCAGCAAGTATTGAACCCGCGCCGGTTCGGCATCCGGCATCTGCACGCCGTTGGCGAATGGAAACCGGTCAGCGAGGTACTGATTGAAGTAGTTGGCCAGCTCATTCCACGCGGCTGCCGCCTGTTGCACTTGCAACTGCTGGCAACGCTGCATGGCTTCCTGTTGCAGCTCCACCGCGCGCATCGCCAACGTGCCGCGTCCGCCGGCGACGTTGGCGGTCTGCAACATTTGCAGGCAGGAGTTGACGTCCATTTCGATGAAATCACGGCTGACCAGTTGCTCGATCTGCGCCGGCGAACTGGCCGGATTGGCTTCCTTGTATTTACGCAGTTCATCGTTCAGTGCGCTGAACTGCGTCACGCGTTCGTAATCCAGTGCCGAGAGGTTGGCTTGCTGCGTCGTCAACCACTGTAACGAAGACGTGCGCCGCTCAGTGATGCCGAGCATGGTGTTGAACTGCTGCTTGAGGCTCAGCTTCAGATCCTGCACATCGCTGGCGCCGAACAATTGCAAGCCGAGGTTTTTCGAACCGTCCCACTGGCTGATTTCGGCACGGCCACCGAACAGCGGTTGCGCGGTGATTTCCTCGATCCCCCCGGTAATCTGCGCCATCGCGCGGCGATTGAGCGCCGCTTGCAGGCGCGTGGAGAGATCCGCGCGGTGCACCTCGACAAAGGCTTTCTGCAGGGCCATGGCTTGCTCGGCCTGCACATTGAACACAGCGTAAGGGTGCGCCTGGTCGTTGTGATCCTTGAGGCTCAACCACATCGCCTGGGCGGCGGCACGCTCGGCGGCTTTGAGCACCGCAACGCGATAGTCCGGTGGAATGCGTGGCAGTTCTTCGGCGATATAGCTGTTGTAGTCGGCGAAATACTTCAGCGACTCATTGAGGTCATCGCCGTCCACGGTCTGGCCTTGCATATTGACGTTGTCTTCGCTGGCACGCAGGGCGACCGAAACGAAGTCACGCTTGAACAGCGCCTGTATCGCGTTATCCAGCTTGATCACTTGTTCCTGCAAGGCCAGCTGCCCGCTGACTTGCTGCACCAGCAGGTTGTCCCGCGAACCGATCTGGGCGATCCATTGATCGCGGAAACTCTGCTGCAAGCGTGACGCTTGCGTGTCGAGGTCTTGTTGGACTTGCGCGCCCAACAATGTGCTCTTGGCCACTTTGGCGAGGAAGTCACCATAACCCGGCACCAATTCCTGGCCTTTGCCGCGACTCCACGTCGAATTGGTCAGGGCGATCGCTGCTTGCAGATCGTCGACCAGCGCGGTCAGGTCTTCCAGCTCCCGCAGGCTGTTGCCGCTGCCGGCTTGCAATTGATCCAGATGCAATTTGAGGTAGCCAGCCTTGCTGACAAAGTTGTCGGCGAGAAAATACTGATCCAGCCAGCGCTGCATCAGTCCGGAAAAATTGCTGACGATCTGCGGCCGGTCGACGCTCAGATCAAGCGCCTGCAAGCTGCCGTCTTCCCCGGCCACGAGCAGCCGATTGTAGAACGCCGCGTAGGGCAAGGTGCCCGTGTTGAGGTTCAGCGACAGCGCGTTGTTGCTCAGTTGCACCAGGTCGTCCAGCGGCGCGCGCGGGTTGTTCTGCACTTGATTGAACAACTGGTTCTGCTGTTCCAGACGCAAGGCCCGATCCACCAGATCGTTCGCCTTCAGATAGTTCTGCCACTGCGCCGGGTCGTCGCTTTCGACGCTGCTGCGCCGATCGGTGCTGCGGATCGCCTTGATCTGCGCCAGTTGCGCGCTCAACAGATCATGCAGCGGCACCATGATGTGGCGCTGGGTGGATTGCAAGACTTGCTGCTCAAGCTGATTGTCGAGCGAGGAAAACCACGACGTCGGAAACACCAGAGAAACATAGTTCCAGTGTGGCGCACGCTCCAGCACGCGCCAGAATGTCTGCACGTTACGCCGGGTCGAGTCGACCCGCTGCGCCTCATCGCTGATCGCCACGTAGCCCTTTTGCGCGCCTTGCATCTGCCGCGCCAGTTCGTGGGCATCCTTGACCGACACGTGCCAGACCCAAAGCATCGCCACGGCCCAGATAACCCCGATCACCAGCGCTACGCCGGCCGTCAGCCGCTGCCAGCGCTGACGCAAACGCAGCAGACGCGGCACGCCTTGCGCCAGCCCGCGCTCGCCGACCAGGCGCTGGCGCCACAACTGGCGCACGAACACGCTTTGCTGCAAGCCGCTGTCGTCGGCGGAGAATCCGTCCTTGGCATCCTCCGAGGCCTGACTGGCGCTGAAATAGACACCGCGAAAACACGGCGCCTCACCCTGAGCGTTGCCTTGAAACACCGGTTCCAGAACACTCTGCAAACCGCGTCGCAAGGTTTCCAGACGCTCCGGCAAGGCGTACAGATCGGCGCTCAACTGGCCGGACAAGGTGCCTATTTCGATGATGGCTTCCGCCACAGCGCGATGGATGCGATCAAGCGCCTGATCGCTCCATTGCCCTTGCCAAACCGCATCGCGCGAATAAGGCGACGACCAGCCAAAGGTTCGTTCGCGGGCCTCGTCGGGCAGCGCGCTGATCAACTCCTGGAACCCCGGCAGTTCTTCAAGTCCAGTGATGACCACGTACACCGGCACACTCAAGCCAAAACGTTGCAGCAGATCGATGAAGCGCCGGCGCGCGGCCAGACCGAGGCTCGCAGCCTGTTCGAGATTACTCAGGCGACTGACCGGCACCAGCCAGACCACCCCGTCCAGCGGCCGCTTGCTGCGCATCCGCAAGATCAAACCGAGCAAACGCCACCAGCCGCCACGCTGCAAATGCATACCGTCGTCGGGCAGAAACAATGCCTGCGGCACCACCAGCACAGCGCCTTCCGGGTCCGACCACCAGCGGCCGAACCACGCCGGTTTGTCGGTCGGTTGCAGACGCCATTCACTGACCAGTTGCGTGCCCTGGGTTTCGTCGCCGAGCATCAGCAGCCAGGGCATCTGATAGCGATCGTGACTGCCCTGCTCCTGCTCCATTTGCCGCACGGCTGCGTAGAAACTGCGGATCGCTGCGCCACTCTGGGTGCGCAGCCACCACACCGCCACGGCGATGATCACCACAACCAGCAGCAGAGCGACCACCCACGCGACTATCGTCAGGGTACTCATGAGTCTTGCTCCGCTGACGCCACCGAGTCGATGATCTGCAGCACCGGGTCCAGCTCCGAACGAATGTCCCGCCAGAGGAACTGGCCAAGCCCGGTCAGTAACAAAACCATCGCCAGAATCCCCAGTGCCAGGCGAAAGCCGTCCGGCAGCGCCGTGCGCACCGGCAGTTGCAATGGCGTGGTCAGCGACGGCTGCGCCAGACGCTGACTGACATCGGCATAACTGGCCTCGTCCTGCCAGGCAAAGGTGTACAGCGCCAGCCGCCATTTCTCCAGTTGCGCCTGACTGTGTTCGCCCCGCAAACGCCCATGGAAACCAAGGATCAGGCACTGCAGATACACGTTGGCCAGATCGCGGCTGGTCGGTTGCTGTTCGTCGAGCAATGTCTGAATCGCCGACGGCACGTGTTCGCCGGCCTGACGACTGGAATACAGACGCGACTCCAAAGGTTTGTCCTGCCACGCCGACTGCCCGGGCCACGGCGTGAACAGCAGGGTTTCGTCGACCAGCGCGACGAACGCATAGACCAGCGCCTTGACCTGATCGGTCGCCGAATCACCGACCCGCGAATAAGCGGTGCGCCACAACCGCTGCGACGCTTGCGTGGACAATTCGACCACGGTGTCCACCAGCGCTGCTTCGTCCTCGCTGTCCTTGGGCAATTGCACCCAGTCCTGTTGCCATTGCTGCCACGTCTGGCGAAACGCGCTGCTCAACGGTGCGTCCTGCAACCCAAGGCTTGCGGCACTTCCTTGCGACATACGGCGTTCCTTGTGTGATCAGGCACTTTCACTGTTCTGGGCGACAAACAGCACCACTTGCCACGGACTGCTGGTCAGCTTCGCCGCCGGTGCCGCAATGACCAACGGCAGTTGCGCGTCGAACCACGTGCCTTCGGCCGTGATCACAAACAGCCGCGTTTCCTCGCCGACGCTGTAGGCCACCTGTTCGCTGCGGCTCATGACCTGGTGCGGCAAACCGCTCATGCGTTGACGACTGAGCAGCGCAATGTGCGGCGCCGAGGCGATTATCGCGCCACGTAACCAGTCAATTGCCGCTTGTTCGCTGGCGCCGTTGGGCATGCGCAGACCGATCACCAGACGCTGACTCGGCTGCTCGTCCGGCAGTTGGATGGAAAAGCTGTGCTCACCGCGCTCGAACGGCAGGCTGCGGTAGCCGGCGCGGATCAGTTCGAGGGTGGTTTCCAGCCATTGCAGCACCGCGTCATAACCGCGCTGCAATTCGAGAAAATCCAGCGGTGCAAACGCTGGTACACCGGCCAGCGGATCGAGCGCCGCCCAGGCGCCAGCCAGGCCGAGCAGGTGCACATACAGAGACTGCGGATGAGCAACGCGACTGCTCAGCGCGCCTTCGACTTCCGGCAGGCGTGCCCACAACGCGGTCAACTGCCGGCGGATTTCCAGCGCGTCGTCCTGATTGCCAGCCTGTTGCGCCTGGCGCAAACGGCCGCCGAGAAACAGACACTTCTCCCGCGCCCGCGCGCAGAGGCCGGCGATGCGTCGCCCCAACGCTGACTCCGGCAGCAGCAGCGGTGTTGGCGCGGTGTAAGTCAGCGGCAAGAAGCCGCCGCCCTCCTTGCGGATTTTCAGCAACGGCAGGCAGATCGAATCGGCTTTGTTCAGTTGCGTGCACAGGCGTGGATTAGGTCGCCACACGGTGATCGACTCAGGAAATTCACCACTGGTGAGATCCGGCAGTGCGTCACCCACCACCGATTGCAAGCGGCCCTTGAGCGGCAGCAACTGCCCGGCACGCCACATCGGGCTGATCGCCAGGTACACGGTGACAGTGACATCGTCGGTGGCATCGATCGCCGCACTCACATCCAGTTCCAGTGCCGGCCCGATTCCGGCCTGCAAATCCACCGGCAAGCCGTCGGGCATCGTCCCTTGCAGCGACAAGACGCGCACCACGCCAGCGCTCAGCGCCGAGGGATCGAACTCCATATGGCTGACACCCCAGAACCACGGATTGCACGCCTGCGCCAGATGCGCGCCGAGCGCTTCGGCTCGCAGCCCTTGCAACTGAAAATGCTGTGGCAGCAATTGCATGCCTTCGTGCCAGCAAACCGCGTCAGGTAGCAGACTCATACGACTCCCTTCGACAAGGCCGCAATCCGGCGGCAGCGGTGGTGTGTCAGTGTTCGGCGTTGACCAGGCTCATCTCGCGGCTGTCGAATTTCAGCCACGCCTCACTCTGATCGTCGAGGCGCAAGCGGTGTGCTCCGGGTGTGGTATAGCTGGCGAAGACCAAAAGTCCAGCGGCCTTCTTGCCCCCCAACGGGAAGGGTTGGCGGTCGATGAATTGCCCCGGCACCAGCTCCAGTCCCCACACGCTCATCAACTGACGATAGTCGCGTTGGTACTGTTCGCGCCCGGCGAACCACTGGCTGGCACTGATGCCCGACAATTGCTTGAGCAGGTCGGGGTCGGCGACCGCAATGAAGTCCACGGCAATCGGCGTGTCGTCGTTGGCTTTGGGCGCGACGTCGAGGGTCAGGCTGTCGAGGTCGACCTTCGGCCCGAAGAGTGAGCAACCGGCCAGGGACGCCAACAGCAGTGTTAGAAAAAGTCGTCTACGCAAAATGAATTTTCCTTTTCGCGAACCTGTCCAAAAATGTTTTTGCTTGCATTTTTATAGACCTGTTCTAGCGTCTTGGGTAGTTCGGTTCCTACAGCCGAATCAAGAAGGTTTGTCAAAGGAACGACAGGTCATCTGCCTCCCTTTCTAACCTACGGTCCAGCAAGGGAAAGCGATGAACGGGCCTCCCCGATGCATTGCGCCCGCTCATCGCATCGGAGTCCGCCGACATGGCAGAAAGTACTCAGCACAAGCTCGACCGGGTGCGCCCGCCCCGAGTGCAAATCACCTACGACGTCGAAATCGGCAATGCCATCGAGAAAAAGGAACTGCCACTGGTGGTCGGGATTCTCGCCGATCTGTCGGGCAAGCCACTTGAACCTTTGGCAAAACTGACTGAGCGGCGCTTTACCGAAATCGACCGCGACAATTTCAACGACGTACTCGCCTCGATCGGTCCGCGCGCTACGTTGCAGGTCAACAACACCCTCAGCGGCGACGACAGCAAGCTCAACATCGAACTCAATTTCAGACACATCGACGACTTCGACCCGGTCAAGGTGGTGGAGCAAGTCACGCCGCTGCGGCGCCTTTTCGAGGCCCGCCAGCGCCTGCGCGATCTGCTGACCAAACTCGACGGCAACGATGACCTGGACAAGCTGTTGCGCGACGTCATCGCCAACACCGAAGGCCTGCAGGAAATCAAATCGGCCCGCCCAGACACCGCTACCCCGGCAGCTGATGCCGAGGCGCCGGCCGAACCGCAAGCCTGATCGTCCACTTAATCGAGGGGAGAATTCGCCATGCCCGCTTCAGCTCAGAAACAAGCCAGCGACAGTACGACCGAGACACTTTCCCTGCTCGACCAGATCATTCTCGACGGCCGCATGGCCCACGATGACAGTCAGCAGGATTACGCCCGCGACATGCTCGCGGAATTCGCCACCCAGGTGCTTGACGAAGGCATGGCCATCGACAAGGACACCGTGGCGATGATCAACGACCGTATCAGCCAGATCGACGAGTTGATCAGCGCCCAGCTCAACGAGGTGCTGCACCACCCCGATCTGCAAAAACTCGAAGCCTCGTGGCGTGGTCTGCACCTGCTGGTGCAGAACACCGAAACCAGCACCCGGCTGAAATTGCGCCTGCTCAACGTCACGCAGAAAGAGTTGCAGAACGACCTGGAAAAAGCCGTCGAATTCGACCAGAGCGCGCTGTTCAAGAAGATCTACGAAGAGGAATACGGCACCTTCGGTGGCCATCCCTTCAGCTTGCTGGTCGGTGATTACACCTTCGGCCGGCACCCGCAGGACATCGGCCTGCTGGAGAAACTGTCGAACGTCGCCGCCGCGGCCCACGCGCCGTTCATTGCCGCCGCCAGCCCGCGCCTGTTCGACATGAACAGCTTCACCGAACTGGCCGTGCCGCGTGATTTGTCCAAGGTCTTCGAGAGCCAGGAACTGATCAAGTGGCGCTCGTTCCGCGAGAGCGAGGATTCGCGTTACGTGTCTCTGGTGCTGCCGCATTTCCTCCTGCGCCTGCCCTACGGCCCGGACACCTCGCCAGTGGAAGGCATCAACTACGTCGAAGACGTCAATGGCACCGACCACAGCAAATACCTGTGGGGCAATGCCGCGTGGGCGCTGTCGCAACGCATCACCGAAGCGTTCGCCAAGTACGGCTGGTGCGCGGCGATTCGTGGCGCTGAAGGCGGCGGCGCGGTGGAAGGTCTGCCAGCGCATACCTTCCGCACCAGTTCCGGCGATCTGTCGCTGAAATGCCCGACCGAAGTGGCGATCACCGATCGTCGCGAGAAAGAGCTTAACGACCTCGGTTTCATCGCCCTGTGCCACAAGAAAAACAGCGATGTGGCGGTGTTCTTCGGTGGCCAGACCACCAACAAATCCAAGGTCTACAACACCAACGAGGCCAATGCCAACGCGCGAATCTCGGCGATGCTGCCCTACGTGCTCGCTGCGTCACGTTTCGCCCATTACCTGAAGGTGATCATGCGCGACAAGGTCGGCAGTTTCATGACCCGCGACAACGTGCAGACCTACCTCAACAACTGGATCGCCGACTACGTGCTGATCAACGACAACGCGCCGCAGGAAATCAAGGCGCAGTACCCGTTGCGTGAAGCGCGGGTGGACGTCACCGAAGTCGCCGGCAAGCCTGGCGCCTACCGGGCGACGGTGTTCCTGCGGCCGCACTTCCAGCTGGAAGAGTTGACCGCGTCGATCCGTCTGGTGGCGACGTTGCCGCCGCCGGTTGCCGCTTAAAGCTCCAGAGAAAACCCTGATGGCGAGAGGATTTATCCCCTCGCCACGGGCTCCGTGTTCAGCCCACTTGCCTAATGTGAATTTCTTCAGGAGTTTCAAGCGATGGATGCAATCATTCTCGACCTCGGCGGCGACATCAAAGGCGACAGCCTGCTCGAAGGTTTTGCGGACAAGATCGAAGTCATGTCCTACAGCCACAATGTGGCAATGCAAGTCACCAACGACGTCAGCAACTCGGAGCGCACCTCCGGCAAACCGCATATCGGTGAATTCACGGTTACCAAGTTCGTCGACAGCTCGACACCCTCGCTCAACGAGTACTGCTGCGCCGGCAAACCGATCCCCGAAGCGGTCATCACCATCGGCCGCAACGCCGCCGAGGGCAGCGGGCAGTTGATGCCCTTCATCGTCTACACCCTCACCAACGTGGTGCTGTCCAACGTCAGCGTCAGCGGCGGCACCGGTGGCAAACCGGTGGAAACCGTGTCGCTGAACTTCACCAAGATCAAATGGGAACTCACCGCGCAGAAAGACGACGGCACCAAGGAAGGCACCGCCGCGTCGACCTGGGACCTGGCCGCCAACAAGCTTGTCAGCTAACCCGGCGTCCTGGCCATGGCAGGCACCGGCATGCGCGCACCGCTGTTCGAACGCCTCGCGTCCAGCGAGGCCGAGAACCCGCGCGCATTCGATCGGCAGGACTTGCTCGACTCGGTGCACGCCGAGCTCGGGCGCCTGTTCAACACCCGCCGTGGCCCACTCACACGGACCACGCCAGCGAGTGTGATCGACTACGGCATCGCCGACTGGAGCGCCTTGCAACAGCAGCGCAGCGATGATCGGCGCAAGCTGGCGCGAGACATCCGCGAAGCCATCAGTCATTTTGAACCGCGCCTGCTGTTGGGCGAAGTTCAGGTCAATCCGTCACCCGAACATCCGCAGCGAATGAGCATTCGCTTGCTCGGCGAGTTGCGCAGCGGCCAGCAGCACTGGCCGGTGGCGTTTGTCATCGAGCCCGGCGGCGAGGGGCTGGAGGTGCGCCATGAGCGACTCGATTGACCCGCAACTGCTCGACTACTACCAACGCGAACTGACCTGGCTGCGTCACGCCGGCAGCCAGTTTGCCGAACGCTATCCAAAAGTCGCGCGGCGCCTGGAACTGTCCCCGGGCGAATGCCC
Source organism: Pseudomonas sp. RU47 (assembly GCF_004011755.1). Taxonomy (GTDB): domain Bacteria; phylum Pseudomonadota; class Gammaproteobacteria; order Pseudomonadales; family Pseudomonadaceae; genus Aquipseudomonas. Next base: position 2,526,685 of record NZ_CP022411.1, on the reverse strand, counting down.
CGATCCCCACGTTGAGCGTTTGCTGGAAGGTTTTGCACTGCTCGCCGCACGCCTGCAACGGCGCCTGGATGACGACTACGCCGAGTTCAGCGATGCGTTGCTCGAACAACTCTATCCGTTGGCGATGCGGCCGTTGCCGTCCTGCGCCATCGTGCAGTTCGAGCCGGACCCGAGCAAAGGCAACCTCGACGACGGCTATACCCTGCCCCGTGATACGCCGTTATTCGTCACCACCAGCAAAGGCGAGAGCATTCACTTTCGCACCTCGGCCGCCGTTCGTTTATGGCCGATCGAAGTCAGCGAGACACTGCTGCTGGGCAGCGATGAAGCCCAGGCGTTAACCGGCGTCGCGCAGGCGCGCTCGGCGTTGCGTTTGAGCCTGCGTTGCCTGGGCGAGAGCCAATGGGCAGATCTGGGCATTGAGCAACTGCGCATCCATCTGGCCGCGTCACCGGTGGTCAATGCCTGCCTGTATGACCTGCTCGGCGCGCATGCGGTGCAGGTGCTGGCGGGGTCGCCGGGCAGTGTTCCGACGGTGCTGAAAGGCTTGCCGAACATCGTCGGTTTCAGCGATGACGAAGCACTGTTGCCGGATGAAGACGGTGTCCACCCGGGCATGCGCTTGCTGGCCGAGTATTTTGCTTTCCCGGACAAATTCCACTTTTTCGATCTGCCGTTGCGCGGAGTTTCCAGCGACAGTCAGACCCTCTATCTGTACATCGTTTTCGACCGTGCCCCCGCTAGCCGCCTGCACTTGCAGGCCAGCGACATCACCTTGGGCTGCGCGCCGGTGATCAACCTCTTCCCACGGACTTCCGAACCGCTGCGTCCCGATGGTACGCGCAGCGAGTATCGACTGATCGCCGACAGCCACCGCGAGAACAGCGTCGAGATCCACAGCATTCGCGGCATGCGCGCCAGTACCCGCACCGGCGTGCAGCGCCTGCCGGCGTATTACGGCAGCCAGCACAGCGCTGGCGACCAGCAGCGCTACTGGCATGCACGACGGGTCAACGGCATGACGCCAAACCGCCTCGGCAGTGATTTATTGGTGAGCGTGGTCGACACCCGTTTTGAACCGCAAACCGACCTGCCCGACTACAGCCTTACCGCCGAGTTGCTCTGCACCAACCGGTATCTGGCGCAAAGTCTGCCGGCCGGTACGCCGCTGGGCTTCGAGCGCCCCGGCCCGGTCGCCTGGGCACGCCTGCGCAATTCGCCGAGCGCACAGAGTCTGCCGCGGCTGGACGGTGATTCGCGTTGGCGTCTGGTGTCGCAACTGACCCTCAATCATCTATCGCTGGTCGAAGGGCCGCAGGCGCTGGATGCCTTGAAAGAGATTCTGCATTTACACAATCTGCGCGATGAGGCCAGCGCCTTGAGACAGATCGAAGGTCTGCTGCAACTCAGCTGCGAACGGGTGATCGGCCATGTCGGCGCCGATGCCTGGCGCGGCTGGCGCAATGGTCTGGAAGTGCAGTTGCAGCTTGATCCGCAGCACTTTGTCGGCAGCAGCGCGGTGCTGTTTTCGGCGGTGCTGGCGCAATTCTTTTCCCTGTACGCCACGGCCAATCGCTTTGTGCGCACCGTCCTGATGCAGTCCGACAAGGAGGTCAAGGCATGGCAACCCCAAGCCGGCATGCCCCTGTCGCTCTGACCCTGAGCCAACGCCTGCGCCGTGAGCCGCAGGCCTTCGAATGGCTGCAGGCGTTGCTGTTGCTCGAACGCGAGCAGCCGCAGGCCGATCTACTCGGCAGCGGCACCTCGCCGCAGACCGAAGCGCTGAAACTGCGCGGGCCACTGACACCGGCGTTTGCCGCCAGCCAGATCGAAGCCCTGCACGAAGAGCCTGGCGAACCGCTGACACTCGACACACCGATATTCGGTCTCGGCGGCCCGGACGGCCCTCTCCCCTACGCCTATCAGGATTGGCTGCAACAACGGGCGCGGGCCAAGGATCATGCACCGGCCGCGTTTCTCGATCTGTTCCAGCACCGCTTGCTCAGCCTGCTCTACAAAGTGATGCGCAAACACCGGGTCGCGTTGGGTTTTGTCACGCCGGGGGCTTCGCCGGTGCAGGCGCAATTGCGCGCGCTGACCGGTTTGCTGCCCAAGGCTTTGCAGGAGCGCCAGGCTGTTCCCGACTGCGCCGTGCTCGCGTGCACGGCGTTGTTTGCCGATGGCCGTCGCTCACTGGCGGGGTTCGCCGCGATTGTCCGGGAGCAGTTTGGCGTGCCGGTCGAATTGAGCGCTTACGAAGGTGCCTGGCGACAGATCCCGCCGGCCAGCCGCAGCGTGATCAAACCGGGTGGACGCAACTTGCAACTGGGCCGCAGCGCCGTGGCTGGCACGCGGGTCTGGGATGAACACGCCGGCATTCGCCTGACCCTCGGGCCGTTGCCATCGATACAGGCGGCGCGCTTTCTACCGGATGGCGAATCACACCCGGCACTGGCCAGCCTCGCCGGGTTGTATTTCGGCCCGGATCTGGACGTCAGACTGGTGCTGCGGGTGCGCGGGGCCGGGCCGCTGAAACTCGCTCGCCAGACCCCGGTTCTGCTGAGCTGGAACGGCGGTTTGCAGCGTCAGGCCAGCCTCGGCGTGCAAACCATCGAAACCCGCCTTCGTCAGCTGGAGATCACCTGAACATGGAACTGGCCAGCCTGATCGGACGCCTCAACCCGGACAACCGTCGCGCCCTCGAACGCGCCGCGCAGCGCTGTTTGCAACGCGGCCATCACTTTGTCGAGATCGAACACCTGTTGCTGGAACTGCTCGACATCGAGGGCGGTGATTTGGCTTTTCTGCTGCCGCGTTTCGGCCTGGAACGTGATGCGCTCACAGCGGAGATCAACAAGGCGCTGGACCTGTTCAAGGCGGGCAGTACGCGCACGCCGGCGCTGTCGTCGCACACCCTCGGTTTGCTCGAAGATGCAGTGGTGCAGGCCAGTGTGCTGGGGCTCGACAGCATTCGTTCCGGGTTGCTGTTGTTGGCGTTGATCGATCGCGATGAGCGCCGCAGCTTGTTGCTCAACAGCGCCTCGTCGTTGCTGCGGATTCCCAAGGAAGCACTCAGGGCGAATCTGCTGGAATGGACGGAAAACTCTCGTGAACACGTCGGTGCGCGTCCGGGTTCATCGGCCAATTCAGCCCCACGCCGGGACTCGGTGCTCGATCAATACACCCAGGACCTGACGGCCGACGCGCATGCCGGGCGCATTGATCCGATCGTGGGTCGCGACGGTGAGATTCGCCAGTGCATCGACATTCTGCTGCGCCGTCGGCAAAACAATCCGATTCTGGTCGGCGCACCGGGTGTGGGTAAAACCGCCGTGGTCGAAGGCCTGGCCCTGCGTATCGCTGCCGGGGATGTGCCGCCGTCGTTGCAGGAAGTCAGCCTGCGGGTGCTCGACCTCGGTCTGTTGCAGGCCGGTGCCGGGGTCAAAGGTGAATTCGAACAGCGCTTGAAGGGCGTGATTGACGCCGTGCGCAGTGCCGACAAACCGATCATCCTGTTCATCGACGAAGCCCACACCCTGATCGGTGCTGGCGGTGCCGAGGGTGGCAGCGATGCCGCCAACCTGCTGAAACCGGCGCTGGCTCGGGGTGAGTTGCGCACCCTCGCTGCCACGACGTGGATGGAATACAAAAAATATTTCGAGAAAGACCCTGCCCTCGCCCGCCGCTTTCAACTGGTGCAGGTTGAAGAACCGGACGAAATCACTGCCGTGGAAATGCTTCGCGGCGTGGCCGCCAAACTTGAACAGCACCACGGCGTACAGGTGCTCGATGCCGCTATTCATGAAGCGGTGAAGCTCTCGCACCGCTACATTTCCGGCCGCCAGTTACCGGACAAAGCCATCAGCGTGCTCGACACCGCGTGCGCCCGCGTCGCCCTCGGCCAGCATGATGTGCCGCCGCCGCTGGAGAGCCTGCGCCACCGCCAGCAAAGTCTGAAAGAAGAAGTCGACCGTCTGCGCCGCGAACAGGCCACCGGACTGGACCACCGCGAACGCATCACGCTGCTGGAAAGTGAATCGAAGACCAATGTGCAAGCCATCCGCGAACTGGAAACCCGCTGGGGCGAAGAGCGCGTAGCCGTACGCGAACTGCTCGACACGCGTCGTGAACTGCTGACCTTGAGCGAACGTGCCGACAGCGACAAACCCGATGAAGCCACCGACAGCCGCATCGATCATCTCGCCGCCGAGCTGTTGCGCCTTGAGGCCGGACTCGACGCGATTCGTCAGGACGATCCACTGGTGCCGGAACAGGTCGACACCAAAACCGTCGCCGCCGTGATTGCCGGCTGGACCGGCATCCCCGTCGGCAAAATGCTTGCCGACGAAGCCCACGCTGTGCGCACCCTCGGCCAGCGCATGGGCCAGCGGGTGATGGGCCAAAGCACCGCGCTCAATACCATCGCACAACGCTTGCAAGCCTACCGCGCCGGACTCACCGACCCGCAAAAACCAGTCGGTGTGTTCCTGTTGGTCGGCCCCACGGGCGTGGGCAAAACCGAAACCGCTTATGCCCTGGCCGATGCGTTGTACGGCGGTGAACGCAACCTGATCAGCATCAATCTTTCGGAATATCAGGAAGCCCACACCGTCAGCCAACTCAAAGGCGCACCACCGGGTTATGTCGGTTATGGCAGCGGCGGTGTGCTGACCGAAGCGGTGCGGCGCAAACCCTATTCGGTGGTGTTGCTGGATGAGATCGAGAAGGCACACCCGGATGTGCTCGAGGCGTTTTACAACGTGTTCGATAAGGGCTTGATGGAGGACGGCACCGGGTTGGTGGTCGATTTCAAGAACACCGTGATGCTCGCCACCAGCAACGTCGGCGCTGAGCTTCTACTTGATACGCCGGTTGCACAACTCGGCTCCGAAGCCTTCAACGAAGCCCTGCACAAGGTCCTGCTGCAAGCCTTCCGCCCGGCGTTTCTGGCGCGCATGACCGTGGTTGCCTATCGGCCGCTGGATGAGGCGACGCTGGAAGGGATTGTGCTCGCCAAGCTTGAGAAGTTGCGTGGCCGCTACAAGGCAGCGACCGGCAAACAGTTCGAGTTTGATTCGGGAATTGTCAAAGCGGTGCTCGCCAAGTGCAGCGCGGCGGGTGCGCGGGATGTCGAGAATGTGTTGATGACGCAGGTGACGGGGAAGTTGGCGGAGTGGGTGCTGGAATAGTGTGTAGCTCATCACCTTTCCGAGCGTCCTGAAATTAAACAAATAGGAGAACTGCAAAATGACTATGTCTACGCAAGCCTTCAATTTATACCTGCACGAATGCGCAGGCACGATGGTGCAACACGCAAACGAAGTTGAAGGCGGACTGGCAAGCGCACTGCAAAAAAGACACAAAATTCGTGATACCGATCTCAATACGATATTCGACGCGGCCAACGAAAGACTGGATAACACATACTCACGAATCTACCTTGTCTATCTACTTCTGCTCTACGCAGGCGCAGCATATGAAAATGTCGAGGGCATAGTTAGTGCGGCGCGCTACAACATTGGCAACTCCATGGTAACGCCTCACTGGGGTGATAAACCGTATAAGCTTTCTTCGATCTACGAATATGAACCGATGAATCTTTTCCCCGGATGGTCACTGACAAATACTCGAAACAACAGTTCGATGCTGGATCCTCACATGATACTCAAACATCTTAACGGCACCATTTCCAACGAACTATCTGGTCTCGACCAGTCAAGCGTCACTGCAACACCACCCAGCATAAAACAGTCCAGAGCGATCTTTCCATCAGACGGAAACGCTTCAAAACTTCAAAGTTCGAATCAACACCCAAATTCTCGAGCACGTTCAAACTCCGCCTATTCAAAACAACTGGTATCAATGGAAGCTGACTGGAAGAGCAGACTCACCAGCATAGAAAATAAAAACATAGTTAAAAACAGCAAAGCCCAGACCCTTTTAAAATTCAACACACTCAAGATGGAACTAACCAAAACCACGGATGGTGGCAACAAGCATTATCAGAGACTCCTCGCCTCAATTACTGTCAACCTTACTAATACCCACGAAGCCTATAAGGCTATCGCTGCAGCACAATCCAAATGGTTGGCCGCCCGTTCGGAGATGATGGCTTATTTAGAACAAACCATTACCGATATATCTCAATTTACTGACGACACAGAGGTATCACTCCCGTAATTCATTTGCTCAGTGGCTAGAACTCGAAAAAACAACATATTCGTGAGTTAAACGATCAAGAGATACTCGTATGCCCCGTTCCACCGACAGCAGCACCAGCTTTTCCCTTACCGCCACTTCGCTGTCGGCGCTTTATCCAGAGTCGTTGTGCGGTGAAGAAGCCCTCAATGGGCTCGGTTCGCAGATCCTCAGCGGCCTCAACGACGGCGCATCCCTCACCCTCACCAGCGCCGTCGCCACACACGTCACCACCACCCTGCACAATGACGCGCAATTGCGGTCCTTCGATGCGCTGGTCGCCGAAATCCGCCAACTGCCCGCCGATGCCACCGCCGAGCGCTATCAGCTTCTGCTCAGGCCATGGCTCTGGTGGCTGACGCTTGCGAGCAACAACCGCGTATTCCAGAACCTTGCCACTTCCGACATCGTCACGACGATCTTCAAGGCCCACGGCTTCAGCGATTTCAAACTGTCGCTGACCGGCAGTTACACGCCGCGCGAATATTGCGTGCAGTACGGCGAGAGCGATTTCGCCTTCGTCTCACGGCTGCTGGAGGAAGAAGGCATCTTTTGGTTTTTCACCCACGACGATGGCCAGCACACGCTGGTGCTCGGCGACAGCAACGCTGCTTTCGTGCCGATCCCCAACGGGCCAAAAGTCAGTTATCTGGGCCAGGGATTAGGCGAGCGTGAGCTGCACGGAATCCGCTCGGGCCAAGTCTGTTTGCAGGCAGTCGCCGGGGTCTATCGGGCGACGGATTACGAGTTCACCACGCCGACCACTTCCCTTTACGGCCAGGCCGAAGCGGTCGCCGGGCCGCGTTCCATTTATGAGCATCCGGGTGGTTACAACGCCAAGGCGCGCGGTGATGCGCTGACCAAGCAACGGGTTGACGGCTTGCGCAGCGAAGAGAAACGCTTTGTCGGTGAAAGCGATTGTCGATGGCTGGTGCCGGGGCACTGGTTCACCCTCGAAGGGTACGACGATGCCAGTCTGAACATCGATTGGGTGGTGACGCGAGTCACCCATGACGCCAGCCACGACAGTTATCGCAACCGCTTCGAAGCCATCCCCAAAGCCACGCCGTTTCGCCCGCAACGTGTGACGCCAAAGCCGCGCATGCATCCGCAGACTGCAATCGTCGTCGGTAAATCCGGTGAGGAAATCTGGACCGACGAATACGGCCGGATCAAGTTGCAGTTCCCGTGGGATCGCGACGGCAAGAACGATGAAACCAGCTCCTGCTGGGTGCGCGTGGTGTTGCCTTGGAGCGGCAAAGGCTTCGGCATGCAGTTCATCCCGCGCATCGGCCAGGAAGTCATCGTCACGTTTATCGACGGTGATCCGGACCGGCCACTGGTCACCGGTTGCGTTTATAACGGCGACAACGCCCTGCCCTATGCCCTCCCGGCCAATCAGACGCAATCGGGGATCAAGACTCAGTCGTCCAAGGGTGGCGGCGGTTTCAACGAATTGCGCTTCGAGGACAAAAAGGACGCTGAAGAAGTGTTCTTGCAGGCGCAGAAGGATTTCAACATCAACGTGCTCAACGACACTACCGCCACCGTCGGCCACGACGAAACCCTCACCGTGCAGAACGCGCGCACCCGCACAGTGAAGGACGGCGACGAGACGGTGACGCTGGAAAAAGGCAAACGCAGCGTCACGATTCAGACCGGCAGCGACAGCCTCGATGTAAAGGACAGCCGCACGGTGAAAGTCGGCGCCGACCAGAATCACAGCACCGGCGGCAATTACACCGACAAGGTCACCGGTGATTACAGCCTGACGGTCGACGGCAACCTGACGATCAAGGTCAGCGGCACCCTGACCCTGCAAAGTGGCGGCAGCTTCACGATCAAGAGCGGCGCCGATCTGGCGACGTCCGCCAGCACCTCGATCACCCACAAGGCTGGAACGGCCTTGACCAATCAGGCCGGTACTTCACTGGACAACAAGGCCGGAACCACGCTGACCAACGACGCCGGCATCAGCCTGACCAACAAGGGCGCAGCCTCGCAGACCGTGGATGGCGGCGGCATGCTGACCATCAAGGGCGGTCTGGTGCAGGTCAACTGACAAGGAGCAGCCATGGCGATCAAACCGCTGGATCTTCAGCAGAATGACAAACAGCTCAAGGGGCGCTTGCAGGACGGTCAACTCGATGGCCCGTTGAACATCAAGGATGACGGGCGCAAACAAGCCGATCTGCATTACAGCCAGGGCGAGCTGCAAGGCACGTCGTTGCTCTATCACCCCAACGGCAAGGTCTGCGCGCAGATGCCGTTTGTGCGCGACAAGCTGCAGGGGGTGGCCAGCTTTTATGCGCCAGAAGGTTTTCTGCAGCGCAAGGCGACGTATCGGCGCGGGTTGTTGCATGGCGAAGCGTTCAATTACTTCCCGGATGGGCAAGTGGCGGAGGCGGAATTCTATCGCGATGGCGTACGTGAGGGGCGTTATCAGCGCTTTCATCCGAATGGCAAACCGGCGGTGGAAGCGCGCTATGTGAATGGCCAACTGCTGGAGCCGGAGCAAGGTTTTGCCGAGGACGGGCGGCCATTGGGTGCGGATGGCAAGCCGATTTCGCGGGTGCGCTGGTGGTATCGGCAGTGGGCGGATCCGCAGCAGGCCTGAAGAGCCCCTCACCCTAGCCCTCTCCCTGAGGGAGAGGGGACCGACTGGGGGATATTGAAGAGGTTCACCGACGTGAAGTATATGCAGTGAATCCATAATCGACCCGTTCCTTGGATAGGCCGTGGCAGTGCTAATAATCGACTCGGTCGTTCAGGTCGACGTACAACGAAAGACACCTCGGTCGGCTCCCTCTCCCTCCGGGAGAGGGCTGGGGTGAGGGTAGCGGTTCAGGGAATCAACATCTGCATCTGCCCCGGCACCACAATCTTGATCACGCCCGCCCAGTTGCACATCAACGTCGAGTTGGCATCGATCGCTGGCATCCCTCCCAACAGCAACGTCGGCGCCCCGCCGGGAATCCACGGCGTGGCCGTCGCCGGAATACACGGCATTGGCGTCAACACCCCCAACGCGGCCGCGGTCGCAGCGGCCACCATCGGATTGGCCATGCTCATGCACACACCGAACGGCAGGATGTTGACCAGCGGAATGTGATCCATGATGTTCGCCGCCGGCATCCCGCCGGTCAGCGTGCGGTTGACCGGCAACACATTGAGCATCGACGGCGCGGCGCCGAAGCTGCACTGCAACGTGGCCGTGGCACAGACTTGCGGACAGCCCATTTCAAAGCTCCTTTTCGACCATGGCATACCCGCTAAACCTTAGTCTGCCGCAGCCCGTCGCGCACATTCCCAAAGGTGATTATCCGGCAACACGCTAACCTATAAGACCGACCCGCGCTTGTGACCGCCCGAGCGCCCCATTAGATTAGCCAATGATGTCTGGCCTCCAAAATAAGCAGAAGGGATAAGCATGGCGCTTACTGACCAGTCCACCCGTATCCGCTCTGGCGAAGAACTCGATGCCAGCCTGATCGATCCGTACCTCAAGGCACATATTCCGGGCCTCAGCGGCACACCTGCGATCAGCCAGTTCCCCGGCGGTGCGTCGAACCTGACCTACCTGCTGGAATACCCGGAACAGGAATTCGTCCTGCGCCGTCCGCCGTTCGGCCACAAGGCCAAATCGGCCCACGACATGGGCCGCGAATTCCGCATCCTCAATCAATTGCGTGACGGCTTCCCGTATTGCCCGAAAGCCTACGTGCACTGCATCGACGAATCGGTGATCGGCGCCGAGTTCTATGTGATGGAACGGGTCAAAGGGATCATCCTGCGCTCGGAACTGCCGCCGGAACTGGGCCTCGATTCGGCAAAAACCGAAGCGCTGTGCAAAAGCTTCATCGACCGTTTTGTAGAACTGCACCGCGTCGACTACAACGCCTGCGGCCTCGGCGACCTGGGCAAGCCGGAAGGCTACGTTGCCCGCCAGATCAAAGGCTGGAGCGAGCGCTATGAGAAAGCCCTGACCCCGGATGCGCCGCATTGGGAAAAGGTCAAAGCCTGGCTCAACGACAAGATGCCGGCCGACCACCCGACCTCAAGCATCGTCCACAACGACTACCGCTTCGACAACGTCATTCTCGACCCGCACAACCCGATGCAGATCATCGGCGTGCTCGACTGGGAACTGACCACCCTCGGCGACCCGCTGATGGACCTGGGCAACACCCTCGCCTATTGGATAGAGGCGGACGACCCGGCGCCGGTGCAACTGATGCGCCGCCAGCCGAGCCACGCGCCGGGCATGCTCACGCGCCGCGAATTCGTCGATTACTACGCCGAACGCTCGGGCCTCCAGATCGACAATTTCGACTTCTACTACACCTACGGCCTGTTCCGCCTGGCCGGCATCGTGCAGCAGATCTACTACCGCTTCTACCATGGCCAGACCCAGGACAAACGCTTCGCGCAGTTCATTCACATGAACAAACTGCTGGAGCAGATGAGCCTGCAAGTCATTGCGAAATCGAGCCTCTGACGGCCCACACCAAGGAACCCTTATGTCCAAGACTCAGTTGTTCGACCTCGACGGCAAGATCGCTTTCGTTTCCGGCGCCAGCCGTGGCATCGGTGAAGCCATCGCCAAACTGTTGGCCCAGCAAGGTGCCCACGTTATCGTCTCGAGCCGCAAACTCGACGGCTGCCAACACGTTGCCGACGCGATTATCGCCGCTGGCGGCAAGGCAACAGCCGTGGCTTGCCACATCGGTGAAATGGAGCAGATCAGCCAAGTCTTCGCCGGAATCAAGGAACAGTTCGGCCGCCTCGACATTCTGGTCAACAATGCTGCGACCAACCCGCAATTCTGCAACGTGCTGGACACTGACCTGAGCGCGTTCCAGAAGACCGTCGACGTGAACATTCGCGGCTACTTCTTCATGTCGGTCGAAGCCGGCAAACTGATGCGCGAAAACGGTGGCGGCAGCATCATCAACGTCGCGTCGATCAACGGCATCTCGCCGGGGATCTTCCAGGGCATCTACTCGGTGACCAAAGCGGCGGTGATCAACATGACAAAGGTCTTCGCCAAGGAATGCGCGCAGTTCGGCATCCGCTGCAACGCCCTGTTGCCGGGCCTGACCGACACCAAGTTCGCCTCGGCACTGGTGAAGAACGACGCGATCCTCAAGCAAGCACTGACGCAGATTCCGCTTAAGCGTGTGGCGGATCCGAGTGAAATGGCCGGTGCGGTGTTGTACCTGGCCAGTGATGCGTCGAGCTACACCACGGGTGTTGCGCTGAATGTCGACGGTGGGTTCCTGTCCTGATCCCCAAAGCAAATACATAACCCCCTGTAGGAGTGAGCCTGCTCGCGATAGCGGTGTGTCAGTCAACATTTATGATCTGACACACCGCTATCGCGAGCAGGCTCACTCCTACAAGGGTTTTGTATCAGGCGATGACTTTCGGCAATTGCCAGCCGAAATGCACCGACAGCAAACGCAACGTCAAACACCCCGCCCCCGCCAGCAATGCCGCCGCTACCGGCGAAACGCCCAGCCTGCGCGCAACGATCAACACCGCCGCACCGACAAACGCCGAACTCGCATACAAATCCACCTGCAACACCACCGGTATCCGCGCCAGCACAATGTCGCGAATCACCCCGCCGCCAACCCCCGTGATCGTGCCCATCAGCATCGCCACAAACGGCGTAATGCCGAAATTCAACGCTTTCTGCGCACCCGCCACGGCGAACAACGCCAACCCCGCAGCGTCGAGCACAATCAGCGTCGATCCAGACCAACCCAGCACCTGCTCATGAAAGACAAACGCCAACCCGCCCATGAAAAACGCCAGCGCCGGGTGACGCCAATCGGCCACGGCATTGGGTGGCGTCGCACCAATCAAAAGATCACGGGTGACCCCGCCGCCAAGGGCGACGATAAACGCAATCACCATCACCCCGAGCAAATCGAGCTGACTGCGCATTGCCGCAATCGCACCCTCGACAGCAAACACCGCCGTGCCGACCAGGTCGGCCACCAGCACGATCCGCTCAACCCGGGACTTACGCCCCGCCGGCGCTACTGCGTGACGCAACGGGTTGTAGTGATGTGTCGAGTAACCTGCCCGTCGGCGTACACGTCACCGGCGACCTCGGTGTTTTCGAGGACCTGGCAAGTACGTTCCGGTGGCGGAGGTGGCGCTACCGGTGGAGGTGGCGGTGGACTGGCACAACCCGCCAGCAACACAGCAAAAAAAGCCAACGGCAACACGCGTTTCCCAAGAGGGTTCATAGGACGATCCGCGATGAATGGAAGAGCAACTCCCGCGACCGAACCGACCACGGAAGACCTGACCACTCATTCTTTATAGCCGAGGCCCCCGCAAGCGCCAGTGAATCGGCCGGATCGGAGGGGTATGGCTGTCGATTTTGCGTTGGAATCAGCGAGGGTTGGCAGGCTGGGATTCGCTTTGCCAGACAGGCCGCCTTCGCGAGCAGGCTCGCTCCCACAGTGGAACCGAGTACATCTGCAAAAAACAGGTCGGCTGTCAGGCCGCCTTCGCGAGCAGGCTCGCTCCCACAGAAAAGCAAAAGCAAGGCACCTCCCACCTCGCATCGCCTCGGCTCCTCACCACTCAACAGGATGAGCGTTAGCTCGGCTGCAGCTCTTGATCTTGCCGTGCTGGCCCCTTCGGCAGGCTGAGTGGAGGGATTGATCCGGGGGTGGGAGCGCAGCGACCGTTTGGCGAAGCCAAACACAGCGAGAGGAGGTGCAGCGAAGCAAACCGTAGGCGCTGCCCCCGGATCGATCCCGGAACGAAGGAACCCCGAGCTTTAGCGAGTGGGCCGAACGCCGGGGCCCAGCCTTTTGGTTACTTTTTGGCGTTTGAAAAAGTGACCCGCTGTAAGAGCGGAACCGCCAGCCGCAGCACCCGAAGAAACGGATATACACCCAAAACCCCAAGAGCATGGTCGGCCCAAAGGCCGCCAAGCCTAAAAGCCCTAAGCCAAATCCGGATCCCGAAACAAACGCAAAGAATTGCTCTCAAGCTCATACCGCAACTCTTCAATCAACGCCTCAACAGCCTCAGGCGTACGCAACGCATCAAGCTTCAACCCGCTGATCACCAGATCCACCTGCCCCGACACCGGGTGATACAGCTTCACCGTCAGCGAATGATCACCATCGACCAGACACTCACACGCCAGCGGCGAAAAACTACGCTCAAGCTGTGCGCGCAACTGCACAAGATTCATCATTGCGGCTGTTCCTTTAGCAACTTCGAAGGGACGCGACCACAAACCTCAAAAGGCTCGCACCGCACCCCAACAGACTAAGAACAGCCGCCCGACATCAACACCTCAAATTGCACCAGATCAACTAGTGCATTTGCACCCTATCGCTGGCCCTTAACGCTCGAATCCCCGGCAAACAATCCACGCTCGCGCGCCCAGACAATTGCCTCGCTGCGACTGTGCACATCCAGCTTGGAATAAACCGTCGCGACATGATTTCGCACGGTGTTCGGCGCCAGTTTCAGCCGCGCCGCGATCTCCTTGTCCGCCAGCCCTTCACAGATCAACCCCAGCACATCACGCTCACGCGCCGTCAGATCAGTGAACGAAACGCTAGGCAATTGCGGCGAGTTGACCTTCTTCACATTGGCCAGTTTTTCGATCAGCGTCCGACTGAACCACGAAGCATCTTTCATCACCTCTTCAATCGCCGCCACCAGCTCAAGCTCGGTGCGCTTGCGCTCGGTGATGTCCATCAACACCAGCAAATAGCATGGCATGTCCTGAATATTCACGGTGTCGGCCGACAGCGCACACTCGAGCAGTTCCGCATCCTTCTTGCGCACCCGCACATCCACCCGATCCACTCGACCGTTTTTCTCAAGCGCGGCCAGCAACCGCGTGCGCGCACCGCTGTCATCGATGAAATCCAGCTGCGTCACGGTTTTGCCGAGCATGTCCTCACTGTCGTAGGCCAAGGTTTCGAGGAACGCCTGATTGACGTCGATCACTTGCTGCTCGTCGGCACTGCAAATCAGGATCGGCACCGGCGTCAAGCGAAACGCCTTGGCAAAACGCTCCTCGCTTTGACGCAACGCCACCTCGGCCCTATGCCTCGGCTCCATGTCGACGAAGGAAAACAGCATGCAATCCTCATCGTTGAGCGTCAGCGGTTGGCCGGCGACGATCACTTGCTTGCTGCCGCCATCGGGCAGGCGCAGTTCGGCCTGCATCTGCGGAATGGTCGCGACGTCGCGCAGACGCTGAATCGCCAGATCCTTTTTCTCGGCTTGCTCAAAGATGTCGATTTCATAGGCCGAGGTGCCGATCACTTGCTCGCGGGTATAGCCGGTCATCTCGAGAAAACCGGGATTGACCTTGATGTAGCGCAGGTCGCTGAGGCGGCAGATCACCGCCGGCGCCGGGTTGGCGTTGAAGGTCTTTTCGAAGCGCTGCTCGGCGTTGGCCCAGTCGGTGACGTCGCTCATGATCAGCACCAGCGACTCGGGCTGCCCTTCGCGATCAGTGAGAATCATGCTGCGCACGCTGTGCACCCAGATACGTTCCGGATCATCGGTCGGCGATACTTCGATCAGCACGTCATTGAAACTCTCACAGCGCGCCACCCGGCTGATCGGGTAGTTTTCCGCGGTGATCGAGTGATTGTTGCGATAGCGCAGGTTGAATTTTTTGGCGTATTCGTCGGCATTGTGGCCCAGGTCGGTGATCCGGCTGACACCGTGCATGGCCAGCGCGGCTTCGTTGGCCCAGAGAATGCTCTGATCCAGCTCCAGCAGAATCACCCCGTCGGACAGCCCGGCGATGATCTGCTGCAACTGGCGGCGGTTGGTTTCGGTGGTCAGGACTTCCTGGCTCATTGGATCTCCACAAGTGATACGCCCATGTGAAGAGTACGACCGCAGCCACCCGTGATCGTGCCGAGCCATTAATTTGCGCAACAACGCCTACAAGGGATCGCGGTGCATTCGCGACTTCCGGCTTTGTCGTCTAACGTTAATACCTCATCGGATTGAGCCCCTGCCCGCAACACCGGGCTCTTGATCAAGGAGAGACTGATGACGTCGCGTCGCAACATCGAACAGACCTACCGCACCTGGTCCAGCCCGATTCTGCTGGAGCTGAAAAAACGTGAACACCAAATGGCGCCGGTCGAGCGTCAGGCCCTTGAGAATGTCCTGGTGGAAAGAAGGTTGCTGGACATCGGTAATCCGGACGGTATCGAACGCCGTCGAAACAGCGGTGACTGACATTCCGCTATCGCGAGCAGGCTCGCTCCCACAGGGTTTGGAGTCGTTTAAAAAATTTGTGTTCAGCCGCAATCACTGTGGGAGCGAGCCTGCTCGCGAAGAGGCCGGTGCAGACACCTTGATCATTGAGGCCGACGCACCGCCCTCACCCGCCCACTGTCACCGCCACCGCAATAGAAACGATCGGCACCGTCCGCCTCCAGCCCGGAGACACCTTGCCCCGCCGGCATCTTCAGCGACTCGAGCACCTCACCGTCCTGCGGATCGATATGTCGCAGCTCACTTTCATCTCCCTCCCAAGTGCCATGCCACAAGGCACCATCCACCCAGGTCACCCCAGTGACAAAACGGTTCGACTCCAGCGTGCGCTGGATCTCGCCGGTCTGCGGATCGATCTGATGAATCTTGCGCTCGCGATACTGCCCCACCCATAACGAGCCGTCCGCCCAGGCCATGCCTGAGTCACCACCATTGCCCGGTGCCGGAATGGTGTGCAGTACGCGTCCGGTGGCCGGGTCGATTTTGTGGATGTGGCGGTCGGCAATCTGGTACAGGTGCTGGCCGTCGAAGGCGGTGCCACCGTCGGCACCGACCTTGAGCGTGCGCACGGTTTCGCCACTGGTCGGATCCAGTGCGTTGAGCTGTCCGTCGCTGGCGAACCAGACCTGTTGGCCATCGAAGGTCACGCCGTGAATGCCTTTGATGTCATCAAACGGGCCGTACTCGCGAAGGATTTCTGCGTTTGCGTGTTTCATGGGGGCTTCCTCGTGGATGTGTGGGTCCAGCCTAGCCATTGCCCAGCGACACCGGGAGTAACAAGATCGTCGCGAAACCCGGCATTGGCGGCGTCATCCAGCGCCGCGCCCGGCCGACACCGAAGGCCTGCACCTTGCCCACCAGCGCCAATGCCTCCAACGCCCGCTGCACCTGGCGCTGACTGTTGCCCAAGGCCAGTGCCAACGCCGAACTCGACCAACTCTCGCCGTCGGCGAGCAAGGCCAGCAACGCCGCGTATTTGTCCTCGACCGGCAGGGTCAGCAACGCCACATCCGCGGCCACCAGCGCAAAGCCTCTTGGCGTTGCGGTAATGCTCGCCAGCGGTGCCAACGCCGCACGCAACCGGCCGATTTCGACCCGCAAGCGGGCACGGTGCGACTCATCCGTGAGGGCAAAACCAAAGGCTGTGGCGAACAGCGTTTCGCGCGCCACATCGTCCAGCCAGGCTTGCGCAAGCAATCGTGCGAGATTGAACAGCACCGGCCGCGTGGCCAGCGGCACCGTCATGCCGGCACCGCGCACGCTGTAGCGACAGGCATCGACGATCAGTGTCGACGAGTTGAACAACGCTTCAACCTGCGCCAGATTCACCCGTTGCGCCTGACCGGCAACGCTCAGCCGCGCTGCCGGCGCAGCGAGCATGTGACTGGCCTGATCGACCTCGGCGCGCAGTGCGGCGATCCCGGCCTGTTGCGCCGCAGCCTGCGCCCGCGCCAGCGCCGCGCGGGCCTTGTGTGCCTGGACCCGACGCACGGCGATCCCGGCGGCAATCAACTCATGAGCAGTACGCAGCGCCGGCGGCAACGGCGCCGGGTCAGTTTCACCCAGCAACGTTTCGGCCTCTTGCAGCTCGCCAATCAACAGCAACCGGCGAATCTGCAAATAGCGCGCGTGCGCCGCGTTCACGCCGTCACCGTGCGCCTGCAAGACCCGCCGCGCCGCCTCCAGCGCCTTCACCGGCCAGCCCAGATCCCGCGCTGCCAGCGCCACCTCGGCCTCGGCGACCACACAACGCGCCCGCGACAACGGTTCATTGCTGCCGAACGCCTTTATCGCCCGTTGCAACAACGCCTTGGCGCGGGGCAGATCACCGAGCTGAGCCATGGCAATTGCGCGCAGGGCCAGCGCCGGCGGGTCATCACGCAGAGCGACGTAGTTCAACGCGCCTAGCGGGTCACCAGCAGACAGCGCGCGGCCGGCGGCGTTGATCAGCGAATCCATGGCTCGTCCGTCCCTCGATGGCTGAATCGTGAGCTGAGTCTGATCGCTGATTATGGCGCGTTTGGACGCTTGATCGGCTGTTTCAGTTGTTGCAACATCGGCACAGCTTTTCCAATGGATGGAGTCGAGCATGCTGGATGCAAACGCTAGCCACATTACCTTCACTGTCGAAGGCGCCAACGCCGACCTGCAAGTCCTCAGCTTCACCGGTCGCGAAGCCCTCAACCAACCGTTCCGTTTCGACCTCGAACTCGTCAGCGCCCGCCCCGACCTCAAACTCGAAGAGCTGTTGCACAAGCCCGGCGTCCTGACCTTCGGCGCCACCGGCGAAGGCAAGATCCACGGTCTGGTCTATCGCATCGAGCAAGGCGACTCCGGCAAGACCCTGACCCGTTACAGCCTCAGCCTGGTGCCACAACTGGCCTACCTGCGGCACAACCACGATCAGCAGATTTTCCAGCAACTGACCGTACCGAAGATCATCGCCCAGGTGCTGGAGGATCGCGGCATCCTCGCCGACGCCTACAGCTTCCAGCTCGGCGCCGAGTACCCGGAACGCGAATACTGCGTGCAGTACGACGAATCCGATCTGCATTTCATCCAGCGCCTGTGCGAAGAAGAAGGCATTCACTTCCACTTCCAGCACAGCAGCAGCGGCCACAAACTGGTGTTTGGCGACGACCAGACCGTGTTCCGCAAGCTGAAACCGGTGAGCTACCAGCAAGACTCCGGCATGGCCGCCGACAAACCGGTGATCAAGCGCTTCAACCTGCGCCTGGAAACCCGCACCACCCGCGTCAGCCGCCGCGACTACGACTTCGAAAAACCGAAGATCCTCCCCGAAGGCGCGGTCAAAACCGAGTTCGCCCCGGACCTCGAGGACTACGACTACCCCGGCCGCTTCACCACCCGCGAGCGCGGCAAGTTCCTCTCCACCCGCGCCCTCGAACGCCATCGCAGCGACTACAAACTCGCCGAAGGCAAAGGTGACGAACCAACCCTCACCAGCGGCCATTTCCTCACCCTCGCCGAACACCCGCACGCCGAGTGGAACGACCTGTGGCTGCTGCTGGAAGTCTTCCACGAAGGCAAACAGCCGCAAGTGCTCGGCGAAAACGTCACCAGCGACGTCACCGACAACAAAAGCGATTTCCACCAGGGCTACCGCAACAGCTTCCTCGCCACCCCGTGGGACGCGCACTACCGCCCTGCCCTTGAACACCCGAAACCGCAAGTCCTCGGCAGCCAGACCGCCGTCGTCACCGGCCCCGCAGGCGAAGAAATCCACTGCGACCCATACGGCCGGATCAAAGTGCAATTCCACTGGGACCGCGACGGCCAGTCCAACGACAAAACCACCTGCTGGATGCGCGTCGCCAGCGGCTGGGCCGGCGCCGCGTACGGCGGCATCGCCATCCCGCGCATCGGCATGGAAGTCCTCGTCACCTTCCTCGAAGGCGATCCCGACCAGCCACTGGTCACCGGTTGCCTGTACCACAAAGAAAACGTCGTCCCCTACGACCTGCCGGCCAACAAGACCCGCAGCACCTTCAAGACCCTGAGTTCACCGGGCGGCAAGGGCTACAACGAATTCCGCATCGAAGACAAGAAAGGCGCCGAGCAGATCTACATCCACGCCCAGCGCGACTGGGACGAAAACATCGAGCACGACCAGAAGATTCGCGTCGGTAACGAACGGCACGACACCGTCGAAGCCAATACGCTGAGCGAGTTCAAGGTTGAAGAGCACCGGATTACGCATCTGGACCGGATTAGCGAAATGCGTGCGGATGATCACCTGACCGTCGGTGTGACGCAGCATCTGAAGGTGGGGACTGCGCAGTTTGTTGAGGCCGGGTCAGAAATCCATTACTACGCCGGCCAGAAGGTTGTGGTCGAAGGCGCCATGGAACTCACGGCCAAGGCTGGCGGGAGTTTTGTGAAGGTGGATGCCGGTGGTGTGACCATTAGCGGGGCTGAGGTGAAGGTGAATACCGGCGGCGCGCCTGGCGTGGGGACCGGGATCGCCATTCTTGCTCCGCTGATTCCCGGACTGGCGGCGACTGACACGGCCGGCAACTTGATGGAACGGGCCAAAACCAATCCCACCTGGCTTGAACTGAACCTGCACTACGACAATCTCGAACCCGTACCCGGCGCGTCTTATCGCGTTGAATTCGCCGATGGTTCGACTCGCGAAGGTGTGCTCGACAGCGACGGATTCGCCCGGCTGGAAGACGTGCCAAAAGGCCCCGCGAAAGTCTATTACGGTGAAGACCCTCGTCCCTATGATCGTCCGGCAGTGGCCGTGGTTGACGCTTCTGACGATAAAATCGACGAAGATCTGCGAAAACTGGGTCTTGACCCCGCCACCGTTGATCTACAGGCATTGGTCGAAAAAGCCGCAGGGAGGCTGGCATGAGCGAACAAACAAGCAGCAACGACGACCGCACCGGGGCTTATCAGGAAGCGGCTATCGAACTGGGCAAAGGCATTGCGATGGGTGCGGTGCCATTTCTGGGCCAGGCCATTGACGTGTACGACACCATTGAATCCGCCGTTCTGCTGTACAAATCGGACACGCCCGGAGCCAAGGAAGATGCCCAGTTCGACTTGCTCCTGGCAGTGATCGGCTGGATACCCGGCGCGGGTGACGGCTTGAAAAAAAGCATGCGTATCGTCAACCGCAACCCTCAACGATTCGCCCCGGTTTTGTTCGATCTGCTGCGGTTCGTTCTGCAGGAATGCGGCATCAAGACCAGTCCGGAAGAACTCCTGTCACGTATTTTCAACGCCGGCAAACTGCGTGCGGAAATGGACGACATCATTTCCGCGATCAGAAGTTCCTCTGTTTACAAGGGCTCGCCGGGTTGGGTTCAAACCGCCGTGGTGACCGTCCTCGCTACCGCCCGAGACAACATGCCGGCGATGCTTGGCATTGTTGAAAAACGCCTGATCAAATGGAAAGGCATGCAGCGCAACAGCTCCGCCGCGTCGTCTGGCACCAGTCACCCACGGCGCGCGGAAAAACCCGCCAACCGCGATTCCTCCGTCGGCACTCAAGGCAAGGACGGCGCCAGCGGCACCCACTCCAACCGTGTCGAATCCTCCAAGGTCGGCGTTCAGGCGCCTTCGAGCATTTTGAATGAAGGCTTGGGCGTCAGCGGCGAACATATCGCCGATTACATCTGCGCAGTCGAATTCGGTTGGGGCAAAGATTGGGATGGACATGACAAGGGGGCGGATGGCAAATGGCTGGAGGGGCTGCCGGGTGCCACGAAAACCGGAAAACTTTCTTCGGGAGGCAGCCCTAAAGCCAGGCATGTCCTTTACAAACTGTCTGACGGCGCCAATGGAACCGGTATCGACGCGGTCTGGCGCGCGAAGCCAGCGAACAATGGCGGCGAAAAATTCGCGATTGTCGAAGCGAAGGCGAGCCGCGAAGAAGATGCACCAAAATTCATGCGTAGAGCCAATAACACTCGAAAACCCGGCATCGCCTCCAAACTGGGAGAATCGGGCATATCGGGCGTAACGCGCATCGCCGACGCAAGCCAACTGCTTGAACCGATCGAAGATACCCCTGAGGCCGGTGCCAGCAAGCCCTCAACGTCGATGAGAACCGGAAAAAACAAACCACAGGCATCCAGCCGCTCACCGGCCCCCTCTGCCAAGATCAAAGAAATACTGGTTCAAATGAGCAGTCAGTGGATCACCCAAAACCTGAACAAGGCTGTGGCTGGTCGCGCACTTGCCGCACAGGTCCTGGCCTCTTACAGTCGCCATCTGTTTTATTCCCCGCTTTATCATTCCAGCGCAAGCCCGAAAGACCATGCCGAAGCGCGGTTTCAGAATCTTGCAGAAAGCACCCATCGCACACACAAGGCGTTTCATTACAACGAAACCGAGGTGAAAGCGGCTGTAAACAAGCGCAAAAAGTCCTTGGCAAAAAAATATGGCGCGAGGGACTCCCTCAAGCTTGAGGCATGACATCAATGAGCAAACGCCAGAAATTCTTCTCTGATCATCAGTACAACCACTTCCTGAAAGAACATGACGAAGTCATCGAGTTCTTCAAGACCAATCGTTTCAAATCCGACTCCGATGAAGAGGAAGCATCCCAGCGTGCCCGATACTTCCAAAGTCTGGCTTTGGACAAATTGTTGGCAACTTACACCGCAGGAATGGACATTGAGTCTCTGGTTCCGTTACTTGAGGACCTGATCGAAAAATATGAAGTGCGCCAGCAAACCCTCGCCGACTTCGAAGGAGCGCCACAGATTTCTCCGTTGGCTATCGATGACTGGCCAGATCAGTACGAAGAAGCTGTGCAAGTAATCGGTCTGTGTATTCTGCTGCACCGTAACGACTTGCTCGTACGCTTTGTCAAAATGCTGGACAACGCAGGTTATGCCGGGGACGACACGCTATTCGAAGATCTGTTGAAGAAGGTACTGCCCAACCGTCATGACGTTGACCAGTGGTATCACGACGTATACACCCCGCTAATACAAGCAATCTACGCCGACACGCGCGAAGAGGCGTCCGCCCTGCTGAAAAAGTATTGCCAGGGCTGGTACCCCGCTTTTAAACAAGCACCGTGGCACGACACTCATTTACAAGGAGAAGACGGCAATTACGTTGGCTATTGGGCAATCGAGGCCGCCGCCATCGCGTTTTTGTATGGCATCGACGACAGCAAAGTCGACCATATGGTTTATCCAAAAGATCTGGTCGACTATGCGAGAAATCACCAAAGCCCACGAATGACACAAGTTGGCCGAATCGTTGCCGGCGATGCATGCAGCCGGACCGGCTATTGGTTCACTCCTGCTCAGGCGAACTCCCGCCGTCATTTCCAACAGGGTGAACTCATGCCGAAGATCAACGACTCCCGTTGGGGCGATACGCTTTGGTATTGGTCGGGGGAAGTTTGAGTTGAAGTCAGTCCTTCAGGACGAAGGTTCGATCAGGGAGAGCTTGAACAACCTGAGTGAACAATCTGCGAACCTGACGTTTGAGCTACCCGATAACACCCCCGTTGTACGACTCGGGCTGATCGCAACCCTCTACTTCAAGGAAGGCTACTCGCTGCAAAGCAAGCGCAATGTCATGCAATGCTTCACCCGATTCAAGGAAGAGTTCGGCCAGCATCTGAAGGGACAGTTCGACGACCGCTACAAGAAGCTGACAGATTCCGGATTCAGCAAAACCCAGGAAAAAATCCGCGAGTCAGGGCCAAACGAACAATACGAATGGCACATCAGCAGCGCCGCAACGGCGAACGAAGCTGCTGCGTACAGCCTGTCCGCACTGAACTCGTTCGAGATGCATGGCGATCAAAAACGCTCATACCTGAAGATGACATTGCCCTGGAGTTTCCTGAAAGAGCCCGATGGCGTCGCGCGCTTTGAAGAATGGCTGGTTTACTTGTGCGATCAGGTTGAAGCCGAACATGGCTACGGCGGACTCTCGAGCATACTGCCCTACGACTTCGATCGTTACATGCCCATGGAATTTCAACTGGCGCAGCAATATGTCGGTCTGGAAGTTGACTCAATGGTGCACAACTTCAAACGAGAATTGCTTGATCACATCAAAGGTGTCAACTGGTACACCATTGTAGGCACTCGATTTACCGAGCAACTGGGAGGTAAAGACGGATTACGCCACGCCTTAAGCGGACGTGGCGACGTCGAGATGCTGGATTATCAGGGCGGACTGATCATTCGCGCCGGCGCTTTACCCGAACTGGGCGCTATCCATGAACCTCTGCCCGTAACCTATGTAGCGGTGAACCGCGTTTTGAAACAGCTTCGTAATCCAAAACCCGATCAACTGCACACTTATTCACCCTACGGTAACTGCTTCGAACAAGACAGTACCGAGCGCTGGTACGCGCGATTCGACCAAGACGATGCGCATTCGAAAACTCCAGCACGAATAGAGGCCGGTCAGCCTTGTAGCGCCGCGGGTTATTGGTTCAGCCCCGCACAGGCAAACTCCCGACGTTACTTCGACTTGGGGGAAATAATGCCTCGGTTCAGTGGCTCGAATTGGGGCGATACGCTTTGGTATTGGTCGGGGGAAGCGTGAGTGGATTCAGCCGAGCAATCCGGTGCTCCTCAGCAGCTCCTGCAAGCCTTTTGGCACCAAGGGCGCCTGCTCGCTGAAGCTTGAGCTGTCATGCCAGCGCGCGGTGAAGGGCGCGCCGTCGCTTTCATGGCCATCGATCTGTGCGTGGTCGTAGACGCCCTGATCGACAAACGTCGCGTCGTATACCTGGACAATTTCGTGTCCCGGTTTGCCGTTGTAAACGAAAAGACTTTCGAGTGTGCCGAGCAGACGCATGTCCGTCATGGTCAGCCCCAACTCCTCCTGCACTTCACGCACGATGGTTTCGGCGCTCGTCTCGCCGAACTCGATACCGCCGCCGATGGGCCGAAAGCAGGTTTGCTGGCTGACCGGGTCGCGAAATTCGTTAACCAGAATTTTGCCGTTGTGATGAAAAACGCAAAGTGCGAGCGCGCGAATGCGGTGTTCGGCCATGACTGAAGTCCATTTACAGGTGTGGGGGCGCGGCATTTAAACATGCTTTGCGCGACACACCCGTGGACGTCACTGGAAAAGGCTCGCCTCAGACCGGAGAAATCGTTGCGAGCAGGCCGATCAGAATGGTCAGTGTCAGAAAGCCACCCAGAAAAATCGCCATCTTGTTCATGTTGCTCTCCTCAATGCTGAGCTTGCGGTGCACTGGGCGCTTCGGGATGAAGGACTGCCGCGAGTGCCGAACCGTGGGGCTATTTTGAGCGGATGACTGAGCTGGTAACAGAGGCAGATCCAGTGAAAAAATACGGATCAGATGCGCATCTGATCCGCATGGGCCATGGGCCGATATTCAGATCGCGGCACAAGGGTTCAATTTCGGCGTGGTTGATCTAGAGTCATTGCCGTCGCGACAACAACAAGAAAAATCCTGGAGTGAACATGACCGATCTGAACCTGCAACCCAACGTCGCTGAATCGCTAGGCAAATGGCACGAAATGATCCACACCGGCAACCTAAGTGCCCTGCCCGGTCTGCTCGACCCGCAAGCCGTGTTCCGCTCGCCGATGGCGCACACGCCATACCCGGGCGCGCCGGTAGTGTCGATGATCCTCAATACCGTGTTTGAGGTGTTTGAAGACTTCAAATACCACCGCGAACTGGCGACTGCCGATGGCTTGAATGTGATTCTGGAGTTCAGCGCCAGGGTCGGGGCGAAAGAGCTGAAAGGCATCGACATGATTCGCTTTGATGAGCACGGCAAGATTGTCGAGTTCGAGGTGATGGTTCGCCCGTTGAGTGGACTGCAGGCGTTGGGCGAAGAGATGGGTCGGCGCCTCGGCGCTTATCTGGCGTCCGCAAAAGCCCTGTAGGAGCTGCCGCAGGCCGCGATCTTTTGATCTTGATCTTTCAAAAGCAAGATCAAGATCAAAAGATCGCAGCCTCGTTTCACTCGACAGCTCCTACAAAACTATTTGCCATAAAAAAGCCCACTGACCGTCGCCGGTTCAGTGGGCTTTGTGCAACTGGCGGCTAGTTACAGCGCCATGTCACGTGCAGCGTTTTCCTTCGGAGCTTCAGCTTTTTCAGCTGCAGGTGCGGCCGGAGCAGCCACCTGACCGATCACTGGAGGCGTCGGCAGTTCGAGGATTTTGGCGGTGTAAGCCCACTCTGCAGCCACTTTGGCTGGATCGCTGTTCAGCTGAGTGCCGTAGCTTGGAACGATCTGGTGCAGCTTGGTTTGCCACTCTGGCGTTGCGACTTTGTCTTTGAAGACTTTCTGCAGCACGCTCAGCATGATCGGTGCAGCGGTCGACGCGCCTGGCGATGCGCCCAGCAGGCCGGCGATGGAGCCGTCTTGTGCAGCAACGATTTCGGTGCCCAGTTTCAGCACGCCGCCAGCGGCTTCATCACGCTTGATGATTTGCACGCGTTGGCCGGCTTGCCACAGGCGCCAGTCTTCGGCTTTGGCGTTCGGGAAGTATTCCTTCAGCGCGTTCAGACGGTCTTCATCCGACAGCATCAGTTGGCCAGCAAGGTACTCGACCAGCGGGTATTCCTTGATGCCGACCTTGGTCATAGGCCAGATGTTGTGGGTGGTGGTGCTGGTCAGCAGGTCCAGGTACGAGCCTTCTTTCAGGAACTTGGTGCTGAAGGTCGCGAATGGGCCAAACAGGATGACGCGCTTGCCGTCCAGAACACGGGTGTCCAGGTGCGGAACGGACATCGGTGGCGCGCCAACCGACGCTTTACCGTAGGCCTTGGCCAGGTGCTGTTCAGCGATGGCCGGGTTATCGGTCACCAGGAACGAGCCGCCTACCGGGAAGCCAGCGTATTCCTTGGCTTCAGGAATGCCCGATTTCTGCAGCAGGTGCAGTGCGCCGCCGCCAGCGCCGATGAAGACGAACTTGGCGTCGGTTTCGGTTTTAGTGCCGTCTTTCAGGTTTTTGTAGCTGACGCGCCAAGTGCCGTCGGCATTCTTGGTGATGTCCTGCACTTCGCTCGACAGTTTCAGATCGAAGTTAGGCTTGGTCTGCAGGTGGGCAGCGAACTGGCGGGTGATTTCGCCGAAGTTCATGTCGGTACCCAACGGGCTCCAGGTGGCCGCGATTTTCTGGTTCGGGTCACGCCCTTCCATCATCAGCGGGACCCACTTCTTGATCACAGCCGGGTCTTCGGAGTACTGCATGCCGGCGAACAGCGGGCTCGCTTGCAGGGCTTCGTAACGCTTTTTCAGGAACTTGATGTTGTCATCGCCCCACACGAAGCTCATGTGCGGAGTGGTGTTGATGAACGAGCGAGGGTTCTTCAGAACGCCTTGCTGAACCTGCCAGGCCCAGAACTGACGGGAGACCTGGAACGCTTCGTTGATCTCGACGGCTTTCGGGATCGTTACGTTGCCTTTGTCGTCTTCCGGGGTGTAGTTCAGCTCGGCGAGCGCCGAGTGACCGGTACCGGCGTTGTTCCAGCCGTTGGAGCTTTCGAGGGCGACGCCGTCGAGGCGCTCGACCATTTCCATCGACCAGCTTGGCTCCAGCTCATTGATCCACACACCGAGGGTGGTGCTCATGATGCCGCCGCCGATCAGCAGAACGTCGACTTTCTTTGCTTCGTCAGCATTGGCGGATGTCATCCCCATCGCCAAAGCCAGACCCAGCAGGGCTGTGTTCACTTTTTTAAACATCTGTTGCACCTATGATAAAACGCCTTCCGCCCGCCGCTGTTATCTGCATGCGATCCGCTTTGATGACGCTCAGGCTAGCGTCGCAGATTCCGGCACACTTCAATTTTGACGGGTGGGCACACAAGGCCGACATGCTGCATCGACCTCAGTTAATGTCCCTTCTGAACTGACTTCTTATCATTATTGGCTCAGCTACTTGAGCGACAGGGATTCCGTCGGCCCGCCCAGAGGCAAGCAAACTGAATAAGGTCAAACCAAGTTGGCGCGAAGAATATCACGTCAGGGCAAACCCGCGCGTCTGTTCCCGACTTGAGAGTCTTTTTCCGCTCAGGGACTTATCGGCCGCCAGACGCTGAACATGACCCTCCGATCAGTGCAGCGACTCAAACCCTCCAGCATTCAAGTGTAGTTGCCCAGCGATTGAGTGCTTTTGCGCAGTGCCTTACTCAGAAATTATCTGCTAAGTTGTACGACGACTGACAAATAAGTCGTCAACCCCATAACAACAAGGAAACAACCGCAATGACCAAGACTCGACTACTGATCGGTTTTCTCTGTGCCTTCAACGGTTACGCCATGGCCGCCTCGGCCCCGGCAGAAAAAGATGTCGCCCAAGCGGTCGATCATCTGACCCAGGCGATGCTGCACAAGGACATCGCCGAACTGAACGCCCTCACCGCGCCCAACCTGACCTACGGCCACTCCAGCGGCAAGATTCAGGACAAGAAAGAATTCATCGCCGATATCGAAACCGGCAAAAGCGCGTTCAAGACCCTGGAAATGCAGAACCAGACCATCACCCTGTCCGGCGATACCGCGCTGGTGCGCCACCACTTTTCCGCGCAGGCGTTGAAGGGCACTGAAGTGATACCGACCGAGATCGAGAACTTTCAGATCTGGCAGAAGCAGGACGGCAAGTGGTTGCTGGTGGGGCGGCAGGCGTTCAAGTTCTGATCGGGGTTAACCGACTCTGAATAGATGTTGACTGGGCTGCCGTCTTCGCGAGCAGGCTAGCTCCCACAAGGGAACGCATTCCAAAGGTGGGAGCGAGCCTGCTCGCGAAGACGGCAGCCCAGGCAGTACAAATCTTCCTGGTTACAACCGAAACCGATCCACCGATTGCGCCAACTGCCCCGCCAGGCTCGACAGCTCATCGGTAGTATTCGCCGTTTGCCCGATCACCCGGCTGTTGCCCTCGGACATCCCGGCAATCATTTCCACCTGATGGGCAATCTCGTTACTGGCCTGACTCTGCTCGCCAATCGTGCGGGTGATGTCGTTGACCAGTTGTGTCGTGCTCAACGTCGCCTCAAGGATTTCGCGAATAGCGCGTTCGACGTCCGCCGTCACCGCCATGCCCTTGTCGACCTGCGCTACCCCCGCCTCCATGCTGCTGACCGCCTCGCGGGTACTGTGCTGAATGCGCGCGACCATCGCGGCGATTTCCTGGGTTGAGGCACTGGTGCGTGCCGCCAGACTGCGCACTTCGTCAGCCACCACGGCAAAGCCCCGGCCCTGCTCGCCGGCGCGGGCCGCTTCAATCGCGGCATTGAGCGCCAGCAGGTTGGTCTGGTCGGCAATGCTCTTGATCACCTGAATGATGTTGAAAATGGCTTCGGATTCCTGATCCAGCGTGCGGATCACCTGTGCCGACTGTTGCGCCGAGCGCGCGATATCGTCCATGTCGCTGACCACTTGATGAATCACACCACCCCCCTCTTTCGCCAGCGTTTCGGCTTGATTGGCCATGCTCAGGGCACGTTCGGCATGGCGGGTGATTTCCTCGATGCTCGCGGTCATCTGGCTCGCGGCGGCGGCCATGGTGCCGGCGGCGACGCTTTGTTGCTGGCTGCTGTCGGCGACCTGATGGCAGCCCTGGCTGAGTTGTTCGCTCATGCCACTGACGCCATGAGCATTGCGCCGCACCACATCGATCATGTTGCGCAAATCGCGCTGCATGGTCGCCAGCGTGCGGATCAGGACACTGGCTTCGTCCTTGCCGGACGGCTCGGCGATCGGCTCACTGAGATTGCCATGGGCAATGCTTTCGGCGATGCGACTGGCGGTCTTCAACGGTCCCATGATGCTCAGAATCACCCAGCGCCCCTGAATCAACAGCAGCACAAGACTGGCGAGCAACACCACGCCAAGCGCGACGTTGGCATTGCGGATCGCCGCTTCGGTGCCTGCGCTGGTCTGCCGTGTACTGGTTTCAATCAATTCGCTGAGCGCGGCCATCTGCTCTTCGAGCTGACTGAACGCCGTGTTGAACGTGCCCAGTTCCTGTTGAGCGGCATCGGGACTGTCGAGTGCCAGCCTGACAATCCGCTCGCCGGTGTTGATGTAGGTGTCGAGGCTCGGTCTGATCTGCTCCAGTGCGGTACGCAATGTCGGGTTGATCGGCAGCTTGAGGTTCTCCTCGAGCACCTCACGAAAATGCCCCGCATGTTCGTTGATCGAATCGCGCACCTCGGCCGCCGTGCTGGTGCTTTTGCTCAGTCCCACAAGCATTGCCGAGTAGACATCGGCGCGCAGGGCGTCGTGCATCATGTCGGCTTCCATGTGGTTGCGCAGCGCGCTCATGCTGACCGCGTTGTCGCTGACCGCCGAAGCCATCCGCTGGTTGCCGACGTAACTGACCAGACTCACGATCAAGGCCGTCAGCAGACTTGTCACAATCAGCAACACTAAACGCAGTTTGATCGACACCGGTTTTTCCTCCTTGGCCACGCCCGCAAACGCCTGTCAGACCTTCAGTTAAGCCTATTTGCGCAGGTCTGCCGTGCCAGAGCGTGTCAGCAGGTGTCGGCATGAGGGCCAAATGCCGCAAAACTTTCGGATTGCGCGACAAGTCTCAATTTTCAACGCGCACGGCTAACGCCTTCATCGCCGGTTAATGCCGGCAGGCTATTGAGTCCGTCGTTCCGAACTCTCATGCAGCAAAAGGAAACGCTATGAAACGCGCATTGTGGTTGGGTTTGCTTGGCACTTTGGCCATCGGCAGCGCACAGGCGGCGACGGAAAAAGTCGCCATCAATCTGGTCAGCGCCGACGGTGCACCGCAAGCGATCGGCTCGGTCACCATCAGTGAAACCGCGTATGGCCTGCTGTTTACCCCGGATCTGAAATCCCTGCCGGCCGGCATCCATGGTTTTCACGTCCATGAAAACGGCAGTTGCGAAGCCGGTATGAAGGATGGCGTGAAAGGCGCCGCACTCGCCGCTGGCGGGCATTTCGATCCGCAGAAAACCGGCAAGCACCTCGGCCCCTACGCCGACGGCCATCTGGGCGACTTGCCGGCGGTTTACGTGACGGCGGACGGCATCGCCAACTACCCGGTATTGGCGCCGCGCCTGAAAAAGATCTCCGAGATCAAGGGGCACGCGCTGATGATCCACGCCGGTGGCGACAACCACGCCGACATGCCCAAACCGCTGGGCGGTGGCGGTGATCGCATGGCCTGCGGGGTGATCTGAGCCGTCGCAGTCTTAAAGGCCGGGCAACCCGTAATCGCGTTGCCCGCGTCTGTTTTGCAATAACGCAGACTTTCCAGCCCCACGGAACTCCCGCTCGCCGCGCCCCTCTCACATTATGTAGTCCTTCCCTTTTTGCTTCGCGCTTGTGGAGGAACACCGTCATGCGCAAGTTAGTGCTCGTTTCTTCTTTACTCCTATGCCTGCCCGTTGGTTCCGCTCTGGCCAAAGTCGATGCCGGAGATGTCGCCACCTCGGCCGGTGTCTCCGCGTCGCTGTACTCGACCTTCAAGGATCACAAAATGGTGATTCCGGCCCGTGACGACTTGTCTGCATTTGTCGCCAGTGGCGGGGCCATTCGTGGGGTTTATCTTGAGTCGGTGCTGCAACAGGTTCGCCAAGACAATCCTGGCCTGAACGCCAGTGATGAAGATCTCGCCAACGCGATTCTGGTGCATTACGAAGGCCTGAATCAGTAGCCGTCACGGATGAAGCAGCCGATGGACGGCCGCTGAAGGCGCATAGGCAAAACTGTCCGACGGCCTCTATGATGGAGGCCATGACGACTTCTGCGCCTCTGCGCTCACCCTGCCCGCCCGGCGCCTGCATTTGCGGGCGCGATCCGTTGCTGGAGACACCCGGCGCGGATTTGCGCATCCTGCGCCTGACCCGCGAAGAAGAGAAAATCCTGCTGGCGCGGCTGGAAAAACTCAAAGACCTCGCCGATCTCGAACACCTGAAACAACGCATGTATGAACAACTGGGATTGCGCGTCGAAGTCGCCCCTGGTTTCAACGAAGTGCGCACCATGCGCGGCATTGCCATTCAGATCGAAGAGTTGCCTGGCCTGTGCCGCAAGACGCGCGCGGCCATCCCCGCCGCCATTCGTCGCGGCTTGGAAAACCATCCCGAAATCGCCTTCGAACTGCTCAACGCCCACGACTTGCTGCGCGACACCTGATCACTTTTTCAGCCCGACCCGCTTGCGCATCTCGGCGGTGATGCTCTGCCGGGTTTTCTTCATCTCGGCCCATGGCGCGTCGCCGACCTCCGCCAGACGCTCATGAACGTTGCGCACGTTCCATTGATTACCGCCCTTGATCTCGGCAACTTCCTCGCGAAACAGCGGCACCGACACCGGCAGACCTTCGCGGGTGCGCGCGGCGTAAGCGCAGATGGTGGTGGCGCCCAGACCGTTGCGCAGGTAATCGATGAAGATCCGCCCGACACGATTCTTTGGCCCGGACACCGCCGAAAAGCGATCCGGCAACAGCTTGGCCATATGGCTGACGATGGCATGGCTGAAGTCCTTGACCTCATCCCAGCCGAGTTTGCGGGTCAATGGCACCACCAGATGAATGCCCTTGCCGCCACTGGTTTTCAGGAACGCTTTCAATCCCAGTTCATCAAGCACAGTCAGCGTCAGTGCCGTCGCTTCGACCATGCTTTTCCACGGCAGCGCCGGATCCGGGTCAAGGTCGAGGACGAAGCGATCAGGCTTGTCCAGATCGACAGTGGTGGCGTTCCAGGTGTGCAGTTCGACGGTGCTCATCTGCACGGCGCCGATCAGCGCCTCGGCGTTGTTGATCAGCATCACCGGTTGCCCGGTGAGATCTTTGTCCAGCGTGGTGATGCCGGGTATTGCCAAGCGTTCGGCGTTCTTCTGGAAAAACAATTCACCAGCGATGCCGTCCGGCGCGCGCACCAGTGCCACCGGGCGATCCTTGAGTTGCGGCAGGATCCATTCGGCGACGCTGGCGTAATACTCGGCCAGTTGCATTTTGGTGGTGCCACTGACCGCGTCGATCACACGATCCGGGTGGGTGATGCGCACCTTGCCGGTGCCCAGTCCGAGTTGCGACGGCGCGGTGTCGGCTTTGCTCGCCGGGGCTTTTTCCGTGGTTTTTTTCGCGGCGGTTTTCTTCTCTGCAGTCTTCACCGGTTTCGCTCGCTCCTCAGTGATGCCCTTGGCCGGTTTGTCATCGCGCAAGCCATGGAACACCGCGTGGCGCACCGAGCCGTCCTTGGTCATTTCGGCAAACGCAACCTCCGCCAGCAGCTTTGGCTTGAGCCAGTGCACGCCTTTGACCTCGAAACCGCTGGGCGGATTGACCACATCGGTTTTCTTCACCTGCAAGGGTTTGAGTTGGGCGAGGATGCTTTTCAACGTTGACTCGCTGAAGCCAGTGCCGACCTTGCCGGCGTAACGCAACTCGCCACTGTCACGATCATGCAGCCCCAGCAACAGGGCGCCGAACGCACTGCGCGAACCTTTCGGATCGGTGTAACCAACGATCACGAACTCCTGACGATGCTTGCACTTGAGCTTGATCCAGTCGCTGCTGCGCCGCGACACATACGGCGAGCCGAGACGTTTGCCGATCAGGCCTTCCATCTGCATCTGGCAGGCGCTGTTGAGCAGCGCGTCCGGCGTTTCGTCAAAGGCTTCGGAGAAGCGCAACAACGGTTGCTCATGGCTGCCAAGCACCGTGGCCAATGCGGCGCGACGTTCCTCGACCGGCACTTCACGCAGGTCGACCCCGTTGAGATACGGCAGATCAAACAGGTAGTAGAGGATGTTGCCGCTGCGCCCGGCCTCGAAAGCATTTTGCAGGGCCTGAAAGTCCGGCACGCCGTGTTCGTTGGCGACGACCATTTCACCGTCCAGCCACGCTGATTCAAGACCGAGCGAGGCCAGGGCTGCGGCCTGTTGCGGCAACTTGTGCGTCCAGTCATGACCATTGCGGGTAAACAACTGCACCTGATCATGATCAATGCGCGCCATGATCCGATAGCCGTCGAATTTGATCTCGTAACTCCACTGCCCTTCGGGCGCGCTGTCGACCAGGGTGGCCAGTTCCGGCTTGAGCTGCGTCGGCAGTCTGGCCTTGTGCGCTCCGGTGAGCTTGCCGCTCGCGGGCTTGCGGGTTTTCGCCGCAGGTTTCTTCAGCGGTTTGCTTTGCTCGGCGGCCAGTTTGGGTTTGTCGACGATCGTGCGTTCGCTCAGCACACTGTCCGGCTCGGCCAGCAGCACGTCGTAATCATCCTGCGGCCGCGCGGCATCGTCCTGATGCTTGATCAGAAACCACTGCTCTTTCTTGCCCGGCATGTGCGTGCGCACCAGGTTCCAGACACCGCCGAGCTTTTCGCCTTGCAGCTCGAACTTGAGCTTGCCCTTTTCGTAGGCCTTGTGCGGATCTTCCAGCGGAATCCACACGCCACGATCCCAGACAATCACATCTCCGGCGCCGTAATGCCCTTCGGGAATGCTGCCCTCGAACGTTGCGTAATCCAGCGGATGATCCTCGACATGCACCGCCAGCCGCTTGACCTTGGGGTCGAGTGACGGCCCCTTCGGCACCGCCCAACTCTTCAACGCACCATCGAGTTCCAGGCGAAAGTCGTAATGCAGGTGCGACGCATCGTGCTTCTGGATGCAGAACTGCAAGGCATGATCCGTGGCGGATTTGCGCCCCGAACGCTTGACGGCCGCCGGTTCCGACGTCGCCGAGAAGTCGCGCATGCGGTTGTAGTCGTCGAGATTTCTGTTCATCGCGCACCTGCCTTGCTTCAGCCCATTCGGGTCACGGTCAGCGCCACCACGGCGATGCGGTCGACCCGTTGATAGCCGGGGTTCAGCAGTTCTTCGCCGAAGACATCCGGATCGAGTTCGCGGTACGTCCAGCCGAAGCGCTTTTCATCGAGTCGCGGTAGCACGGTGTCGAGAAACGGATCGCGACCATCGACCATCGCCACACCGGTGTAGAGCAGTAGCGAGCCACCCGGCGCCAGCCTGTTCAGCGCCTGCTCGACGATGCGCAGCGACAACCCTGCCCCCAGCGTCCCGCCCCCGTGACGATAAGCGCGCTCAGCCGGATCGGCCATGTACGGCGGGTTGGCGACGATCAGATCGAACTCGCCGTCGGCCCCCTGCAACAGATCACTGGCATGCACCTCGACGTTGGCGACCTCCGCCAGTGTGGCGTTGATCGAAGTCAGGCGCAGCGCTGCGGGGTTGATGTCCAGCGCCAGCACTTGCGCCTCACGACGGGCACGGCCGATCAGAATCGCCCCGACGCCCGCCCCACAACCAATGTCCACCGCGCGATGGATGGGCGCGAAGTTCTGTTGCAAGTGGGCATGAATCAATTGGGCGAACCGATACGTGTCCGGGCCGAAAAATACCGCGTCGGCCGCGTCGGTAGGGAACGCCGAATGCACGAACAGCAAATCATCCAGACTCGACCAGCGCACGCGACTCTTCAGGTGGCCTTCGTAATTATCAATGACCTGCGCGTCCTGCAGTTGCCGCTGTTCATCGGCGGACAACAACCCCGGCGCGAATGGACGCGACCAGCCAAAAACGTCGCGCAACGAGTCGGCCATCTGGCCCTCGTCACGCTGGTTGACCCGCTGATGGGTCAACGGCGTCGGGGTGATAAACCGATAGCCGTCTGCCAACAAACGCCGGCCCAGTTGCAGCAGCACGAGGTCGTTTGGGCAGAGTTGTTCTTCCTGATTCATCGGTGATGTCCTTAAGGCAAGCGGGATTTGAGTTCGATAAAACGGCGGGTAGCGAGCAGTCCGGCCGGATGTGCGTGGCGGGCCGGAGCAAGCCAAGGGACCAGAATCGCCATCTGCGCGATTGCATCCTTACCTTGCAGCGCGGTGTTGAGCGCCTGTACGTCGGGATCCTGTTCAAGCCCTTCGATGGCCGCTGCGGTCTGACTGTGCCGTCGAGCGGGTTTGGTTTTATCCGAAGAGGTCCAGTCACCAGCAATCCAGTCGTGCACCAGTTGTTTCTCGTAGGCATTGAACACGCCAAACATCGCCGCACCATCGCCTGCAATCAGCTGCCAAAAGCGACTGGCCTGCGGGTCTTCGTGGCGTTTGATCCAGCCTTTGTTCTGCAATGCCTGCAGGAATCCGGGTAATTGCTCCGGTGCAGCCAGCCACTGATTGACGGTCTGCCCTTCGAAGCGGCAGTAATCGGAATGCATGTGCTGGGCGAACGGACACTTGCGTTCGAGCATCGCCAGCAACTCCCGCTCAAGGTCGAAACCTTCAATGATCGCGCGACTGCCCTGCCCCAAGTCGTTGAGCCGATAACCCATCGCCACCCGACGCAGAAATTCGCCGCGATCGGCCTCAAGCGGCAGCAGATCGAGCGCCGCCTGCACGGCTTTCTGCGCATGGCCGGTGCTGGCATTGTCGATGGTCACATGCAGGGTGAAATAGTACGGATCGATGCCCAGTTCGCTGAGTTCGTAGCTGCTGATCAACAGGTGCAACGGCAGTTGTTCATAACCGAGGTTGTAGCCGATCACCTCGGGCAAGTAATCCGCGCCACAAACACCGAGCGCCAGTTGTATCGCGCCTTGCAGGTAGCGTTCATCGTCGATCGCGCTGCTGTCCTGCAAGTCGTGCTCGGCGAGCAGTTTGCGGTAGATCACCACGTGGTTCTGCGCCGGATTGCCCTCGCCCAGTTCTTCCAGAAAGGTGCGTAGCAGGCCTTGGAAACGCGGATCCTGCCAGCGCGGCAACAAGCCAGACAGCCAGGCGCCGTCGACCAGTTTGGTCGGTGCCACCGCTTGCAGGAAATACAGCGCCTGCGCCTTGCCACGGAAAAATTGCCGTGGCCCGCCGGCCTTGCGCTGTTGCAGATAGTCGGCGTATTGCCGGGCGACATCGGCGCAATGCCCGGCCACCCAGGCGTGCCAGGTCGTGGGATCTTCGGGCAGGGAGTCGTTGAGTTGCGCGGCGTGTTGCAGTTGTTCCTGTAAAAAAGCCTGTGCAAGGTCTTGGGAGTTGTCATCGCGCAACAACGCGTCATAGACCTGTCGGATGTTCCCGGCGGCATTCATAAGATGCGGTTGGGCAGGCGCAGCTTGCAGATGTGTCAGGACAGTCATGGCAAAATTCTCGGTCGGTTGGCAGGACGCTGTTCCACACGCCTCTACAGCAGCAGAGAGGCAGCGCCTGCGAAAAATTCAATCGACGTGAAAATTGCCCGGACGGACGGCGAAGCAGCTCCTTGGCGGAGCTGCCGGTGACAATGATTTATTTAACGTGACTTCAGGCCGAACCTTTGGCCTGCCGTTCCAGATGCACCTGCAAATCCGGGTCGATCTGCAATGCTGCTGCCAGCTCATCCAGATATCTGCGCTCGGCGTCCTGCTGGTCATCAACCAGCATGACGCTGGCCAGGTACATTTCGGCGGCGACGGCCGGATCCCCATTGGCCGCCTGCGCCACGTCATCAGGGTCCAGCGGCTTGGCGACTTCGGCATCGAGCCATTGCTGCAACTGCGGATCGTCGGTGTGTTTGCCGATTTCGCTGCTGATCAGGTGTTTCTCGGATTCATCGATACGCCCGTCAGCCTTGGCTGCCGCGATCAACGCGCGCAGAACCGCGTGGCCGTGCTCTTCAATCTCCGGGCCGGCCAGGAGGTTAGCCGTTTGCGGCGTTTGTTGCGGGGCCGAACTGGCCTGGCTGCGTTGCCAGGCCTGATACGCCTGGAACGCCATCATTCCCAGCGAGGCCAGCGCCGCATAATTGCTGCCGCCGGAACGACTTTGCGTACCGCCCCCGCCACCCAGCGCCCCACCCAACGCGCCGCCCAGGCCACCACCGGCACCGCCGCCGAGTAAACCACCGAGCAAACCGCCTAATCCACCCAACCCGCCCACCGGCGCACCGCCGCGTGTACCGGTTGAATCCGCGCCACCGAGCAGACCACCCAGCAAGCCACCGAGGCCACCCAAACCAGCACCGGCGGAGGCTGAAGATTGTTGTCCCGCCGAGGCTTGGCCTCGCAGCAGTTGTTCAAGCAAATCGCTGGTGTTCATGACGTCATCCTCAGGCAAGGGCAGTGACCGTCTGGCAACGATAGCCCCCTGAAGCCAGAGCGCCAGCACCGTTTGGCTGACACGCAAAACCCTGGCGGATTTCGCCTGCGTATTTTTGCACCGGCCAGCTAAGATTCAAGGATGCTGAACCTTATCCCGGCCAGACCGGTCGATAGCTGCAACCCCAACCCGGTTTGCCGGCGCCCTTCTAACCGAGGGTGATACCCGGCTTGCATCACTTTCTGGAGAACGCCCCCGTGATATCGACCGTACACATCGCCAGGCTCAAAGCATGGGGCGCCCATGGCTTTACCGCGACTGGCGTGGTCACCGCTTTTCTGGCCACCCTCGCCCTGTTGGAAAACCAGCCGACCCACTGCCTGATGTGGCTGGGCGTGGCGCTGATTGTCGACGGCCTCGACGGCGCACTGGCGCGCAAGGTCAACGTGCAATCGGTGCTGCCGAGCTTCGACGGCTCGATCCTTGATCTGGTGATCGATTACCTGACATACGTGTTCATCCCGGCGCTGTTCATCTATCGCTACATTCCGTTGCCCGACTACACCCTGCTGCTGACCGTGTCGCTGATTCTGGTGTCGTCGCTGTTCTGCTTCTGCAACGTCAACATGAAGAGCAAGGACAACTACTTTGTCGGGTTTCCGGCGGCGTGGAATGTGGTCGCGCTGTGTCTGTACATCATCGGGCCCGGACCGTGGATCACTTTTCTGACGGTGATCGGCCTGGCGTTGCTGACCGTGACGCGGATGAAGTTCCTCCATCCATTCCGTGTACGGCGGTTCATGCCGATCAACATTGCGGTGACGGCGATCTGGCTGCTGTGCAGTTTGTCGCTGGTGCTCAACCACCCGGTGATCAACCCGTTGGTGATGGGCTTGTGGTTGCTGATGTCGGCGTACTTTCTGGGGATCTGCATCTGGCGCACGGCGCTGGAGTGGTTTGATCGGCCGCAGGTGAAATAGGCCCCAGAGCCAAACACACATCCAATGTAGGAGTGAGCCTGCTCGCGATAGCGGTCTGTCAGCTGAATATTTTTGACTGAAAGACCGCTATCGCGAGCAGGCTCACTCCCACAGGGATCTTCATTCAGCGTTTAGTGATTACCACCTCCAGATACTCGCTCGGCACCACCAGCGACTCCTCCCCCGCCCGATTCAAACGGTTGAGCAAATCCGCCAGATCATTTTCCAGCGCCTGCCCGCTCTCCGGCGGCAGTGCCGCGAAGGCCTTGTGCACCGGCCCGTACCAATGGCGGAAGATGTCGATGAAGTGCGCGGCCGAGCGATAGCGAAAATTGAACTCGCGCCGCGTCACACGCAGCAGAAAATCGCGGTCATCGAAATGCTTGTGCAGCCACGCATCAGAGCCCCAATTCGACGGCGGCTGAGCACCGGCAGGCGGTGGCAGATGCCG
Source organism: Pseudomonas sp. RU47 (assembly GCF_004011755.1). GTDB lineage: Bacteria > Pseudomonadota > Gammaproteobacteria > Pseudomonadales > Pseudomonadaceae > Aquipseudomonas. The sequence goes on along the minus strand of NZ_CP022411.1, from coordinate 2,488,254 downwards.
GCCGAGAATCTTGAACATCTGGCCAACGAAACCTTCCGGCGTCCAGTTGGCCAGACCGATCCGCCCGCCACGGCGACAAACCCGGCCCAGTTCAGCAGCAGCCTGGTCCTGATCCGGTGCGAACATCACGCCAAAGGTCGACAGCACGGCGTCGTAGCTCTCGTCGGCGAACGGCAGCGCTTCGGCATCGGCCACCTGAAACGTCACGTCCAGATGCTCCGCGCGGGCACGATCCTGCCCCCGTTCCAGCAGCGCCGCGACATAGTCGGTCGAGGTGACCAGGCAACCGCGCCGCGCCGCCGCCAGCGTTGCATTACCGTTGCCGGCAGCGACATCCAGCACCTCCTCGTCGCAACGCAGGTCGCAGGCTTCGGCGAGGTTTTCGCCGACGATTTGCAACGTCGTGCCAATCACGGCGTAGTCGCCACTGGCCCAGGCGACTTTCTGGCGTTCTTTCAAGGCAGTCAGATCAATCGGGGTGCTCATAAGCGTGAACTCCGCTGCGGGTGGGTCGGTGATCATTCGGCCGTCGTCGGATCGATGACCGTCATCACACGCGCCACACTGTTGGCAGGAAATCCTCCAAGCCTGGCGTGTTCACGCACCTGCTCTTCATCCGGCGCGATGTACACGCAATAGATTTTGTCTGCGGTGACATAGCTCTGCAGCCACTGCACCTGCGGGCCGAGTTCGCGCAATACATCACAGGACGTTTTCGACACGGCTTTGAGTTCTGCTTCCGACAGCTTCCCAGCCCCTGGAATCTCGCGTTCAATCACGAATTTAGGCATGGCTACCTCGCGCTCTTGTTATGGGGCAAGGCCGGCAGTGACCCTGCTCACGCACTATCGCGCCGAGACCGCGCGGCGTCCCTGCCAATCGTCTGGCAACCCGGTAAAACCGGGGGTTTGCCGATGAGCGGTGGAAATCTGTAAAGGGTCTGGAACACCTTGAGGATTGCCAAGGTTGGGGGATTGGTTTCTGATGCGTTCTCGCTTCTGGAACGGATTCGACTGATGTCACTGCAAATCGATTGGCTCGCGCATCACATGCACCACAGCGACCGTTATGCACAATGGATCCACCAGCAATTTCCCTACGAATACGTCGACCACCCGCTGGCCGAGTGGCAGCGCGAATTTGCCGAGGGCCAAGGCAATGGTGACTGGCCCTGTCTGATTGCCATGGACGGTGAGCGTCTGCTCGGCGGCGCGGCGCTGGCACGTGATGACCTCGCCCTGCGCCCCGATCTCGGACCTTGGCTGGCCTGCGTGTTCGTCAGCCTTGAAGCACGCGGGCAAGGTCTGGCGGAACGCTTGATTGAGGGGGTTTGTCAGGAAGCGAAAGACTGCGGGTTTGCGCGTCTTTACCTGCACACACAGACCAAACAGGACTACTACGCCAAACGCGGCTGGCAGGTGCTGGAGCGTTTTCGCGCCTGGGACAACGAACAATGGCTCATGGTGCGTGACCTCTGAGCCATTGGTTTTGCTGATCAGGCCGCAGGCGCCTTTGCCTCCTGCAGCAACTGCTGGATCATCTGCTCCTGCGCTTCGTAGCGACCTTCGCCGAAGTGGCTGTAACGCACCTGCCCCTTGGCGTCGATCAGGTAGTGCGCTGGCCAGTACTGATTGTCGAAGTTACGCCAGATCGCGTAGTTGTTGTCGATGGCCACCGGGTAGGTGATGCCGAGTTTTTTCACCTGATCCCTGACGTTGTCGATGATCCGCTCGTAACCGTACTCCGGGGTGTGGACGCCGATCACCACGAGCCCGTCCTTTTCGTATTTCTTCGCCCAGTCTTTGACGTACGGCAGGGTGTGCTGGCAGTTGATGCAGTCGTAGGTCCAGAAGTCCACCAGCACCACTTTGCCGCGCAGGGACTCAGCGCTCAGCTCGGGCGAGTTCAGCCATTGCACCGCGCCGGAGAGCGACGGCATCGGCCCTTTGCCCTGCTCCATCGGCGAGTCCGCGCGGACTTTGCTGATGAAGTAGTCGAGCACTTTCGGCACGTTCTCCAAGACGTTTTTTTCGACACTGGCGACGCCTTCAGAGGAGGTCTTCGCCAACAAGGTTTTATCGAAGCCGGTGGCAATCACCGCTGCCGTCGCCAGTACCGCAACCCCGGCACCACGGCGCAACCAGCCAGTGAACGGAATCGACGGTTTCAGGCGATTGACCAAACCGCGCCCGGTGAAGATCAGCGTACCCAGCGACAATGCACTGCCGACACCGTAGGCCAGCAGCAACAGGCTGGTCTGCGCATTCGCCCCTTGCAGCATGGCGCCGGTGAGGATCACGCCGAGAATCGGTCCGGCGCACGGTGCCCACAGCAGCCCCGTGGCTACGCCGAGCATGATCGAAGCCATCGGCCCGGCCTTCTTCCGGGAGTCCGGATCGAGGCGGTTGCCGAGCATCACCAAAGGTCGCGTCAACCAGTCACCGACGCGCGCCGAGATCAGCGACAGGGCGAACACACTCATCACGATCAACGCGACGTAACGCCCGCTGTTGCTGGCCTGGATCACCCATTCGCTGCTGACCACCGCCAGGCTGGAAATCAGCGCGAAGGTCAGTGCCATGCCGCCGAGGGTCAGCAGAATCGAGGTGCGGCTGCGTTGGGCACCGGCAAACAGAAACGGCACCACCGGCAGGATGCAGGGGCTGAGCACGGTCAGCAGACCGCCGAGGAATGCGATGAGGTACATAGTGAGTCCACCCTGGTTCAATGACTGTGATGAAGCATTCAGACGTTCTGGCTTTCCAGCCAATGGCTCTGCGGCGTACGGCTGGCGCCGTTTTCGGCAAACATCTGGCCTTGTGGCGTGCGGCTGGAACCGTCCGCGGCAAACATCTGCCCTTGTGGCGTGCGACTGGAGCCGTCTGCGGCAAACATCTGGCCCTGCGGCGTGCGGCTGGAACCGTCCGCGGCAATCAAGCCATCGGTGCCTTGCTTGGCCACCGGCGTCAGTTGGAAGCAGGTGCTGCTGTGACAGCTATGCTGTTCAACCGCAGCGTTGGCATGGGCGGCGACGCCGGCCAGGGAGAAAGCGATAGCGGTCAAAAAGCGCGATACGTTGTTCATGGTTGTTTCCTTCTATAAAGAGTGATGACTCAATTGTCGTTGTTGCAGCCGTCGGCGAATTTGCTGTAATCGAGCACGCGGGTCTGACCGGCCGAATCGAGGTAGGTCATGCGCGCCTCGACAATCCCGCACGTCACCGAGTTGTCCTGTTTCAGCGAGAGAACTTTCTGGATATCCAGGTGGGTGCCGTAGGTGTAGGTTTGCGCGGTGACAGCGGCTTCGGCACGGGCCGACAGCGTGCAGATGTTGAGCGCGGCAAACAGGCAGGCGGCGATTACGGATTTGTTGTTCATGGCGTTTTCCTCAAGGCTTCAGTGGGTTTGAGCCGAGGCGATCTGTGTGGGCCTCGATGGAGCCTATTTGAGGCCCGCGAGGTATCGCGTCTGTGTCAGGAAAGGCCGCGTTTCAATCGCTGTGTATCCCGCTCGGCGGGGGATACACAGCGATACAAAACCCTGAAAAAACTGCGTTTTTGCGTGTTCATGTATCCGTCGTCACGGCAGATACACTGCAATACAAAGGCAGGCAGGCGAGCCGCGCGAGGCTCGATAGACTGCATGGCATTCCCCTTTGATAGAGGTTCGAACCCGATGGAACATGTCGATCACATTCTCATCGTCGATGACGACCGCGAGATCCGTGAACTGGTGGGCAACTACCTGAAGAAAAACGGCCTGCGCACCACCGTGGTCGCCGATGGCCGGCAGATGCGCAGCTTTCTCGAAGCCAACACCGTCGACCTGATCGTGCTCGACATCATGATGCCCGGCGACGATGGCCTGCAGCTGTGCCGGGAACTGCGCGTGGGCAAACACAAGGCCACGCCGGTACTGATGCTGACCGCGCGCAACGATGAAACCGACCGCATCATCGGCCTGGAAATGGGCGCCGACGATTACCTGACCAAACCGTTCGCCGCCCGTGAGTTGCTGGCGCGGATCAACGCCGTGCTGCGCCGCACGCGGATGCTGCCGCCGAATCTGGTGGTCACCGAGGCCGGTCGCTTGCTGGCTTTCGGCCGTTGGCAGCTGGACACCTCAGCCCGCCACCTGCTCGACAAGGACGGCACCATGGTCGCCCTCAGCGGCGCCGAATACCGTTTGCTGCGGGTGTTTCTCGATCACCCGCAACGGGTGCTCAGCCGCGATCAATTGCTCAATCTCACGCAGGGTCGTGATGCTGACCTGTTCGACCGCTCGATCGATTTGCTGGTCAGCCGTTTGCGCCAGCGTCTGCTGGATGATGCGCGCGAGCCGGCCTACATCAAGACCGTGCGCAGTGAAGGTTATGTGTTCTCGCTGCCAGTCGAAATTCTCGGGGCGCCGGCATGAGCGTCAATCTGCACTGGCCACGTACCCTCGCCTCGCGCCTGTCGCTGATTTTCCTGATCGGCTTGCTGCTGGCCCAGGCATTGTCGTTCGGCGCGCAGTATTACGAGCGTTACCAGAGTGCGAAAAACACCATGCTCGGCAATCTGGAAACCGACGTGTCGACCTCGATTGCGATCCTCGATCGCTTGCCTGCCGAAGAGCGCCCGGCCTGGCTCGAGCGTCTGGCGCGAAAAAATTATGGCTACCTGTTGAGCGAAGGTGAACCGGGCACGCCGATCGAGGCCAGTGATGTGCCGGTAGCCGTCACCTCGATCACCGAAGCCATTGGTGAACGCTATCCGCTGACTTTCACTGATATCCCCGGGCCGAAGAAACACTTCCAGGGCCATCTGCGCCTGAGCGACGGCAGCCCGGTGACCATCGACGTGCGCCCCGCCATGGTGCCGTTGTCACCCTGGTTGCCGATGGTCTTGCTCGGCCAACTGGCGTTGATGATCGCCTGCACCTGGCTGGCGGTGCGCATCGCGGTGCGTCCGTTGACGCGCCTCGCCAACGCCGTGGAAACCCTCGACCCCAACGCCCACCCGATCAACCTCGACGAAAGCGGCCCGACCGAAGTGATCTACGCCGCCCGTGCATTCAACGCGATGCAGGCGCGCATCGCCGCTTACCTCAAAGAGCGTATGCAATTGCTGGCGGCGATTTCTCATGACCTGCAAACGCCGATCACGCGGATGAAACTGCGCGCCGAGCTGATGGACGATTGCGCCGAGAAAGACAAACTGTGGAATGACCTCAGCGAGATGGAGCATCTGGTGCGCGAAGGCGTGGCCTATGCGCGCAGCATCCACGGTTCGACCGAGGAAAGCCGTCGCACCAACATGGACTCCTTCCTCGAAAGCCTGGTGTTCGACTATCAGGACATGGGCAAGCAGGTGCACCTGGTCGGCAAGAGTGCGGTGGTCATCGACACCCGGCCCCATGCCTTGCGCCGGGTATTGGTGAATCTGACCGACAACGCGCTGAAATTCGCCGGCGCTGCCGAAGTCTGGGTCGAAGCCAACAAGGGCAGTCTGGCGATTACCGTCATGGATCGCGGCCCGGGCATCGCCGACGCCGAACTGGCGCAAGTGCTGCAACCGTTCTACCGCGTGGAAAACTCGCGCAATCGCGATACCGGCGGCACCGGCCTCGGCTTGGCCATCGCCCAGCAACTGGCCATGGCGCTGGGGGGTGCGCTGACCTTGAGCAACCGCGAGGGCGGCGGGTTGTGTGCGGAACTGAAACTCCCCCTGCACCCCTGAGAACAGCGAAAGTCCCTGTGGGAGCGAGCCTGCTCGCGAAGGCGTCCTGTCAGTCGATGCTCAAGTTGACTGAAAGATCGCTTTCGCGAGCAGGCTCGCTCCCACAGTGTGCGGCGCGGTTTAAGTGTTCAAGATGCCAGACCGATCACCTGGTCCTCATGCATCTGCTGCAACAACGCCAGCCCACTGTCCATGAACGAAGCGCTCGTCGACTGCCCGGCCTCTTGCGCCAGACCTTGCAACTGCTCACGCCCTGTCAGCGGTGCAAACTCGGTGATGCGCTGCAGCAACCGCCAGGCCAGCGGACTCAACTCGGAAAACTTCACACTCCAGTCCGCCGCACGCCGCACCAGCAAAAACGTCGGTTGGTCCGGTGGCGTGGCGGGCTGATGGTTTGGATCGAGTTCATGCACCGGCCACGCATACGCCAACGGCCAGGCCAGTGCCGAGATCTGCAACGGGCGTTCCAGCAACAGCGCCGGATCGGTCGCCGGCAGCGCCTGAGCATCGGACTGCTGCAAAACCATCTCGACCCATTCGTAATGCGCCAGCTCCAGCAAAAACGCCGGCCACTCACCTTCGCGCATTACCTGCGGTGGCGTGGCCAGATAGTCGAGAAACGTCTCGGCAATCTCGCCAAACTTTGGGGTCTGCGCCCGCCAGTCGCGCAAAAAGCCGCGCACCAGCAGACCCCAGCGTTGCTCACCGATGATCCGGATCAACACCGGAAACGTGCCGCTCAACAGTTGCGATACGTTGTTGAACACCAGATCGCGATAGACGTTGACCCGCGCCGCGTTCATGTCGGCCGGTGGCGATTGATGCTCGGGGTCGCGCAAATATCGGGTCAACGCCTGTTGTTGCTGCATCAGGTTATCCACGAAGGCTACCCTCCGCTTGCAAGTGGCGAATGGTCTGCAACTCGACGACCAACTCGGAAAACGCCGGAAAGTTGAAATCCCGCTCGAGCAGCGTTGGCTGCGCACCAAACCGCGCATAGGCCTCGGCCAGCAGCGACCACACTGCCGGTTTTACCGAGGCACCGTGGGTGTCGATTTTCAGCGTATCCGACTCATCGAAATGCCCGGCCACATGCATGCCGACCACCCGGCCCGGCTCGATAGCGGCGAGAAACGATTGCGGATCGAAGCCGTGGTTGATCGCATTGACGTACACGTTGTTGACGTCCAGCAGCAGGTCACAACCGGCCTCACGCAGCACGGCGTTGGTGAAAGTCACTTCATCCATATCCTGACGGGGGGCGGCGTAGTAGGAGACGTTTTCCACGGCCAGACGCCGACCGAGAATGTCCTGAGCCTGACGGATTCGCGCGGCGACGTGGTGCACTGCCTCTTCGGTGAACGGCAATGGCAGCAAGTCGTAAAGATGCCCGTCATCACTGCAATAACTCAGGTGTTCGCTGTACAGCGGCACGTTGTAACGATCGAGAAACACTCGGACTTCCTGCAAGAAGCTGACATCCAGCGGTGCCGACCCGCCAAGTGACAGCGACAAGCCGTGACAGGACAACGGGTAGCGCTCGGCCAGCTCACGCAACGCCGCACCGAGGGCGCCGCCGACGCCGATCCAGTTTTCCGGGGCAACTTCGAGAAAATCGAAATCGCCGGTGCGGGCAGCTTGCAGGTCTTTCAGCAAGCCACGGCGCAGGCCGAGGCCGACGCTGGGTTGCGTTGATGATTGAGGAATTTGCATGGGGAAACCTCGATGGATGGGTCTACCCAGTGGAGTCGACGCCTGTATCACGGCTGTGTACGCCCACCCGGACAATTGCCGCCCCGTGTATCCCCCAGCCACCGCGATACACAGTGATACACGCTCCCACCCGAATTTTCGCTGTTCACAAAGACAGCGCCAGCCCCGGACCGGGGCTAGACTCCTTTATTACCCAGTCGAGGGGGACGCAGGACGTCAGCCGTGCCCTGCTCAACTCCGTGACCACCGCCCGGTGGCGCACGCCTCGACCTTCGACGCCGCCGGACCGTGATCCTGTTTCAGGAGCACACATGATGGACGAGGCGAAGCTCAACCAATTCATGGGCAAACTGGTCAACGACATGGGCGGCGCGGCGATGCTGGCCAATGTCATCGTCGGCGAAGAACTCGGCTTGTACCGGGCAATGGCCGACAGTCAGCCGATCAGTGCCGATGCCCTCGCGGCGAAAACCACCTGTAACCCGCGTCTGGTGCGCGAATGGCTTAGCGCCCATGCGGCCTCCGGCTACATGGAGCACCGCGACGGCCAGTTCCGTTTACCGGAAGAGCAGGCCCTGGCGCTGGCCGTCGAAGACTCGCCGGTCTACGTCGCCGGTGGCCTTGGAGTGGTGGCGTCGTTTTTCCACGACAAGGACAAACTGGTCAAAGCCATGCGCGGCAACGGCGCCCTGCCCTGGGGTGATCACCATCCGTGCATGTTCACCGGCACCGAGCGGTTCTTCCGGCCGGGTTATAAAGGCCACCTGATCGCCGAATGGCTGCCGGCGCTGGACGGTGTGGTGGCCAAACTGGAGGAAGGCGCCAAAGTCGCCGATATCGGCTGCGGCCATGGTGCGTCGACGGTGATCATGGCCCAGGCCTATCCCAACTCGCGCTTCGTCGGCTACGACTATCACGCGCCCTCGATCACTGTCGCCACCCAGCGCGCCGAGGAAGGTGGGGTCAGCAGCCGGGCGAAGTTCTTTCAGGGTTCGGCGAAGAGCTACCCCGGCAACGACTACGACCTGATCTGCTATTTCGACTGCCTGCACGACATGGGTGACCCGGTCGGCGCCGCGCGTCACGCCTATGACTCGCTGAAAGATGACGGCACGGTGTTACTGGTCGAGCCATTCGCCAACGACACGCTGGACGACAACATCAACCCGGTCGGACGCCTGTTCTACGCGGCCTCGACGTTTATCTGCACACCGAACTCGCTGTCGCAGGAAGTCGGCCTCGGCCTGGGTGCGCAGGCGGGGGAAATGCGTTTGCGCAAAGTGTTTGTCGAGGCCGGGTTCAAGCACTTCCGCCGGGCCACGCAAACACCGTTCAACCTGATTCTGGAGGCACGCAAGTAACCCGCGCGGGTCGCGTGCTAACCTGCTGGCAACGTCCTTCTCCGGAGCGCTGACCATGCTCGACAGCCCGACCCGCGAACACCTCGACACCTTGCAAGAGGTGATGGCCGATGGCGACTTCCTCGTGCTGACCGGGGCCGGTATCAGCACGCCGTCGGGCATTCCGGATTACCGCGACAGCGACGGTGTACGCCGTGGCCGACAACCGATGATGTATCAGGAGTTTCTGGCCGCCGCCGAATCACGCCGCCGCTACTGGGCGCGTGCGATGCTCGGCTGGCCGAGGGTGCGTCAGGCGCAGCCGAATGCGGCTCATGAGGCATTGGCCGGTTTGCAGCGCCATGGCCTGATCAGCAACTTGATCACCCAGAACGTTGACACCCTGCACGATCAGGCCGGCAGTCAGGATGTCATTGAGCTGCACGGCAGCCTGCATCGCGTTCTGTGTCTGGATTGCGGTCAGCGCAGCGAGCGCGACTCGATTCAACAATTGATGGAACGGCAAAATCCGTATCTGGCCGGGGTCGATGCCGTGCAGGCACCGGATGGCGACACCCTGCTCGACCCGGCGTTCGAGGCGCGTTTTCAGGTACCGCACTGTCCGCATTGCGCCGGCGAGCGGATGAAACCGGACGTGGTTTTTTTCGGCGAGAACGTCGCACAAGCCACGGCGGCAAGGGCGATGGCGGCGGCGGAAAATGCGGCGGGGATGTTGGTGGTGGGGTCTTCGTTGATGGCGTATTCGGCGTTTCGTTTGTGCCGGGTGATTGCCGATCGTGGCAAGCCGTTGATTGCGATAAATCTGGGCAAGACCCGGGCGGATGATTTGCTGGATTTGAAGATTGAAGCGTCGTGTGAACAGCTTTTGCCGTTGTTGGTGGAAGTGCTGGATCGGTGAGTTGCTGCACTTTGTGCTCGACTCAGGACCCAGGCCCCTCACCCTAGCCCTCTCCCAAGGGAGAGGGAACTGACCGTGTTGTTCTCAAGCAATACGTCGACCTGAAAATTTCGAGTCGAACTCAGGATTTGAGAAATCCCCAATTGGCTCCCTTTCCCCCTCGCCCCCCTGGGGGCGGTCCGACGTTTCGGGAGGGTTGGGGTGAGGGGGTAGATCTCACAGTCGCCCCAGATCTTCAGCCTTGAGAATATCGAACAACGCCTGCGCCGCTGCCGACAGTTCATTGCCCGGCTCGGTCAGCACACCAATCGCCCGCTCCACCGAGTCGTCCAGCGTCAGGCAATGGGCGCCCAGTTCTTGCATCTGCTCGGCACACAACGCCGGGACGGCGCTGACGCCCAGACCGCTGGAGACCATGCGCCCGACGGTCGCCAATTGATGGCTCTCAAACTCCACCGGCAACTTCATGCCGCGGGCCTGCAAGTGCTCTTCGAGCATCACCCGCACCGTCGAGGGCCGCTGCAAGGTGATAAACGGCTCCTGAAGCAACGTCTGCCAATCGATCTCAGCGCGCTGGGCCAACGGCGAATCCTTCGATACCACCGCAACAAAGCGATCCATGTACAAGGGCGTGAACGTCATCGCCGTGTTTTGCATCGGCTCGAACGCCACGCCGAGTTCCACCTGACGATCACGAACCATCTCCAGCACTTGCTCGTTGATCACGTCATTGACCGTGACGTTGACGTTCGGATAGCGCGCGCGAAACGTTTTGAGGATCGGCGGCAGCAGATTACCGGCAAACGACGGCATCGCCGCCAGCGTCACTCGCCCGCGCTGCAAGCTGAAGCGCTGGCGCATTTCGTCTTCGGCGTTGTCCCAGTCGGCAATCAGCCGCCGGGCCAGTGGCAGCAGCGATTCGCCTTCTGCGGTCAGCCCCACATTGCGCGTGTTGCGGCTGAACAGGCGTCCGCCCAGGCCCTCCTCCAGCGCTTTGATGGTCAGGCTCAACGCCGATTGCGACAGGTGCAGACGCTCGCAGGCCACGGCGAAACTCAAGCTCTGGGCGACGGCGAGGAAGGCGCGGATCTGTTTGATGGTCATACTGAAGCCTCAGGATCGTCGGTGATGATCGTTCCCACGCTCTGCGTGGGAATGCAGCCCGTGACGCTCCGCGTCACTGGACGCGGAGCGTCCCTAGAGGCATTCCCACGCAGAGCGTGGGAACGGTCAAGCGTTAAGCGACAAGCCATAACGCGATTATTGAGCTTTATCAATCAATCGACCTTAAAAATCAACTTAACAAATATATCCTTCAGCGCGACACTCCAACCATTCGGCTAGCCAGCCGCCCGCAAATAATAAAAGAGGTGCATATGGCAGGTTTCGACAAGCGCGTGAGTTCCTACGAGGAAGCCCTGGCCGGGCTTGAGGACGGCATGACCGTCATCGCCGGCGGCTTCGGTCTGTGCGGCATTCCGGAAAACCTGATCGCCGAGATCAAACGCAAAGGCACCCGCGACCTCACCGTCGTCTCCAACAACTGCGGCGTCGACGGTTTCGGCCTCGGCGTACTGCTCACCGATCGCCAGATCAGCAAAGTCATCGCCTCCTACGTCGGCGAAAACAAGCTGTTCGAAGAGCAACTGCTCAAGGGCGACATCGAAGTCATCCTGACCCCGCAAGGCACCCTCGCCGAGAAGATGCGCGCAGGCGGCGCCGGCATTCCGGCCTTCTTCACCGCCACCGGAGTCGGCACTCCGGTCGCCGAAGGCAAGGAAGTGCGTGAGTTCAAGGGTCGCAAGTACCTGATGGAAGAATCCATCACTGGCGACTTCGCCATCGTCAAAGGCTGGAAAGCCGACCACTTCGGTAACGTCGTCTACCGTCACACCGCGCAGAACTTCAACCCGCTGGCCGCCACCGCCGGCAAGATCACCGTGGTTGAAGTCGAAGAAATCGTCGAACCCGGCGAACTCGACCCCTCGCAGATCCACACCCCGGGCATCTACGTCGATCGGGTCATTTGCGGCACGTTCGAAAAACGCATCGAACAGCGCACCATCCGCAAATAATTCAGGCTGACGGAGAATAAAAAATGGCACTTTCCCGCGAACAAATGGCTCAGCGCGTCGCCCGCGAAATGCAGGACGGCTTCTACGTGAACCTCGGCATCGGCATTCCGACCCTGGTCGCCAACTACATTCCCGAAGGCATGGAAGTCATGCTGCAATCGGAAAACGGCCTGCTCGGCATGGGCCCGTTTCCGACCGAAGACACCATCGATGCCGACATGATCAACGCCGGCAAACAGACCGTAACCGCGCGCATCGGCGCGTCGATTTTCAACTCCGCCGAATCCTTCGCGATGATCCGGGGTGGCCATGTCGACCTGACCGTGCTCGGCGCGTTCGAAGTGGACGTCGAAGGCAACATCGCCTCGTGGATGATTCCCGGCAAACTGGTCAAGGGCATGGGCGGCGCGATGGATCTGGTGGCTGGCGCCGACAACATCATCGTGATCATGACCCACGCATCGAAGGATGGTGAGTCCAAGCTGCTCGCCAAATGCAGCCTGCCGCTGACCGGCGCCGGTTGCATCAAGCGCGTGCTGACCGACCTCGCGTACCTGGAAATCGAAAATGGCGCTTTTGTCCTCAAGGAACGCGCACCTGGCGTCAGCGTCGAGGAAATCGTCGCCAAAACCGCTGGTAAACTGATCGTCCCGGATCACGTACCGGAAATGCAGTTCGCTGCCCAGTGAGGAATTCGAAAATGCAAGACGTCGTAATTGTTGCCGCCACGCGTACCGCGATCGGCAGTTTCCAGGGTTCCCTGGCCAGCGTTTCCGCCGTTGATCTGGGCGCGGCGGTGATCCGCCAGCTACTCGAGCAGACCGGTCTGGACGGTGCGCAGGTTGATGAAGTGATCATGGGCCAGGTGTTGACTGCCGGCGCCGGCCAGAACCCGGCGCGTCAGTCGGCGATCAAGGCTGGCTTGCCCCACGCCGTACCAGCGCTGACCCTGAACAAAGTGTGCGGCTCGGGCCTGAAAGCCCTGCACCTCGGCGCACAGGCGATCCGTTGCGGCGACGCTGAGGTGATCATCGCCGGCGGCCAGGAAAACATGAGCCTGTCCAACTACGTGATGCCGGGCGCACGCACCGGTCTGCGCATGGGCCACGCGCAAATCGTCGACACCATGATCAGTGACGGTCTGTGGGATGCGTTCAACGATTACCACATGGGCATCACTGCCGAGAATCTGGTCGACAAATACCAGATCAGCCGTGAGCAGCAGGATGCCTTTGCGGCAGCCTCGCAGCAGAAAGCCGCCGCCGCGATTGAAGCCGGCCGCTTTGTCGATGAGATCACCCCGATCCTGATCCCGCAGCGCAAAGGCGATCCGGTGGCGTTCAAGGTTGATGAGCAACCGCGTGGCGACACCACTGCCGAATCCCTGGCGAAACTGCGTCCGGCTTTTAAAAAGGACGGCAGCGTCACCGCCGGTAATGCTTCGTCGCTGAACGACGGCGCTGCTGCGGTCATCCTGATGAGCGCCGAGAAAGCCAAAGCCCTCGGCCTGCCGGTTCTGGCGAAAATCGCCGCCTACGCCAACGCAGGCGTTGATCCAGCAATCATGGGCATCGGCCCGGTGTCGGCCACCCGCCGCTGCCTCGACAAGGCTGGCTGGAACATCGACCACCTTGACCTGATCGAAGCCAACGAAGCGTTCGCCGCACAATCGCTGGCGGTGGCCAAAGATCTGCAATGGGATCTGGACAAGGTCAACGTCAATGGCGGCGCCATCGCCCTCGGTCACCCGATCGGTGCATCGGGTTGCCGTGTGCTGGTGACCTTGCTGCATGAAATGATCAAGCGTGATGCGAAGAAGGGTCTGGCGACCCTGTGCATCGGCGGCGGCCAGGGTGTGGCGCTGGCGCTGGAACGCGTTTAACCCAGGGTTCAACGGTGAATGGCGGATCCACGACATCCGCAGCTCGCTGGCAACAAAAACCCGGTGCGACTTGCGTTGCACCGGGTGTTTTTTTGCCTGTTCGAAATGTGCGTTGAATGTTCCGGCCCTATCGCGAGCAGGCTCACTCCCACATTTTGAGATGCGTTCCCCTGTGGGAGCGAGCCTGCTCGCGAAGGGGCCAGCCCGGCCAGCGAAAATCTAAGGCTTACGCAGCAAGTACGTATCCATGATCCACCCATGCTCCGCCCGCGCCGCCTTGCGCACCCGCTCGATCTCATCCGCGACATCCGCCAGCCTGCCACTGATCAGAATCTCGTCCGGCGTGCCCAGGTACGCGCCCCAGTAAATCTCGGTCTGCCGATCCGCGACGTGGTGATACGAATCTTCAGCATCGAGCATCACCACCAGACTGTCCGCATCACTCACCTGCCCGGCCGCCAAACGCCGCCCGGTGGTGATTTCAATGGAACGGCCGATCGTGTTCAGCGGCACCTTGTGCTGCGCCGCCAATGCCTGAACGCTGGTGATCCCGGGAATTACGTCAAACTCGAAGGCACAGGTGCCCGAGGCCAGAATGGCCTGGAGGATGCGCACGGTGCTGTCGTACAGCGCCGGGTCGCCCCACACCAGGAAACCGCCGCACTGGCCATCAGACAATTCGTCATTGATCAGCCGCTCGAAGGTCTGCTGCTTGGCACGGTTCAGCTCATCGACACTGGCCGTGTAGTCGACATCGCCGCGCTCGCGTTCCGGGCTGTGGGCTTCGACGAAGCGATAGTCGGGGTCGTCGATGTAGCGCTCACAGATCTCACGGCGCAGGTCGATCAGTTTGTCTTTGCTCTGGCCTTTATCCATCAGGAAGAACACGTCGACCTGATTCAGCGCCTTCACGGCCTGCATCGTGATGTAGTCGGGATTACCGGCACCGATGCCGATCACCAGCAGTTGTTTCATCAACGTGCTCCTTTAACGTCCAGGCCCGGCAAGCGTAGCCGCCAACGCCCGGTGAAGCGCAGTTCGACCATCGACAATGGTTCGACATCAATGTCATGAAACGCGGTGCCGCGCATCACGTGGATCAGCGCGGCGCGGATGACAAACGGATGCGTCACCGCCACTACATGCCCCGGCGTGGCTTGCAGGCTGGTCAGCCACTGCGCCACGCGTTCACACAACTGCGCCACCGACTCACCACCATGGGGTATGGCGTGGGGATCTTCTAGCCAGGCATGCAGCGCGGCGGCTTCCGAGCGTTGCAGGGACTTGATCGACAGCCCATGCCAGCGGCCCCAGTCGCAATCGCGCAGCGCCTCTTCAATTTGCGCATCCGCACCAAACCATGCCGCCGTCTGTTGCGTGCGCAATTCCGGCGCGCAAATCAAGCGCCGCGAGGCATCGAAACGGTCGGCCAGAGATCCTGGCGCCAACCCACTATTTTCAACAGGTTCATTCGTAGGAAAACACGCCAATTTCTGTGCGACGGTTCGTGCATGGCAAATCAATGTCAAACGAGTGGTCTGCACAGGGATCGCTCCGGTAGGCCTTCATGAAAATCAACGGCGCCAAGCCGTTCTGTGGGCAATTGTGCCGTAAACCGGGGGTTGCGGGGCTTCTGGATCGCCACGGCAAAAAACGACAACGCCAGGAATACGGCAATATCTGACAGCGTTGTGGGCAATGGACTACAAGCGCGATCGAATTACGTGTAGCCCTTGTTACACGGGCATCTCGCTCCATTCTGGAGCCTTTTCAACACACTGAAAAATTCACTAGACATGTAACGTCAGTTACATAAATACTGTTTTAACGGATTATGAAGCGAATTCAACACCCTCCATCCAGCAGGAGCCCGGATGCCCCCTCTCAGAGACCTGATCACCGACCCCGGCCTGGATCTTACGCCGTCGGAGCGCAAAGTCGTTCGCGCCTTGCTGGATCAGTACCCACGTAACGGTCTGGGGCCGATGGCGCGTCTGGCCGAACACGCCGGCGTCAGCGATCCGACCATTGTGCGGCTGGTAAAAAAACTCGGCTTCGGCGGTTATGCCGAATTTCAGGATGCCCTGCTCAGCGACATGGATCATCGTCTGCGCTCGCCGCGTACGCTGTTGCAACCGCGCGCCCATCAGCACAAGGACGACGCCTGGAGCCACTATCTGGGCGACAGCCATCGCCTGCTGGTCGAAACCCAATCGCTGACCCAACCCGAAGACGTGCGCATTCTCACCGACTGGCTGCTCGACGCGCGGCATCAGGTTTATTGCTTCGGCGGGCGTTTCAGCAGCCTGATGGCCACTTACCTGCTCAATCACTTGCGCCTGCTGCGCCCCGGTTGCTTCGCTCTGGAAGACAACGCGCAACTGCCCGATCGTCTGTTCGATCTGCAACGCCAGGACGTAGTGCTGGTGTTCGATTATCGCCGCTACCAGACTCAGGCCCTGCGCGTCGCCAGTGCCGCGAAGAACAACAACGCCCGTGTGGTGCTGTTCACCGACATCTACGCCTCGCCGCTGCGCGAACTGGCCGACCTGATCATCAGCGCCCCGGTCGAATCGGCCTCGCCGTTCGACACCATGGTGCCGGCGCTGGCTCAGGTCGAAGCACTGATTGCCTGCCTGACCCTGCGCACCGAAAACCTCGCCGATCGCTTGGAAGGCATCGATGCCCTGCGCAATGACTTCAACACCCACCTGCTGGAGGATAAATAAGGATGTTCAGCCTTCCCCACCGCTCGCCGCGGGACTTGCCGTTTGTCACCGATCACACCGCGCTGTTGCTGGTGGACATGCAGCGTGCCTGGCTCGAGCCGCAGTTCGACGCGCACCTCAACGGTCCTGAAGCCGAGTATTTCCTGACCCGCGCGCACATGCAGGTAGTACCCAATCAACGTCGCTTGCTCAGCGCTTTTCGCGAAGCGCGGCAGAACGTGCTGCACACCATTATCGAAAGCCTTACCGCGGATGGCCGTGACCGTTCGCTCGATCACAAGCTCTCGGACATGCACCTGCCCAAAGGCAGCGTGCAGGCGCGGATCATTGAAGACCTGAGCCCGGTGGAAAACGAAATCGTCCTGCCGAAGACCTCGTCCGGGGTGTTCAACTCGACCAACATCGACTACGTGCTGCGCAACCTCGAAACCCGCCACCTGATCATCGCCGGCATCGTCACCGACCAGTGCGTCGACATGGCCGTGCGCGACGCCGCCGACCGTGGCTATCTGGTCACGCTGGTCGAAGATGCCTGCGCCACCTACAGCGCCGAACGCCATCACGCCTGCCTGAATGCGATCAAGGGTTACTGCTGGATCACCGACACCGACACCGTGCTCGCCCGCCTGCAGGAGATGCAGCCATGAGCACGCGCCTGACGCCGCTGCCGATGACCACGCTGGTCACCACTGACCTGATCGGCATCACCCGGGGTCGCTCGTTTCCTACTGATGAGCTTGAGCATTATCAGGCCGCCGGTTGCGGCTGGGTGCCAGCCAACAGCGCATTGACGCCGCAGGACATCATTGCTTCAACCAATCCGTGGGGTGCATATGGCGACTTGCGGCTGATTCCCGATCTGAGCAGCCGCGTCACCGTTGGCAACGGCCCCGACGCCAACGCGCCGGCGCTGGATTTCATTCACGGCGATATTCGCGAAACCGATGGCCGCCCGTGGGGCGCCTGCCCGCGCACGCTGTTGCGTGACGAAATCGAACGTTATCGCGATGAACTGGGCTTGCAGGTCAACGCCGCGTTCGAACACGAATTCAACCTGCACGCCGGTTTTGCTGAGCACTTGGCGTTCTCCCTCGAAGCCCAGCGCCAAGGTGCCGAGTTCGGTGGCTGGCTGCTCAGTGCCCTGCGCGCCGGCGGTGTCGAGCCGGAAATGTTTCTGCCCGAATACGGCAAGCACCAATACGAAATCACCTGCCGCCCGACGCTCGGTGTGGCAGCGGCCGATCGCGCCGTCAACGTGCGCGAGATCAGCCGTGAGATCGCCCGGCAAATGGGCCTCGACCTGAGCTTCGCGCCGAAGACCACCGCCGACGCGGTGTGCAACGGCGTGCATCTGCACGTCAGCCTGCTCGATCTGGCCGGTCTGCCGATGCTCTACGACGCTGGTACCAGCAATGGTCTGTCGAGCCTCGGCCAGCATTGGGCGGCGGGGATCCTGCATTACTTGCCGGCTCTGTGTGCGTTTACCGCACCGACTCCGGTGTCGTACGAACGCTTGCAGCCGCATCACTGGAGCGCCTCTTACGCCTGTCTCGGCCAACAGAACCGCGAAGCGGCGCTGCGCATCTGTCCGACCGTGACCCTCGGCGGCAAGCCCGTGGCCAACCAGTTCAACCTCGAATTCCGCGCCATGGACGCCACTGCCTCACCGCATCTGGCCATGGCTGCGCTGCTGATCGCCGGGCGACTGGGTATCGAACAACGCCTCGCGCTGAACGCGATCACCAATGAAATTCCCGATTCACTCAACGACGAGCAACGCAAGGCCCGGGGCATCGTCGCCCTGCCCGCCTCGCTGGCCCAGGCGCTGGATTGCCTGCGCAACAGTGGCGCCTTCACCGAATGGCTGCCCAAGCCGCTGCTCGACACCTACTACGCCCTGAAAACCGAGGAACTGGCGCTGACGGAACAGCTCTCGCCCGCTGACTTGTGTGAGCACTATGCACGCCTGTACTGAATCCGCCGAACTGGGGTTGTACACCCGTCCGGCCTACAACCTGAGCCGCGCCGACTCCACGCACCCGTTGATTCTGGTGTGCGAACACGCCAGCCGCTACATCCCCGAGGCCCTGAACAATCTGGGCCTGGACGCTAGCGCCGCCCGCGAACACATCGCCTGGGACATCGGCGCGTTGCAACTGGCCGAGCAGTTATCGGAAAGGCTCGGCGCCACCCTGTTGAGCGCCAATTATTCGCGCCTGCTGATCGACCTGAACCGGCCACGCCACGCCCCCGACAGCATTCCGGCGCAGAGCGAGATTTATCAGGTGCCGGGCAACCGCGAGCTGGACGAAGCCACCCGCGAATACCGCCGTCAGACCCTGTTCAAGCCGTTTCACGCGCGCTTGCAAACCTTGATCGACGAGCGTGTTGCTCAGGGCCAGGCAGTGCGTGTGGTGGGGATTCACAGCTTCACTCCGGTGTATTACGGCCAGCCGCGACCGCTGGAAGCCGGCGTGCTGTTCGGTCAGGCCAAGGCCTACGCGCAACGTTTGCTCGATGGACTCGGCGAACACCCGCTGAAAGTGGCCGGTAATCAGCCGTACAGGATTGATCCGCTGGGCGACATGACCGTGCCCGTGCACGGCGATGCCCGTGGCCTCGACTCGGTGTTGATCGAGGTGCGCAACGACTTGCTGCGCAGCCCCGAAGCCGTATCGCGCTGGGCCGGATACCTCGCGCCATTGCTGTAATGAAAGACTGCTGACGCTGTAAACGATGGACCGATAACAACTAAAACGACCGACTGGCTGACAAGGAGTTGCGCTTCATGGAAATTGAAGAATTCGGCTACAAGCAAGAGTTGAAACGTAGCCTGACGCTGACCGACCTGGTGGTGTACGGGATGATCTTCATGATCCCAATCGCCCCGTTCGGGGTTTACGGCTACGTCAACGCCGAAGCCCCGGGGATGGTGCCGCTGGCGTACATCATCGGCATGGTGGCGATGCTGTTCACCGCATTGAGCTACGGCAGCATGGCCAAGGCCTTTCCGATTGCCGGCTCGGTGTATTCCTATGCGCAACGCGGCCTCAATCAACATGTCGGCTTCATCGCCGGCTGGCTGATGCTGCTCGATTACCTGCTGATTCCGCCGCTGCTCTACGTGTACGCGGCGATGGCGCTCAACCATTTGTACCCGGACATTCCGAAAGTCGGCTTTATTCTGGCGTTTCTGGTCAGCGCGACCTTCGTCAACCTGCGCGGCATCACCTTTACCGCGCGGATGAACATCATCTTCCTGCTGGCACAACTGGTAGTACTCGGCATCTTCCTGTTCTACGCGTGGAATGCCCTGCACAACGGTGGCGGTAACGGCGAGCTGACCCTGGCGCCGCTGTATCACCCGGAAACCTTCAACTTCGCCCTGCTGATGCAAGCGGTGTCGATTGCCGTGCTGTCATTCCTCGGCTTCGATGCGATCTCTACCCTCGCCGAAGAAATCAAAGGTGATCCGGGCAAAAGCGTTGGCAAAGCCGCGTTGATCACCCTGGTGGTCATGGGCGTGATTTTCGTTGCACAAACCTGGATCGCCACCGATCTGGCGGCCGGCATGGGTTTCAAGTCCGCCGACACCGCGTTCTATGAAATCGCCGAAATCGCCGCCGGCAGCTGGCTGGCGACCCTGACCGCTGTCGCGACGGCGCTGGCCTGGGGCGTGGCCGTGGCCATCACCTCGCAAGCCGCGGTTTCGCGCTTGCTGTTCGGCATGGCGCGCGACGGCAAACTGCCAAAAGTGCTGGCCAAGGTTCATCCGAAACACAACACGCCGTACCTGAGCATTTATCTGGTGGCGGTGCTGTCGCTGGTCATCTGCTACCTGTTCATCAACTCGGTCGACACCCTGACCTCGCTGGTCAACTTCGGCGCGCTCAGCGGCTTCATGCTGCTGCACCTGACAGTGATCAACTACTACTGGCGTCGGCAAAAGTCCGGTCAGGTCGTGCGTCACCTGATCTGCCCGGTGGTCGGCTTCATCATCGTCGCGGCCATCATGTACAACATGGGCGTCGATGCGCAGAAACTCGGTCTGATCTGGATTGCTCTGGGTCTGGTGTACCTGTTCTTCCTCAACAAACTCGGCGCCAGCACCGCGC
This sequence comes from Pseudomonas sp. RU47, assembly GCF_004011755.1. GTDB lineage: Bacteria > Pseudomonadota > Gammaproteobacteria > Pseudomonadales > Pseudomonadaceae > Aquipseudomonas. Next base: position 2,467,762 of record NZ_CP022411.1, on the reverse strand, counting down.
TGCCGGACCCGAGCAACGGCTGACAAGAAAAAGAGCGGCGTCTGACAACAAATCAGGCGACCGCCGATTTATCGCGTGGAAACCGACAGTGATAGTCAGGTTCGGCGACTTTGCCGAACCTTTTGATACAGGAGTACATCCATGCTGGTCTTACGCCCAGTCGAGCAGACTGACCTGCCCCAGCTCCAACAATTGGCCCGCGACAGTCTGGTGGGCGTGACCTCCCTGCCGGATGACAGCGAGCGCCTGCGCGAGAAAATCGCCGGTTCCTGCGCTTCGTTCGCCAGCGCGGCAGAGGCTAACGGCCCGGAGAATTACTTCTTTGTGCTGGAAGACCTCGACGAACAGCGTCTGGTTGGCTGCTCGGAAATTCTCGCCACAGCGGGTTTCGACGAGCCGTTCTACAGCCTGCGTAATCGCCATTTCACCAGTGCGTCCCGCGAGCTGAACATTGAACACGGCGTGCCAGCGCTGTCGCTGTGCCACGATCTCAACGATCACACACTGCTGCGCGGCTTTCACATCGACGCCAATCTGGTGCGCACGCCGTTCTCCGAGTTGCTGTCACGGGCGCGCCTGCTGTTCATGGCCGCTCATGCGCCGCGCTTCGCCGAGGCGGTGATTACCGAAATCGTCGGCTACAGCGATGAGGAAGGTCATTCGCCGTTCTGGGATGCACTGGGCAAACACTTCTTCGACCTGCCCTACGTTGAAGCCGAACGCCTGTGCGGGCTGCAGAGCCGCACCTTTCTCGCCGAACTGATGCCGCAATACCCGATTTACGTGCCGATGCTGCCGCAAGCGGCGCAAGACTGTATCGGTCGTATCCACCCGGACGGTCAGGAAGCGTTCGACATCCTTGAGCGTGAAGGCTTCGAAACCAACAGCTACATCGACCTGTTCGACGCGGGCCCGACTCTGTATGCGCGCACCGCCAATATCCGTTCGATCGCGCGTAGCCAGATGGCAACGGTGCAGCAACAGCCACAGATCGATGCCCGTGGCCGTTATCTGCTGAGCAATGACGCGCTGCACGGCTTCCGGGCGATGATTGCCGAACTCGATTACCAACCCGATCAACCGCTGTCCCTCACCCCGGCAATGTGTGCGGCGCTGAACGTGACCGATGGCAGCCCGATTCGGCTGATTGCCCTGTGAAACCCGCCCGGTTGCGCAGCCAACGACAGTGCCCGAACAGGCGCGAAGGAGTTACAGCATGATTGTCCGCCCGGTCAAAGTCAGCGACCTGCCAGCCTTGATGGCGCTGGTGCAACAGGCCGGCCCGGGGTTCACCACCCTGCCGGCCAACGAAGATCGCCTGTCCCACCGGGTCCGCTGGGCGCAACGAGCGTTCGCCGAACAGGTAGAACGGGCCGACGCGGACTATCTGTTTGTGCTCGAAGACGACGACATGCGCGTGGTCGGCGTCAGCGCCCTGGCCGGGGCGGTCGGCCTGCGCGAGCCCTGGTACAACTATCGGGTCGGGTTGACCGTGAGTTCGGCGCCGGATCTGGGCATTCAGCGGCAGATACCGACGCTGTTTCTCAACAACGAACTGACCGGCCAATCGGAGCTGTGCTCGCTGTTTCTTGGCCATGATCAGCGCCACGGCAGCAATGGCCGCCTGCTGTCGCTGGGGCGGTTGCTGTTCGTTGCCGAGTTCCCGCATCTGTTCGGCGAGAAGATGATTGCCGAGCTGCGCGGCAGTGCCGATGAACACGGTTGTTCGCCGTTCTGGGACAGTCTGGGCCGGCATTTCTTTCAAATGGACTTCAGCCATGCCGATCACTTGTCAGGACTTGGCAACAAATCGTTCATCGCCGAACTGATGCCGCGCCAGCCGCTGTACACCTGCATGCTCACCGAACAAGCCCAGGCGGCGATCGGCCAGGCACACCCGAATACCGAGCCGGCGCTGAAAATCCTTCAGGCCGAAGGGTTTACCCACAAAGGCTACATCGACATCTTCGACGGCGGCCCGGTGATCGAAGCGCCGGTGCGCAATATCCGCACCGTCCGCGAGAGCGTCGAGCTGACCCTGAGCCTCGGCAGCCCGGATGAACAGGCACCGTTGTGGCTGATTCACAACCGCCGTCTGGAAAACTGCCGCATCACCGTCGCCCGCGCCCGCCGGGTCGGCAGCAGCCTGGTGATCGACCGCCTCACCGCCAAGCGCCTGCAACTGCAACCGGGCAATTCGGTGCGCGCGGCGATGTTGCCCAATCAACAGCAACAGGCGGTGGCGGCCTGACGGTCATCACCGCAAAAAGGTAAATCCTTTCAGCAAAAGAGTCCGCGACAACCTGTCCCTTGCAAATTCGTCATGATCATTGACCCATTCGCGTGATAGCCTTTTCATTCTTCGGCGTTGACACCTTTGTTCAAGCCTTTCCATTCCTTTGTATTGGTGGAACTCGTATGACCAGGCTTTCCCATCAAGATTTGCGCCGTAACTTCCGTCAACTGCTGGCCTCTGACACCTGCTATCACACGGCGTCGGTGTTCGATCCGATGTCCGCGCGCATTGCCGCTGACCTCGGTTTTGAAGTGGGGATCCTCGGCGGTTCCGTGGCCTCGTTGCAGGTGCTCGGTGCCCCGGACTTTGCCCTGATCACCCTCAGCGAGTTCGCCGAACAGGCCACCCGCATCGGCCGCGTCGCCCAATTGCCGGTGATCGCCGACGCCGACCACGGCTACGGCAACGCCCTCAACGTGATGCGCACCATCGTTGAACTGGAACGCGCCGGGGTCGCCGCCCTGACCATCGAAGACACCTTGCTGCCGGCCCAATTCGGCCGCAAATCCACCGACCTGATCACCGTTGCCGAAGGCGTCGGCAAGATCCGCGCGGCATTGGAAGCCCGGGTTGATACGGAAATGGCGATCATCGCCCGTACCAACGCCGGCATCCTGCCGAACCAGGAAATCATCAGCCGCACTCGCCAGTATCAGGCTGCCGGGGCTGACGGCATCTGCATGGTCGGGATTCAGGATTTCGATCAGCTCGAGCAAATCGCCGAACACCTGACCGTTCCGCTGATGCTGGTGACCTACGGCAACCCGGCGTTGCGCGATGACAAACGTCTGGCCGAACTCGGTGTGCGCGTGACCATTGATGGGCATGGTGCGTACTTTGCGGCGATCAAAGCGACGTATGACAGCTTGCGTGAACAGCGGCAGATCTTTACCCAGGCGTCCGATTTGAGCGCGACCGAGTTGACGCACACCTATACCCAACCGGAGGAATACATTCTCTGGGCCAAGGAATACATGAGCGTCAAGGAGTGATGGGTTGGCCGGGCTGACGCCATCGCGAGCAGGCTCACTCCTACAATTGATCAGTGTTGAACACAAATGCTGTGTGTACTGAAGATCCAATGTAGGAGTGAGCCTGCTCGCGATAGCAACAGCCGCTACACCGCTAAACCGGCGTCTTGTAAGCCTCCTCCCGCTGCACCGCCCGCGCCTGAATCACATTCAGAATCGCACAGCCCTCGCGCATCAACAGATGCACCGCACTGGTCACCCGCGTCAGATCACAATCGGATATGCCCTTGAGGTTGAGACTGGCAAAGGTGTCGGCCAGATCGCGCACAACCACAAACCGGTGCATCGCACAGGCGGCCATGTCGCTGAGTTCTGAATGGGTGTTGAGGAAGAGCACCGGGGATTCGGCGTCGTACGTGTCGATGGGGAGGAAGCGGGGCATTACTTGATCACACATTGGTTTAACTCCTGTATTGAAAGAGCTACCACCAGTCGCGGCCAAACGAGGAAGGTGGCAGCCGTACGCGGGTTGGCCGACCGGATACAGGAACCGGCACACCCGAAGGTGTCCCACGCACAGCCGCCATAACACAACATCACAGACAAACTTCGACTGAATATGTTGGGCAGACTGTACGTCTCTGTATCGACCGGCCAAGGTCGTTCGCGGTGTTTTTCCGCGAACCCGAACTATAGGGGTCGATACCGAAACGCGGCAACAGGGTACGTTGTAGGAAACGTCTTGGAAAGTTGTACGCCGCCCGCGCCTTCCACTTTTCCCACAAAAGCCCCTCACCCTAGCCCTCTCCCAGAGGGAGAGGGAACTGATTGGGGGATGCTCGGGAGCTACGCCGACGTGAGAGACCGCGTTGAATGCGAATTTGCATTCAACTTGATCTGCCGGTTGCCACATGGACCAGAAACAACGCGATCAGTCCCCTCTCCCTCTGGGCGGTCCGACGTTTCGGGAGGGTTAGGGTGAGGGGCCGATTTATCTGGCACCCCGCCGACCTCATCACACCGCAAACCACCTCACCGCGGCTTAATGATCGTTCCCACGCTCCGCGTGGGAATGCAGCCCAGGACGCTCTGCGTCCCACACAAAGCCGAACGCGGAGCGTCCGTTGAGGCATTCCCACGCAGAGCGTGGGAACGATCACCCCTTCACCGCGGCTTGGCCAACTCCATAATCATCCGCGACAACAGATAAATCCGCGGCGCCACGCTCGCCACTTCGGCGTATTCCTCCGGCGTGTGAATATTGCCGCCAACAATCCCGAAACCATCCAGCGTCGGCGTGCCGACCCCGGCCGACAAACTCGCATCCGCCGCACCGCCACTGCCCTCCTCCGTCAACTTGCGGCCAATCTCCCCGTAAATCCCCTGGGCCATGGCCATCAGACGGTCCGACTCCGGCGTCTGCGGCATCGGTGGCAAGCCGCGTTGCAGAGTGGTCTTCACTTCCGTCTCAGCAATCAGCTTGTCCTGCGACACCCGCGCCAGATCCTTCTCGATCCGGTCGAACTCCTCCGGCACCGCCGCGCGCACGTCAGCCTTGGCCGTGGCTTGATCGGGAATCACGTTGGTGCGGTCACCGGCCTTGAGCACGGTGAAGTTGATGGTGGTTTTCTTCGCCTCATCGCCAAGTTTGCCCAGTTGCAGAATCTGGTGCGCGGCCTCCATCGCGGCGTTGCGCCCCAGCTCCGGCGCGACGCCAGCGTGCGCGGCTTTGCCCTTTACCTCGACCAGCGCCGTCGCGCTGCCCTTGCGCCATACCACCAGGCCATCGGCCGGGCGGCCCGGCTCGAGGTTGAGGGTCACGTCGTGCTGTTTGGCGGTTTTCTTGATCAGGTCGGTGGCGACGTCCGAACCGGTTTCTTCGCTGGCGTCGAGCAGGAAAGTGATTTGCGCGTAGTCCTTGAAGTCGAGGTTTTTCAGGACTTTCAGCGCATAGATCCCGGCGACGATGCCGCCCTTGTCATCCATCACCCCCGGCCCGTAAGCACGACCATCCTTGATGTGAAACGGCCGCTCGGCCGCCGAACCTTCCTTGAACACCGTGTCCATGTGCGCCATCAGCAGGATTTTCGCCTTGCCGGTGCCTTTGAACGTGGCCAGTACATGGTTGGATTTTTCCGGCGTGTTGGGCACCAGTTCGATGGTCGCGCCGAGTTTTTTCAACTCATCAATGGCGATGTCGCTGACTTGCTTGAGGCCCGGTTCATAGCCGGAACCGGAGTCGATATTGACCAGCCGCTCCAGCAATTTCAGCGCTTCTGGCTGGTATTGCTCGGCATCGGCGAGCACTTGTTTGTGCGGTTCGGCGAAGGCATGGGCAGCGGAGAAAGCGAGAGACAGGCCAAGACTGGCAGCCAGCAGGGAGCGAGAAAATGAGCACGTCATGAAGCGATCCTTGTTTCGCGTCGGAGGGGATTTAACCGTACCCGACATCGGCGCGAGGCTCTACACCGAATGCGACACTGATCTAACCGACAACACACAACCCCCTGTGGGAGCGAGCCTGCTCGCGAAGGCGTCGTGTCAGGCGATATCAATGTTGGCTGACCCAGCGCTTTCGCGAGCAGGCTCGCTCCCACAATGGATTTGTTGTGATGCGGATCAAACCGAATCCAGCAATGTCTGCCGGGGCTTGTCATCGCAATTGCAGATCACCCGATTACGCCCGCCTGCCTTGGCTTCATACAACGCCTGATCGGCATCATTGAGCCAGCGCGTCGCGTCGGCATGCGCCGGATCGTAAGCCGCCAGGCCAATACTCAAGCTGACCTTCAATGCCGGATTCTGCTCATAACCCAGAATCGCAAAACGCTCACGCAAAGCCTCCATGGCCTGCGCGGCATTGAACAGCGGCAGATCCGGCAAAATCACGCAGAACTCATCACCGCCATAACGCCCGGCAACGTCTGTCGCACGCAGGTTCTGCTTGAGCAACTTGCTCAACTGGCGCAACACGATGTCGCCCGCAACGTGGCCGTAAGTGTCGTTGATTGCCTTGAAGTGATCGATGTCGATCAACGCAATCGCTGCGCCCTGCTTCTGTCGCTTGCAGCGCTGAAAAGCGATCTCCAGTTGATCCTTCCAGGCGCCGTGGTTGAGCAGCCCGGTCAGGCTGTCGGTGCGGCTCAGGGCAAGCAATTCGCGTTTATGTCGACCGAGGGTGTAGGCCTGGCGAAAGCAAATCCAGCCCAGCGCCAGCGGGTACAACAGCAGTAACGGGAAACAGGCATACATTTGCGCAGGCGTGGTCTGCGGAACGAATGCCGGAGCAAACACCACCAGCCCGACGCCGACCCCGAGCAACTGCGCCGCAGAACCTGCCAACAGAAAACGTGAACCACCGATAGCGACGTTGTTCATCGCCATCATCGAAATGGTCGTGGCAGTCGGCAACGGATTGAAATGCATGGCGGCAAGCCAAAAGCCGCCGAAAAAGGCGTCGATCAACAGATTGCGGTGTTCAGCGTGGTAAGGAACCCGGGCGCGGCGCGCCCATTGAAACGCCAGATGCGGCCAGACCAGGCCATTGAAGAACATCAGTGCCCAGACCCACAGCGGCGGATCGAGCGAGTACATCGCCACGCTCACGCACACAAGCCCCAGAATCAACCCGAGGATGCGCGATGTATAAAGCCTCCTGGCCAATGAAAGTCCCTTTCCTCCGGTATTTCCCATAAGGACCTCGATCACGCACACCGCAGGACGGATGTGCTGGAAGTCTAACAGGGCGACGTTAAATAGCCATCACCGGCCAGCGGGCTGAATAGAGCGACATCAGGGCCACACGCCGTGCAAATATTTGGCTATACATGAAAGGAGCAAAATGGAAAAACAACTATAAGAAGGAGGCCCATGCACACCTATCACGTGTTGATCATCGGCAGCGGTTTTGGCGGTCAATGTGCTGCGGTCAATCTGCTCAAGGCCGGGATCGACGATTTTCGCCTGCTGGAGCGACGGGACTTCTTTGGCGGCACCTGGTGCCAGAACACCTACCCCGGCGCGGCGGTGGACGTGCCGTCGCCGCTGTATTCGCTGTCGTTCGCGCCGTACCGCTGGTCGCAGATGTTCGCCGGGCAGGCCGAGCTGCAGCGCTACACCGAGCATGTCATCGAGCAATTCGGTTTGCGCGAACGCGTAGAGTTGCAAGCCAATGTCGAGCGCGTCGAATGGGACGACACGGAAAAACGCTGGGCCGTGCACACCGGCAAAGGCACCTTTTATGCGCAGTTCCTGATCAATGCCACCGGGCCGCTGAGCCAACCGGTCATCCCGCACTTTCCCGGCCGGGATCGCTTTCAAGGCAAGACTTTTCATACAAACAATTGGGATCACAGCTACGACTATCGCGGTAAACGCGTGGCCATCGTCGGCAGCGGTGCCAGTGCGGTGCAGGTGATTCCGACGATTGCGCCGCAGGTCGAGCAATTGCACGTGTTTCAACGCACGCCCCATTGGGTGCTGCCCCGCGCCGATCGTCAGTTCGGGCCGTTGCAACGCTGGCTGCTTGGCCGCAAACCCGCCTACAAACTGTTGCGCTGGCTGATTTACTGGCAATTCGAAACCCGGGTCATCGCGTTCAAATACTCGAAAGCGGCGATTCACATGGTGCAACAACACGCCCTGCGTTTTCTCAAACGCCAGGTGCCGGACCCGGTGCTGCGAGAAAAACTCACCCCGGACTTCACCATCGGCTGCAAACGGGTACTGGTTTCCAGCACGTATTACCCGGCGCTGAACCGTCCCAATGTCACCTTGCATACCCGCGAACAAGGCATCGCTTCCATCGACGAAAGCGGCATCAACACTGAGGACGGCCAACACATCGATGTTGATCTGATCGTCTGGTCGACCGGTTACGACGCCACCGACGGCGTAATTTCCTACCCGGTCAGCGGAAAAAACGCCGTGCAACTCAGAGAGGTCTGGGCGCAATACCCGCGCGCGTATCTGGGCACCAGCCTGCCGGACTTTCCCAACCTGTTTATCGTCACCGGCCCCAACACCGGCATCGGCCACACCTCGGCGCTGTTCATCATCGAGTCGCAGATGAACTACATCCTCGACTGCATTCGCACCGTGCGGGCGAAGGGTCTGCGCAGCATCGAAGTGCGCCGTGATGCGGAACGTACCTACACTGAGATGATTCATCGGGAGATGGAGCGCACGGTCTGGAAGTCCGGCGGCTGCCACAGTTGGTATCAAAGCAAGAGCGGTCATGTGATCGCGATGTTTCCCGGCTTCAGTTTCAGCTATCACCGCTTGACCCGAGCGCTGAAACCGGCCGACCACATTCTGTCCTGAACACGTAAAAGGAAGACGTCGATGCTTTTGCTGTTTGTCGCCCTCGCGGTTTTCGTGGCCTGGAGCTGGTTGAGTTATCCGGCGGTCGGTCATTGGCTGTACGACCTGAACATGGCCATCGAGGCCAAGTTGTACAAATTGCACAAGATCGAAGTGCCGATCGCCGAGATGACCGTCTCGACCTGGCAAGGAGGGCCGTACGAAGCGGCCAGCGCGATTCTGATGCTGCATGGCTACAGCGCCGACAAGAACCTGTGGCTGCGCTTTTCCCGGCACTTTGTGCGCCAGTATCGGGTGATCATCCCGGACCTTGCCGGCCATGGTGAAACCGGCTTCAAGGCGGGCGGCGGCTACGACATTCCGTTGCAGGCCAAACGCATGATCCAGTTGCTCGACGTTTGCGGCGTGGAGAAAGTCCATGTGATCGGCAACTCGATGGGCGGCTACATTGCCGCGTGGCTGGCGGCGACTTATCCCAACCGCATCGCCTCGGTGGCGCTGATCGACCCGGCAGGCGTCACCGCGCCCGAGGTCAGCGACATGGAGCGGCATCTGGCGCGCGGGCATAACCCGTTTCTGATCAATTCCCGGGAGGAGTTTCGCCGGTTTTATGCAATGACCATGGAATCGCCGCCGTGGGTACCGAACCTGGTGCTGGACGCCATCGCCCAGCGCTACGAACAACAACGCGATGAACTCGAGGAGATCTTCCGCGATTTTCGCGCCAGCCCGCCGATGGAGCCGAAACTCGCCGACATCAAATGCCCGGCGCTGTTGCTCTGGGGCCGCAAGGATCGGCTGATCGATGTCAGCAGCGTGCCGGTCTGGAGCAAGGGCATCGCCAATTTGCGCGTGGATGTCTGGGATCACGTCGGGCACATGCCGATGGTTGAACAGCCGGGGAATACGGCAGAGCTTTATCGCGAGTTTTTGGGAAGCCAGAGATGACAACGCGCCCGGCCCCTGATCGTTCCCACGCTCTGCGTGGTAATGCCTCAAGGGACGCTCCGCGTCCAGTGACGCGGAGCGTCGCGGGCTGCATTCCCACGCAGAGCGTGGGAACGATCAGCAAGGGGTAAGCCTGAGATGAATATTCTTTATGACGAACGCCTCGACGGTCCATTGCCGCAGGTGAACAAGGCCGAATTCCTCAAGGCATTGCAGCAAACGCTGCCAGACCTCGACATTTTATGGCGCGAGGACGAACTCAAACCCTACGAATGCGATGGCCTCTCCGCCTACCGCACCACGCCGATGCTGGTCGCCCTGCCGCGTCGACTCGAGCAAGTGCAAAGCCTGCTCAAACTCTGCCATCAGAAGAACGTCCCGGTGGTTGCCCGTGGCGCCGGCACCGGGTTGTCCGGCGGTGCCTTGCCGCTGGAGCAAGGCCTGCTGCTGGTGATGGCGCGCTTCAATAATATTCTGCACATCGACCCCGCCACCCGCACCGCGCGGGTTCAGCCGGGGGTGCGCAATCTGGCAATCTCTCAGGCAGCGGCGCCCTTCGGCCTGTATTACGCGCCGGATCCATCCTCGCAGATCGCCTGTTCGATTGGCGGCAACGTCGCCGAAAACGCTGGCGGCGTGCATTGCCTCAAGTACGGATTGACCGTGCACAACCTGCTGAAAATCGAAGTGCTGACCATCGAAGGCGAACGCCTGACCCTCGGTTCGGATGCGCTCGATTCAGCCGGTTTCGATCTGCTCGCGTTGTTCACCGGTTCCGAAGGCCTGCTGGGGATCATCACCGAAGTCACGGTCAAGCTGCTGCCCAAACCGCAAGTCGCAAAAGTCCTGCTGGCCAGTTTCGACTCCGTGGAAAAGGCTGGCCGCGCGGTCGCCGAAATCATCGCGGCGGGGATCATTCCCGGCGGGCTGGAGATGATGGACAACCTCGCCATTCGCGCCGCTGAAGACTTTATCCACGCCGGTTACCCGGTCGATGCCGAGGCGATTCTGCTGTGCGAACTCGATGGCGTCGAAGCCGATGTCCACGACGATTGCCAACGGGTGCGCGAGGTCATGACCGCGGCCGGCGCCACCGAAGTGCGTCAGGCCCGCGACGAAGCCGAGCGCGTGCGCTTCTGGGCCGGGCGCAAAAATGCTTTCCCGGCCATCGGCCGTCTATCACCTGACTATTACTGCATGGACGGCACCATCCCGCGCCGCGAATTGCCCGGTGTACTGCAAAGCATCGCCCGACTCAGCGACGAATACGGTTTGCGCGTGGCCAACGTGTTCCATGCCGGCGACGGCAACATGCACCCGTTGATTCTGTTCGACGCCAATCAACCCGGCGAATTGCACCGCGCCGAAGCCTTGGGCGGCAAGATCCTTGAACTGTGCGTGCAGGTCGGCGGCAGCATCACCGGCGAACACGGCGTCGGTCGCGAGAAAATCAACCAGATGTGCGCGCAGTTCAACAGCGACGAACTTAGCCTGTTCCATGCCGTAAAAGCCGCGTTCGACCCGCAAGGCCTGCTCAACCCCGGCAAGAACATTCCGACCCTGCACCGCTGCGCCGAATTTGGCGCGATGCACATTCACGCCGGGCAATTGCCATTCCCCGAACTGGAGCGCTTCTGATGGCCGATGTCGACGCCGCCAGCGCCCTGCTCGATCAGGTCAACGAGGCGCGGGCGAATGCCACGCCGCTGAAGATTCAGGGTGGCAACAGCAAAGCGTTTCTCGGCCGCGAGGTCGCCGGCGAAGTGCTCGACACCCGCGCCCACTGCGGCATCGTCCGTTACGAGCCGACCGAACTGGTGGTCACGGCGCGCGCCGGTACACCGTTGTCCGAACTGCTGGCGGCGCTGGATGCTACCGGACAAATGTTGCCGTGCGAGCCGCCGTCATTCGCCGACGGCGCCACCGTCGGCGGCATGATCGCCACGGGGTTGTCCGGTCCACGACGACCGTGGTCTGGCTCGGTGCGCGACTTCGTCCTCGGCACGCGGGTGATCACCGGCCTCGGTCAGCACCTGCGCTTCGGCGGCGAAGTGATGAAGAACGTCGCCGGTTATGACCTGTCGCGGCTGATGGCCGGCAGCTACGGCTGCCTCGGTGTACTCACCGAAGTCTCGCTGAAAGTCCTGCCGAAACCGCGCCAGTGCCTGAGCATTCGCCTCGACATGGACAGCGCGCGGGCTCTGACCAGGCTTGCCGAGTGGGGTCAGCAACCGTTGCCGATCAGTGCCGCCTGCCACGATGGCCAGAGTCTGTATCTGCGTCTCGAGGGCGGTGAAGGCTCGGTGACGGCGGCGCATCAACGCCTCGGGGGCGAGCCGCTGGATTCAGGATTCTGGCGAGATCTGAATGAACAGCGTCTAGGTTTTTTCAACGAAGGTCTGCCGCTGTGGCGCTTGTCGTTGCCGAACAATCTCGGACCACTGGATCTGCCCGGCGAGCAACTGATCGACTGGGCCGGCGCGCAACGCTGGCTGAAATCCGACGCGGCGCACATTCATATCCTCGCTCAGGAACTCGGCGGCCATGCCACCTGCTTCACCCACGGCGCCAGCTCTTCGCCGTTCCAGCCGCTGGCCTGGACACTGCTGCGCTATCACCGACAACTCAAGGCGCAACTCGACCCGCAAGGGCTGTTCAACCCCGGGCGCATGTACGCGGAGTTCTAGCCATGCAAACCACCCTCAGCGAACAATCGCGACAACTGCCCCGCGCCGCCGAGGCAGAAAAGATTCTGCGCACCTGCGTGCATTGCGGCTTTTGCAACGCGACCTGCCCGACCTATCAATTGCTCGGCGATGAACTCGATGGCCCGCGCGGGCGCATCTACCTGATCAAGCAAGTGCTCGAAGGCGCACCCGCGACGGCGCAGACGCAACTGCATCTGGACCGCTGCCTGTCGTGCCGTAACTGCGAAACCACCTGCCCGTCCGGCGTCGACTATCACAACCTGCTCGACATTGGCCGCGCGGTGGTCGATCAAGCAGTGCCGCGTCCGGCGTCCCAGCGCCTGTTGCGCGAAGGGTTGCGCGCATTAGCGCCGAATCCGGGATTGTTCAAAGGCTTGCTGCGCATGGGCACGACGTTTCGGCCGCTGTTGCCGCGTTTGCTTGAAAGCAAACTGCCGCAGCATCTGCCGTTTTCCGGTTTGCGCCCCGCCCCGCGCCATGCCCGGCGGGTGCTGTTACTTGAAGGCTGCGTACAACCGGGGTTATCGCCAAATACCAATGACGCCACGGCGCGGGTGCTGGATCGCTTGGGCATCAGTGTCACCCCGGTGGCCGAGGCCGGTTGTTGTGGTGCTTTGGACTATCACCTCGACGCGCAAGCCAAAGGTCTCGGCCGCGCCCGACAAAACATCGATGCCTGGTGGCCGCACCTGCAAAACGGCGCCGAAGCGATTGTGCAGACCGCCAGCGGTTGCGGCGCATTCATCAAGGATTACGGGCATTTGCTGGCAGACGATCCGGTGTATGCGGCCAAGGCCCGGGAAATCAGCGAGCGGACGCTGGATCTGGTGCAGATACTCGCGCAGGAACCGCTCGAACAGATCTGCGCCGCCACTGAACGGCGGATTGCCGTGCATTGCCCGTGTACGTTGCAGCACGCTTTGAAACTGGGCGGCGCGGTGGAAGCTGTGCTGACGCGCCTGGGTTTCAATCTTACCGCCGTGCCCGACGGCCATTTGTGCTGCGGCTCGGCGGGTACGTATTCGTTGACGCAACCGGTGCTGGCCCGGCAACTGCGCGACAACCGCCTCAATGCGCTGGAGAGTGGCCGCCCTGAGCTGATCGTCACTTCCAACGTCGGCTGTCAGAGCCATCTGGCCAGTGCCGGACGCACGCGGGTGATGCACTGGATCGAACTGGTGGATCAGTCGTTGGCAGAATGAAGTTCGTAGGATTCTTCGTTTGCCCGCGTGCGAGAAGGCTGCGATCTTTTCCCTCATCCATTCCGTGACCGTGGCAGGAATTTTTTTCATGACCGTGCAGCCGTTCGTCAGCCCCGACCTGATCCGTCAACGCTTCTCCAAAGCGATGTCCGACATGTACCGCGAAGAAGTGCCGCTGTACGGCGCGCTGATGCAGTTGGTGGAACAGACCAACCGCGAAGTGCTCGCACGTCAGCCGGACATCGCCCGGCAGCTCGATAGCACCGGTGAAATCGAACGACTGGACATGGAGCGCCATGGCGCCATTCGCGTCGGTACCGCGACGGAACTGGCCACCCTCGCCCGTCTGTTTGCGGTGATGGGCATGCAACCGGTGGGTTATTACGACCTGACCCCGGCGGGCGTGCCGGTGCACTCCACAGCTTTTCGCGCAGTGCATGAGGACGCGCTGCAAGTCAGCCCGTTTCGGGTGTTCACGTCGTTGTTGCGCCTGGAGTTGATTGAGGATGCGCAACTGCGCGCCTTTGCAGAGTCGGTATTGGCCAAGCGTTCGATCTTTACCTCGGAGGCGTTGCGCCTGATCGCGCAAGCTGAAACCGCAGGTGGTTTGAATGAAAGCGAGGCCGAGGCATTCGTCCTGCAGGCACTGGAAACTTTTCGCTGGCATCACAGCGCTACGGTTACCGCTGCGCAATATCAGACGTTGAGCGCGCAACATCGCTTGATCGCCGACGTCGTGGCGTTCAAAGGCCCGCACATCAATCACCTGACGCCGCGCACGCTGGACATCGACCGCGTCCAGGAGCAAATGCCAGCCCATGGCATCACCCCGAAAGCGGTCATCGAAGGCCCGCCGCGCCGGCAATGCCCGATCCTCTTGCGCCAAACCAGTTTCAAAGCGCTGGATGAGCCGATCACCTTTACCGATCAGAACCAAACCCGTGGCAGTCACAGCGCGCGTTTCGGCGAAATCGAACAGCGCGGCGCGGCACTCACGCCCAAAGGCCGGGCGCTGTATGACCGCTTGCTGAATGCCGCACGCGATGAACTCGGTGACTTCCCCAACGAAGCCAACGCCGTACGCTACAACGCGCTGATGGCTCAGCACTTTGGCGAATTTCCTGACAGTGTCGAGGGCATGCGTGAACAAGGGTTGGCGTACTTTCGCTATTTCGCTACGGAAAAAGGTCTCGCTGCTGTAGGGCTTGGACAGTCGTCACTGGAGGACTTGTTGCGCGATGGTTATGTGAAAGCGGAACCGTTGGTGTACGAAGATTTCCTGCCGGTGAGTGCGGCAGGGATTTTTCAGTCGAACCTTGGCGACGCGGCGCAGGCGCATTATGGCGAGCATTCCAATCGGCAGACCTTCGAGCAGGCGCTGGGACGCGCGACCATTGATGAGTTGGGGTTGTATGCGGCGACGCAGCGGCGTTCGATCAATGAGTGTCTGACCCAATTTGCGCGTTGAAAAATCAAAAGATCGCAGCCTGCGGCAGCTCCTACATTTGGAATGCATTTCCCCTGTAGGAGCTGCCGCAGGCTGCGATCTTTTGATCTAAAAGTTTTAAGCAGCCGCCTCGACCAAATAATGGCGCGTGGCCACTGTGCGCAAGAAGTTGCGCACTTGTTTTGCAAAATCGACCGGAAAAACCTCTGAAAGCACCGTGGTACAAGGCCTGCAGCCAAGTGCGCAAGAAGTTGCGCAGTACTGCGCAACTTCTTGCGCACTTTTGCATTGGACGAGCGCTTTATTTCGCACAAGCGCCTGAAAAATCAGTCAAACACCCCGGCCCGTATGGCCGCCACAATTGTTGGCACGCTCCTTGATAACAGTCAGGCACCCACCGGGCGATTTCGCCTCCCGGGCACCTTAAATTATTCCGCAAGGAGAGCACCCCATGGCAACACCAGCGTACATGTCGGTTACCGGCGAAAAACAAGGCCTGATCACTGCAGGCGCTTTCACCGCTGACTCCGTAGGCAACACCTACCAGGAAGGCCACGAAGACCAGGTTATGGTTCAGGCTTTCAGCCACGACGTGATCATCCCGCGTGACCCACAATCCGGTCAGCCAACCGGTCAGCGCGTTCACAAGCCAGTTGTGATCACCAAGGTCTACGACAAGGCTTCGCCTCTGCTACAAGCCGCTCTGACCTCCGGCGAGCGCATGAGCGAAATCGTTATCCAGTGGTTCCGTACTTCTGCTCAAGGCACCCAAGAGCACTACTACACCACCAAACTGGAAGACGCGATCATCGTCGCCATCAACAACAAAATGCACAACTGCCAGGATCCAGGCAACTCGCACTTCACCCACCTGGAAGAAGTGCAGTTCACCTACCGCAAAATCACCTGGACCCACGAAGTATCCGGTACTTCGGGTTCCGATGACTGGCGTGCTCCAGTCGTTTAATTACGGCTGATCGTTACAAGCATCGGCCAGCTCTGCTGGTCGATGTTGTTTTCGCCCTCCAGAATTTCGCGTAAGTTGAGCCGTTTTGCGGTCGTCGACTCACGCCGCTGTACAGCACGAGGAACAAGGGATGTTCGCGCCGGCCAATGAAACCCATTTTGCCCTGACCATCGAAGGTCTTTCCGCTGACTTTCAGGTATTCACCCTGCAAGGCCGCGAAGCCATCAGCCAGCCTTTTGTGTTCGAGGTGGAGCTGGTCAGTGAGCAGCCGTCGCTGGACCTCGAAACCCTGCTGCACAAACCGGCCTTCCTGCAACTGTCGCCTGACGGCAGCGGCATCCACGGCCAGATCTACCGCGCCGCGCAAGGCGATTCCGGCAAACGCCTGACCCGTTATTCGGTGACCCTGCGCCCGCAACTGTCCTACCTGGCGCATCGCGTCAACCAGCGAATCTTCCAGAACCTCAGCGTGCCGAAAATCATCGGTATGGTCCTCGAAGAGCACGGTATTCAAAGCAACGCCTACGAATTCAAGACCGGTTCGATTTATCCCGAGCGCATCTACTGCGTGCAATACGATGAATCGGACCTGCATTTCATCCAGCGCCTGTGCGAAGAAGAAGGTATCCACTACCACTTCGAGCACACGGCGACGGCGCACAAACTGGTATTCGGCGATGACCAGACGGTGTTCCCGAAACTCAAGCCTGTGGCCTATCAGCAAGACTCCGGCATGGTCGCCAGCGACCCGGTGATCAAGCGCTTCGACCTGCGCCTGGAAACCCGCACCAGCCGCACCACCCGCCGCGATTACGACTTCGAAAAACCACGCCTTACTCTCGAAAGCGAAAACCGTGGCGACGCCCTGCCCGACCTTGAAGATTACGATTATCCGGGCCGTTTCATCGACCGCGAACGCGGCAAACACCTGGCCAAACGCGCCCTCGAACGTCACCGCAGCGACTTCCAGCTCGCCGAAGGCAAGAGCGATCAACCGTTGCTGGTCAGCGGCCACTTCCTCGCCCTGACCGCGCACCCGAAAGCCAAATGGAATGACCTCTGGCTGCTCACCGAAGTCCTCCACGAAGGCAAGCAGCCGCAAGTGCTCGAAGAGTCGGTAACCAGCGACACCACCGCGCTGAAAGACGATTTCCACCAGGGCTATCGCAACCGCTTCCAGGCGACCCCATGGGACGTGCCGAACCGCCCGCCCCTGCGCCATCCAAAACCGCGCATCCTCGGCAGCCAGAGCGCCGTGGTCACGGGCCCGAAAGGCGAAGAGATCCACTGCGACGAATACGGCCGCGTCAAAGTCCAGTTTCATTGGGACCGCGAAGGCCAGGCCGATGACAAAACCAGCTGCTGGCTGCGCGTCTCCAGCGCCTGGGCCGGCGCCCAGTACGGCGGCATCGCCATCCCGCGTATCGGCATGGAAGTGCTGGTCACCTTCCTTGAAGGCGACCCCGATCAACCGTTGATCAGCGGCTGCCTGTACCACAAGGAAAACACCGTCCCGTATGAGCTGCCGGCGAACAAGACCCGCAGCACCTTCAAGACCCTCAGCTCCATGGGCGGTGGCGGCTACAACGAACTGCGCATCGAAGACAAAAAAGGTCAGGAACAGATCTACCTGCACGCCCAGCGCGACTGGGACGAGAACATCGAGCACGACCAGAAAATCCGCGTCGGCAACGAACGCCACGACACCGTCGAAAAGAACAGCTACAGCGAATTCAAGGCCGAAGAACACCACACCGTCTACGCCGACCGCAAAGTCGAAACCCGCGCCAACGACCACCTGACCGTGGGCGTCAATCAGCACATCAAGATCGGCACCGGCCAGTTCATCGACGCCGGGCAAGAAATCCACCTCAGCAGCGGCATGAAAGTGGTGATGGAGGCTGGCGCCGAACTGACACTGGTCGGCGGCGGCAGCTTCATCAAGATCGACGCTGGCGGCGTGACCATGAGCGGCCCGGTGATCAACATGAACTCCGGCGGCAGCCCAGGGAGCGGCACCGGCGCCGCCCCGCTGATGCCTGGCATCCTGAAACAGGCCGACGCCGACAAGGCCGGCCAGGTCCTGACCCCGGCCCAGATCAACACCCTCAAACGTAACGCGCCGTTCTGCGAAGAATGCGAAAAATGCAAGGCAGGTGCCTGTGCCATCTGATCGAATTACACCCAAGGATTGGCTCGCGCAACAGCCGTTGCAGACTGGCGAGCGCTTGTATCTGGTCATCAGCGCGGCGAGTGATTCCGACGCGCTGAAAAATCTCTACCTGACCGAACCCACCGCCCAGCTCATCCCGATCTGGGGCGGCACGCCCTACTCCACTTGGCAACCGGTGATGCCGTATGTCACCGAACTCAAAGCCAATTCCGCGTTCCTGCCGTGGATCGCTGAAGCCGATGCCCTCGATTGGGGCTGGCTGGCGGTGTCGCGTTCCGAGCCGAACGACGTTTTCGAGCATCTGCGCAGCCTGACACAGGTGAAGATGCCGGACGGGACCGAGGTGTTTTTCCGGTTTTGGGATGGGCGGCATATCTATCCGATTCTGCATGGATTGGGGGAGAAGGCTGGGGAAGTGCTGCCGATGTTTGAGCGGTATTTGATTAATGGGCAGTCGCTGGAGGTTGGGACGCGGGTTGTGCCGAACGTGCGGGACTGGCCGTGGTGGGAGGTGCCGAAGCCGTTACTGGATGGCTTGGCCAAGGAAAACCCGACGACGCTGATCAGCAACTTGATGCAGTGGCTGGAAGAAGACCGACCAGACATTTATACCGCTTGGCCCGAGAACAACCTGAAGCTGAAAATCAGCCGTTTCGTGCGCCGTCCGGACGCACCGAAAAACCTTAAAGAAGCACTGTTAAATCACCTGATTCTGGAGCAAGGCTGATGGTCGCAAAGGAACGCATTGCCTTCGTTGACAACCAACTGAAGAATTTCAAGAACAGCCTGACGATTTACCAGAAGCAAACCCATTCCTGGTACGCAAGTCTGGCTGATGAAGTCAGCCACAAGACCGATAAACCTTCCCTGCTGGGTATGGAACGGATCCTCAAAGCCGGCAGATCCTCGACCGCGGTAAGCATGACAGATGACAATTTCAGCGTCGTGGCTCAATGCCCGCTGAAAGGCCCTATGCTGATCGAGAGCAAATTCGAATCTCTTTATGATATTCCCGTGGGGAATATTGAAGTCGAGATCGTTCCAGAGGGTGGCGGCGCCATCAACAAGGTCAAGCTTGATGCTCAGGGTAAAGCCAGTTGGTCAGGTGGGGTCCCGGGTAAAAAATACGTAATCCGTGTTCATAACGAAGTAACGCCAGCGCAGATTGACACACTGTTTGACTCGTACAAGGGACTCAACAGTGAACTCGAAGGTTTTCTGCGCAACAAATGGACCGGGCCTGGCGGATATCGCCAGCAGTGGTCAAGCCTATCTCTTTCCGGCACGGTCATGGCTATTGGTAGCGGCATCCTTGACGGTGGTTGGGAGGCAATTAAAGGCGTTTGGGATGGGATCAAACTTGTCCTGGATATCCTTCAGGACCCCGGCAAGTTTGGTAAAAAACTCGGCGAAGGTGCACAAGAGCTTATCGAAGTAGCAAAAACCGCCCCTGAAGTCATGAAAAAGGCCATGCTTTTGGCCAGTGACGAAGCAGCGCTTTTCCTGATGATGCATACAGCGGTTATTTGGCTGGCTAGCTTGCCCCCAATGAAAACAGCAGGTGATGCCGCGAAAATGACTACGGCGGCAGTCGTCGGCATTGCCATCGATATCGTCATCTCGATCGTTTTGACGGTGGCCGCTGAAGGAACTGGCCTGATTTATCTGGTCGCACGCATAAAGAAATATGGAGAAATCGTCCTCAACGCCGTAGTTAATTTTGTTAAGTCGATCTTCGAAATTATTAAGGGCTTCATGGCATACGTTACCAAGTATGTTCCAGTTGCGGCGCGCGGAATAGGAAGGCAGATTAAGCAAGGAACAGTGCAAGTTCGCTTCGATGGAAAATCGAATGCTCGGATAGGAACTGCGGCGCACGCTGACGATGCATCTAGACAAGCCACGACCCCCGCTAATAAAAGCGCGGAGCCTGTGTCCTGTACGCGCGTCGACAAGTGCCCGGTTTCGATGGTTACCGGCGAAGAGTTATTGACGCTGACCGACGGTCAACTCGACGGGCTACTGCCATTTGAGTGGACGCGTCTCTACAGAACCAGCGCGGTGGAAATCGACTGCGGCTTGGGTTATGGCTGGAGCCATGCCTTGGCTCATCGCATCGAAATCAATGGCGATGAAGTCACCTGGACCGACCACGAAAACCGCTCAACCCCCTTCCCACTTCCAACCGAACAACGCCCGGCCATCACCAACAGCCTCTCGCGCGCGGCAATTTTCCTCGGTGACGATCCATCGGAACTGATTCTGGCCCAGGCCGGCAAGCGTCCATCGTTCTACCACTTCCGCTTTAACAGCAGAGGCGCCACCCTGATCGCCATTAGCGACAGCTATGGCAATAGACTGCACGTCACACGCGATATCCATGGTCGTATCAAACGCCTCGACAACGGCGCCGGTCGCGCCTTGCTTCTGCGCTACGACCGAAAACACATCGTCGCGATCGACTATCAGCAGTTCCTGCCCGCGGATAATCTGGAAGACGCCTGGAATACGGTGCAAACGCTGGTCACCTACAGCTATGACACTCAGCATCGTCTGATCGAGGCGAAGAACGCGGCCGGTGAAGCCGAACATTATCGCTACAACGAACAGCACGTCATTCTCGAGCGGCAACTGGCGGGCGGCGCTGCGTTCTACTGGAAGTGGGAGAACGAAGGCAAACTGTCTCGTTGCACACATCACTGGGCCAACTTCTCGCAGATGGAGGCGCACTACGCCTGGGATGACAAAGGCAGCGTGACTGTCACCAACGCCGACGGCAGCGAAGAGGTGTACACCCACGATGATCAGGCACGACTGATCAGCAAGATCGACCCGGACGGTGCCGAGCATCTCAAGGCCTACAACGACAAAGGCCAATTGATCGCGGAAAAGGATCCGTTGGGTGCCGTCACCGAGTACAGCTACAACGACAACGGCTTGATGACTGCCGTCATCCCGCCGGAAGACGAAGCCACCACGTATGAATACGTCAACGGTTTCGTCAGTGATGTTCATCGCGGCAAAGCCAGTTGGAAGTACCAACGCAACCGTCAAGGCGATATCACCCAGCAAATCGATCCGGACGGCAATGCCACGCTATACAGCTACGACGGCCAGGGGCGTCTGCTGGAGATTCGCCACCCGGACGGCAGCCGTCATCAACTCGGCTGGAACAACCTCGGCCAGTTGCTGGAAGAACGCCTACCCGATGGCGGCCAGCGCAAGTATCGCTACGACGCGCTGGGTCGGCAGATTACCCGCCAGGAAGAGTCCGGCGCCATTACCCAATACCAGTGGGACGCCGCTAATCGCCTCGCCCAAGTTACACTGCCGGGCGGTGCAACCCGTGCGTTTACCTATAACGCCTACGGTAATGTCACCGCTGAACGCGATGAACTCGGCCGCATCACTCGGTACGAATACGCCGACAACCTGCATCTGGTCTGCCGCCGCATCAATCCGGACGGCAGCCAACTTCGCTATCGCTATGACAACTCTCGTCTGCTGCTGACTGAAATCGAAAACGAGCGCGGCGAGCAATACCACCTCGACTACTACGCGAACGGCCTGATCCAGCAGGAAACAGGCTTCGACGGTCGTCGCACGGCTTACGAGTATGACCTCAACGGCCAACTGCTGAAGAAAACCGAGTTCGGCGACGATGGCAGCGAACTGGTCACTGAGTATCAGCGCGATGCGGCTGGCCGGCTGCTGGTGAAAACCCTGGCCGATGGCGAAGAAATCCACTACAGCTACGACGCCCTCGGTCGCCTCGTAAACGTCGATGACGGCAACTGGCCGCTCGCCTACAAATACGACCTGCAAGACCGCCTCATCGAAGAACACCAAGGTTGGGGCACCCTGCGCTACGAGTACGATAGCGTTGGTCAGCTCAAACACTGCCGCCTCCCTGACGGCAGCAAACTCGATTACCGTCACCAACCGGGCGGACAACTGAGCAGCATCGACCTCAATGGCTCGCGCCTGACCTCTCACCAGTTCAGTGCTGGGCGCGAACAAAAACGTCAGCAAGGTTTGCTGCTCAGCCAATACCAGTACGACGAACAAGGCCGCCTGCAAGCCCACACTGTTGGCCAGCGAGACAAGAACCTGTTCCAGCGTCGTTATAATTACGATGCCAACGGCAACCTCGCTGGCATTGATGACAGCCGCAAAGGCAATCGCAGCTACCACTACGACCCGCTCGATCGACTCATCAGCGTGCGCGGTGCTACTCCGGAAAGCTTCGCCCATGACCCGGCGGGCAACCTGCTGGGCCAAAGCAATGAAGGCACAGCAAACCTCGCCAACGTCAAAGGCAACCGCCTGCTGATGCAGGGTGATCGCCATTATGACTACGACGCCTACGGCAATCTGATTCGCGAGCGCCGTGGCACAGGACAGAAACTCGTCACCGAATACCGCTACGACTGTCAGCACCGCCTCGTCGGTGTCAGCCTGCCGGGTGGAAGCATCGCGAGCTACAAATACGACGCCTTTGGCCGCCGTATCGAAAAAACCGTCGACGGGCACACCACCGAATTCCTCTGGCAAGGTGAACGCCTGATCGCAGAAAGCGCTGAAAACCGCTATCGCAGCTACATCTACGAACCGGGCAGCTTCCGTCCACTGGCGATGCTCGATGGCGAAGGCCCGCGCAAGGCTACGCCGTTTTACTATCAACTCGACCACCTCGGCACACCGCAGGAGCTCACCGACTACAGCGGTGAAATCATGTGGTCGGCGAAGTACCGAGCCTACGGTAATCTCGCCGCGCTGGACGTCAGCGAGATCGATAACCCGTTGCGGTTCCAGGGTCAGTATTTCGATGCGGAGACAGGGTTACATTACAACCGGCACCGCTACTACAATCCGGGAACTGGACGGTTTTTGACGCCGGATCCGATCAAGCTTGCGGGTGGGTTGAATAACTACCAGTACGTGCCTAACCCTACGGGGTGGGTAGACCCTCTAGGTCTAGCTAGCGGCCCGACAAATTGTCCACAGCCTGTCCCAGGCGGAACATGGAAATTCAATTCTGAGGTTGATTTAGACTGGAGGGATACACCTGGGACGTCATACCAGCAAATGCACAAAGGATTGGACGAGGCATTTACTCGAACAGGCGTGCCGAAAAACGAATTTTCAGTTACCAAGTGGGGCAAAGACCAATATGGAAAATCTTACCCAACAGAATGGCGCGTATTAGAGGGCAGAAATAAGGGTGCAGAAGTAAACATAGATGATCCTCGCCTCGTTCCTTCTGGTGATGGTCCGGCAGATCCTCATGTCGGTTACCAAACGCCAGGTAAGCGTGGTACAGGTGGGGCTGTTAGAGGACACATATTGTTAGAATCTGTGCCTGTATCACGCGCGAGAATTGGAGATCCTCAATGAACTACCTAGAAAAAGAAATCGATTCGGCATTATCAGAGCAGAACTTAGCGCATGAGAAATTACGCGAGAATGAACTATCTAAATTGATCATGAAGCTAACGGCATCATTTTTTTCTTCTGAAACAAAGGGCCTCGACCCTTTTTACTTGAGGAGCCCCCAAAAAAAACACGATCCAGACTTCTGGAAAAAAGTAGACATTCTCGAAAATTTTGAAAACCCCTTACTAATAGTTCAAGACAGTAAGATTCACGCTTGGAAACTAGCAACCTCTGCAGATCTTAAAACGCTATTTTCCGAAACGACTGGATTCCCATTCTGGATAGTCGACGACAACTTCAAAGTGCTAATCTATATGGATGATCATGATTGCGTTCATACCAGCGATAGCACTCATTAAAAACAAATCGACTCTAGGTAACCGAAAGAAATAAAACAGGGACAGACCACGACTCCTTATTTTAAACGGGGCAGATCACAGTTTTTTACATCCATAATCTCCCGCCTGGGAACTCCCCTCTTTCTCGCTATTTAACGTGATCCGTCCCTGAACAACATGAACAGCAAGATTTACGAAGAATATAACTACTGGCTTGGACCGAATGAAGACTCAAATTGGAATGAGTACATTACTGAACAGGTAGCTCATGGAGTTTTAGGAAAATTTAACGCCATGGACTGGCAACAACTTAATGAAGCAATTCTTTCAAAAGAGGAATACTGGCAAGAAAGAAGCGCTACTGCTCTCGGAGAGTTGCGATCGCCCGAAGCGATAGAGATTTTAAAAAAACTTCTTGACTCTACGTTCTCCAAGGTAGCAGTCGCCGCAGCTTCCGAACTTGATTGGACTGAAGCAGTTATTGAGGAAAAATACTCTAATAAAATTCAGAGAATAATAGACAATCTACCCGATGAAGAAATTGATTGTTACCCTGAACTCAAAAACCTATTAAAAAAATCACAAAACCAAGGTTCCTAATAAAAACTGAAAGCCTGAGTTTTTAAGACGAGTAAAAAGCCTCTACAAGTACGGAAACCGCTTTAACTTCGTCAACCTGCTGGGTAGAAATGAATCTGTCATACACAGCTTTCCAGCCTCACCTGAACAAGTTAAAAAATACATGGGCAATGTAAAATGAGACCCAAACTAAAGCACGAACTTCAACCAATTCGAGTGCCAAGCGGCTGGACAATAACAATCAACAACTTTTTTGAGGTTGAGTTAACCCCAGAAACTAACGACTGGTTCACCTGTTCAGTACTGTTAGGGGGCGTAAGGCGTAGTACTGGGCACTGCTTCGATTCTAGAGTAGAGCCAGAGGGAGACCCCGACGGAGAGTTTGTAATTGATTTCCTAAAAATCGAATATGACCACAAAGGAAAACCGGTGAAAAACTCCGAAGTTTTTCTCGGCGAATTCAGAACTAAAAGCAAGATTGAATTCATCAAGCAGATTGAATCATTCATGATCGAAGCATGAAATACAAATAGAAGAAAAAATAAAAGCGCAAAAAGATAGGACAAAAAAATGTGAAAGATTTATTTTCTACAAACTGAAAATAAATCCACTCCCGTCCCCCCGGAGCGCCATTGAAAATTTTGATGACTTTGGAAAAAGCCTCAATGAAAACAACCTTTGAAACAGCTTTAGAACTTCATGAAACATCTGATTTCTTCAAAGGCAATGGAAAATATTTTGCTCGCGGCTCTGACTGGGGAGATCATCTTTTCATTAGCAACTGGCAGGAAATGTGCGGAACTTTAAAACATCAAAAAGCAGCACAACACCTGCTGACAACTATATTTGAAAATTATGTAGAACACTTAAAAGAAGATTATTCAGATGCAGAAGGATTGCTTTCAAACATAAGCGCTTACTACACACTTAAAAACAAAATCGCACTTCTGTCGGACAATAATTACGACTTGATTGAGAGCCTTGACGAAAAAAGCAAAAACAACATAGGGAAATTATTCCGTCTCCTTAGACAGCACTACGACATAAAAAACGAACTCTTGCCAAGATACAAATTTAATGATGAGATCAAGCGATTAAAACTCAAAGGCTGTCTAATTGACCTCGAACACCTTTGAGCAAGATATTTAATGTGACTACCTCATACCACCGTAAGCTCGATACTTGACCAGTCCTCATGAATAAACATCAGATCACTCTAGCCAATGGATGGACAGCAACCTTTGATAACAACGGTGAATTCCGTATGGGAGCCGAAGGTTGGAGCTTGTCTTTGCAAGGGCCGGACGGCAGGAATATTCATTACTTCGCGGACCAGATCATTCTGGTCAACGATGACGACGGCACCCAGGCAAATTCATGCCTGCGTCTATCTACTGATGGTGTTTACGGTTATTTGAGCACAGCCGTTGATAGCTGCTGGGTGATCGATTTTTCGCGATGCATGATCGCTCCCCATCGGGTAAGCATCTATCACTACCATGACGCCTACGATGAAAGCGTCGCAGCTTACGAGCAGCCGGCCTTCAAACGCGCGAGGCAATACATCAGCGTTGTTGGAAAGTACATTTATCTGACCTTCCCTCTAACCAAAGATGAGGACTTTCCCAAGGTATGGGAGGAGTACCTCTCGATACGCAGACGCCAGCTGGATGAGTTGTATTTCAGAAACTGATCAAAGGGCGCCATCGTCAGCGAAGTGCTTTCACGCGCCCTACCCGATCAACTCATCTGCCACGTCGTACTTAACCACCACCCGATTCCGATACAACCTCACCCTCTCCACCAATTCCCCAACCTGCCCCTTCTCCCGCACCTCCCGCCAAATCTCATTCTCCCGATACACCCGCGCCCCCTCCCGCACAAACCGATGCGCCTCTTGAAACACGTGATAGCGATATTCTCTCACCCGATCACACAACAACTCCCCTTCGAGTTGTGTCTCGCCGACGTTCAACTTCAGCTGAAAGCTCCGATCCGTCGGGTTATGCAGCACCAGATCAACGTAGTTGTAGAAGATCGCCGCCCCTGACCCGAACGGCAGCACCCGCCCTTCATCCGGAAACGGGTCGAAGCTGTGGTTGGAGCGCTCGACCACCACCAGCGGTGAATGAATCGCCATCCAGTGGATCAGGTTGCTCAGTTGGCAAATTCCACCGCCTACCCCGCGTCGTGCCTCGCCGAAGGACAGTTCCATGCCTTCAACGTAGCCGCGCTTCACAGTCGGGCGGCCGACGAGGCGGCAGAAGGAGAAGTGTTCGCCGGGGGCGATGATGACGCCGTCAATGGCGGCGACGGCGAGTTTGAGGTTGATGACTTTGTTGTGTTGCAGGGCGAGGTCCGAGTCGCCGAGTTTGCGGATGAGTTTCGAGGTGTGTTTGAGGTAGCGAAATGGCAGGCGCTCGGCCGTGGCGACGGGGCGTGCGTAGCGTTTGCTGGAACAGCGCCAGGCAATTTGGCGGAACAGTCTTTTTTGCCACACGCGCAGCCAGTACAAGCCCGGGTGGTAGAGGGAAAGTGGTTTCATCCGTGACACAACGGCGTGCGCCGTTTCTTCCTTGAACCGTGAGGGGGCGCGCATTTTATCCGGGAATGACCGGCAGCACCCCATGCATTTCATAAGATCAGTCGTCTTTCTTCGGCATACATTTACCGTCACATCCGCAAATTAAGGTTCGCCTAAGGTTGCATCGCTACGATCGCGGCCAAGAAACCTTGTTGCCCTTGAATCGCAGATGAGTCCTTCCGACATGAAAGCGTTTGATTTACCAGCCCAGCCAGCGTCGAATTTCAGCCTTGTCCTGGTAAATTACAAAACCCCGGACATCACTAAAATGTGCCTCGAACTTCTGCGCGAGCACGTCCAGGAGCAACGCATTCCGGTGTGGGTGGTGGATAACGATTCGGCGGATGCCAGTCTCGATTACTTGCGTTCGCTCGACTGGATCAACTTGATCGAACGGCCTTCGCCGGGCAAGGAAGCTGGCCATATTGCGCACGGTAAAGCACTGGATCTGGCACTGGAAAAAGTCGACACCGATTATCTGTTTCTGTTGCACACCGACACCTTTGTCTATGACAAGGAAGTGTTTGCCATGATGATGCGCGAGTGCACGAAAACGCCGGACATGGCTGCAGTCGGTTGTGTCGAACAACTCAATCGCGGGATTGTGCGTGATACCTGGCGTTTAACTTCGCGTTTCTGCAAGCACTATGTTCGTAAAGCGAAAGTGCGTCTGGGTATGCGTTCGAAAATGCCAAGGCCGTACAAAGAAACGCATCTGAAAAGTTTCTGCACATTGTGGAATGCGCGCTTGATGAAGTCCCAAGGCCTGCACTTCTGCATGGATGACCTCGTGCCCGGCTACACGTTGCAAGATCGAATGAGCAGCCTGGGCTATGGCATCAAGTTTCTATCACCGCGCAAGATTTTCAGCTATCTGGATCACATCCAGGCAGGCACCGTCGCGGCGGCGGGCACCTACGGGAAAAATCACCGCAGGACAAAAATGTATCAGGCCACGCTGAAGCGCTTTCAAGAGCAGCAAGCCTGACGTGCAAATCTCGGTTTAATCCACCGCAAACAAAAAGGGCGACTTTTAAAGTCGCCCTTTTTGTTTGCAGAAATTGTATACAACTACTCCGTAGAGGTGTTCGCCCAGTGTAATGGCCTGGCAATCCATGCACCGGTAAAGAGCCCTGACACTGGGCGAACGGGAGGGATTTTAATGGAAGTTGGCAGATATGTCCTCATGCTTAAACATGAAATTTATGTACCAGAAAGTTAAAAAGTGTGTACCACCGATATTTACCGGGAAACTTCCGACAGACTTTTTTATATGATTGTTCTCATACATAAACCTGTACAAGAACAATCATTCTGTAGAGCTAATACTCAACTTTCGTGTTGACTGGTCACTTTCAAGATATCGGTGTAAGTGACAATAACGCTCTGCCCTTCTTTCAGATCTTTCAGTTTGGCTTGGATTTCAGGCTTTTTCACGTCGAGAACTTTCGACACGCCCGCCGGGTTTTGCAGGGTCACCTGATTTGTCTTCAAATCAATTTTGGTGATTTTCAATTGCACCTGAACCTGACGATACGCCTCGCCACCGGGGTTATCGCTGCCCGGGGCCTTACGCAACTCACCGGTACGTTCGGTGGTGCCAGGCAGACCTTTATCCACATCGGTGTCGAGGTAAGCGGCGACAGAACGCTGTACCTGAATGTTGACCTGATCGCCGGGCTTGAGATTGGCGAGGTTTTTCGCCTTATCAGTGAGCTGAACGTGAACCGGCTTGCCTTCGGCACCTTCGAGCACAACCTGATGGTTGGCGGCATCGACGGAGATCACTTTGGTGATGACCTGATCTGCTTCAACAGTGGCAGACAGCGGAATATCGGCAGCCATGGCGCCGAAGCTGGTGGCGGACAGTACGGTTGCGAGGGTGATGGCCTTGGCCAATGCGTCGAGCTTCATAAGCAATACTTTCCCTGTGATGAATGGCAGCGCCCGGCGCCGAATTGGCTTCGGCGACGAACGTGCCACTGAGCATAGACGCTGTTCAGGGCTTGGCTTTGGTTTGTGTTGAAGAGGTCTGTTGTTTTGCGGTGTCCTGCGCGGTGGATTCGCCGCTGGGCGTGCCTTTGCCGCTGTTTTCACGCTGTTTCGGGTCGGTGGGCCGCAGGGCGTCGTTGTCGCGTTCGGTTTCGCCGGGTGGCCGGGGTTCGTCGGGGTGTTCGCCTTGGGTGATGGGTTTCATGGGGTTGTCCTCAGGCTTTGGGGTCGTCGAGTTCACGGGCGACGTTGATGGCGGGTGAATCCTTGTGCAGGTCGTCGGCCTTGGCACGCAGGAACTGCCATTGTTCAAGGTCGATGGCGCCTTGGCCGAGCAGGTCGTCGGCGATGCGTTGCAAGTCAAAATAGTGCGCGTCGGGGGATTGCTGCCAGTAGGTTTCGTCGTCGAACAGGCGCTGCCAGGAATTCAGGTCTGGAGGTTGCAGGTCATCGCTCATGGGGGAGTCCTCGACGGCGTTTCGCAAAGGTGTGAGAGATATTTGGTAGAGGGGTTGAGAAGTAGCGGAGTTCCGGCCAATTTCTCTGTGGTGTCTGGGCGGGCGCTTTCGCGAGCAGGCTCGCTCCCACATTTTGATCTCGGTCAGATCCGGATTCTGCGCCCGTTACAACTCGCAGTTTCTACGAGGCGCTGTCAGTACCCGGTCATTTCCAGATAGCCTTGGCCGGGATGGCTGCCGCTGATGTGCACCGGGCCCTCCCAATAAGGGATGCGCAGGTTCATCCAGGCATTGGGGTTAAGCGCGTCGAGGGTAATGTCGAGGTGTTTGTCGGGGATGCTGATCGACCATTTCACCGGCATCGCCCGGCCGGCGACGTTGGCGGTGTCTTGCGGGGTGAGCCGGATCTGCGAACTGCGCAGGGTTTGCGTCTGGCCGTCGGCAGCGATCCAGGTGCCAGTGAGATACGGCGCGCCGTCCTTCTGGCGCATGCGGTAGAGCATCACGTGTTCGCCGCTGTCCAGGTGCAGAGAGAACCAGTCCCAACCGGTTTGATTGGCGGTCAGCGGCTGGCTGCTCCATTCGCGATCAAGCCACGCCGGGCCGCTGACGGTGTAGCTCTGGCCGTCGATCTGCAACGTGCCGCTGGCCTGAAAAAACGGCTGGCTGTAGTAATACGACGCCTGACCTTCTTCGGATTTCTGACTGAAGCCCTTGTCGCCCTGCAACACCAACGGACGACTGGACGTTAGGTGCAGTTGATAGGCGAAATCCTTGTCGCGCGCGCTGAGTTGCAGGTCGCTCAGCGGATCCTGCGCCTGACTGGCGAATCGCCAATCATCAATCCACGCCTCGAACGGCGCCAGCCGCACACCGGCCTGCCCTACTCCACCTCGGGCGTAACGTTCGGCAGCGTGATGCACCGTGCTGGAAGTAACCGCCGCGTGCCCCAGCCAGATCGTCTGGTTGCCCCACCCCGCCTGCTCCGCCACGGGTTTCAGCGCACTGCGAAACAACGTCCACTGCACGCCGAATTCATTGCCCTGCTGATCCTTGAGATTGGCGGTGACGTACCACCACTCAATGCGAAACCCCTCATGCGCAGCGTGATCCGCCGGAAAACTGAACACTCGCCCCGGCACCACCGGCGTAAATGCCAACGCCTGATCGCCCATCCCGGCAAAGCCCTTCTGCTCCGGCACCGATTGATCGCAACCACCGAGCAGCAACAAAACCATCAGCACAACGAAGTTAATCCTCATGGGCAAACGTCCTCAGCAGGTCCGCCGGTTGCGTGCGGTACAGCGAGTACAGCGGCCATGCCGACGCCAGCAACGTCGCCAGCAACGCCCACCCCATCAACTGCAGCAATTGCCACGGAAACACCCGCAACGGCAGCCGCCAGCCAAACGCTTGCACGTTGATCACCGCGTCCAGACACCACGCCAGCGCGATGCCTAGTGGCAACGCCAACACCAGCGTCAGTACCGCCAGCAGCCAGGTCTGCCCGAGATTGAGCAGCATCAGCTGCCGTCGCGTTACGCCAAGCGCCCAAAGCGGTGCGAGTTGGCCGAGGCGACTTTGACTTTGCGTCAGCAGGCTGATGAACAGCGCCACGCCCGCCACCGCCAAGGTCAGACTGTTCAACGCCGCCGTCGCCGCAAAGGTCCGCTCGAAAACCTGCACCGACCAGCCCTTGAGCCGCGCCTGATCGACGATGCGGCTGTCATCGAGTTGAAAGCGCGCCTGCAAGCCATTCAACAACGGCGGAATGTTCCGCGGCTCAATGCGCAGATTGAACCGGTTCGGCGTCAACTGCGGCCAGCCGCGCAGCAGGTGGTTGATGTTGACCAGCAAGTGCCCCTTGGGATTGCCATAGTCGGCGTAGACGCCAACGATGCGCGGCGACCACGCACCATTCGGCGCAGGAATCGTCAGTCGATCACCCGCCCGCACCTTCAGCCGACGCGCCAGTTGTTCGCTGAGCATCACCGCATCGTCGGTAGCCAGATGCGCCCACGGGTCGCTGCCACTGACATCGAGCAACGGCCAGTGCTGGCGATAATGCGCGTGATCGATGATGCCGAACACCTCCGCCGGCCAGCCCTGCAACGTCACCGCGACTTGCCAGTTGGGCAGCACTGCCGCGACGTTCGGCTGCTGCTTGAGCCAGCTGTACATTTCGCGCGACTGTGCCGGATTGCTCGGGTTGATATACAACTCGGCGCTCAGGCGTTGTTCCAGCCAATCGTTGAAAGTCTGGCGAAATCCGGCGGTCATGCTGCCCGCGCCGATATTGGCGGCGAGCGCCAAAAGCAATGCCATCAACGCCAGACTCAGTGCCGGCAGTTGCTGGCGGCAATCGGCGAGAGACCACTGACCGAGCACCGAGCGACTGCGTCCGAGCAACTGATTCAACAGCGCGCTGAGCAACACCGGCAGCGCCAATGCGGCGCCGATCAGCAATCCGGCCATCAGGACAAAACCGCTGGCCAGACTGTCGCCCCAGATCAATGCCGCCAAGGCAATCAAACCCAACAGCGCTGCCAGCCAGCCCTGACGGCGCAACCAGCGCGCATATTGCTGATGCCAGGCCTGCGGATCGGCCACCGCCAACAACGGCAAGCGTGCGGCACGCAACAGACTATTGGCCCCGGCCAGCAAGGCGCCAAGCAGGCTCAAGCCGATGCCGCTGAACCACCACCAGGTGCTCAGGCGCAACTGCCCCGCCACTTCGGCGCCATACAATCCGCGCAGGCTGGCGGCGACATCCGGCAGCAAGACACTGGCCAACCAATAGCCGCTGATCACACCGAACAGTCCACCGATCAGTGCCAGCACACCCAGCTCAACGATCAAGCAGAAAATCAACATTTGCGCGCTGACCCCGCAGGCGCGCAGCGTACGCAGCAGACCGCGCCGTTGCTCAAGCGCCAGCCCGATAGCGGCGTGGACGATGAACAAGCCAACCACGAATGACAAAAAACCCAACGCATCGAGATTCAGGTGAAAGCTTTCGGTCAGGCGCGCCAGATTGTTTTCCTCGCCGCTGCTTTTGAGCTGCAACTGACCCTTGAACGCGGCGGGCAACTCGGCGTGAAAATCCTTGGGCAGCAACAGCCGCGACAATTGTCCGGGTTGTTCCAGCAGGGTTTGCGCGACGCCGATGTCCACCAGCAACAGGCCGGGCGCCATGTCCTTTTGCGCGAGCAACGGCGGCAATCGCAGACCATTAGCCGTTTGCGGCGTGTCGCCTTCACGCAGATCCAGCGCTTGCAGAGTTTCCGGTGAAATCCACGTGCTCCCCGGCGGCGTGAAAAACTCGACAACACGCTCAATCGGCAGCGCCTGCCCGGCCACCGCCGAATCGGCCGGCAACGACACCGGTTCGATACCCATCAATTGCAACCGCTGATTTTCAAAACCCTTGAGCAGCAACCGGCCCTGCAACAGCGGCGACACCGGCCAGCCCTGTCGGCGCAGATCAACGAACCATTGCTGCGCGAAGGTCGCCCCGTTCGGCGTACTGAGACTGGCCTGCGGTTCGCCGCCGATCAATTGGCTGGCCCGTGCGTAACTGTCGCGCGCCTGACTGTTCAACGCTTCGACGCCGGTGAGCAGACTGGTCGCCAGCCACAGCCCGGTGAGCACACTGAAAAACTGCACCGGATGGCGCCGCCAATGGCTGAGCAGCGCGCGCAGGGTCTGACGGAAAACGTTCACGTCAGCCGCCCATTGGACAACATCACTCGCTGGGCTAAACGGGCCGCAACCCGTTGGCTGTGGGTGACCATCAACAAGGTGGTCGGGGTGTCATCGAGCAACTCCAGCAACAGCCGCAGGACTTCATCACTGGTCGCTTCATCGAGGCTGCCGGTGGGCTCATCGGCGAGCAGCAATTTCGGCTGCGAGGCCAATGCCCGGCCCAACGCAACACGCTGCTGCTGACCACCGGAAAGTTGCTCGGGATAACGCTTGAGCAAATCGCCGAGCCCCAGACGCTGCACCAGATGCGCCTGCCAACGCGGCTCATGCCGCCCGGCAAGACGCGCCTGAAACGCTAGGTTGTCCTCCACGCGCAGACTGCCGATCAGGTTGAACTGCTGGAACACCAGACCGATTTCTGTGCGCCGCCAATTCGCCAGTTGCGCCTCGTTCATCGCTTCCAATCGATGCGCGCCACTGCGGATGCTGCCGCTGTCGACTTTGTCGAGACCGGCCACCAAGTGCAGCAAGGTGCTTTTGCCACTGCCGGATTCGCCCATCAGCGCGAGGCTGCTGCCAGATTCGAGCGACAGGTCGACGCCTTGCAACACCGGCAATGGACCTTGCGGGGTGAGATAGCTTTTGAAGACGTTTTCAACACGAAGCATGCCGCCACCTGATCGGTCAGTGTGGGGCAAGGATAGCGGATGGCGGTGACAGACTTGAACTCAGCGTTGAATTGGCCGGCCCCTTCGCGAGCAGGCTCGCTCCCACAGGTTGATCGCATTCCAAATGTGGGAGCGAGCCTGCTCGCGAAAGCGTCGACCCGGACAAGCTGAAGCTCACTGCCCCGCCGCCACACTCGCCGGCGCCTGCAACGGCGTGACAATGCTGCCCAGATCAATGTGCTTCCACTCAGGCTTGGCCCCCAACCGCGCATTGAAGCGGTAGTTGAAGGTGAATTCATCCGCCGTCGCGACACTCAGTGGCTTGCCATAAACCGCCTCGATCCCCGCCAGGTCGTAACCCATCAACTGCAACAGCGTCGGAAAAATGTTGTAGTGACTGGAACGATCCTTGTTCGCCGCCAATTGCGCCGACCAGTCCAGCGTCTTCAGAGCGCTGCCCTGAATCACCACCAGCGGCACCAATCCTTCCTCCTCCACCGGATCGCCACCGCAATGGGTGTTCAAACCCGGATTGCCGCGTTCATGCAGATCCTGGCCATGATCAGAGGTATAGATCAGCAGCGCATTGTTCAGATTGCCCTCGGCGAACACTCGCGCAAAGAACTCGCCGACGTTCCACAACACGGTGTTCTTGTAGGCATTGCGGTACAGCACCCAGTCATCCGGCTGGCCATTGAAACCGTTGCGCTCGCCGGTATCCGCTACCTCGGTGAACTGCCCGCGCGGCAAGGTCGGGCGGTAAGCCATGAACGCATCCGGGTATTTGTCATGCACTGGGAAGTGCGCGCCGACCTTGTTGATCACCACCAGCTCTGGTTTGTCATCGTTGAGCAATTCGATGAGCTTCGCCGCTGCCGCCATGTCGCGATCGCGCACGCTGGTCTGGTCGAATTGCACGAACTGGTCGATGTCCTTCTTTTCGGTATCGGTCATCAGATTCTGCAGATTGCCGGCGGTACGCTGGGCATCGATGTAGACGGTGCGCAGCCCGGCCTTCTTCGCGTACTGCCAGATCGACGGCAGTGTGCTGTTGATGCGCATGTAATCGGCGCGGGTGCCGCCGTAGCGCAGGGTCACGTTGGTGTCGGCGCTGCAATTGGCGATGGACGCCGCGTAGCCGTAATTGAAGATATCGACGCCGGGACGCGCCTGTTTGAGGTTGCTGTGCACACCGAAAGGCGCGTTGATATCCAGGTAATTGCCGGAGATGCTTTCGTCGATGATCAGCACGATGTCATGGCCGACCGCCTGCGAGGTGCGCGCCAGTGTCACCGGTTCGCGCGGGCCGACCGTGTTATGCAGCGCTTCATAGGCAAACAAATTCAGATAGGCCAGCGGCGTGTACATGATCGGCAAGCCACGCGCGCCCTCTCCCGCACGCAAGAACAGCACGGCACTGAGCAGCAACACGCCGCACACCGGCGCCACCACACGTAACGCGTTGGGAATCGCCAGCCCATGGCGTGGTTTCAGGCCGATACCGAACAGCAACAACAAACCGCTGAGCACGCCGCGCAGGAGCGCGTCGCGGTACTGGTACGCCGCTTCCTGGATGAACCCGCCGGAGTAAACCAATGAAACGAAACCGCTGTAGGTCAGGTAATCCGCCGTGACCCGGGTATAGACATCGAAAAACACTGCCGAAACAAACATTGCCAATGCGAACACGTGGCGAATGAGAGTCTGCCTTATATACGCCATTAGATATAACGCAAAAGTAAGCGCCAAAAACATCGCGCCAAAAAGAAGTACAGCAAAACCGAGGCCGATAGCATTTAACCGATCAATGTAATATTCGGAATACATCAACAAATAAACAATTAACAACACTTCTTTGGCATATCTGAACATGGCGATACCGATCGGGCAAAACGGCAGGGAGTCAAAGGTTTGTCAGTCAGAACCTGACACTAGCACCCGGCCATCAAAGCGCAAGAATTGACTGTTTCATCAGGGAAAGCGTCAAAAAACCGGTGACTCAAATCTGACACATCGACGACGCCACAAGCCTTTAAATTAGCGGCTTTCGACCGTTTATCGCATATTTGAAATCTGAACAAATCTGCACAAAAGCAACAAATTCAATCGCAGCAATGACTTGATGGCCAATCGCCAAAAAATGCTCAAGTGTTATACAGATGCAACATGTCATTTTGCTGACACGCTTTTCAAACGCTGCGCTATACCCCTTTAACTATCTCATTCCGTAGTTAACTTTTGGTGTTATTGAGGTGCGCAGATGGACGTGAGCGTATTTGGCACTGGCTATGTCGGACTTATACAAGCCGCCGCACTTGCAGATGTCGGTCATCGCGTTTTATGCGTGGACATTGACCCAAACAAAATTAAACAACTGCAACAAGCAGTGCCGCCCATTAGCGAGCCCGGTTTGTCCAGCACGCTTGAGGAAAACATCAAGGCCGGCCGTCTGCTGTTCAGCACCCAGGCCAGCGACGCGGTCGAGCATGCCGAGCTGATCTTCATCGCCGTTGGCACCCCGGCCGATGAGGATGGCTCTGCCGACCTCAGCCACGTGCTCAACGTCGCCCGGCAAATCGCCTCGCACATGGAGGCCGATCGCACATTGATCATCAAATCGACGGTGCCGGTCGGCACGGCGGATCAAGTGCTCGCCGCCGCCAATAGCGAACTGCAACGCCGCGACAAGAGCAGTCTCACGGTGCGCGTGGTGTCCAACCCGGAATTCCTCAAGGAAGGCAGCGCCCTCGCCGACTGCATGCGCCCGGACCGGATCATCGTCGGCACCCACGACGACGCGGCCCGCGAGCAGATGAGCGAGTTGTACGCGCCGTTCTGCCGCAACCGCGAAAAACTGATGTTCATGGACAACCGCAGCGCCGAGCTGACCAAGTACGCGGCCAACGCCATGCTTGCCACGCGCATCAGCTTCATGAATGAGCTGGCCAATCTCACCGAACTGCTGGGTGCCGACATCGAAGCGGTGCGTAAAGGCATCGGCTCTGATCCGCGCATCGGTTACCACTTCATCTATCCGGGCTGCGGCTTCGGTGGCTCGTGCTTTCCCAAGGACCTGCGCGCCCTGCTGCACACCGCCGAACACAACGGCATGCCGCTGAAATTGCTGCGCAGCGTCACCGACGTCAACGACCTGCAGCGGCACATCCTCTTCAGCAAACTCAAAGCACAGTTCCCGCAAGGGCTGGCCGGCAAGTCCATCGCGATCTGGGGCCTGGCGTTCAAACCGAACACCGATGACATGCGCGAAGCACCGAGCCGTTATCTGATGGATGCGCTGTGGGCCGAGGGTGCCAGCGTGCAGGCTTACGACCCGGAAGCCATGTCCGAATGCCGACGCATTTACGGTTATCGCAATGACCTGCACCTGTGCGCCACCCGTGACGACACCCTCGAAGACGCTGATGCACTGGTGATCTGCACCGAGTGGAAAAACTTCCGCGTGGTCGATTTCGAACTGCTCGCCGAAAAACTGCGTTCAAAGGTGATCATCGACGGCCGCAACCTCTACAACCCGGAACAAGTGGCGGCCGCCGGCCTGCATTACAGCGGCATCGGTCTGCGCCACATTGCCCCTGAAGGACTGCTGCCATGAAGGTGCTGGTCACCGGTGCGGCCGGTTTCATTGGTGCCCATTGCGTGTTGCGGCTGCTGCGCGACGGGCACTCGGTGGTCGGTCTGGACAACTTCAACGGCTACTACGACCCGCAGCTCAAGCACGACCGCGTGCAGTGGGTGCGCGAGCAGGCCGGCGATTTCCAGCTCGCCACGGTTGATCTGGCCGATGCCTCGGCCATTGATGCGCTGTTTGCCCGCGAACGCCCGCAAGTGGTGATCCACCTCGCGGCGCAGGCCGGGGTGCGTTACTCGCTGGACAACCCACGGGCCTATCTGGACAGCAACCTCGACGGCTTCCTCAACATTCTCGAGAGCTGCCGGCATCACCCGGTCGAACACCTGATCTACGCCTCGTCGAGTTCAGTGTACGGCGCCAATCAGCACACGCCGTACTCGGTGCAGGACGGCGTCAATCATCCGCTGTCGCTGTACGCCGCGACGAAAAAAGCCAATGAACTGATGGCGCACAGCTACAGCCATTTGTTCGGCATTCCCTGCACCGGGCTGCGCTTTTTCACCGTGTACGGGCCATGGGGCCGGCCGGACATGTCGCCGATCCAGTTCGCCCGGGCGATCAGCGAAGGCACGCCGCTGAAGCTGTTCAACTACGGCGAGCACCAGCGCGACTTCACCTACATCGACGACATCATCGAAAGCATCGCCCGCCTCATCGAGCAGCCACCGCAGGTCAATCCGCAGTGGAATCGCGAGCAGCCCGATCCGGCCAGCAGCATGGCGCCGTGGCGTCTGTTCAATATTGGCGGGCAGCACCCGGTCGAGCTGAAAACCTATCTGGCGCTGCTGGAAAAGCACCTCGGTCAGACCGCCATTGTCGAGTTGCTGCCGCTGCAACCGGGCGACGTGCTCAACACTTGCGCCGAGGCCAGCGATCTGGCCCAGGCCACCGGATTTCAGCCCCGGATAGAGCTGGATGAGGGACTCGGGCGCTTTATCGCCTGGTTCCGCGACTACTACCCCACTGCCTATCGCCCACGCGCCGTTCGCGGCTGAATTCATGTGGAGGACTCCATGACTGGACATGAGAAAGGTGTACCGATCCTAGAAATGCGCCGCGACAAGCGCGTGGATCCCGAGCACCGAATGCGTCTCGACGCGGCGATTCATCGCCAGGGTCGCGGCTGGTTCACGGGCCGCGACGGCGGTCGGCCATGGCAACTGTCACGCACCAATCGCGTGGTCGCCTGCCTCGGTGCGATGCTGATCCTGGTGCTGATTTCCCCGCTGTTGCTGGGTCTGGCGCTGGTCATCAAGTTCAGCAGCCCAGGTCCAGTGATGTTCGTGCAGAAACGCACTGGCTACCGCGGCCGCAAATTCGGCATGTTCAAATTCCGCACCATGGTCGCCAACGCCGAAGACTTGAAAGAGTCCCTGCGTCACCTCAACAAGCACGGTGCCGACGCCATCGACTTCAAGATCGATCACGACCCGCGCATCACCCGCATCGGTGGTTTCCTGCGGCGCACCAGCCTTGATGAACTGCCCAACCTGATCAATGTAGTGACCGGCGACATGCGCCTGGTCGGCCCGCGTCCGACCTCGTTCAACGCCTACCGCTACAAGGACAATCACCTCGCGCGTCTGGCGATCTACCCCGGCATGACCGGCCTGTGGCAGATCTCCGGACGCAGCAATATCGACTTCGACCAGCGCGTTGAGTTGGACCTCAGCTACATCGCCGAGCAGAGCCTTCTGCTTGATCTGAAGATTCTGTTGAAAACCCCCTTCAAAGTATTCAGCGGCCACGGAGCAAGCTAATGGACGGTTCAACCAACAAAAGCCTGAGCATCGCCACCCCCAGCGAATCGAACCTGACCTCGACCGTGCTGGATCTCGATCTGCGGATCCTGTTCCTGACCGCCGCCAACCCCGGCTCAGGCACCACCACCAGTGCCCTGGCGCTGGCCAGCCAACTGGCGCAAATGAGCAGCGGCCAAGTGCTGCTGGTCGATGCCAGTCAGTCGGCGAGCAATCTCACCCAGCAGTTGAACCTGAGCAAGGAGCGCGGTCTGCGCGACTTGCTGTTCAACCCCGACAAACCGCCGCTGTTGCAGGACTGCGTGGTGCAGGTCTCAAGCCTGCCGTTCCACGTGCTGCCCAACGGCCGGCCGATCCGCACCCTGGAGCACCTGACCGCCGAGCGGCTGAGCCCGTTGCTTGATCAATTGGGCAGCCAGTACCGCTTTGTGGTGATCGATGGCGACGCGGTGTACTCCGACGCCGACACGCTGGTGATCAGCACGCAAGTCGATGGCGTGGTGCTTGTCGTACGCGCCGAAGACACCCGCTGGGAAGTCGCGCAAGCCGCCGTGCAACGCCTGACTCAGGCCGGGGCAAAAGTGGTCGGTAGCGTGTTCAACCGGCGCAAGTACTACATGCCCAAATGGCTTTACAAAAACCTGTAAGCGAACGCAAAGGATGACGCCATGAACGCCAAAATGCTTGTCCTGCTGTTGCTGCCGCTTGCAGGCTGCTCCAGCAATTCCGACACCCGCAACATGCCGGTGAATATCCTCACCGCCACACCGGCCAATGCGCAAGCCACCGACATGCCGAGGGTCGAGCAGACCCTGCGCCCGAAAGACGTGCTGGATGTGATTTTCCACATCAGTACCAGCGGCTCGGACGCTTACCGCGTGCAGTCGGGTGACCAGATCGGCCTGAACTTCACCGCCGCCAGTCAGCTCAACGGCACGCAACTGGTGCTGCCTGACGGCACCATCGAACTGCCGGGCGCCAACACCTCGGTGAAAATTGCCGGGCTGACCAGCGACGAGGCGCGGCAGGAAATCCAGCGCGCCTATCAACGCAAGCAGCTGTTCCAGCCCAACCGCAATCAGCTCTCGGTGCAGATTCTCAGCCCGCTGAGCAACGAGCAAAACCTCAAAAGCGCGCTGAACCACCCGGCCACCGGCATGAGCCGCGAAATCACCGTCGGCACCGATGGCTATGCGAGTTTCCCGGAAATCGGCGCTGTGCCGCTGCAAGGCATGACCGTCAATCAACTGGAAACCTTCCTCAACAGCAAGTACGCGCAATTGCCGGGGCGGATGACTGTGGATGTGCTGCTGAAATCCACCGCCGGCAACGAGATCTACGTGCTCGGCGAAGTCGCTCAACCGGGCTCGTACCCGATCCGCCGGCCGGTGTCGGTGCTTGAGGCGCTGACCCTGGCGCGCGGTACCAATGTCAAGGCGCGCCTGGATTCGGTAGTGATCATGCGGCGCAACGGCAATCAGGTGCAGGCCATGAACTACGACGTCGAGAAAGCACTGTCGGGCGATGCGCCACAGATCGCCTACCTGCAACCGGACGACATGCTCTACGTACCGAAAACCAAACTGGCCAGCGCCGGCGAACTCGCCCGCCAACTGGCCGACGTGGTGCTGTTCCAGGGCGTGGGGTTCAGCTTCGGCTACCGCGTCGACAACAAAGGCAGTGACAACTGACTCTCAGGTGAACGACATGAACCCAAAAGAAAATTACCTGCACGAGTTCTTCAGGATTTTCTTCGCCAACAAGCAACTGGTGAAGCGCATCTTCCTGATCTTTGCAGTGATCGCGCTGTTGCTGCCGCTGTTGCTCAAACAGAGCTTCGATATCACCGCGCAGGTGATCGTGCAGTCGAAAAAACTCTCCCAGGGCGATGCGACCACCTCGCTGACCCAGGACAACGCCACTTTCATTCCGCCATCGCTGGCGGACATGGAAACCGAAAGCAATATCCTCCGTTCGCCGGCGCTGATTCGTCAGACCATCAGCGAACTGCGCGACCAGGGTCAGTACAACCCGCCGCCGGGGATGCTCAGCAAGCTGGCCGAACCGTTCAAGCGTTACGTCAGCACGCCGCTGCGCGAATACGTGATCAATCCGCTGCGTGATGCACTGAGCATGGAAACCGATCCGGTGCGCGACACGGTGCTGGATGGCTTGACCCAGGAAGCCATCGACAATCTGAAGATCGAAACCCTGCCGGGTTCCAATGTCATCTCGATCGTCTACAGCTTCCCAGATCCCGCCCAAGGCACGACGTTCGTTGCCACGCTGTTGCGCAACTATCTGGTCGATCGTCAGGCCTTGCAATCGATCGAGCTGCCGCAATCGTTCTACGAGACCAAGAAGCATCAGTATCAGGTCCGCCTCGACGGTCTGGAAGGCGCACGGTTGAGCCTGCTGGAAAGCGTCGGTTCGTCCGATCCGAAAGAGGAAATCACCTTTCGCCTCAACGCGATCAACACCGAAGAGCAGGCACTCAACCTGTATCGCGATCGCTTGCTGCAAAGCCAGCGCTGGCTCGATTACCTGAAAACCAGCCTGGCCACCGCCAACACCAACAAACTCAATGACTACACCTTTCCGTTCACCTTCACGACGACGGTGGACAACATCGCGTTCGAGGATCGCGAGATCCGGCAGATGGGCGAGGCGCTGACCACTCAGGTCAGCCGCTATATGAACGACCTGGCGATATTTCAGCCCAGTAGCGAGCCGATGTTGCTGGCCCGCGAGCAAATTGCCCGCACACGCCAGCAGTTCCTCAAAGTGGTCAACAACCGCATCCAGGAACGCACGATCGACCTGTCGGTGGTCAGCCAGGTCATCGAGCAGAAAACCGCGCGCATTGCCGAGTTCAAGAATCGCATTCATCAATTGCAGCAGACCCAAAGCAAGCTGCGCCAGATGGACACCGAGATCGGCGCATTGCACGCAGCGTTCTCAACCTATGCGCAACGCTTTGCCGAAAGCAGCACGACGCGCGCGCTGGATAACGACTTGTCCAACGCCCGTGTCTTGAGCCCGCCGTATGAACCGACCGAGGCGGCGTTTCCCAAGCCGATGCTGATCATTCCGTTTGGTCTGCTCACCGGACTGCTGCTGGCCATTGCCTTCGTCTATGTACGTGAGTTCTTCGATCACCGCTTCAAGCATCCTGCGCAAATCAGCCATGAACTGGGCCTGCCGGTGCTGTTGGTGCTCAACGAAGAAACGTCGCAGCCGGGCAATCCGCACAAGAACTGGACCGTGCCGAGCCTGGTTCACTGGGTGCGCAATTGAACGCGGCGTCCACCCCGTGCGTCGCCCTGCCGATCATTCATTTGCTCAGCAGCGGCGGCTTCTACGGCGCCGAGCGGATGTTGCTGGATCATTGCCTGGCGACGCCGGGACAGCATCAAGTGCTGTTCCTTGACGCGCCAGCAGAGCTGATCGAGCGCTTTCGCGAGGCCGGGGTGGACGCTCGCGGCTGTCCCGGGCTCGGCGGACTGCTGTGGCACTTGCATCAGCGCCGTGGTGACAAGCCGTTGCTCAACACGCACAACTTCAAAGGGCTAGTGTTCGGCTGGGTCGGCGCCACTGTGTTGCGCCTGCCGCTGGTGATCACTCAACACGGTTTCACCCCGCGCAGTCGCAAGCAGAAGCTCTACACCTGGCTA
This sequence comes from Pseudomonas sp. RU47, assembly GCF_004011755.1. GTDB lineage: Bacteria > Pseudomonadota > Gammaproteobacteria > Pseudomonadales > Pseudomonadaceae > Aquipseudomonas. Next base: position 2,424,882 of record NZ_CP022411.1, on the reverse strand, counting down.
AGCCTGCAACTGTGCCGCACGGCCTCGGTGAAGCGGGTGGTCTGCGTCGCGCAAAGCATCGCTGTGCTGCACCGTCAGGCTGGCGTCCGTGCCGAGAAGTTGCAGGTGATTGCCAACGGTTTGCCAGCGGCGCCAGTGCTGCCGCCGGCGCTGGAACGACAACGCTGGCTGGTCGGTTACGTCGGCCGGTTGAGCAGCGAGAAAGGCCCGGATCTGTTTCTCGATGCGCTGATTGCGTTGTGTCACCAGCATCCGCAACTGGACGCCGTGATGCTCGGTGACGGTCCGGAACGTGAGGCCTTGCAGGCGCGTATCGACGCTGCCGGTTTACCACAGCGGGTTCGCTTGCCGGGCTATCAAACGGCGATGCAAGGCTGGTGGCAGCAACTCGATGCGCTGGTGATCAGCTCGCGCACCGAGGGTACGCCGATGATTCTGCTTGAAGCGATGCAGGCCGGTGTGCCGGTGGTGGCGTTCGCGGTCGGTGGCATTCCCGATGTCTTGCAGGACCGCCACAACGGCCTGCTCGCCGCACCGACCGATACCGCCGCCCTCGCCCGTCAGCTCGACACGTTGCTGGCCGAACCGAAGCTGGCCGCACAACTACGCGACAACGCCAGACGCACACAACAGGAACGCTACGACCTCAAGGCTTTGGCTGAACACTGGTCGCAGCTGTATATCCACACGGCACGGGAGGCACGCGCATGATTTTCCCGCTCTCGATCGTCAGCCTGCTGGCACTGGTCTGCATGGCTTTGCTGGTCAGTCCTTATCCGTATCTGGCGCCGGGGGCAGTGCTGGGGCTGCTGGGTTTCACGGTGCTCTACCGCAAACCGGCCTGGGGCCTGCTGGGTATTGCCGCGCTGGTGCCGTTTGAAGGGTTCTTCAAGGACAGCGCGTTTTCCGGGAGCAAATTCCTCGGTGCTTCGCTGGCGCTGATCCTGGCGTTGCAACTGGCATTGCATCAGATTCCATCGCAGCGTCTGCGCAGCAATCTGTGGCGCTACCTGATCGGTTTCATGGCGCTGTACCTGCTGAGCCTGCTCGCCACCGACAACATGGGCATGTCACAGAGTCATCTGCGTGAGCTGAGCGTGGGCCTGATTCTGTTCGTGATCACTTTGTTGATCGGCCGCGAACTGAACCTCGATCTGTTCGCCCGGCTGGTCACGCTCAGCGTCAGCACGACCTGCGCGATGGCGATGTTTTCCAGCCGATTTCAGGACAAGGGCCGCGCCGCCGGCCTGCTCGAAGACCCGAATGCCTTTGCTCTGCTGATCGCCTTCGCCGTGCCGCTGGGCCTGCTGCTGGTGATTCGCAGCCCGAATCTGCTGCAGCGTTTGTTCTGGGCGGGCTGCTGCCTTTTGCTGCTCGGCGGCATGACCAAAACGGAGTCGCGCTCAGGGCTGGTGGTACTGGCCTTGAGTCTGGCGATCGGGGTCTGGCATTACCGCCAGCACCTCAACCGTATCCGTCCCCGGCATTTCGGATTCGCCATGCTCGGTGCGGCCATCGTGCTGCCATTGGCGATTTATGCGATGCCTGCCGGTTATCTGGCGCGCATCCAGTCGCTGAGTATCTTGAGCGCCGGGGCCAAGGCTCAGGATGAATCCCTCGGCCGTCGCGCCTCGTACATTGTCGTCGGCAGCCAGATCATCCGCGAGCATCCGCTGCTCGGCTCGGGCCCCGGGACCTTCCCGTTGCACTATGCAACCACCGGCTATGCCAAGGCATTCTCGGCCAACCGCAAGATCGGCGACCTGTATCGCCGGGCGCATAACACTTATCTGGAGATCTTCAGCGAATTGGGGATTCCCGCCGGCCTGCTGTTTGTCGGCATGCTCGTACAGGGTTTCTACAACCTGATCCGCGCACGACGCGAATGGCTGCAACGGCGTGAATGGCAGCACGCCGACCTGATCACCCATCTGGGAATGAGTTTTCTGTCGTTGACGTTGTTTCTGATGTTTCTCAGCGCGCCGAACCTGAAATACCTGTGGATCATGCTTGCACTGACCTGGGTGCTGCGCCTGAAAGCCGAGCAAGCGCCGCTGACGGAGGCCAAGGCATGAGCCGGATCAGCATCGTCATTCCGATGTACAACGAGGCACGGCACATCGGCCGCACCCTCCTGGCCGCTCGCAAAGCCGCGAACGCCGCCGACATCGACTGTGAACTGATCGTCGTCGACAACGGTTCCACCGATGACGGGCCACAGATCGCCCGCGCTTTCGGTGCACAGGTGCTGGTGCTGCCCGGCCTGCTGATCGGCGCCTTGCGCAATCGGGGCGCAACGGTTGCCAGCGGTGAATGGCTGGCGTTCATTGATGCCGATATCGAAATGCCCGAAGACTGGCTGAGCGAATTGTTCGCTCTCGAAGCGCAGAGTCAGGGCGACATTTTTGGCCTGGATCTGCACACCCCCGCCGCCGCGCCGTGGTACGCGACCGCCTGGCAACGGCGCATGTTGCATCCATCAGCGCACGCCAGTCGCACCGTGGACTGGCTGCCCAGCGCCAACCTGTTGATGCGCAAACGCTGGTTTGACGTCGTCGGCGGATTCAACGAAACCCTGCGCACCGGCGAAGACAAGGAATACACCTTGCGTCTGAGCACACAGGGCGCACGGCTGCTGTCGACCAGTAACAGCATCGCCCTGCATTGGGGCTACGAAATGAACTGGCGCGAGTGGATGGGCAAGGAGCTGTGGCGCCAGGGCAGCCACCTGCAGTTGCTGCGCACCCATGGCATGAGCCTGCGCCTGCTGCGTTTTCCGCTGCTGTCGTTGCTGGTCTGGATGACGGATTTTCTACTGATCGTTGCCTTGCTCGCCGGCCTCGCGCAGCTCGCGATAATCCTGCTGGTGCTGACCCTGCTGCCGAGTCTGACGCTCAGCGTGCGGCAGAGTATCAAGCACCACAATGCTCGCCTCACCTTGCAACTGTGGGGTCTGCACTGGTTACGCCTGCACCTGCCCAGCGCGGCACTTGTTCTCAGTCTGTGTCATTGGAACGCCAGGAGGCCCGCCCGTGGCTGAATTCATTTTTTGCCTGTGCCTTGTGCTGCCGGCGTACGCCTACATCGGCTATCCGCTGCTGCTGACCTTGCTGGCGCCGCTGTTCCCGGCCTGGCGGCACGCGCCGGCACCGCCGCTGAACGTCAGCATCGTCATCGCCGCGCACAACGAGGCGCGACACATCGAGCACAAGTTGCGCACGCTGCTGGCCCAGGATTATCAGCCCGCCACGCTGCAGATCATTCTCGCCAGCGACGGCTCGAGCGATGACACCGTGGCCTGCGCGCACAAAGTGATCGATCCGCGCATCACCGTCCTCGACCTGCCGCGCCAGGGCAAAGCCGCCACACTGAATGCCGGCGTCGCCGTGAGCAGCGGCGACATTCTGGTGTTCACCGACGCCGACAACCAATGGTCGCGCGACACCCTCGGCCATTTGCTCGCGCCGTTGAGCGATCCGCAGGTCGGTGCCTGCGCCGGGCACATGGTGATCCCGGTCACCGGTGGTGGCCTGAGTATTGGCGACAGCCTCTATCGGCATTACGAAGGCTGGTTGCGCCGGGTCGAGAATCGCACCGGCTGCATGGTCTCCGCCGACGGCGCCCTGCTCGCCTTGCGCCGCGAGCTGTTCCAGAACGTACCGGCCGAGGTCAACGACGACTTCTTCATCAGTACCTGCGCGCCGGTCGCGCACAAACGCATCGTTTACGTACCCCAGGCGCAGGTGATCGACCAGGGCGTCGACGAAGCGGGCAAGCAGTGGCGCCGCCGCCAGCGGGTCACGGTTGGTGGCCTGCAAAGCCTGGCGCAACGCAGCGCCCTGCTGAACCCGTTCAAGTACGGCCTTTATTCCATTGCCTTGATCAGCCACAAACTGATCCGCCGCCTCGCGCCGATTCTCTTGCTGCCGCTGCTGCTGAGCAATTTCTGGCTGTGGAACGAGCACGGTTTCTATCGCCTGAGCCTGGTTGCGCAATTGCTCGGTTACGCGGTGGCCATCGCCGGCCTGCTGGATTCGCAACACCGTTTACCGAAACCGTTCCGCCTCGCGGCGTTCCTGCTGGTGACGCTGGCCGGCATGAGCGTCGGTCTGTGGCAGTTCCTGCGCGGGCAACGTTACGCACAGTGGAATCCTGACCAGAATCGTTGAGAGGACTCATGCCATGGCGATCAAACAACTGCTAAAACGCACCAGCGGCTGGCTCTATCTCAACTCGTCAGTGGGGCGCAACCAGTTGCACGGCGCCGGGGTCATTCTGATGCTGCACCGGGTGCTGGCCAACGACCGTGCCGCCAACCTGCCGCACCGCAACGAACTGTGCGTCGGGCCCAAGGCCTTCGAGCATTTACTGCTGTGGCTGCGTCGGCATTTCGATTGCGTGCCGCTGATGGAAATCCTCCAGCCCAATTCGCTGCGCAGCGAGCGCCCACGGGTGGCGCTGACCTTTGATGACGGCTGGCGCGACAACGCCGTCAACGCCTTCCCGCTGCTGCAGAAACATCAGGTACCGGCGAGCATTTTCCTCTCCACCGATTTCATCGGCAGCCGTCAGCGTTTCTGGTGGGAAAGCCTTGGCGAAACCCTGTGGGGCAGCCACGGGGAAAAAGCGCGGATGCACTTGATCGAGAGCCTGCAGTTCATGCATCACCCATTGCCGGTAATGCTCGATGACATCGATGTCGACCGCCGCAGCCTGGCGCTGCTGCATTTCCTCCAAGGGTTGAAGACGCTTGACCCGCAGGAACTGGAAAAACTCACCGATGAGTGCCCAGCCGAATCACAGCCGCAAGCGCTGGACTGGCATCAAGTGCGCGCGCTGGAGGCTTCCGGTCTGGTGCGCTTTGGCCCGCACGGTGCCAGCCACGCCATCCTCACCGGCCTGGATGATCAGCGCCTGAACGAAGAAATCAGCCGCAGCCGCGATGCCTTGTACAACGGCTGCAACCGCCCACTGCCGGTGTATTGCTACCCCAACGGCGACAACGATGAACGCGTGCGCGAGCAGATCGCCAATCACGATTATCCGTTCGCCCTCGGCACCGGCACCGGCATTTATCGCGGCGAAGGCGACCCGCTGAACCTGCCGCGCTTCGGCGTCAGTCAGCGCATCGCGTGCAATCCGGCGCTGTTGTCGTGGCGCATTTATCGCGGGGCACGGCCATGAGTCGCGGCAGCTACCTCAAGCATCTGGCCCTGAGCATGGGTACCAAACTGGCAATGATTGCCTTGCGCCTGCTGCGCAATGTGTTGCTGGCGCGGATTCTCGGCCCGAGTGAACGCGGTTTGTTCGCCCTGCTCAGCACCTTGCCGGATCTGATCAGCGCCGCTACCAGCGGCGGTTTGAATTCGGCAGTCGGTTATCAAGCGGCCAATCAGCGGCCGATGGGCTTGTTGCTCGCTCAGGTGTTGGTGTTCGGTTGTCTTCTGGCCGGGCTGCTGACCTTGCTGGTGGTCGCGCTGGCCCGTGAGTTCGGCAGCGAACTCGATGTGACGATGCAGCTCGGTCTGCTGGCGTGGCTGTTGCTGCTGGCGGTGCCGCTGACCGTGCTCAAAAGCGGTCTGCTGACCTTGCACAACGCATCGGGCGGCGTGGTCGCCTTCAATGTTCTGCGTCTGATCGAATCCCTCGCGCCGCTGCTGTTGTTTGTCGCGCTGTTCTGGATGTGGAAGGAGGCAGCACTCGAAGCCGCGCTGATCAGTTGGCTGGCCGGCATCAGCCTGGTGGTGCTGGTCGGCTGGATGTGGCTCAAACGCGCACAGCCGCTGCAACTGCGATGGGACCGTGCGAGCCAGAACGAGCTGCTGCGCTTCAGTGCGCGCAGCCATCCGGACCTGCTGTTTCAACAGATCATTTTGCGCTCCGACTACTTGTTTATCGGCGCCCTGCTGGGCAGTACCGCGCTCGGCCACTACGCCATGGCCAGCGCCGCCGCCGAATTGTTGCTGATCGTTCCGGAGGCGGTCACCACACCGCTGATGAAGCGACTGCTGCAACAGGACAAAGGCATGGACAAGGTCACTCCGCTGGCGCTACGCCTGACCGCCACGGTGATGCTCGGCGCCTGTCTGACCATGGCAGTGATCGGCGAATGGCTGATCGTCACGCTGTTCGGTGCGGCGTATCAACCGGCGTATCCGGCGCTGCTCGCCTTGCTGCCCGGCCTGCTGGGCCTGTGCTATGCGAGCATTCTGCGCCTGGATCTGATTGGCAAGGATCGCCCCGGCACGGTGTCGTTGCTGATGGGCATCGGCGCTCTGCTCAACCTCGCGCTGAATCTGCTGTTGATTCCTGCCTACGGCATTGTCGGTGCAGCGGCGGCTTCATCGATCGCCTATCTGGCGGTGACGGTGGCCATGCTGGTGCTTTATTGCCGCTTGAGCAACGTGCCGTTCTGGCAAACCTTGATCATCCTGCCCAGCGACATCACCCCGATGTGGTTGATGTTGCAACGTCGGAAGACAGCATGAAACGCCTGGCCCTGCTGTTCGGACTCAGCCTGACGCTGAACGGTTTCGCGGCGCCGATGCAGTGGGGCGATATCCGTGACGGCAGTTTGTATCTGCAAGCGGATCGCCCGGACACCGTGACAGTGCGATGGGTGCCGGCATGGCAGGCCGAGGCTAATGAAGAGCATATTTATCTGCTCGACGGTCAAGGCAAGCTGCAGGGCGAACGGCTGATCAAAGCCAGCGAAACTCGCGGTTCGCAGAGCTGGCCGTTGCTGCCCGGGGCTGCCAGTTATCGGCTGGAGATTCCCGGCTACAGCTTCCGCAGTTATCGCGTCGAGCATGACGATAAAACAGTGGCGCTGTTCAGTCCGGCCAAAGTGCATTTCAGTGTCGAAACCGGCAATGGCGATGAGCTGTTTTTCCAGGTGGCGCCGGGGGAACACGCGGTGCTGAACGGCAAATATCATGGCGGGGTCAGCGCGCTGCAAGCCCAGCGCATGGACGATGGACAACAACGGTCGTTGGCCCTCAAGCCATACCGCGCCTATTGGCAGTTCGATCAAGTGGCCTTGCCGGTCAGCGACCAGCCCCAGGTCTGGCGCTTGCGCCTGCAGGGCAGCGGCAAAGCGGCATTCTGGCTCGACGGCACGGCCAATCTGTTTGCGCAAAATCCGCAGCAGCTCCAACCCTTGCGTGAAGAGCCGGGCCAGGTACGCCTGATCCTGCACGATAAGGTCCTCGGTCGCACCCCGGATCTCGGCATTGCCCTGCCCAATCTCATGCCGCCCGCGGCCAGTCATGCCGCACTGGATGCCTTGAAACCGGGTGCGGCGAGTTATTACAGCTACGTTGACGTCACTTCGAAAAATACCCGTATCGCAGACCCGGTTCGTCAGCTCTATCAGACTCGCTTCGGCATCCGCCAGGACATCACCCTGCTCGCCGGCACCGGGCGTCAGGCCAATCTGCGCGCCGATGTGCAAAGCAACAACGGCCTTGAGGCGTGGCTCGCCGGCACTCGTGCGCTGGGTGGTCAAGGCACGCATTACATCGGCTTCGCCGACGAACCGAACCTGAACTATTCGAGCTACGAAGATTATCGGGCGATTTTTGTCAGCATGGCCCGCCAGGTGCGCAGCGATCCGGCCAATGCCAAGGCCGGCGTACGTATCGCCATGCCGGCCAGCTCCCGTTTTATCAACGGGCCGTTCACCCGCAACGCAGCGGACAAACGCGGCATCGACTGGGCGCGGCGGCTGCTCAGCGAATCCGCCGATCAAGTCGATGCATTGGCCTGGCATGAATGGATGATCCGCGACTTGCTGGCGACCCGGGTGTACCGCGACAACGTCCGCCGGGCTGCAGACCTGGTGGGGCTGGACGCTAAAGGTCAGCCACGCAAAGCGTTGCTGCTGGATCAGACCAATCTGTCCAGTGGCTCAGCCCTGAGCCCCTACGATCAGGAAACTCACTACACAGCGCTGTGGTGGGCGTCGGTGGTCATCAACGCCTCTCAGGACGGCCTGCTGAGCATGCTCAACTGGTTTCAGGCCGCCGACGAACCGCCCTACGGCAAAGGCATGGTGCGCATACATGACGATGGTCGCTTCGAGCTGAAACCGGTAGGCCTCGCCCAGCAATTCATTGCCCGGCATTGGCTGCCGCAAGTGCTGCAACTGGATAACGACGCTTTTGAGGTAGATGTCCTGGCGATGGCCGGCGACAAGCAGCGCGCACTGCTCGGGGTGAACAAAGGCACGCGCCTGCAACGGGTTGATCTGAGCGGTGCCAAGTGCCCGCTGAATCAAAGCGCCTTGCGTTTCTTCGGCGCTGACAATCGCAGCCGCGACATACCGTTTGCCTGCGAAAACGGGCGCGTACGTTTCGAATTACCGGGGCAAACCCTGTTCGCCCTGAACTGGAGCGCTTCATGAACCGCCCTTCGATGTTCTGTCCCGCGAGCGTCTTGCTGTGCGTGGGACCTTCAACAGGAGAAGAGACCATGGATGTTTTGCAAAGACTCAGCGGACATATCCGTCGTAAAGGCCTGCGAGCGACCTTGGCGAAGATCCGCAGAATGTACATTTTTGACCATCAGGAACTGCTGTGGATGGAGCGCGATCTGGTCAGTCCCGTGCCGCCGCACAACCTCAAACCTTACCCGCCATTGCGCATGCTGAAGATCACCGCAAACAACGCCAGCGCCTTTGCCCGCTACTTCGGCAACCGCGTCGGCGTCATGGCCGAGCTGGCCAGTGACGGTCACACCGGGCATATGCATGTCGACGACAAAGGCGATGCCGTGGCGTTTATCTGGGGCACGCCGCGCGACTATTTCGATCGGCATTACTACCGTTGCCGGTTCCCGGTTAAACCCGGCGAATTTTTCGAGTTCGGCGGCGAACTGACTCGTGCCTACTGGGGCACCGAATTGTCGGTAGATCTGCAACTGCGCCTGTGGAAAGCCATGGCCGCCCAAGGCTGCCGCAAAGTGGTCGATGTCTGTGACTCGAGCAACGTCCCGGCGCTCAAGCTGCACCTGCGCATGGGCTATACCGAACAACAGCGGATCATGAATATCTACACGCTGTTCGGCCGCTGGCGCTTCTATCGCGAAACCCGCTACAGCGGCTCGCGTCTGGCGGCGCTGGGTAAAACTTCCCGTCCACCTGTCAAAGCAACGGCGGCCTGAACCCATGGTGATGCGATTCGAATGGCGCACGTCCCTGTGCGCTGCCGACTTCCCGGCGACGGCCTACGAAGCACTGCGCCCGCGCGTGGCCGACCACACGCCGTTCAACAACCTCGGCTGGTTGTGCGCGGCAGAGAAGGCCCTGGGCGAGGATCAGCGCCTGCACATTCTGCTCGGCTGGGAAGCCGAGCAATTGCTGCTGTGCCTGCCACTGGTGGCCAGCCGTGAACGCTTCGCTGGCGTACCGTTTCGCGTTTTGCATCACTTGGGTTATCCAATGGCCGATCGCCTGGCCCTGCTGTCGTTGCTCGGCCGCGAAGACATGCACAAGGCGCTGGTGCTGATCCGTGAGCATCTGCCCCATGCGCTGCTGCAACTCAATGAACTGTCGGAACCTGCCGGTGAAGAAAGTGCGCTCACCGAATGGATGGCGCGCAGTTCCACGGCTGAACGACGCCTGAGTTGCCGGGTGCCGGTGCATCTGATCAGCGACGCCGATCATCAGGAGATCTCCGGTGACCCGCGCTACAAGCTGCGTCGGGCACGCAAACGGATTGCCGCATGCGGTGCGCAAGTGCGGCGAATCATCCCCGATGCGCTGTCGATGCCCACGATTTTAGAAGCGCTGCAGGAAGTCGAGTCGGTCAGTTGGAAAGGTGACGAGGGCGTCGGGATTTTCGCCACCGAACGCAGTCGTCAGTGGATGCAAAGCGCTTTCACCGCCCTCGCCGCTCAAGGCCTGGTGCGGGTCGTGACGCTGGAGCTGAACGGCCGCTGCATCAGCTATCGCCTCGGCCTGCTCGAACAGGGCCGGCTCTACGATTACAACTTGGCATTTTTGCCGCAATACGCCGACCTCGGTAGCGGCCGGGTATTGCTGGAGGAATGGATTCGCTGGGGGCTGGATGAGCACTGGCGCTGGATCGATGCGTCGCGGGTCAGCCTGGAAAACTCCAGCCATCAACTGCACGAACGCATGACCGGGCAACTGGAACACTGGCGCTGGAGTTTCTACTCATGGCGCCCGAGCGGTCTGCTACTGGGCCTGGGGCTACGCCTTTGGCACCACGTCAAACCGGCCCTGCAAAAATGGCGCGCACCGCGTGCCGGCAACTCGACAGCGGCGAACACATCCGAAATTCAACCGGCAACACCATCCAACACACCTGGGCTATCGCCTCGGAGGGCATCATGAGCGTCATCGAAAATCTGCTTCTGCGCATCAAACAAAAAGGCCTGCGCCGCACCCTTGGCGCGCTGTGGAAACGTTACGTGTTCGCTCACCGTGAACTGCTGTGGATGGAGCGCGACCTGGTCACGCCGATTGCCGCGAACAAACTGCGCCCCTGCGAAGGTTTGCGCAGAGTCGACATCACCGAGGACAACGCCAAGGCATTCGGCAAGTACTTTGGTGACCGCGTGGAGACCATGGCCGAATTGGCCGCTGAAGGGCATACGGGGCATATGTACCTGGACCAGGACGGTCATACCGTCGGGTTTGTCTGGGCCAGCACTCGCGACTATTACGACCGCCACTTCTACCGCTGCACGTTCCCGGTCAAGCCCGGTGAATACTTTCAGTTCGGTGCCGAAATTACCCGGCACTATTTCGGCAGTAGCTTGACCGTCGATGCACAGACCGCACTCTGGCAAGTCATGTCTGCCCGAGGCTTCAAAAAAGTCGTGGATATCTGCGACAACGCCAATGTACAGGCCCTGAAGATGCATATTCGCCTGGGCTATCAGGAACAAGGGCATATCACGCATGTTTACGACCTGTTCGGGCACTGGCGTTTCTTCCGTGAATCGAACTACAGCGATTCAAGGCTGGAGGCGCTGCGCAAGCCGGAAAGACCGGCAGTGACGGTGGCGGCGCAGGCTTGATTCAATCTCAGGATTTGTAGCGGTGGCGAGGCCGCCTTCGCGAGCAGGCTCGCTCCCACACTGGATCTGTGCAGTACACAAAACCAATGTGGGAGCGAGCCTGCTCGCGATGAGGCCGGTTGCCGCACCGATCAATCAGACCTTGGTGGCGATCAGGGTAAAGCACATCGGCATCTGCGCCTCTCGATTCAGATACCGGTCATACACCTCTTCCCGATTCGAATGCGCATACTCCCTGAAGTGCGCAATGTTCAGCCCTGCCGCAATGGCACCGCTGAAAATCGCCCCCAGCGTATGCACAAACCAATACGACTTCGCCGCCTGCTGTTCAACCTTGCCGACATACACAATCGGCTCTTCCTGCACAAACGGCTCGGCGCGGAAGTAGGAACTGGCGAGGCGATACGGATCCTCTGCGTCGGGATCGACCATTTCCAGAAACGGATGGGTTTCGTAGATCACCAGTTTGCCGCCCGGTTTCAGTGTCGAGGCGACGTGGCGGAAGAACTCGCCGATGTCCGGCATCCAGTTGAGAACACCGATGGTGATCAGCGCCACGTCGAAGCGGTTCTGCAATGACGCTGGCAAATGATGGATATCGGTTTCGATGAACTCGGCGTTGTGCGGTGAACGCTTGCTCAGCTCACGCGCCTGCTCGAGAAACGCCGACGACTGATCGACACCGACCACGCTTCTGGCACCGAGCGCAAACAGGGAGAGACTCTCACGGCCATTGTTGCAGCCCAGTTGAATCACATCTTTGCCATCGACCTCCAGCAACCCGCTCAGGGTCTCATCGAGGCATGAGAAATCCGCCTGCGCAACTTCGCCGAGTAAAGCCTGCCAATCAGGCGAATCCTGGTGATGGCGGGCGGAATCGTTCCACGCCTGTCGATTGCTCTCGATGGCGGTTTTATTGTTGGGCACTTCCATGGCGCACTCCGGACGATGCTCGTGATTGAGCGGATCCGAGTCTAGATCAGCCCGGCAATTGCGGTTGTTGCAAACTTGTAAGCCAAACCCTGCGGCAACTCCTACAAATGAGGAAACTCTCGCCTACAAGTACCGACGACTTTTCAAGGTTTGTTAGAAGACTTGGCTGACTGCCTATCTGTATCTACTTGGATACAGTCGAGCAATGAATTATCTTATTCGACAAACAGCCGTCTTCCAGGCTTGGCACCAATCGGTTCGAGACCTGCGGGCCAAGGTGGCCATCGCCCGCCGCATTGATCGGGCCTCAACGGGAAATCTCGGCGATGTTAAATCGGTGGGTGATGGCGTATCTGAAATGCGCGTAGATGTGGGTGCAGGCTATCGGGTGTATTTCACGATGCGTAACGGTGCAGTCATCGTTCTATTGGCTGGAGGCGACAAGTCTTCACAAAGCGCAGACATCCGACGCGCACAAAAAATGGCTAAGGAGGTTTAACCATGAGCCAGACGTTAACGATTTTCGACGTGGCAGCATTGCTGGACAGTGACGAAGCCATCAGCGAATACCTGTCCCAGGTTCTTGCAGACGGGGATAACGAAGAGTTTCTTCGCGCAATCGGCTATGTGCTCAAGGCGCGCGGGATGACGCAGATAGCCAAAACCTCTGGCATGGGTCGCGAAAGTCTGTACAAGGCGTTCGCGCCCGGCGCAAAGCCTCGCTTCGAAACGGTTTTGAAAGTTATGCATGCCCTCGGCATCGATCTTTACGCACAGCCGGGGCATGCGATCAATCACCCGGTTGTTTGAATGTCGGGCAGCTATAGTTAATAGCCTTGGGGAAAACCGCACTCGCAGGTGCCGCCATGCATATGCTCGCTCGGCTGTTGTTGACCGGCTGTCTGCTCGCTGCCACACAGGCGCAAGCGCTGGACAGCAATTTCAATTATTACGGGCCTAACCAGCCCTTCGCCCACCCGGCTCCGTATTCACTGAGTTCCACGCCGCCCAAGCCTTACGACGATACGGCGCCGCGGGATTTTGTGGTGCTTCCGGGTGACCATGAATTCTCCGATTCGCAGTTGCCGACCGTGGCGGATGCGACGGTGCGGGTGTTTATCCGCACGTACGATGCCGAGCGCGGGATTTATGTGAATGACGAGGTGCTGGATCCGGGTTGTGTGCTGGAGTGTTTGAGTCGGCAGCAGCATTGATTCTGACGACCAAGTATTAACCAGACACCACAAAACCCTGTGGGAGCGAGCCTGCTCGCGAATGCGGTGGACCAGTCAACATTGATGTCGGCTGACATGGCCTCTTCGCGAGCAGGCTCGCTCCCACAGGGGAAATGCGGTGTGCCTGGGCTACCACTGCCGTTTATCCGGGCGGGCGAGGCCGAGTTTTTCGATGCGGTAGCGCAGCATGTCGCGGCTCAGGCCCAGCAGGCGTGCAGATTTGGTGACGTTCCAGTCGGTCTTGTCGAGCATCTTGCGCACCATGTCGCGTTCGACTTCCGGCAGGTTCATCGACTCCATATTGCTCGCCGGACGCGGTTCGTAGGGCGACACAGGTTCGTGGTGTTGATGCTGATGCTGATGCTGCGGCGGCAACTCGTCACAAAGGCTCATGCACACGTTCAATTGATGCGCAGCAATTGTGTCGCTCGGCGCCAGCAACACCGTTTGCTCAAGCATGTTGCGCAATTCGCGCACATTGCCCGGCCAGGTGTAACTGAGCAGCAACTCCTCGGCCTGCTGGCTGAAATGCAGATTCGGTTTGCCATAGCGTTTGCCGTGACTGGCGAGGAAGTGCCGCGCCAGCAACAGAATGTCATCGCCCCGTGCATACAGACGCGGCACCTTGATCGAAATGATCCGCAGACGGAAGAACAGATCACGGCGGAATTTGCCCTGTTGAACCATCTGCTCAAGGTTGCAGTTGGTCGCGCTGATCACCCGCAGATTGACCTTACGCTCCTTCACCGAACCGACCCGGCGAATGGTGCGATCCTCCAGCAACTTCAAAATCTTCGCCTGCAACAGCAGATCCATCTCACCGATTTCATCGAGAAACAGCGTGCCGCCGTCCGCCGCTTCCACCAGCCCGACCCGGCGGTCCTTGGCATCGGTAAACGCGCCCTTCTCATGGCCGAACAGTTCCGACTCCACCAGATTCGACGGGATCGACGCACAGTTGAATTCAATGAACGGACCTTTGCTGCGCGGGCCGTCGAAGTGCAGCGCCCGCGCCACCAACTCTTTGCCGGTGCCGGTCTCGCCTTCGACTAAAACCGGAGGGAGATCGGTGTTGGCCATGCGCCGCTCGGCGTCGAGCAACTGGCCGATAGTGTTCTTCAAATACTGCATCGGCGCCGAGTCGCCAATCAGCGCCTGCACCCCGGATTTCTGCGCCTCGCGCTCCTGATAGAACGACAACGTGCGCTCCATCCGTTCGGTGGCCAGGGCCTTGTCGAGCAGCAGTTTCAGTTCCGTCAGCGCGACCGGTTTGGTGACGTAATGAAAGGCGCCCTCCTTCATCGCCACCACGGCGTCTTCGACGTTGCCGTAACCGGTCATCATGATCACTTTGAGATCCGGCGCGCTGATGCGCAGCTTCTGGATCAGGTCGTGACCACTCATGCCCGGCAGCGAGTTGTCGGTCAGTACGATGTCGGGCATGAAGGTTTCCAGTTGCCCCAGCGCGTCTTCGGCCGAATGGCAGACCGTCACCTCGAAGTCTTTGCGCTCCAGGTAGGTCTGAATATTTTCGGCCAACAGTTCGTCATCCTCGACCAGCAGAATGCTGTGTTCCATATTCCCCTCCCGATGCCACTTTGAAGTTGAGACTGACGCGGGTTCCCTCCTGCTCTTTGCTGGTCAAAACGACCGAGCCCTGAAAACGCTCCATGATTCTTTTGACCAACGCCAGGCCAACCCCGAGGCCGCCCTGTTTGGTGGTGAAAAACGGCTTGAACACCAACAGTTGCTGCTGTGCGCTCATGCCCTTGCCGGTGTCGCTCAGGGTCATGCGCACGCGGTCCGGCTGCGGCGATTCGAATTCGACGCTGAGCACACCGCCCTTGGGCATGGCTTCGAGGGCATTGGCAAACAGGCTATTGAGTATTTGCGTGAGCAGCACCTTTTGACTGACGACCGGCGCGCAATTCTGCGGACTGAATCGCACTTCGACATTGCAGCGTTTGATCAATGCTTCGAAGGCGCCAACGGTGTCTTCGACCGCCATGACCAGATCCACCGCCTCGCCGTCGTCATTCATCGGCCGCAGTGACACGAGCAATTCGCGCACCCAGCGCGACATGCGATCGACCTGACTGATGATGTCGCCAATATTGCGTTGCGCACCGGGGCTGGCGACTTCCTGGGCCAGTTCGGCGCTGGAGCGAATGGTTGCCAGTGGATTGCGCAGGCTGTGCGCCACCGCCGAGGACATCTCACCGAGGGCGACGAAGGTTTCGTTGCTGATCAGCTGTTGCTGCTGGCTCTGCAGCAATTTCGCCGCACGGCGGACGATCCAGAACAAGGCTAGAAAGATCGCCGCACCGCCGAAACACGTCGCTGCCCAGATTGAGGCGAACCCACGGTCGATGCGATCGACCAGATCCGCCGGTTCCTTGTAGACCTCAACCATGGCGACAACTTTGCTTTTGTCGGCGTTGAACATCGGGATGTAGTTCTCGATGAACAGGTATTTCGGTTCGCGCAGCATTTGCTGCTCGGGTTTCTCATCGTCGATCTTGTGGTAGCTGGAAGACACCGGCACTTTCATCTCGAATGATTCGTCGAGCTCATCGTCATCCTTGATGTGCACACCGATAAGCTCAGCGTTGGTCGACCAGATCACCGTGCGATCCAGCGCATAAACGGTCGCGAGCAAAATATCCGGCAGGTGTTCGACGTGATCGAGAAATTCAGTACGCGCTGAAGCCTGTAACGCCGGATCAACATCGGGGTACTGGTTGTCCTGGCGCGGGTCGAGCATTTCGCCCATCGTCCGGTTCGGATTGATTTTGGCGTGACGCATTTCCGCCGCGCCAATGGCCTCAACGAATTGCGCAGTCAGCAGCGCATCGCGCTCGACACTTTCGGTGACCACGAAGCGTGTGGAGATATAACCCAGCCCCAACGCCACGGCGGCGATGATGAAAAAACTCGCGAGCGAGAACCAGCGCAGCAGATTGAACTGCTCGCGCCAGCCCTTGCAGGCAGCAGCCGCCAAGGTTGGCGCAGATGTTTTTTGTGTTTCCAGTCTCTGCATGGGAGTGCCCTGGAGATTTTGTATCGAGTCGATGACTGCCTTCAGTGTAGGTCGCTCTGACCGCGACACACGGCTCAGTGATGCTAGTTTGCCGCTACTGAAAACCATTCACCGGAGCTGCCGCGAATGCGCGACAGGCTGCCACCGAGGCAGGGTAATGGGGTTGTGCAATTCTCCCGCCAGTTCCTCATGGAGCAGCGAGCGTCGGCGTTTGCAGCCAATTGGCCAGGCTGTGCTTTCCCGTTGACTGGGGCCTGACACCCATTGGTGGGGAAACTGTGGATCAAGAGACGAGTTGGAAGGCCAGGCGCACCGTGGTGCCCTCGCCTTCACGGCTGTCGAGGGTCACGCCGCCGCCGAAGCGTTCCATGATGCGTTTGACCAGCACCAGGCCGACCCCGAGACCGCCAGACTTGGTGGTGAAAAACGGCCGGAAGGCCATGGTCCGTTGTTCTTCGTTCATGCCTTTGCCGGTGTCGCTGAGCACCACGCACACGCCACGGTCGTCGCTTGGTTCAAGGCTGACGGTCAATGTGCCGCCCTTATCCATGGCCTCGAGGGCATTAGCCAGCAGGCTGTTGAGGATTTGTGTCAGTTGCACCGGTTGGCTGAGCACCATCGGCGTGTGTTGCGGATGAAACACCACCCTCACCCCGGCCCTGGCGATCTGTTGTTCGAACGCCACCAGGCTTTCGTGCAACGCCGCCACCAGGTTCACCGGCTCCGGGTCATCGTTGAGTGGTCGCAGCGATTGCAGCAGCTCGCGCACCCATTTCGACATGCGATCGACCTGACCAATGATGTCGTTGATGTTCTTCTGCGCCGGGCCGGCGTCGAACTCCAGCGCCAGTTCGGCGCTGGAACGAATCGTCGCCAGCGGATTGCGCAAACTGTGCGCCACCGCCGAGGACATCTCACCCAGCGCGACAAAGGTTTCGTTGGCGATAAGTTGTTTTTGCTGGGCGGCGAGCAGAATCGCCGCGCGCCTGACGATCCAGTACAGGCCCAGATAAATCAGCCCGCCGCCCAGTGCAGTGGCCAGCCAGATCAGAACCAATCCGCGCTCCATGCGGGCGATCAGATCCTTGGGTTCCTTGTAGATCTCGACCATCGCCGTGACGTTCTTGCCCTCGGCGTCGAACAGCGGAATGTAGTTCTCGATGAAGATGTAGTCCGGCGGCGTGATGAACTTCTGCTCTTCACGGGCCTTGTCGACGTCGTGGTAGCTGGCGGATACCGGAATCTTTTCGTTGAAGGCACGATCGAGGTCTTCATCGGCATGAATGCTGGTACCGATCAGCACCGGGTTGGTCGACCAGATTACTTGGCGGTCGGGCGCATAAATGTTGGCGAGGATCACGTCCGGCAAGTGTTCGATGTGATCGAGAAATTCACCCCGAGCATCAGCCCGGGCTTGCGGACTGACGTCGGGAAAATGCGTGTCCTGACGTGGATCGAGCAATTCGCCCATGGTCCGCACATTGGGAATCGACACATGGCGCACCTCGGCCGAGGCGATCGCCTGAATGAACTGCGCGGTGAGCAAGGCATCGCGCTGCACGCTTTCATCAATGACAAAACGCGTCGACACCGCGCCAAGCGCGATGGCCACGGTACCAATCACCGCCATGCTGATCAGCGAAAACCAGCGCAGCAGGTTGAACGACTGCTTGCGCGAGCTCAAGCGCAGATTGCCCTCCTCGACCGGTAGCGATTTCGACTGCATGTTCATGGCGGCGACTTCCCGATACATCCCTATAGGGTTATAGCCCACGGGTGGGGGTTTGCCCGGTTGCGGGGATATCGACCCGATAAGACCGCCCAAACCACCACAAATCCCTGTAGGAGCGAGCTTGCTCGCGAAGGCGGTAGGTCAGTCGACATTTCTTCACAGGAAGTCCGCTTTCGCGAGCAGGCTCGCTCCCACAGTGGCTTGTTTCGCTCACCTGTTTTGTGTTCACCGAAGAAACTTGTGGGAGCGAGCTTGCTCGCGAAGGCGGCAGGTCAGTCGACATTTTCGTCACAGAAAGTCCGCTTTCGCGAGCAGGCTCGCTCCCACAGGTTCTTCATCTGACAGACGTTCAATGTCATCCCCACCGTCCCCAATCCTGGGGAATGACGCCCTTTCCCCGCTGGCCAAAAACCCCAACCTCACACCTGCAAACCCCTCTAATCCGGCCCTCTCACGCCCATCCACCGCACCTTGGCATGGAAGGTGTACAGGCCCTGTGCAACTGACCCATCCCCAAGGGGCAGGTACTTTGATAGAGGGATTAACTCATGCACCCTTTACTGTCCAAAACCGCGACTGTCCTGGTCGTGAGCGCATTGGCCCAAGGCATTGCCCAGGCCGCTTTGTTTGCTGTTGATCCGGGCCCGTACGCGCCGGCCACCGGTGGTTTCGCCAGTTGGTATCAGGACTCACACGGTCGCACCCTGGACCTGTGCCTGTCCAAAGCGCTCAGCTCCCGAGTACCCAGCGCCCCCGGCGCGCCGTCGTACATGTGCTCGCTGCTGCCGACCCCCGGCGTGTTCGATGACGCGCAACCAATTGTCTTCCCGACAAACTTTCCCGATGAAGCGTTCTGGTTCACCGGCGAAACGGCCCTCGTCGACGCCGCACGGGGGATTGATCTGGGCTACGTCAGCGCCATCGAAGCCGCATTCGCCGCTGAAGAGCCGGTCGAGGGCGATCAAGTCAGCTTCGCCCGGATCCGCATTCGCGTCGACGTGCCGACCGCCGGCACCTACGTCATCACCCACCCGTATGGCGTCGATGTGTTCAACATCGACACCCCCGGGCGGCGCGCAATCAACATGACTCGCGACATTGGTATCGGCACGCCGAAAACCTATGACGGCGCACTCAAGGGCGACATCGGGCCGTTCCTGCGCAGCGTCAACGGCCCGTACACCGAGACCAATCCGCTGACCGGTGCCGCCGAACAATTCGTCGGCGACCCGAACCTCAACGAGGCAGTCACCGGCAGCCCGTTCAACACTAACTACGTACGCATCGAAGGCCCTAACGGCCTCGATCTGCGGACGAACGTGTTCGCCGTCTCCGGCAAGTTGTCGACGGTGGTCCGGCCTACGCCAATGATCACCCAGCGCAGCACTTACTCGCGCAAAGCGGGAACCAGCGCGCCGGTCGCCCAACAAGATGTGTTCGTTCTCGCGCCACCCGCGCCGGGCACTGTCGCCGTGACCAGCAGCACCCCGGTGCTGAACATGACCGAAGCCAACAGCACCGGCAGTTGGTACGCGCAGTCCTCGGTCAACCCGACCCTGCCAACCACCTTGCAGGTGACTGCCGACAACCATCTGGCCATCGCCAGCAGCACGCCGACCACCCTGCCCATGGCCCTGACCGATCTGGTAGTGATCCAGAGCGCGCAATACAGCCTGAGCTCCGGACAACTCACCGTGGTCGCCTCGACCAGTGACGAAACTTCGCCACCCGTACTCACCGCCACCTCCGGCAGCGGCGCCGCCATCGGTGCGCTGGGCGGCGACGGCGCAGTGAAAACCCTCGCCACCGGGATCTCGCCAATCCCACCGGCCAAGGTTCGGGTGACGTCGTCCAACGGCGGCAGCGATACCGAAGAAGTGGTCATCGTGCAATGAACGCTCACATGCCCAGATCCGCATCAGGAGGCATCATGAACAAGTGGCCACGCTTTGCGCTCAACGCGCTCGGGCTCGCTCTCTCGCTGACCGGCAGTGCCTATGCGCAACTCGCCGCCGTCGACCCCGGCCCTTACACCTTCGCCACCGGGAAATTCCCGATGTGGTATCAGGACAACAATCTGCTGTCGATGGAACTGTGCCAGTCGCGTGCTGCCAGTTCGCGCGTTGCCGCGACCACGCCGCCGGCCTACATGTGCATTCTGCTCGCTGAGCCGGGTATCTACGACGACGCCCAGCCGATGATTTTCCCAGACAACTGGCCGCCGGAAGCCTTCTGGTTCCTGGCCGAAACCGCAATTGCCGACAACGCTGCCGGTTATGGTGTGGACGCTTATGTCGCCGGGATCGAAGCGGCATTCGCCTCGGAAAATCCGGCCGATGGTGATCAGCAAAGCTTCGCGCGGATTCGCATCCGGGTGAACGTACCCGTTGCCGGCACCTATACCATCACTCACCCGTACGGCGTCGAGACGGTCAATGTCACCGCACCCGGGCGCCGCGCAATCAACATCACCCGCGACATCGGCATCGGCGCACCGGGCAATTTCACCGGTGCCGTCAATGGCGCCATCGGACCGTTCCTGCGCAGCGTCAACGGCCCGTACACCGAAGTGAACCCCGACACCGGCGCCACGGAAACTTTCGTCGGCGACCCGAACCTCAACGAAGCGGTGACCGGCAGCCCGTTCAACACCAACTTCCTGCGCATCACCGGGCCTGCCGGGACGATCCAGTCAAGCGTGTTCAGCCTGTCCGGCAAAGTGCTCGACAGCCGTCAGCAGACCCAGGTGGAAATCGACCGCGCCACCTATCGCCGCACCGCCGCTGGCGTGCGTGCCGAAGTGTTTGCCAAGGCCAGTAACAGCTCGACCCTGTGCTTCCGCGAAACCGTGGCGCTGCTGCCCGGCCCACCGCCAACGCCGTGCCAGACCAACCTGTTGGGTGACAACAATGGTCTGTTCTTCGGCCACCGCTTGGGCACTGGCGCGGTACCTCCGGTAGTCGTCGTGACCGCCACCAACCCCGCCGGCACCACGCGTCCGACGGCCGTGTCGGCCAAGCTCACCGACGTGGTGAAAGTGCAGACCGCGCGCTACAACTGGGCCAACCACAGCCTGCTGATCGAGGCCACCTCAAGCGATGAAGTGGCGATCCCCGACATGGTTGCCCAAGGCTACGGACGCCTGTCAAAAACCGGCACCCTGCAGCGCATCACCGTCGCCGACCTGACTCAGCCACCCGCTACCGTGACGGTGAAATCTGCCGCTGGCGGTGGAGACACCGAAGCGGTCGTGGTGGTCGGCAACGCGCCGGACACGGGTGAAAACCAGGCGCCAATCACCAACGCCGACAGCGGCAGCACCAGCTTCGGCGTGCCGATCACCCTCACTCTGTTGACCAACGACAGCGATCCTGATGGTGACAATCCGCTGGGCATCACCGCGTTGACTCAACCGGCCGCTGGTCAAGGCACCGTCGCGCTCAACGGCACCACTTCAGTGGTCTACACCCCGCCAGCGGTGGTCAACGCGCCACTGACCACCACCTTCACCTACAAAGCGCAGGACGCCAAAGGCCTGGCCTCGGCCAACCCGGCCACCGTAACCATCACCGTCGCACCGAACCAGGCACCGACCGCCGTCGCCGACAGCGTCGCCACTCTGGGCGTAGCGATCCCGATCAACGTGCTGGCCAACGACACCGATCCGGAAGGCAACGTGCCGCTGGCCGTCAACAGCCTGACCCAACCCGCCGCTGGCCGGGGCACGGTCAGCACTGACGGCACGGTGATCACCTACACCCCGCCCGCCACCGTCACCACGGCGTTCACCACGACCTTCACCTACATCGCTCGGGACAACTTCGGTGCCCTGTCGACGCCGGCCACAGTCACGGTGCAAGTGTCGCCACGGCCAGCGGCGGAAACCTTCGCCGTGACCGCATCGACGGTGCAGGCTCGCTCCGGCGGACGCTTCAACTGGGACTTCACCGGCACCTCGTCAGTGACCACCGGCAACACCATCACCGTGCAGGTCACCACCCCTTCCGGGCTGGTCACCCTTGGCACCACCACGGTGCCGTTGACCGGACGCTGGCGGCTGACGCTGAACAACACGCTGGTGGTGCCATCGGCCAACCCGACCGCGACGATCCGCTCGTCCCAAGGCACCGTGCGCACGGTCTCGGTGACCACGCTGTAGGCCTGCGCCCCAGCCACTTGCGGGTGGCTGGGGCACGGTTCACAACCGGATAACGCCACACAGGATTTTCGCCATGAACACGCCGACCGCCGCCCTGCTTTGTCTGCTTCTGCTGTGCAGCAATGCAGGTGTGCGTGCCGACGACCTGATGGACAACGACGACCTGGCCCCGACCAGCAGCGACCTCGGCGAACTGCCCCCACCGGTGGGTCAGCAAGCCCTGATCGACCAGCTCGGCCAGGCCAACGTCGCCCTGCTGCAACAGAACGGTCAGTCGCTGCTCGGGCAGATCGTGCAGTCGGGCAGCAATCAGGAAGCGTACATCCTGCAACAGGGCAGCGACCTGATGGCGCTGATCAACCAGAACGGTTCCGGCAACGCCGCCTCCATTACCCAAAACGGCAGCCATAACCGCGCGCAGATTTCGCAAAACGGCAACAACAACGACGCCAGCATCGAGCAGGCCGGCGCGGGGCTGCAAAGCGCCGTGACCCAGTCGGGCAACGGCATGAGCGTTTCGGTCAAGCAATATCGCTAAGCACTGCCAATCATCGGAGAGTTCATCATGTTCAAACTGACGCCCCTCACCGCCGCCATCCTGGTCATGATCAGTGCCCAGGCGATGGCCGACGACAGCCTGTCCAACCAAAGCCAGGTCGGTACCGCCAACATCGCCGACGTGAAACAGACCCAGGCCCCGTTCAGCACCGCCACCCAAACCCAGCTGGGCCAAGGCAACGACGCCGCCGCCGTGCAAGATCACGCCACCAGCGTGATCACCCAAGACGCAGTCGGCGATTACAACGCGGCTTACGCGGAACAACTTTACGAAAACAACGCCACCATCACCCAGCAACAAGTCGGCGCCTTCAACACCGCCCACGCCAGCCAGTCGCTGGGCTTCGGCTCACCGAACAACGCGCTGCAACAGCAGCAAGGCACCGGCAACTTCTCGTTCATCTATCAGGATTCGCAGAACGGCAGCGAAGGCAAAACCTTCCAGTTCGGCGACAGCAACGAAGCCAACATCGAACAACTCTATGAAGGCACCGGCAACAGTTCGGTGATTACCCAATACGGCACCGCCAACTACGGCACCGCCGAACAAGTGCTGCACAACGGCGGCCAGATCGGCATCAACCAGGCCGGCGAAGGCAACTACGCCTACGGCGACCAGCGCAACGGCACTGGTGGCAACATCACCATCAACCAGTTCGGTAACCTCAACGGCACTGAAATCTGGCAGGACGCGCAACTGGCCAGCCAAGCCACCGTCAACCAGTACGGCGACAGCAACGAAACCGTGGTCGACCAAAGCTTCGGCGAAAACAACACCGCCGCCGTCACCCAGGTCGGGAATACAAACGCCATCTACGCCGACCAATTCGAATCGGTCAACTCGACACTGGCGTTGTATCAGGTCGGTAACGGCAACGTGCACTTCACCTACCAGAACGGCGACAGCCACGTGCTCAGCGCCACCTCCGTGGGCAACGACAACAAGGTCTACGCCAGCAACTGGAAAGGCCCGCAATCCGGCGGCCAGTTCGGCAGCGGCCAACGCGCGACAGTTACTCAGGCGGGCAATGGCAACATCGCCAGCTTCACTCAGGATGGCGTTGGGCAAGTCATGACCACGCATCAAACCGGGACTGGCAACAAGACCACGGTCAGTCAGGCTGAGTCGTATAACGAGCTGTATTTTGATCAGAATGGTAGCGACAACATTTTGATTTCCGATCAGCGCGGCACTGGCAACCTGGTGCAGGGTTCGTCGAATGGCACGGGGAACAGTGCTGAGTTTGATCAGTCCGGGTCGGGGAACCAGGCGTATACCGCGCAGCTGTATGGCAGTGACAACATGATCACGGTGAAACAGGCGGACACGATGAACGTGGCGTATGTGACCCAGGGCGGCACGGGGAACATTGCCAATGTGGATCAGAGTGGGGTTACGCAGACGGCGAATATTCAGCAGTTTGGGTCGGCTAACCAGGCGACGGTGTTGCAGCAGTAGAGGTTGGGTGTTGATGGACCGCGATTCTCTGGTGAGGGGGGTCGCGGTTTTTTTTGTGGTCTGACGTAGCCACCTGCGAGTCTTGCCAGACCAGCCGAGTCCTACAGAAAAAAGAAAGCTTTTACCAAATTCGTGGTGTTTTCCTACCACTTCTGGCGGTTGGCCGTCGGAAGCAGGGCGTCTAGGATTCTTTGGGACAAATTGATCCTCATGGAGCTTGACCAACGTGCTATTCATCCAGCCAGCGACGACAGCAAATGCTTTACCGAATAGACTTCGAGGCATTAAACCCGGAGGTGCCATGATCGACCCGTCTTTAATCGACCCACTGTGCCCAGTTGTTTCAGATCTTGACCCCGAAGAGCAGGCCGCCAGCTATGACCGTTGGTTAATCGCCAAAGTGCAGGCTTCGATGAGTGATACAAGACCGAGCATTCCAAATGATCAGGTTATGGCTGAGATGCGTGCCCTGATGGAAGCAAAGCGTAAAAAATACGATGCAGGTTGAGTGGCAGCCCGAAGCTCGGGCTGAACTCCTGAAAATCCTTGATTACATCAGTGACAGGAACTTAGTAGCGGCTGACAGACTTTCCCAAGCTATCGAAGGCGCTACGGTTACCCTTGCTCAACATCCACACGTCTATCGAATGGGTCGAGCACCCGGTACTCGCGAGATGGTCGTACACCCCAATTACCTGATCATTTATCAGGTGGTGGATCGGATAAATATTCTGAGCGTTTTGCATGCGCGTCAGGAATATCCATAACGCAGATCAAACGTAATTATTTGCAAACGAAAAAAGACGCGACCTTTTCGAGGGTCGCGTTTTTTGTTTTCTATTTTTCCTGAGCTATGGGGAACTCTTTGATGTTGATTCCGAGCGAATCAAAGAGTCAGCCCAGTCCCGCACTGTTTGATCATCGATGACGCGATCAGCATCCACATCGGCCAACGCTTCCAAGGTCGGACGGCGCTTTTCCACTTCCTTATCGTTTTGGATCTTCGGGGGAATTAGCCATCCTTCAACTCGACGTGATCCAGCGCTTGATTCACCGCCAGTTCGCCCAGCATGACGACTTGTGCGATACCCAGTGCAGTCTTGCGGTGTGAGGTTTCCAGGGAGGCGGCGAAGTTGATGAGCATCTCGCTGGCCGAGCCGAGGGTTTCGCTGGCGTTGGCCAGCAGGGATTCGGTGTTGTACCTGGGGTTGGCGAGGTACATGGGTTCCGGCTCGTTGGCGCAGGACATGATGTGGGCGGTGGGGTTGAGGTAGAAATCGAGGGCGCGGTCGGCGGCTTCGTGGAGTTTTTTGCTGTCGACTGAGGCGTAGGGGGATGTGCTGTCGGTGTCTGATTCTGGGGGATTGGGTGTTGGTTTTTTCATGATTATTTACCCTGTATGACGGTTATAGCTGGCCCCCATTCGGTTTCCAAGCGAATAGGTGGCAGCTGTACGCAGGTTGGAAACCCGGGACAGAGGCAACCCGGCAGACACAAGGTCTCCCACGCACAGCCGCCATAACAAAGTGCACACAGTGAAGGTGCGCAAGGATACGTTATGAATGGCGCTTGTGCGCTCTGTAGTTACTCGGGTTTCCACGCCCGGTCGCTGAATTGGCAGCGACGAACACAGGCTAGAGACCGGACGTCCGACGGACAACATGAAAACATTGTGGGAAGGTTCCGCCGATTCAGACACTTCTTTAAACACACTTCAGATCGCAGCCCTCACCCTAGCCCTCCCGAAACGTCGGACCGCCCGTAGGGAGAGGGAACTGACCGAGGTGTTTGGCAGAGGTACGCCGACGTGAAATACCGCGCCGAACTCAGGTTTTGAAAAGCCCGAAAATCGGCTCCCTCTCCCTCGGGAGAGGGCTGGGCGGGCGGCGTTCCGATGAGGGGCAGCAACAACGCAAATCAAAAGCCGAACACCCACGCTCTTCACCACTCAATAGGCCGAGTGTCAGCTCGCCTGCTTTTGATCTTGATCCACGGGCGACGTCGGAAGGCTGAGTGGAGGGATTGATCCGGGCGTGGGAGCGCAGCGACCGTTTGGCGAAGCCAAACACAGCGGGAGTAGGTGCAGCGAAGCAAACCGGAGACGCTGCGCCCGGATCGATCCCGGAGCGAAGGAACCCCGAGCTTTAGCGAGCGGGCCGCACGCAGGAGCAAGCCTTTTAGGTTACCTTTTCGGCGTTTGGAAAAGGTGACCCGCCGTCAGGGCGGAACCCTAAGTGGCCGTTACCGCAGGAATGGATATGTACTCGGTCAGCCAGAAAATCATTGCCTGAGCCGACGCCTTCGCGAGCAAGCTCGCTCCCACAATTTGACTAGGTACATCTGCCAGAGATTGGTCGGGTCTTAGGCCGCGATCGCCAGCAGGCCTAGCTCCTACAGTGGGAACCGAGTACATCGGCAAGAACCTGGTCGGCCCGAAGGCCGCCATGTTCACTCGGCATCCGGATCAACTTTGTTTGATAGTTGCAGTTGGCCCCATTCGACTTCCAGGAAAAATGGGTGGCAGCTGTACGCAGGCTGGAAATCCGGGAGAGAGCAACCCGGCAGACACGAATGTCTCCCGCGCACAACCGCCATAACAGAGTGCACACAATGAAAGTGCGCAAGCATACGTTATGAAAGGCGTATCTGCTCTCTCGTGTCTTCGGGTTTCCATGCCCGATCGCTGAATTGGCAGCGGCGAACACAGGCTAGAGACCGGACGTCCGACGGACAACCTGAAAACCTTGTGGGAAGGTTCCGTCGATTCAGACACTTCTTTAAACACACTTCAGATCGCTGCCCTCACCCTAGCCCTCCCGAAACGTCGGACCGCCCGTAGGGAGAGAGGCTGACCGAGGAGGTTGAAAGAGATACGTCGACATGCGCTACCGAGTTGAATTCAAGTCTCGAAAAACGCCAAAACCGGCCGCCTCTCCATTCCCAAACTACCAGGCTATCCATCAGGCAACGAACGAGACCCCAAACGTTTTGCGAACACGTTGGACGCGCACGCGAAATAGGTACTGATTATGCCGACGCGTGCTGGGAAATCTGCTTTCCAGCTAGATGGTAAAGCTGTCTCGGCCCGTGATATCGAACTCACCGTCGCTGATCAGAACACCGGGATGTACAGCATCTTTTGACTGGAAGTGAAACTTGCCTTTGTAGATATTCTTCTCGCGATCAAAGGTTATATCGAACGAGCCTTCATCGGCGTTGAAGATCCGGGTTGAGGATTTCCCGTCTACCTTCTCCATTGTGGAATAGGCTGCGGCCACGTGCCCATTAACGATATCACTGCGACCGTTTTCTATCTCGGCACTGAATACAACTTCAATGATTTTCACCACTGTTTTACCTTGGGAGTTTCGCGCTTCCTGAACAGCGGCCAACGTCAGATACATTCGTCGCATAGGAACGTGATAGTCATAGGCGAAATTCAAACCATCCGACACGAATGCCACACCATTGATGTTCGCGCGCAGGGAACCTGAGGAAGGGCTTTCTTCGCTCGGAAAAACAAATTCAGTCACCATGTTCATCTCCTTGATCGTCATGTCCTGTGACCAGATACCGAATCTGGCTGGATCAAGGTAGGCACGGCTTTTTACGCTGTCTACTGTCAACCTTGACAGTAGACAGCGCGGAAAATCTGTTGATGAATCTGAGGATGTTGTCCTGCGATGCGGAAAGTTGCCGACGGACAACCTGAAAACCTTGTGAGAAGGTTCCGCCGATTTAGACACTTCTTTAAACACACTTCAGATCGCTGCCCTCACCCTAGCCCTCTCCCGGAGGGAGAGGGAACTGACCGAGGTGTTTGGTAGAGGTACGCCGACGTGAAATACCGAGCCGAACTCAGATTTTTAAGCGTTGAAGCAAGAACCCCTCACCCTAGCCCTCTCCCAGAGGGAGAGGGGACTGACCGAGGTGTTTGGCAGAAGTACGCCGACGTGAAATACCGAGTCGAACTCAGATTTTTAAGCGTTGAAGCAAGAGCCCCTCACCCTAGCCCTCTCCCAGAGGGAGAGGGGACTGACCGTGGTGTTTGGAACGTGTACGCCGACGTGAAATACCGAGCTGAACTCTGATTTTGAAGCGTTGAAGCAAGAGCCCCTCACCCTAGCCCTCTCCCGGAGGGAGAGGGGACTGACCGTGGTGTTTGGTAGAGGTACGCCGACGTGAAATACCGAGCTGAATTCAGGTTTTGAAGCGTTGAAGCAAGAGCCCCTCACCCTAGCCCTCTCCCGGAGGGAGAGGGGACTGACCGAGGTGTTTGGCAGAGGTACACCGACGTGCGATACCGAGTTGAACTCAGATTTTGAAAGGCCCAAAAATCGGCTCCCTCTCCCTCGGGAGAGGGCTGGGGTGAGGGGCAAGAGCACCACAAACCCAAAGCCGACCACGCCCCGCTCTTCACCACTCAATAGGCCGAGTGCCAGCTCGCCTGCTCTTGATCTTGATCCACGGGCGACGTCGGAAGGCTGAGTGGAGGGAATGATCCGGGCGTGGGAGCGCAGCGACCGTTTGGCGCAGCCAAACACAGCGGGAGTAGGTGCAGCGAAGCAAACCGGAGACGCTGCGCCCGGATCGATCCCGGAGCGAAGGAACCCCGAGCTTTAGCGAGCGGGCCGCACGTAGGAGCAAGCCTTTTTGGTTACTTTTTCGGCGTCTGGAAAAAGTGACCCGCCGTAAGGGCGGAACCCTAAGCAGCCGTTACCGCAGAAACGGATATGTACCCGGTCAACCAGAACTCACCGCCCAGCCAGAACCTGGTCGGCCCGAAGGCCGCCACGTTCACTCCGCCTCCGGATCAATCTTGTTCTGGCTCAAATACCGATTCAACACATCATCCTGCCCAGGCACAGAAGCGTCCCCCGCCACCTGCCACAACCGCCGCTCAATCCCCTGCGCCACCATATGCCCCACCGCCGCCTCAATCGCCGACAACACACAAAGCTGCGCCGGCTCATTCGTCGTATACCCAACCTCAGCCTCAAGCAACTTCTTGAACTCGATAAACTTGAAAATCCCCGCACTGCGCGCCACCGAATAAATCGTCTTGCTGGTCATCACATTCGCCAACACCTGCCCACTGCGAACATCCACCGCCCGCAAATTCACAGTCACCTGATCCACCCGATACTCACGCTGCAAATCAATCCCCAGATACCGCGCCCCTTCCCCACCGCTACGCACATTGGTGTCATAAGCGATGATCCCGCCCTCGAGCATCATGTTCGCCGCCTGCAACGGCGGCAGCTCACCCTGAATATTCACCGGCGTATTCGGCTTCTTCTGCGACGCGCGAATAATCTTGCGTTCAGTCAACAGGTTCTGCAGCCCTTCCCGCTCCAGCACGACAAACCAGCCACTGGCCTGCATCGCGTCCATCAACATCGACGCCGCCCCCTGAGTCACACTGGTGGAAAACGAACTCGCCGGCGTCGGCTTGTACTGCCCGGTCTGGTCACGGAAGCCGTACACCACCGCCATCAACCGCCCCTTGGGTCGCGGCATCTTCAGCAAGTCGTAATAAGTCGAAGCCCTTGGAGTCAGGGTCGGGGTTTCGGTGTCCTGCTCGGCCGACATCGGCTCCCGCAGACTGCACCCTTGTAATGTCGCCAACAGCAGCCCTAACGCGATGATCTTTTTCATGTCCGTTCTCCCCGGAACCGTCAGCCCGTCACGGGTTGAGGCCGTTCACCTGAATTTCCGAAACCTCACCGGTCGCTCGATCGGTCACTTCAATGCTCAGTGCCCCGGAGTCGTCGATGACGTTGACGATAAAAGAGTCGGTGGACAGGCTCCCCGTGTTGCCAGTGGAGATGTTGTCCAGCAACTGCCCTAGCAGCCGCGATTGCAATTGACTGGTGAAACGCTCCAGCGCCGAGGTGCCCGCCACGCTCGAACGGCTTTTCAGGTCCGGGTCGTCGTGATCGTTTTGCGCCTGGGCGTTGTTGAGCAACCAGGTGCCGTTGAGCGGGTTGCCGCCGAACGACGGATTGACCGGTGTGTAGACCAGTTCGGTGGCCTGGACGGCAGCGGCGCTGGCGAGCCCGATCAACAACCCCGAGATCCAGAATCCGCTGCGCCGTGAGAACGTTGTGCTGTTCATAGTTCGTCCTTCTCAAGGTCGGTGGTGTCCTGCAACAGAGCCTCCAGCTTGCGCTGGACAACCTGGCGTCGAACCCAGTCGGCGGCCGCGTAGGCCTCGTCCTTCAGTTCCACGGTGTTCGGCGGCAGGAAGCGCCGATAAACCAGGCGTTGCTGATATTCCACGGTCACCAGGCTGCCCCAGCGCGCGTCGGGCCGCTCGCGCACCACCAGGTTGAAATCCATCCGGCTGGTGTCGCGCAGGCGTTCACTGAACGAGTAGTAAAAGTCGTGGCCGATGTGCGAGATCGTGTCATCGACGATGAAACCCATCATTTCGTCTTCTTCACCGGCCTGGGCGCAGCCCGCCACCACGGTGAGGACCAACGCGCACCACCATTGCCGAGTCATGGCTGCAGCGCCTGTGGCAAATTCGACTGGCCTTTCGCCGGGCCATTGGTGCCGTCGAGGAAGGCTTTTTCGGCGACGAACTGCCAGTCCGAATAACGCTGCATGCCGTCGAAATCCGACCACTGCGTCGGGAAGCCCGATTGCTTCAAAGGCAGCTCGGTCGAAGGGCTGTTGAGACCGGTGATGCGTCCATCGAAACCACGTTGCAGCGCCCATTCGCCCTGACCGATCGGATCCGGATAGAGCTGACGCAGGTGATGCCTGGCCTCGGGAAAACGCTGATCTTCAAGCAGATCCACCAGTTCTTTCGGGTACTGCGCCAACCCTGGCGAACTGCGGTAATAGCTGCGCAGCGCCTGGGCGTACTGAGTGCCGACCCAGAGCAACTGGCGTTCACGGTCGCGGCGCGAGGCGGTCGACCACAGTTCGCCGGCACTGGCCAGGCCCATGCCCATCACTACGATGAGGAACAGCACGCCGAGGTAGGTGAAACCACCCTGCTGCGCGCGGTTACCACTCGGAATACTGGCTGCCATCACGCGCCCTCCCGGTAGCACCGCTTTTGATATCGGCCACGCCGCCGGCAACGCCGTCCGGTGGCGCGATCAGCACCCACTGGTCTTTGCGTTCGGTGATCGGGTCGAGTGGTGCGTTGCGCAGGTAACGTTGTTCGATCAGTTGCTCGATGGAATCCGGATACCGTCCGGTGTCGCCGTAGAAGTGATCCAGCGCCTCGCGCATCGCCGACAGGCTCTGGCGCAGGGTGGTTTCCTTCGACGCATCAAGGCTGTTGAAGTAGCGCGGCAGCGCGATGGTCATCAGCGTGGCGATGATCGCCATCACCACCATCAGCTCCAGCAAGGTAAAACCTTTTTCCCGGCGCATGAGGTTCACCACTCGCGGTAGGCGATGCCGTTGAGGCCCTTGCCCCGGGCGTGGGAATAGACGTCGAACACGTCCTCGCCATCGCGCGGGTTCTGAGCCGAACTGTTGTAGGCGCGCACGCCCCAACCCCCTTCGTCATCACGTTTGGCCGGCACCAGCGGATCGCGCGGGATGCGGCGTAGAAAATAGAACTTGGCGCCTTTGGCACTGCGCACATCGCGCACGCCTTCGACCAGTACTTGCAGGTTCGGCGGGTAGCCGCTGCTGTTCAGCGACTTCTCGATGTAGCCGGCATCGAACGCGCGTTTATAGGCGTCGATGCCATCGCGAATCTGGTACAGCGCGTTGCGCAATTCCTGCTCCTTGCCACGCCGCACCAGAGTCTCGGTCAGTGGCGCGGCCATGCTCGCCAACAGGCCGATCAGGGCCAGCGTCACCACGACTTCGATCAGGCTGAAACCGCGCTGGGAGGCGTTCATGATCAAGGCTTCTCGACGGTGACACGGGTGGTGGCCACGGCCGACTCACCAACTGCACGCGGCTGCGCGGCAGGCGACGGCATCACGTAACTCTGCGAACGATCCGGGGCCTGAATGTGCATGCTGGTCTCAGTGCCGGTGGAGAACTCCATGTCCGACGGGCTCTGATACGGCAGGTTGCGCACGATCCGTGGGGTGATCGACAGCACCAGTTCGGATTTGCCGACGGTGTCCTTGTTGCTACCGAACAGCCGGCCAATCCCTGGGATATCGCCGAGGCCCGGAATCTTGTTGCCGGTGGCGCCGTGATCATTGCGCATCAGGCCGGCGAGGATCTGCGTTTCGCCGTCATGCAGGCGCAGCGAGGTTTGCGCGTTGCGGGTGTCGACCTGCACCGGAATCGTGCCCTGACGGGTCGGCTCCAGCGGCGTCGCATTACTGACTTCCAGGGCGATCTTGATCGCCACTTCGTTGTTCAGGTGCACGGTCGGTTGCACTTCGAGCTTCAGACCGACGTCGAGGTAAGTGACGCTTTCAGTGATCACCGGGCCTTGCGTCGACGGCACCGAAGTCGCGCTGATGATCGGCACACGCTGACCGATGTGGATACGCGCCTGCTCACGGTTGCTGACACGAATCACCGGGCTGGCGAGGGTGTTGATGTCATTGTCCTGAGCGTTGATCTTGGCTTGCGGCGATGGCGAAATCGAAATCCGGCTGGAGTTGATGCCTTTCAGTTGATCAAGCAGGGTCACCGCCGAACCGTCGCTGTTGACCACGCCGAAGGTGTTCGGCCATTGCAGGCCGAGGTCGAGAATGCGCTGGGTGGCGACTTCCATCACTTCCACTTCGAGCACCACTTCCGGGTTCGACTGGTCTTGCGACTGCAGCAGTTTCTCGGCCATGCGCACGGCGTCTTCGGTGTCGCGCATGGTCAGGGTGTTGAGGCGTTCGTCGACGAACACGTCGCGGGTCTTGAGCATGGTTTTGACCATGTTCAGCGCGGTGTTGGCGTCAATGCTGGTCAGGTAGAAGGTGCGCATCACCAGTTCCTGGTAATCCTTCACTTTCTGCGGTGAGTCCGGGTAGATCAGCAAGGTGTTTTCGTTCACCACTTTCTGGTGCAACTGGTTCTGTTGCAGCAGCAGGGTCACGGCGTCTTCAATGCGCACGTCACGCACGAAAATCGTCGCTTTCATGTCCGGGCGCAGGTCTTTGTCGAAGATGAAATTGAGCCCGGCGACCTGCGACAGCACTTCGAAAATGGTCTTCAGGTTGGCGTCGCGAAACTCCAGGGTCACCGGCCGATCGAGCTTGGTGCGCAGTTGCGGGTAGGCAATGACATTGCGGCTCTGCACCAGACGAATGTTGCCTTGCAGCTCCAGCGCGCCCTCATTGTTGGGGTCGAGTTCGAGGATCTGTTTGACCTGACGATCAGCGCCGTAGATGTCGCCGCGACGCAGGTCGCCACGGGCCAGTTCCAGTTTTTCGTCCATGCTGCGCAGGTAATCCATCTGCTTCAGAGCATCCTGAGCGCGGCGGTTGTTCGGCTCGATGGTCAGCACGCGGTTGTAGGCCACGCGCGCCGAAGCGAAGTCGCGGCGCGAACGGTCAGTGTCGCCGGTGGTCAGCAACGCCGTGATCGCCTTGGCCCGACCGCTGTTGAGCAGCAAGTGCAGTTCGGTGTCCCGTGGGTTTTCGCGCAGGCCTTCTTCGATTCGGGCCAGCCCCGCCTCGTACTGACCCTGTTCAATCAGGTCGGCGGCTTCCTTGTTGGCCACTTGTGCGGAACTGCACGCGGCCAGCCCGGCACACAGGCCCAGGCTCATCAGCAAACGGGAACGGTTCATTGCGTACTCCCCACAGACAGGGTCTGCGACAAATGCAAAGGCAGGTAGACCAGACTCAATTCCACATCGGAAATGCCGGTGATCTTCCAGGTGTCGTCGATCACATCCCCGTTGCGCACGACGTAGATCTTTTCGCCGTTCTGCAAAAACACTTGCAGGTCGCTGCGGTCATGCAGCCTGCCGACGAACTGAAACGGCACCGGTGGCAGGCTCGGGGCTTGCACCACAGTTGCTGGATTGATGGCCATTTCGGTGACCGTGGCCAGAGTCGGCGCGGCCTTCCAGAATTTGGCCGCGAACAAGTCACCGGCCGGGCTCAGGTCCTTGATCGACGCATCCTTGGCCTTGGCGGTACTGGCCGGCAGCGCGCCCCGGGGTTTCCCCGGCGTGGCGACGGCGACTTCGTTGGAATCGGCGTCTTCGCTTGGCGAGAAATATTCCGGCAACCACGCCAGCGCAGCAGCTACGCCGAAGAACGCCAACCAACCTGTCACGCGCTTGGTATTCATCACGACCTCGACAGGTAAAGGGTCATACGGATCCGGCCGTTGAGGTCGGTGTCGCCAATCTTCTTGCGTTGCAACTCGAGGTCTTCCACCACCACCGCCGGCAACTGGCCGAGCAAGGCGTGCAGAAAGCGCCGCAGTTGCGGGTAGCTGCCGCGCACTGGCAGGAGGATCTGATAGCGCGCCAGATGGGTTTTCGGGTCGACGCCGAGGGCGTATTCGCCGCGCGCCAGGGTGATGTGTTCTTGCGCTGCGAGGGCGTAGATGCGGTCGATGGCGACGGTGGCTTGCGGTTGCGCCGGCAGTTTGTTGCGGAAGTCGTCAAGCTGACGCTGCGGCACCACCGGCGGCGCGATGCTGCCGTCTTCAACCTTGGCCAGATACGCGCTCGCTTCCCGAGTCTGCAGGCTCAGGTGCTGCAATGATTGCCAACCCGGCAGCAAGCCACCGAGTGCCCAAGCGGTGGCGACCAGCAGCAATGCCAGCCCGGCGAGGCCCGGAATGCCGAGGCCTTGCAGGTATTCGTGGACGATCAGTCTAGGGATTCGCATCGCCAATCTCCCAAGTCGCCGACAGGTTGAATTGCACCGGTTGCTCCGGCGATTTGACGACGATTTCGTGGCTCAGTAGCGACACGTCGGACAGCTCGTCGCTGGCTTCCAGACGTTTGTGGAAGTCGAGCATCGCTTGCAGATCCCGCGCTTCAGCGCTGATGCGTACCTGGCCTTTGCGCGCATCCGGGGTCAGGGTCAGCAGCGCGACGTCATCGCGCGGCATCGCTTCGAGCATGGCGAACAGGCGTTCCCACGGCCGGCGCAGTTGCTGCGAGACCTTGCGCATTTCGGCGAGGTTTGCCGCTTGCTCACGGGTTTCCGCCGGGCTCAAGGTGGACTTGGCGCCGCTGTCGCCGGTGAGCTGACGCTGGGTGGTTTGCAGGTGGCCTTGTTGCTGTTCGGTGTGCGCGTCGAGGTGCTGTTGCACGCCGAAGCACAGCGCCGCCAACAACACACCGCCGCCAAGCAGGCTCCAGCCCAACGGGCCGGAACGCGGACGCGGCTGAAAGTCGAGATTGAGCGCGCGCATGTCAGGCCACCGCCCGGGACATGACGTACAAGCCGTCACGCACGTTCATCGCGTCGTCTTCAAGGGTGCGCAGTTGCACACCCGCCACGTCCGGATGCGCATCGAGGCGCGCCGGTGCATGCAGATAAACGTTGAACGCGCGTTCGCTCGTCGAGGCTTGCAGCTGGCGTTCGCGACCGATCAGGGCATTCAACGCGGCATCGCTGTCGCTGCCGCCCACCGAACGCACGCCGGCCCAGCGCCCTTCCCTCGCCAGCAACAACACACTGCGTTGCGGCTCGGCGACGACGAACAAGAAGTCGCCGGCATCAAGGCTTTTATCGAAGCGGTTGAACGCCGCCATCAGGTACGGCTGCACCGAGCGCAGACGCAATCCACGAGCGCTGACCAGCGTGCGCAAGCGTTCCAGTAAGTCCTGCGGCAAGGCGCTGGCGATGCGGTCGTAACCGGCCGGTTCGGCGGACAGCACCAGACTCCACGGCTGGGTCGGCGCGCCAAACAAGTCTTCGAAACACAGTTGAGCAAAGCCACGCAGTTCTTCCGGGCTGCTGATCTGCGCGCTCCACGGCACCAGGCAGAAACGGCTGAAGTGCCCGGAGATGACCACGCTCAATTCGGCACCGGCACGGGCGTGTTCACCGAGCAGGCGATCGAGGGTGTCCAGCGCCACCGCGTAGCTCTGGAAGCCTTCGTCGATGTAACCGACGCTGCCCAGCCACAGGGTGTCGCTGCCACGCCGCTGACCCAAGCCAACACCGCTGGCGCCGAGCACGGCGACAAAACGCTCACGCAATAAAAGTGACACGATTGATCTCCTCCAGCGTGGTGCGACCTTGTTCCACCAGCTCCAGCGCCGATTCACGCAGCAGGCGCAAACCACGGGCGCAGGCCAGGGCTTTGATTTGTTTGATCGGTTGGCGCTCGACGATCATCTGGCGCAGCTCGTCGTCGAGGTGCAGCAACTCGGCAATCGCCGTGCGCCCGCGATAACCACTGCCCCGGCAATGCCCGCAGCCCTTGCCGTGAACGAAGTGGTAATGGTCGACTTTCTGCGGATCGAGGCCCGAGGCGCGCAGCTCTTCATCACTTGGGTTGACCGGCGCGCTGCAACTGGCGCACACCAGCCGGATCAGGCGCTGGGCAAGAATCGCGTTGAGCGCCGAGACCAGGCTGTACGGGTCGATTTCCATTTGGGTGAAGCGGCCGATCACGTCGAAAACGTTGTTGGCGTGGATGGTGGTGAACACCAGGTGACCGGTGAGCGCCGACTGCACGGCGATCTGCGCGGTGTCCGGGTCGCGGATTTCGCCGACCATGATTTTGTCTGGGTCGTGGCGCAGGATCGAGCGCAAGCCTCGGGCGAAGGTCAGGCCTTTTTTCTCGTTGACCGGGATTTGCAGCACGCCCGGCAATTGGTATTCGACCGGGTCTTCGATGGTGATGATCTTGTCCACGCCGTGGTTGATCTCGGTGATCATCGCGTACAGCGTGGTGGTCTTGCCGCTGCCGGTCGGGCCGGTCACCAGGACCATGCCGTAGGGTTCGGCGGCGAGGCGGCGCAACTGGCGCAGGGTTTCGTCTTCAAAGCCCAGTGCCTGCAATTGCACGCCGCAGACCTTGTCGGCCAGATCCTGTTTGTCCAGCACCCGCAGCACCGCGTCTTCGCCAAAAATGCTCGGCATGATCGACACGCGGAAGTCGATCTGACGGCCGCTGATACCGATCTTGAAGCGACCGTCCTGCGGCACGCGTTTTTCGCCGATGTCCAGCTCAGCCATGACCTTGACCCGCGAGATCACCTGCTCGGCAAACTCGTTGCCCTGGACTTTGCTGATGTTGTTGAGCACGCCGTCGATGCGGTACTTGATCACCAGACCGTGGCCGGTGGTGCCGAGGTGGATATCGCTGGCGTGCATTTTCAGCGCGTCGTAGAGGGTCGAGTTGACCAGTTTCACCACGCTGCTGGCGTCTTCGCTGATGCTGGTCAGCGACAGGCTTTGCAGGGTGTCGATTTCGTTGTGGGTGTCGCCTTGGGCGTTCAGCGATTCGACCGCGTGGAAGCTTTCTTCGTGGCGGGCCAGATAGGCCTTGAGATCATCGGCGTGGACCAGATGCAGCGGCGCGCCGTGCAGGCAATCGTCGATCCAGGCCAGCCGCGCCGGGTCGAAGGGGTCGGCAAACACGCCGATGACTTCGTCGTTGTGGCGCAGCAGGATGAATTCACGTTTCAGGCATTGTGCGAGGGTGACCCGGTCGAACACCGGCGTCGCTTGAAACAGGCTGTCGGTGTCGAGCACCGGGTAATGCAGGGTGGCGCCGAGGGTGTGAATGAACGGCATCGGCGCCAGTTCACAGAGTACGCCAAGGGCTTCGAGGACGCGTTCGCCGGAGGTGGCGGCCCGCGCCCGGGCCTGGGCAAGCTGTTCACTGGAAAAACGCTCGGGGGCGCATTCGGCCAGCAGCGGTTCGACGACAACGGACAGACGTTCCATGGCTTGCTCTCCAACCGGGGCTTAGAGCCCTGTCGGCGCGGCAAACCTTGGCGGCAAGTGCCGGAACGTCTGATCGCGCCATTACTCCCCGGTGAGCATTTGATCGTCGTCCGGCGCCATGGATTGCGACTGCCGTCGCCGATCCGCCAACACCCAACTGCCATCGTACAACTGCAACGGGAAGCTCTCGGTCCTGCTCTGGCGTCGTTCGACGAAGCCCTCGGAAGGGCTCGCACCGGGTTTCGCTTCGCGCTTGATGCCCAGAAGGTCGCAGACAGCTCGGGCCAGTTCCGCCAATGGAAACGGTTTGAACAGGATGTGGCTGACTTGCAGTTGCCGCGCCCGCTCACAGACTTCAGCGGTGGGGTGACCTGTTATCAGCACAAAATTACACGTCCTGTTCTGGCGGACCGCGTCGAGCACCTCAAAGCCTTCCATATCGGGCAAGCGGTAATCGAACACCAGCACGTCGGGGGCGAACGTTTCGGCCAAACCGATACCCGTCGCTCCATCATGTGCAATCCGGACGTCCAGCCCCTGCGCCGACAGATAATCCTGAAGGTTCTGTGCAAGCAGCTGTTCGTCTTCGACAACCAGTACTTTGTTAACCAAGGTCGACTCCTTGAAACAGCAGGTCCGATGACCCCGCCCTGAGAGTGCGCCTTACCATCGGTAACGCACACTTCATGCCAGGCTGAGTGCCGGTGATTTTACGTCTTCATGTCCTTGAATTTAATGACAATGCCCGCTCGTCCCGGTACCCCGTTCCCCAGAAACGGGGAAGCACCTGAATGGGCATCGAAGCCATTCCCCACTATTGGGGGGGAACCTTCAGTCGTCGTCAATTCGTTCGATCCTGTTCTGCACTCGTAATTGCGCGAGCACCTGACGACGAGCCTGGGTCTGTTGCTGTCGGGCGAGCTGTGCCCTGACTGTATCCAGCCCCTGCGAATCTGGGACATCGGCGGCCTCCAGGTGGTTCGGCAAATAAATCACATGCCAGCCAAACGGTGAACGCACCGGTTCGCTGGCGAAACTCGCCCCGCTGACAATCGAGGCGCGCATTTGCAACAAGCGTAGACGCGCTTCAGCCACTGTGGCTGCATCCGCTTGCACGGGCACGCGGATCAACAGGTGGCGCGGTTGCAAGGTATTGGCGCGGATCAGTTCGGCGAACATCCGCTGCGCCGCCAGTTCGCGGCGGGTGTACTCGGTGAAGGATGCCTCATCGAAACCGGCGTCCTGCAAGCGCCGGACGAATTTATCCGTGCCGCCGATGGCACTGCGGGTCTGCTCGACTTGCTGACGCACCACTTGATCGTCGATCTGCACACCGCGCTTTTGCGACTCCTGCCACAGCAGTTCTTTGTCGATCAGCGTTTGCAGCGCTGCCTGACGCAGCTCTTTATAGGCTTTGGGACTACGAATGCTGGCCACGGCGCGGCCCTGATCTTCCAGGTATTCGGCGAAAAAGCGCTCGAAGCGAAATCCGGAAATCTCCTCGCCGTTGACCCGTGCCACGGCCGGTTCGTTATTGGCCCACGCGAGCGGTAGCCAGCAGGTCAGCAGCATTATCAGCGTTGTGAGCTTCATGATCGAGCCCTCCATTCAGGGGCTGGCAACAATCGGTTTATAAGGCGCGACCAGATAAAAGCGCTGATCCGGCAAGTCCACGGTGACCACATGCGCGCCGCTCAAGCCCAGGCGTCGGCCGGGGCCGAAACTCAGGCGCGGGGTCAGGCCGGTGTCGAAGTCGTGCAGGCCTTCCAGCGCCGTCACCAGTTTTTCCCGGCTGGCGTCGCGGCCGGCCTGTTTCATGCCTTCGCTGAGCAGCAACATCGAGGTGTAGGCGCCGACTTGCAGCACCGCATGCTCGGCGCCGAGGCCTTGGCCTTCGCGCAGCGCCGTCAGGGCCATGCGCCCGGTCTGGGTCCAGTCGCTGGGCACGAACGGATAGGCGAGAAACACCCGTCGGGTGAATCCGTCCGGCACTTGCAGCAGATCGCCGGCCACCTGGCTTGAAGCGGCGAACAGATACGGCACTTGCCCGGCGCTTTGCAACCGCG
Source organism: Pseudomonas sp. RU47 (assembly GCF_004011755.1). Lineage (GTDB taxonomy): Bacteria > Pseudomonadota > Gammaproteobacteria > Pseudomonadales > Pseudomonadaceae > Aquipseudomonas. Next base: position 2,384,852 of record NZ_CP022411.1, on the reverse strand, counting down.
TCGCCAGACGACTGAAGCCGCCGCCATTGCCCAGATAGAACACTGATCGTGAGCCCAGCGGCAAAGCTTCTGCTGCCGGGTCGTAGGCTTGCAGAAGGACTTTCTGCCAGCCGTGATCCTGTAGGTATTGAGCGAGGGTCGCCGCCGCTTGCGCTTGCAACGGGTCATCGGGATAGGCGATCAGCGTCGGCCCTTGCAGCACGCGCAGGCTGGCCGTGGCGTAGTCGGCCAAGGCGATCAATTGCTCGCGCAAACCCGGCAACGGCTCGAAAATCTGCGGACTGGCCTGCATCGCCCCGAGCAACGACAAGGCACCGATCAGTGGCACGCCGGACTGCTCCAGCCGGTTCGCCAGTTCGCCGTCGAGGGCCGGTGCCAGCGGTGCGATCAACGCGAACACTTGTTCCTGCTCGATCAAACGCTGCAATGCCTGCTCGGCACTGGCCCGATCCGGACCGGGATCAATCACCGTCAACCGCAACTGCCGGCCGTGTATGCCACCGGCCTGGTTGATCCGCGCGACACTGCCGTTGAGCACAGCTGCCACCGTCGCGCCCTCCTCGGCCAATGGGCCTTGGCTGGGCAGCAAGGTGCCCAGGTGCAAAGTCTCGGCATCGAGGCCGGGGTCGCGTTCATCGGCGAGGCGTTTCAGATAGGCGGTGAGGTTGCGCTGATCCTTCATCGACAGCAGAAAGCGCGGCATGCTCGGGTCGAGACGATTGTGGCCGGGGTCGCGACCCTGCTCGATGGCAATGGCCAGAGTGCTTTCGCTGTAGGCCGGATAGCTGCGCCCGTTGACCTGCTGCTGGCCGTAGGTGCTGGTCAGTCGCGCCCAGTTCAGCGGCGGCGGACGCACCCCGCCTTCGGGTCGACCGAGGCCATCGGCGCCATGGCAATTGGCGCACGGCAGACTGGTCGCCGGCAGTAACACATCCGCCGCGCCGACCCGCGCCATGATCGCTTCGCCACTGGCTGACAGGCCTTGGCGGTACAAGCGTTTGCCCGCCGCCTCTTCGGGTGTCAGCGGCGCAGCGCTCGCGCCAAGGCTGACGCCAGCGAGCAGGATCAGGGCGAGGACGCGGCTCAGGTTCATGGCGCGGACTCAACGGCCAGCCACGGGCATTGTCAGCAACTGCAAGCGCTGGGCAATGGCGGCGGCCGGGGCATCGGGACGGATCTTGCTCCAGCGTTTGTTGGCGACATCGCCGACGATCAACTGCGTGGAGTGTTGCTCGGGCGTCGGCACGATCTGGCCGATGCGGCTCAGCACCAGGTCCATCTGCGCTTTGTCGCCAGTAAGAAAAAGCCAATGAGGGTCATCGGAACCCTGCTTCAAGGTGTAAGCCTTGAGCACCGCTGGCGTGTCGCGCAGCGGGTCACTGGTAAGGGAAATGAAGGTAATGTCCTGTGCCTTGTCACCGAGCAGCTCGCGGACTTCCTTGAGCTTTTGCGTGATCAGCGGGCAGGCATCGTTGCAACTGGTGAAGATCACGTTGAGCAGAACGATGCGGTTTTGCAGCGCATCGCTGTAGAAGCGCAACGTCTCGCCGTTCTGATCCTGCAACGGCGTGTCGGTGAACCAGGTTTTCGCGTCGTGAGTGCCTTTGGCCGGCGCGGCGGCAACCGTGGCTGGTGGTTCTGAAACGTGGTCTTCGTGGGCGAACGCGACGTTACCGAGAATCCAGAAGCACACGGTCAGGGAGATCCAGTCGAGCAGTCTCATGGCTGTTGCTCCATGGCGATGGCGGTGTGTTTGGCGTGGGTGCGCAGGCCGCTGAGTTTTTCCACTTCCTTGGCCAGCAGCGCCGGATCAGTGAAGCCGTAGTAGCGCATCCAGTGGCGGCTGTCGCCGTCGCCGACGAGGATCAGCGGTTGATGACTCTTCAGGTCGCCGCTGAAACTGCCGAGGCCCTTGAGGGTTTCATTGATCGACTGTGGCGAACCGGTCAGCCAGCTCCAGCCCGGCCCGCGCTGAAAGGTACGGGCATAGTCCTGCAGGCGTTTCGGGTCGTCGCGCTGTGGGTCGATGCTGATCGACACCAGTTGCACTTCCTCGCCGACGCGCGCACCGAGCTGCTTCTGCACCTTGCCCATGATCGACGAGACCACCGGGCACACCGTCGTGCAACTGGTGTAGATAAAACTCATGACGACGATTTTGCCCTGCACCAGGTCTTGTTCGAGGCGCACGGTTTTACCGTTTTGATCAAGCAGCGGCACGTTGGCGAATTTCACCTGGGCATGTTCCTGGGTGTTGCTGGCCGGGGCTTTGTGTCCGGCGTGTTCGTCTGCCGAGTGGGCGTTGGCGTGTTGAATGCCGAGGCTCAACAGGCACAGGGTCAGCAGGCCAGTGGATGCAAATCGGTTCATGTCGAAACTCCTCTTCAACGGGCCTGGCCGGGGGCTACCCGAACACTGGCAAAGGTCTTGTCATCGAAACCGGCGCCCAACGAGGCCGCACGCACATGCAGATACCAGGCGCCGCTGCGGTCGAGGGTGATCGGCGCTTCGTACACGCCGTCGGCGACTTCCCGCGCCGCCACTTCACGCGGGTGCGAGGTGGGCGCGAGGTAGTAGCGCAGTTGCACGTCTTTCACGCCGCTGCGCTGGGTTTTGTCTTTGCCTTGAACGATGCGGAAGCGCACGACGTAAGGGTCGTTGAGTGCCACGGCAGTCTTGTCGAGGAGGAACACGACTTTCGGCTGGCCGAGGTGTTTTTGCTGTTTGCCGTCAGGATCAATTTGCGCGGTAAAGCAGTGAATGATGTTTGGCTGGTTGAGCAGAAACGCCACGTCAAAGCGCCCCGCCGCCGGCAGCTTCACCCGCGCGCTGTACAGCCCCGGCGAGACTTCGCGCAGGCTGCGATCGATAACCATGGCGGCGCGGGCGATCTGGCCACGGTTGGGGTAACCGGACATCGGCGCGTTCATGCCTTCGGCGTAGAAATAGGTGGTGTTGTCGACCGGGTTGACCACGAACACAGCGTTGTCATCGCGCGACACTGCCAGGCTTGAGGCCAGCGGCAAATCCCCGGCCAGGCGCGGCGCTTGCGGGCCAGCCTCGAAACCCTGGCTGATCGGCTGGCGACCTTCGCCGAGGGAGGACAGGTTGATCATGGTGACTTTCGGTGAAGCGAGTCCGCGGATGTAGGCGTAGGCCTGGGTGAACACCACTTGGTAGGGTTCGGCGCTGACGTCCAGATCATGGATGGCTATGTTGGTGGCGGCGTCGATGATGCTGGCGCGGTTTTCCACGGTGTTGAGCACTACACCGAAGCGGCCGTCGGCGCTGAAGCCCATGGGACCGAGGCCTTGTTGCAGTTTGATCACCCGGCGGATGGCGTGAGTACTAGCGTCGATCACGGTGACGGTGCCGTCTTTGCCATCGGCGACGTAGACCGCGCCGGACAATGGCGAGTAAGCGACGGATAACGGGTGGGAGCCGGTCTTGATCTGCTGGACGATGTTCAGGCTGGCGATGTCGATCACGCTGACGGTGCCATCGTCACGGTTGCTGACGAAGGCGAAGCGGCTGTCCTTGCTGAAGCTGATTTCGTGGTGGCCGCGACCGGTCGGCAGATGTTTGAGGGATTTGAGGCTTTGCGTGTCGATCACCGTCACGCCGGAGTCTTGCGCCTTGCTGGCGTTGTTGCCGACCCACAGCAGGCGTTCATCCGGTTGCAACGCCACGCGCACCGGTTGGCTGCCGGCCTTGATCGAATCGAGAACCTTGAATTGTTCGCTGTCGATGACGGCCACTTCGCCCGCTGTCGGCATCGAGACGAATACGCGTTTGTTGTCTTTGGGGGTGACCCAATCCATCGGCGGTTGCTTGAGTTCGATCCGCGCGAGGGTGCTGGTGATGCCGCCCACTGACACAGACGGATCGACCACGGCGATGCTGGCGTCGCGGTTCATCACCAGCAGGAAATAGCTGTTGAGGTCGAGCAACGGCCGCGCGCCGATGTTGGACTTGAGGAACACGCCGACTCGGGCTTTGCAGCTTTGGTCGCGGCCCTGAGCCTGGTCGGCGGCGAGGGTTTGCGGATCGACCCAGGCGCCCGGCGCTACCCCGGACAACGGCTGGCCGGAGGCGCCGTCAGTGACGCGGAACTGCACATCGGCGAATTCGCCTTCACGCAGTGTGCCGTCGGCGGCCAGTGGCTTGAGGTTGAAATCCACCGCCACACCATCGCGGGCCAGCGTCTGCCCACCGCCGGTTTGCGCCAGCGCAATCTCGCTCAGCGTCAACAACGCCCCGGCCACGGCCAGGGTGCAAATACCGATGATGTTGATGATCCTGTTCATATCATCCTCCCCTACACATTCAAACCAAACGACGCGATCCCTGTGGGAGCGAGCCTGCTCGCGAAGGCGTCTTCAACCTCACCCTTAAAAACCGAGTTGCCCCCATTCGCGAGCAAGCTCGCTCCCACAAGGGATTTGCATCCATCCCACTCCCTCACTGCGACCACTGCCCACTGTGGGAGCGAGCCTGCTCGCGAAGGCGTCTTGCGCCACACCCTCGAAAACCGGGTTGCTCCCATTCGCGAGCAGGCTCGCTCCCACAAGGGATTTGCATCCACCGGGACATTGCCGTTCTGCTACTGCCCCTGCGGTGCCGGTTCCGGTTCGTTGGTCACCCGCAGCAGTCCCCATAACCCGGAGGTATTGCCGTAGGCGCCGTAGTCGCGGAACAGGTAATCCCCCGGTATCGCATTGCTGCCGCCAGCACTCGGAATCATGAAGCTGAAGTGCGCGGCCGGCAGGATGCTTTCGTGGGCGCCGATGTACATCGACATCGGGTTGTAGCCGAAGCGCACCGAGCCCACGCCCGGCGAACCCATCGGATAACCACCGACATCGCTCTTCTCGGCCTGGAACGGGTTGACCGACCAGACATGCCCATCGAGCTGGAACGTGGTGCCACGACTGCCACCGCTTGGCATCAGGATGTGCGTCCGCAACGGCTGCCCCGGTTTGGCATACAACACCGGCGTCTGCGGATCGCCGCCGACCAGCGCATTGCTGTAGGCCATGTGCGCATTGACCATATCGCCATAACCCGCGCCATCGGCATGCCCGAACGGTGCATCCGGGGCGAGGCCGAAGCGATACCACAGCGGTTCGGTCTTGTAGTTGATCGCCATGCTCGAGTTGTCCTGCGGATCAGTCGGCACGCCGAAGCCCTCAGCGGCAATCCCTTCCACCGGCCGGCCATTGGCCCAACGGGTGTTCAACGCCTTGTGCCAGACCATCGCAAAGTCGCGGTAGCTGGTCTGCCCAGGCGCCGTCACCGTGGCGTTGACCTTGCGTGCATCGTCAACCCAGGTCGCGCCGATCGGCAGAATGCTCATCGCACCACCGAGGCCTTTTTGCGGCTGCTTGATCACGTCCGCCGGGGTGATGTTCAAGCCGCCGAACTCGACCGCCGTGGCGTTGATGTTGTCGACACTGCGGCCCAGTTGAGTCACCGGTTTGCCTTCACGCTCCAGATGCCCGGCGTAGTACTGATAGGTACGGGTCGGGTACGCGCCGCTGCTGCCGACACGCGGTGGCACGGTCTGGATCGGGTTGGCGCCGACGTTGGCGCCGTCGGATTTGGTGATGTCGTACGCCAGCAACTGAGCGTGCAGGCCGACGTGGCTGGACGGCCGCATCAGGTTGTTGCTGAAGGTGGTCGAGCCCAGACCGCTGTTGCGATCACGTTTGACCATGCCTTGCATCACGGCAGTCTGGGTCAAGTCAGGCATCACGCTCGGCAGACGGTTTTCCAGGGTGATGTTGAGGCAGTCCCCTGCCGCCGCACGCAGCACCAACGGCTCGACCGGGATGCCGGGTTTGAGCTTGCCACTGACCGGATCGAGATCGGATTTGCGCACATACAGAATCGCGGTCGGATCATGCAGCGGCCCGCTCTGCCCGCCGATGGTGATGGTTTCGCCATCCTCCGGATCGGTCACAGTGACTTGTGGAATGCTCACCGTGCGCGAGTTCAGCACCAGGGTGCCGCCCGCTGGATTCAGCGGCCCGCCGACATGCTGGCCAAGACCTTCGGGATCGCCGATGGTCAGGCCCAGCGTATTGCCGAGGATGTCATTGGCCAGCGCCGCAACCACTTCATAGTTGCGCTGCACGGTTGGCCGGGTGCCAATGCCGTTAGGGTTGGCGCCATAGCGCGGGCAACTGCCCTCGAACGCCACGGTATTGCGCATGCCCGCCGGGCTCGGGTTGTTCGGGATGGCGAACAGGTCGGCGCGTTTGGCGGTGTAGTTGCGCATCACGCCCCAGATTCCGCTCCAGTAGCCTTCGATCGAAGCGTCCATCGAGTACAGATAGTCGCCCGTGGTCGCCGCCGAACTGGACAGCATCGACACCGGCGCAATGAAGCCCATCTGCTCGGAGATGCCGATCATTTGCGACGCGCGCCAGCCGGAGTTGGAGCTGTTGCCGAAACCGGAACCGCTCTGCAGCCATTTCACACCGTGCAGGGTGACGTTGTGCTCTTCTTCATGGCCGCCGGCATGCACCCGCAGCCGCACGTTGTCGCCGGTATAGGTGCGCAGCATCGGTGTGAACGGATCGCCCGGTTCGGCGCCGCCCTTGTTGATGTGTGGCGGGAACAACGTGGTGCCGCCGGTAGGGCCGGTCGCAGAGGTGAGCAGATTCGGCGCCAGGTTCATCGCCGGAATTGCGCGGTCGGTGCGGCTTTGCATGGCGAACGACAGATCACCACCGAGGCCGTCGGCCTGCATGCCGCGCTTGCCGTCCGGGCCGACCTTGTTCGGGTCGTACACGCGCAGGGCCAGCGGTTCGTTGCGATAGTTGACGACGAACATGCCCGGGTCATCCACCGAGATCGCCTGCGGACATGGCCGGCTCGGGCAGCCCGGGACCTGACCGCCCTGCACTTCCAGTACGCCTTCAAGCAGGTTGCTGGCGTTGTTGCGCACCGGCGGGTTGATTGCGTAGCGGAAGCTGTCGGCGGTGGCCGGGAACGCCTGCGCATTCGGTACACCGTTAGGGCCGGCACCGACGTAGACGCCAGCTTCATAGGCGTGCTGGAAGTCGCTGTACTCGAGGAAGAACTCGCGGAAGCTGTCGTTCTTGCCGTCGCCATCGAGGTCACCGGTGTTGATCACTGCTTGCCACGACGTCGGCCCGCCGTCCTGACGCGCGCCGCTGTACAACGGCTCGCCGGTTTCGGCGTGGAACCAGGTGGAACCGGCCGGCTCTGCAAGAACGGTGGCGTACAGACCAATCTGCTGGTGCGTCGATGGGCCTAAGTGGTCATGAGTGAAGATCGTGCCGAGGCCGCGATCGACGCCTTTCGCGTTGACCACCGGATCGACGAACCAGCGCTGCATCGCCGTGCGCGCACCGAGCCAATCGGCGCGCCCGTATTGGCCGAAGAACGGATGGTTCTTGGCTTTCGGGCAAGCCTGGGTGCCGTCGCGCGGGTCAGTGCTGGCGCATTGATTGAACTCGCGGATCGCATGAATGCGTTCCTGCACGGCGCCGGGCGAGAGCACGCCGTCCTCATAGTTCCAGCCGTTGGACGAGCCGTCCGCCGAGGTCAGATCCCACTTGGGCAGGTGAATGTGCTGGCCGATCACATCGGTCGGCGTGCGCACCTGATAGTCGTCCATCTCATAGGTGGCCGGCACCAGGTTGGTTTGCTGGTATTGCACGCAGTCGAAGGTGTTCATGCGCATCACCAGCGGCTCTGGCGGACGCTGCTTGGTGATCACCGGCCAGGCGTCTTCCCACAGCGCCAGAATGCGTGCCTGCGGGAAGTGATAACCGACTTTGTTGTACACCGCATCGAACTGGATGTTGGCGGCTTTGTAGATCCGTGGGCGGTCGGCGGTGAAAGTCGAAGCGCCGACAAAGGACATGCCGTCGATGCGCTCGCCGCTGGCGAACTCTCCAGTGCCGGCACTGGCGGTCAGGCGTTTTTGCCGATCGTCCATGCACGGCTCGTAGTACGGCGCGCCGGCCATTGGCAAGGCGCCGTTGGTGCGGAACGCCTTGGCCACCACTTGATTGCCGGGCAGCAAGGCGTAGCTTGGGTGATCTTTTTTCGCGTGGAAGGCCATCGCAGCCTGTTCGACTTCGGTGCCTTCTTCCGGCAGATAAATTGGTTTGGCGCGAGTGACTTCTTTGGAGAAGTCCAGCGAAGTGGTGACGGTGTGCGCTTCGCCACCCGCCGAGACGCCATCCAGTGCATGCCGTTGCAAACCGCCATCCCAACCGCCGGACTGCGCCGGGTCAAGGTTGGCCCACAGCGCTTTGCCGCTGGCCTTGAGCGATTGCGCGGTGGCGGCGTCGAGCATGTCCAGCGGCGGGGTTGGCGGACGTTGGCCGACCGAACTTTCCATGCCGCCGATCCAGAACGGATAGCCAGGGTTTTTCAGGCTGCCGTCGGCGTTGCGGTTGGCTTCGCTGCGATCGACCAGCGCCAGTGAACCGATGGCTTGACCGCCGGCGTTGCCACCATGGTGCTCACCGTCGTCATCGCCCTCTTCTTCGTCATCGTCGTCATCATTGCCGGCGACCAGGGTTTCGCCGATTTTTGGCACCACCACGACTTTGCCGGGCATTGGCGCCATGGCTTTGCCCGGCAGCGGCACAATCGCCGGAATCGGTGTGCCGGCGACGATTTCGCCGTCAGGCAAGGCGCGTGCGCCGGCCGCCGGTTTACCGCTGCGCAAGGCAAACGGTTCGCTGTGATAGCCGTCGGCGCCCTGCTGCGAAACGTCGAGTCGAGTGCCTTCTTCGAACACATCGTGGACCCGCCACATGGCCCACATGCCCTGGGCGAAGTGCGGGTAGAAATGGCAGTGATAGATCGCATCGCCGGCCACGCGGTTGCGGTTGCCCGAACCACCGTTGGCGATTTCATAGGTATAACCGGCGCCCGGGCCGATGCCCTGGGCGTCGACGTAATCGGAATTGTCGTCGTTGGGGTTGAACAGCCACTGATGGCCGTGCAGGTGGAAGATGTGTTGCTCGTGGCCATTGTGGGTATTGCGGAATTTGACGAAGTCACCGATGTAGCTGTGGTTGACGTTCGACGGCTCCGACGGATACAGGGCCATGGTGGCTTTCACGCCGATCTGATCGGCGCGCGGTATCTGGCCGGGGGCGATGTTCTCAAGCCCGGTGTTGGCCGGCACATCCACCAGCATCGCCACATCGCCGACGGTGTGCGAGCTGAGGAAGAATTCTTCATAGGCGCACGACAGGCAGTCGTGCATCGGCCCCACGCCCAAGCGGTTGGCGACCACTTCGGCGCCCATGCCGCCGGAGCCATAGTTGATCATGAACGAGTCGCGGGTCGGCTCCAGCACATGGGCCATCACCGGATCAGCCCAGTACGCCGGGAATGCTTGAGTGGCGGCGGTTTCATCCTGGAATTGCGAGGCAAAATCGCGGAACGCTTCGAGGCGGTTGGGGATTGCCGGGTTGCGTTTGCCGACCGATTCCAGCGGATAGGTGCTGGATGGGAAGCTGCCGTCGGCGTTGCTGCCCATGACAATCGCATCGCTCTCGCTGGAAATGATTTCATTGCCATCGACCATGCCGATGATCGGCGTGCCAGCCTTGCCTTCACGCAACCACGGTTCGCGCTGTGGGTAGCGCGCCTGGTAATCAACGATCGGTTGGCCGGTGGGTGCGCGGCCAGTCGTGGCCAGGCGCATTTCTTCTTCGGTAAGGGTGTTGCGATAGGTGCGACCGCCCTTGGGCAGTACGACAACCTGGCCGAACAGACCGTTGGCAACGTTGCCGGCCGCGCCCTCGCCGCCAAACGTTGCGCCACGGCTACTGACGGCGAATGCGCCTTCACGTTCGGCGAACAAGGTGTAGGAACGGCTCGCGCCGGGAGGCACAAGGGTGTTGGCGTTACGCCCGGTGAACGAAGAAATGTCATCGATGCTGTTCACCGCTTGCAGGCCATTGACCTGGAAACCGACGTGACGATCCGCCACCTGCTCATCGACTTTGAAGTCTTCGGCGCCGTTGGCGTTTTCCGCGCCCTCTTCTTCGCCCTCGTTTTCAAAGTGCTTGTTCGGGTTGGCCTGATAGTCGAGCAGGTTCTGCAAATTGATTGTCAGGCAATCGCCGGCGGCCACGCGCAACACCAATGGCCGTGGACGCTTGTCCGGGCGCAACGAGACTTTGCCCGGCACTGCGGCGCCGCCGTAAGCCAGCGACTGCTCATGTTCATCGACCACATCGCGGCGCAGGGCGAACATCATGCCGTTGATGTTCTGCGCGCCGAGGCGGTTGAACATCAGTGGCTGATCGAAAGCGACGACGTTGGCCACCAGGTTGCGCTCGCAACGTACGGCCGCGCCGGCCAGCTCGACGCTGAGCATCGAGGCCAGAATCAGCAGCCAGTTAATCAGGGACGGAGCGTGAGGAAAGCCAGCCATGATCAGTAACCTCGTAGTGGGTGCTCTTGGGAACACTTCTCGACAAATGCCTCGGAGCAATCCGCGTGCCACAAAAAATTGCATTAGCGTTCAATCAGTTACTGCGGCCACTTGAAAATCCGGGGGATATTCCCCACCCGTTTTCCCCACTTTTCGGGCCTCCACGGTTTGCCCCGAAAGTGGGGGAAACCGGGTTAGGGGTCACAACGGCGCGTCCATCGCCAGGCCCTGCAAACGCCGGTACTGACGCAACACATTCGGTACATATCGCTGGGTTTCGGCGAACGGCGGAATCACCCGGCCACGGCTGAGCACCGCGTCTGGCCCGGCGTTGTAGGCCGCTACGGCGAGGGCGATGTCGTTGTCGAACAGGGTCATCAGGCGCTTGAGGTATTTGGCCCCGCCCTGGATGTTGGCCTTGGGGTCGTAGACGTCGGTCACGCCCAGCTCGCGTGCGGTGTCGGGCATCAACTGCATAAGTCCGCCCGCACCTTTGGGCGAGGTGGCGCCGGGGTTGTAACGGGATTCGGCGTTGATCACTGCGTGCAGCAGCGCTTCGGGTAACTGGTTGACTTTGGCGGCTGCCGAAACCAGTTCTGCGTAGGGCTGATTGGCGATCATTTGCGGCTGCTGATCGAGGCTGGCCACAGGCATTTCAGCCTCGTGGATCACCCGTTCGTAGGTGCGTCCGGGCCGGTGAACGTTGGACAGTACATAGCTGCCCTTGGCATCCACCGAAATGAACACATCGGCCTGCGCGGCGCTGCTGAGCAGCACACAACCAAGCAATCCGCCGGTGAGAAATTTCATGTCGGGCCTCCCCGGATCGACCCCGATAAATTGGGGGAAATGCCCCAATGGCCGATCACGCTTGAGCCATACGCAAGCACTGTGCCGACTCTGGAGATGCCCTGATTACAAGGGTTTCAGCCAATCCAGTGATTTTCAGTGGGGCTGAGCATGGCAATTGCATAAGCCGTTCTGGCGACACGGCTGCCACTCACGGGAGGTCATCATGAAGCTGCAATTTCGTCCGCGTGGCCAACGCGGTTTTACCCTGCTCGAATTGCTCGTGGTGCTGGTGGTGCTCGGCCTGTTGGCCGGGATCGTCGCACCGAAATACTTCGCCCAACTCGGTCGCTCCGAAGTGAAAGTGGCCAAGGCGCAGATCGAAGGGCTGAGCAAAGCGCTGGATATCTATCGGCTGGAAGTCGGCCACTACCCGTCCACCGAACAGGGCTTGCAAGCCTTGGTCATCGCGCCGAGTGACGAGGCGAAATGGACAGGGCCGTACTTGCAGAAAAAACTGCCGCAGGATCCGTGGGGACGTAATTACGCCTACCGCTACCCCGGCGAAAACAGCGAGTACGACTTACTGTCGATGGGCAAGGACGGCCAGCCCGGCGGCGAAGGCGAAAACGCCGAAGTGACCAACTGGCAATGAGCGGAGCGCGGCCCATGCGATTTCATGTGAAAGCGGTCGGCAAGGCGGGCGTGGTGTCCTTGAGTGTGGAGGCGCCGGGTGACAGCGAGGCGCGGTGCATTGCCGAGGATCAGGGTTTACGTGTGCTCAGCTCGCACGCCGACAAGCATTGGCGTTCGCTGAAACTACGCCAGCGCGAGACGTTCAATCTGGTGTTGTTCAGCCAGGAGCTGACCACGCTGCTCAATGCCGGCCTGCCGTTGATCGATGCGCTGGAAAGCCTCGCCGAAAAAGAAACCGCCCCCGCCGCCCGGAAAACCTTGAGTGAGCTGGTACGCCTGCTGTACGAGGGCAAATCCTTCTCGCAGGCATTGGGCCAGTTGTCGGCGGTGTTCCCACCGTTGTACGTGGCGTTGGTGCAGTCCAGCGAAAAGACCGGCGCGGTCGGCGATGCACTGGGCCGTTACGTCAGTTATCGCCAGCGCATGGACGAGGTGCGGCAGAAGATCATCAGTGCCTCGATCTACCCGATGCTGTTGCTGATCGTCGGCGGTGGCGTGGTGCTGTTCCTGATGGGTTATGTGGTGCCGCGCTTCAGTCTGGTGTTTGAAGGCTTGGGCAATAACCTGCCGTGGCTGTCGCAGGTGTTGATGAGCAGCGGCATGTTTCTGCATGCGCATCAGGCTGAATTCTTCGCTGGGTTGGCAGCGATTGTCATCGCCCTCGCCGTGCTGCAAAAGCAACCGGCGTTTCGCCGAGGGCTGGATCGGTTGGTGGAGAAACTGCCGGCGGTGCATCAACGGATTTTCATGTATGAGCTGGCGCGGTTTTATCGGTCGCTGGGGATTCTGCTGCAAGGCGGGATTCCGCTAGTGACCGCCATGGGCATGGTGCGCGGGTTGCTCACCGTGGCTTCACGGGTGCGGCTGGACCAGGCCTGCGAGCGGGTGCGCGAGGGGCAGTCATTGTCCACCGCGCTGGAGCTAAATCACCTGGTGACGCCGGTGTCCCTGCGCCTGCTGCGCGCGGGCGAACAATCCGGCAACCTCGGGCAGATGATGGAACGCAGCGCCGACTTCTACGACGAGGAAATCAGCCGCTGGCTGGAGTGGTTTGTGAAGCTGTTCGAGCCGCTGCTGATGACGTTTATCGGCCTGCTGATCGGGGTCATCGTGATCCTGATGTACATCCCGATTTTCGAACTGGCTTCGAGTATTCACTGACCTCGGGAACGGGGCCGGTCTCTGCAACAACACACTTTTACGTTCCCAACAAGACGGAGAACGATATGCACATTAAAAAGCTCGTGCTCGCAATGGCCATCGGCGCAGTTCTGTCGGCGTCCACCGTGCTGATTCCCGACAGTTTGTCCGGGGTTTCCAGTGCTCATGCCAAGGATGGTGGAAGTGGTGGTGGAGGCAGTGGTGGCGGTAGCGGAGGGGGCGGCGGAGGAAGTGGCGGGGGCGGCGGCGGTCACGGTGGCAGCGGTGGAAATGGTGGGGGCGGAAGTGGCGGCGGAGGCAGTCACGGCGGTGGCGGCAACAGCGGTAGTGGCGGTGGCGGTGGCAACAGTGGCCACAGCGGCAGCGACCACGGCTCGGGGCACTCGGGCGACAGCGCCTCATCCGGCCGCAGCGGCACCCATGCTGAAGCGGGAGATGACCATGGCGTCCACCGCGCTGGTGAAGTCGGTGATGACCACGGGGTCCACCGCGCGGGCGAAGTCGGTGATGACCACGGGGTCCACCGCGCGGGCGAAGTCGGCGATGATCGTGGCGTACATGTCGGCGGCGAGCCGGGCGATGACAAGCGCGCCAACTGATTTTTAGAAGCACCACAAAACCTGTGGGAGCGAGCTTGCTCGCGAATGCTGTGGGTCAGCCAATGATGTTTTGACTGACACAACGCTTTCGCGAGCAGGCTCGCTCCCACAGGGTTTTGTGGCGTGCGCAGATTCCGCAGACGACCACCATCAATTGTAGGAGTGAGCCTGCTCGCGATAGCGGTCATTCAGACACTGAAGCTGTGACAGACAGAACGCTATCGCGAACAGGCTCACTCCTACAGGGTTTTGTGGCGTACGCAGATTACGCAGATGACCCTTATCAAATGTGGGAGCGAGCCTGCTCGCGAATGCGGTGGGTCAGCCAATGATGTTTTGACTGACACAACGCTTTCGCGAGCAAGCTCGCTCCCACAAGGGTTTTGTGGCATGCGCAGATTACGCAGACGACCACCATCAATTGTAGGAGTGAGCCTGCTCGCGATAGCGGTCATTCAGACACTGAAGCTGTGACAGACAGAACGCTATCGCGAGCAGGCTCACTCCTACAGTTTTGATCTGCGTAAGGCTCAGAGAGCGACGTGGCTATGGTTCAGGCGCTCTCGCAAAAATTCAACCAGCGCCTGCACCGGTCTCGAGGCCTGGCGATGTTGCGGGTAAACGGCTGAAAGCGTCAGCGGCTCCGGCCGCAGATCATCCAGCACCGGCACCAGTCGACCATCCTTCAACGCTGCGCCGACAATGAAAGTCGGCAGATAGGTAATGCCCATCCCCTGCACTGCCGCGTCCCTGAGCAACTCGCCGTTGTTCACGCGCATGCGCCCGGTGACATTGACCAACACAGGCTTGCCCTGCCCCGCGTTGAAGCGCCACTGCACCGAACGACTATGCCCGTACGGCAAACAGTCATGGCTATGCAGGTCTTCCGGCTCGAGGGGCGTGCCACGTTCGGCCAGATACGCCGGGCTGGCGCAGTACACCCGTTCGATCGACGCGATGCGTCGGGCAATCAGTGTCGAGTCTTCCAGCACGCCAATGCGCAGCGCCAGATCGTAGCCCTCACCGAGCAAATCCACCGGGCGGTCACTCAAGTCCACCTCGACCGTGACCTCCCGATAGCGCTGCAAGAACAGAGGCAACAGACAGCCCAGATGCGCCACCGCAAACGACAGCGGCGCACTCAAGCGAATCGTCCCGCGTGGCTCGGCGGTTTGCCCGGCGATGCCCTGCTCCACCTGTTCGACTTCGCCGAGCAGGCGCAATGCCGATTCGTAGTAACTCTGCCCCAGCGGCGTCACGTCCAGACGCCGGGTGGAGCGATTCAACAACCGCACGCCAAGACGCTCCTCCAGTTGCATCAAGCGTCGGCTGACGAACTGCTTGGACAGGCCTAATTGATCGGCCGCTGAGGTGAAGCTGCCGGAGTCCATGACCTGGCAAAAAATACGCATGTCTTCGAACGGGTTCATTGTCACTCTCTGGTGGACAGTTAAACGCTTTATAGCCGCTTTTTCACTTTTCGGCAGCTCATTAATCTGTGCTCACGGTGTTGCTGAGGCCTGAAGCCCAGCGCCACAGCAGCCCGCAACCCAGGCATAAAAATTCAAAAACATTCAAAAGGATTTCCACCATGAACATCGTCAAGAAAACCCTCACCGCGTCCCTCCTCGCCCTGTCCATCGGCAACGCTTTCGCCGCCGAAAGCAGCGGTGTCGAACACAACACCCAGGCCTTCCTCAACGCCCTCGCCGCCGGCGGTGGCAAACCACTGGAGCAACTGAGCCCGAAAGACGCCCGTGCAGTGCTGACCGGCGCGCAGGCTTCGGTGAAAGTGGATCTGTCGGGTGTTGAAGTCAGCGACAAGGCGATCAAGGTCGACGGCCAGACGATCAACCTGAAAGTGGTGCGTCCGGCCAAGGTCGAAGGCGAGTTGCCGGTGTTCATGTTCTTCCACGGTGGTGGCTGGGTGCTCGGTGATTACCCGACGCACCAACGCTTGATTCGTGATCTGGTGGTGGGTTCTGGCGCAGTTGCGGTGTACGTCGATTACACGCCGTCGCCGGAAGCGCAGTACCCGACCGCAATCAACCAGGCCTACGCGGCGACGAAATGGGTGGCCGAGCACGGCAAAGATATCGGTGTCGACGGCAAGCGCCTGGCGGTGGCGGGCAACAGCGTCGGCGGCAACATGGCGGCGGTCGTGGCGTTGATGGCCAAGGAACAGAAAGCCCCGACGCTGCGCTTCCAGTTGCTGATGTGGCCGGTGACCAACGCGCAGTTCGACGACGGTTCTTACCAGCAATTTGCCGAGGGCCACTTCCTCACCAAAGGCATGATGCAGTGGTTCTGGGACAACTACACCACCAACCCGGCCGAGCGTGCGCAGATCCATGCCTCGCCGCTGAATGCCAGCGCCGAACAACTCAAAGGCTTGCCTGCGGCATTGGTGCAGACCGCCGAATTCGACGTGCTGCGTGACGAAGGCGAAAGCTATGCGCGACACCTCGATGCGGCCGGCGTGGCGGTGACCTCGGTGCGTTACAACGGGATGATTCATGACTTTGGCCTGCTCAATCCGCTGAGTCAGATTCCTGAGGTGAAAGCGGCCGTGCGTCAGGCGGCGGCAGAGCTGAAGACTCATCTGAATCCATAACAGCAAAAGATCGCAGCCTGCGGCAGCTCCTACATTGGAATACGTTCTCCTGTAGGAGCTGCCGCAGGCTGCGATCTTTTCACTTGCAGACACCGCGGAGCCAAGGTCATGACATTTTTCTACACCCACCTGCTGTCCTGGAGCGCCGCCCTGCTGCTGCTCGACGCCATGCTCTGGCACTTCACGCCCTTCACGCATCGTGCGCCGAAAGTGGGTGTGCGGCTGGTGCTGTTTCTGGCGTTCACGGCGCTGGTGATCAACGCCGGCGTCAGTCCGTTGCAAGCCCCACAGTTTGTCGACGACCGCGTGGCGCAATTGGGTGCGACGGCACTGGGAATTCTCTGGTGGCTGTACGCCGCGCGGGTGCTGACCGAAGTCATCGGCCTGGCGCTGATGCGTCGCATCGGCCACAGCGGCCGTTTGTTGCAGGACGTGATCGGCGCTCTGGTCTTCCTGGTCGCCACCGTCGCCGCGGCCGGTTACGTGCTGGAGCTGCCGGTGAAAGGTTTGCTGGCAACCTCCGGCGTGGTGGCGATTGTTGTCGGTCTGGCGCTGCAAAGCACCTTGGCCGATGTGTTTTCCGGGATCGTGCTCAACACCACCAAGCCGTATCAGGTGGATGATTTCGTGGTGATCGACGGCGTTGAAGGCAAGGTCTTCGACATCGACTGGCGCGCTACGCACCTGCTGACCAGCGCCGGGACCATGGCGGTGGTGCCGAACTCGGTGGCGGCCAAGGCGAAGATCGTCAATCTCAGCCGCCCGAACAACATGCATGGCGTGTCGATCAGCATTCAGGTGCCCAATCACATCCGCCCGCGCCGGGTACTCGATGCGCTTGATCGCACCTTGCAGGGCAGCAGCGCTCTGTTGCTGACGCCAGCGCCGAAAGCCGTGCTGAAAGAGGCCGGTGAAACCATGTCGGAATACGTCGCCAGCGGCTTCATCGCCGAGCTCGGCAAGAAAAGCGAGGTGCGCAATCAACTGTTCGACCTCGCCCACCGGCATCTCGAAGCAGCAGGCATTTCGCGCCACCCGGATGGCGTGATCGAACCGTCGACCCGCGCTCGCGCATTGCTCGATGAAGTGAAAATCTTCCGTTCGCTGAGCAGTGATGAGCGTGATCGCCTGGCGGAATCGATGGTCGCGCAGCAGTACACGGCGGGCCAAGTGGTGCTGGATCTGGATGAAGTGCCGGACAGTCTGTTTGTGATTGCCACCGGCGTGGTCAGCGCGACTGTGCCTGACGGTGACAGCAAGGTCGAGGCCGGGCGCATGGGGCCGAGTGAGGTCATGGGTGAACAGAGCATCCTCGCGGATACACCGTCGCAGGCGACGTTCACGGCGTTGACGTCGAGCATCATCTATCGTCTCGACAAGCACCTCACTCGCGAGTGCATGGAGCAGCGTACGGAGGTGGGTCGGGCGTTGAATAAATTGCAGGCGGTGCGTCAGCAGAACAGTCGCCTCGCGTTGATGGGCAAACCGGTGGCGGTGAGGAAAGGTGGGTTTTTGGGTTGGTTGCAGAAGCGCTGATGCGGGGATTTTAAGATCAAAAGCCTACCCCCTCACCCCAACCCTCTCCCCCAAGGGGGCGAGGGGGAAGGGAGCCGATCTCCGTGTGCTTCAAGTCCGGAGTTCGACTCGATTCCCCAGGTCGGTGTATTCCGAAAGAGCCCCTCGGTCAGTCCCCTCTCCCTCTGGGAGAGGGCTAGGGTGAGGGGCTTTTCAAACTCACACCGAATTACTTGGCAGTGAACTTGGTATAGCTGTTGATCAAATTGCGATAGTTCGGCAGACGCTCCGATAGCAGATGCGCCAAACCTTCCATATCGTTGCGCCAGTCGCCCTGCAGCTCGCACGCCACCGAGAACCAGTTCAGCAGGTGTGCACCCGCCGCCGACATCCGCGCCCACGCCGCTTGTTGCACGGTGGTATTGAACGTGCCGGACGAGTCAGTCACCACAAACACTTCATAGCCTTCAGCAATCGCCGACAAGGTCGGGAACGCCACGCAAACATCCGTCACCACACCGGCAATGATCAGTTGCTTGCGCCCGGTGGCCTTGATCGCTTTGACGAAATCTTCGTTGTCCCAGGCATTGATCTGGCCCGGGCGCTGAATGAACGGCGCATCCGGGAACTGCTCACGCAGCTCAGGCACGATCGGGCCGTTGGGGCCGGCGTCGAAACTGGTGGTCAGGATGGTCGGCAGCTTGAAGAACTTGGCGATGTCGCCCAGCGCCAGCACGTTGTTCTTGAATTCGTTCGGGGTGAAATCCTGGACCAGCGAGATCAGGCCGGTCTGGTGATCGACCAGCAGTACAACCGCGTCATCTTTGTTCAGACGTGTGTAAGGAACGCTCATGGGAAAACTCCTGATGGACGGATGGATGAAGCGTGAAACGCCGACCGGATGGCCGGCGCTTTAGGGGAAATCAGAAGGCGAAGCAGGAACAGCCAAACGCGCCCCAGAAACCAGCGAAGTCGCTGACCGGCGCGTTCGACATTCGCGCCTTTTCATGGCTGTGCGTATGCACCGCGCACGGCCCGCTGCACTGGTGAACCTGCGCCTGCAATGGCGAATTCGGCCGCCAGTGACCTGGGACTTTCACCACCGGTGACCAGTCCGGCAGCACTGGAATCGAGCGCGGGCCAAGGTCTTCAAAATCGCCGGCCGCGTAGACAATCTTGCCGCCGACCACGGTCATGACCGATTCGATCCACTTGATCGCTTCTTCCTCGACATGGAAGAAGTCCGCGCTCAGCGCCGCCAGATCCGCCAGTTGCCCGACCTTGATCTGGCCCTTCTTGCCCTGCTCCGAGGAGAACCAGGCACTGCCATGAGTGAACAGTTCCAGTGCGGTGGTGCGCGGCAGACCTTCTTCGTACAGCGCCAGACCACCGACGGTGCGGCCGCTGACCATCCAGTACAGCGAAGTCCACGGGTTGTAGCTGGACACCCGCGTCGCATCGGTGCCGGCGCCGACCGGTACGCCTTCGGCGAGCATGCGCTTGATTGGCGGTGTGGCCTCGGCGGCTTGCTTGCCGTAGCGGTCGACAAAGTATTCACCCTGGAACGCCATGCGATCCTGAATCGCGATGCCGCCGCCCAACGCCTTCACACGTTCGATGTTCTGCGGGGTGATGGTTTCGGCGTGGTCGAAGAACCACGGCAAGCCGTTGAACGGAATGTCGCGATTGACCTTCTCGAACACGTCGAGCATGCGGCTGATCGATTCGTTGTAAGTCGCGTGCAAACGGAACGGCCAGCGTTGCTCGATCAAGTGGCGCACCACCGGCTCCAGCTCTTCTTCCATGGTTTGCGGCAGGTCCGGGCGCGGTTCGAGGAAGTCTTCGAAATCCGCTGCCGAGAACACCAGCATCTCGCCCGCGCCGTTGTGACGCAGGAAGTCGTCGCCCTGATGCAACTTGACGCTGCCGGTCCAGTTCCGGAAATCGCTCAGCTCTTCTTTCGGCTTCTGGGTGAACAGGTTGTAGGCGATGCGCACGGTCAACTGGTCGTCTTTGGCCAGTTGTTCGATCACCTGATAATCGTCCGGGTAGTTCTGGAAACCGCCGCCGGCATCGATCGCACTGGTCAGGCCGAGGCGATTGAGTTCGCGCATGAACTGACGGGTCGAGTTCACCTGATATTCCAGCGGCAGCTTCGGCCCCTTGGCCAGCGTCGAGTAGAGGATCATCGCGTTCGGTCGCGCAACCAGCATGCCGGTCGGGTTGCCGTTGCTGTCGCGGACGATCTCGCCACCCGGCGGGTTTGGCGTGTCGCGGGTGTAACCGGCCACGCGCAGCGCGGCGCGGTTGAGCAGCGCGCGGTCGTACAAATGCAGGATGAACACCGGGGTGTCCGGTGCGGCCTGGTTGATTTCTTCGAGGGTTGGCATGCGTTTTTCAGCGAACTGGAATTCGTTCCAGCCACCGACCACGCGCACCCATTGCGGGGTCGGCGTGCGGTCAGCCTGATCCTTGAGCATGCGCAGCGCGTCGGCCAGCGACGGCACGCCTTCCCAGCGCAGTTCGAGGTTGTAGTTCAAACCGCCACGGATCAGGTGCAAGTGCGAGTCGTTGAGGCCGGGGATGACGCAGCGGCCGTGCATATCGACCACTTGCGTGTTCGGCCCGCGCAGGGCCATGGCCTGGTTGTCGTTGCCGACGACGACGAAGCGGCCGTCAGTGATCGCCACGGCACTGGCCAGCGGTTTGGTGCGGTCAACGGTGTGAAATTGGCCATTGAACAGAATCAGATCGGCGCTCATCGCAGTTCCTCAAGCAAAGTGAAAAGGAGCAAACCCCGCGCGCTCAGCGTGGCGAGGTTTCTTGGGAATCGAGGTGTTCATGGGCCTGGCTGGCTTCGAGCCACGGCGTAAACAAACGGGTGACCGGCGGCATCACCACGTACACCACCGACAGAACGATGGTCAGGGTGATCAGGAACGTGGCGACCACGTAGTTGGAAAGAAGCGGATGCAACGCCAGCAACGGCCCCCAGATCAACGGCACGAGCAAGGTGTGCGGCAGAATCACCAGCAGCGTGACCACTGCTTGCTTCCAGCGCGGCGGCGGCGAAGCGGCATCGGCCAGTGGTGTAAACCAGAATTCCTTGATCGGCGCGACTTCAGTCTGATCGCCATCAGCCAGCATCGGCGCGGCTTCGGCGACCAGCGCCTGACGCTGCGACGACTCCAGCCACCCCTGCATCGCTTCAGTGGAGCTGAAACGCAGCACGCAAGTGTAAAAATCGAGACGCCCGCGCTTGCCGCGCACCACGTCCACACCCAAATGCCCCTCACGCTGCCCCGCCACGCGGACGATATTGCGCAGCCAGGCCTCATACGCTGACTCGAAACCGGCCTTGACCCGGTGTTTGATGATCAACGTGACCGTCTCATCGGCCCCCGGTGACTGTGGATTGAGGACTTCAGGCATAACGCAACACTCCGGGCAAACGAACAGAAATCGCCAGCCGTCCCGGCCCGGCGATCAACACAGTGGTAAACACGATCAGCAGCAACCAGCCGAACTGCCCTTCGGCCACACTCCATTGCGGATGCACGACCAGCAACGCCACCAGCAGCACAAAGAGAATAGGCACGCAGGCCAATCGCGCCAGTAACCCGGCGACGATCAGTAGTGGACAGAGGACTTCGGCGAAGATCGCCAGGATCAAGGTGAGGTGAGAACCGAGGTGGAACGGGTCTTCAATCAATTGCAGTTGCGCGGTGAAGTCGAGCAGCTTGGGCAAGCCGTGGACCCACAGCAGAAACAATCCGCCGCTGACCCGCAGGAACAGCAAACCGATGTCGCGTGCCAGTTCATCTGTTGAGGCATTCATGACCCGACCCTTGAAATGTCATTGGCTGGAATCATGCCAATGATGGTCGGGAGGAAATTGGATGGGTGTGCTCAGTTCTACGGCATTGATCGTTCCCACGCTCTGCGTGGGAATGCAGCCCGGGACGCTCCGCGTCCCTTCCAGAGCCGAACGCGGAGCGTCCGTTGAGGCGTTCCCACGCAGAGCGTGGGAACGATCAGTGGTCAGGGTTAGCCTGGCAACTCCAGGTTATCCAGCACCCGGTTCACCGCCAACTCACCGAGCATGATCAACTGCGCAATTCCCAACAACGCCCGGCGCTGCGGTGCGGGCAACAGGTGGGCGACATCCTGGGCGATGGTCTTGGCCGAGGCGAGTGTTTCGCTGGCATCGGTCAGCAGTTCCTCGTTTTTGGTGTCAGCAGTTACCGCGTACATGCCGCGAGTTCTGCGTGGAGGTGGTGTGGAGCCGGGTGGCAGGAGGTAATGGTCGAGGGCGCGGTCGGCGGCTTCGTGGAGTTTTCGGGAATCGATGGATTCGTAGGGGGATGTGGGGTCGATGTCTGGTGGGTTGGGTGTAACTTTGAACATGGTGAATCTCCTGCCCTGGGTTAACCACCATGACTTGTCGCTAAACAAATAATGGTGGCAGCTGCACGCAGGTTAGCGAACCGGGAGGAACAGGAACCCGGCAGACCCGAAGGCCTCCCGCGCGCAGCCGCCATAACATCAATTGCAAAAAGACAATCTGCAAAGACGTAGGGTGCACTGTGCGCCTGTATCCAATTCGGGTCGCTAAACCCGATCGCTGAACTATTCAGCGACCACCAAACGATAGAGACCCGACCACAAGCGCACAAGCCGGCGGATTCTGGCGTAGCTGTAGGCAAAGGCGCAAGGTTGCGTAGCCTGAAAGAGTGTCTGAGGGTGTTGCTTAAACAGCGATGTTTAAAGCACCGAAAATCTATGGATCACACCGAGCCAATGTGGGAGCGAGCCTGCTCGCGAAGGCGTCGGGTCAGTTGATAAATAGTTTGAATGACACACCGCTTTCGCGAGCAGGCTCGCTCCCACAGGGGGTGTGCTTAGGCCGGTGGCTCGAGGTTATCCAGCACCCGATTCACTGCCAGCTCACCGAGCATGATCAACTGCGCAATCCCCAACAACGCCCGGCGCTGCGGCGCGGGCAACAGGTGAGCGACGTCCTGGGCGATGGTTTTGGCCGAGGCGAGTGTTTCGCTGGCGTCAGTCAGCAGTTCCTCGGCTTTGGTGTCGGCAGTTACCGCATACATGCCGCGAGTTCTGCGTGGAGGTGGTGTGGAGCCGGGTGGAAGGAGGTAGTGGTCGAGGGCGCGGTCGGCGGCTTCGTGGAGTTTTCGGGAATCGATGGATTCGTAGGGGGATGTGGGGTCGATGTCTGGCGGGTTGGGCGTGACTTTGAACATGGTGAATCTCCTTTTTAGAGCCGGGATCACCACGTCCTGTCGCTAAACAGAATGGGTGGCGACCGTATGCAGGTTAGCGAACCGGTAAAAAGGCAACCCGGTAGACCCGAAGGTCTCCCGCATACAGCCGCCATAGCGAAGTGCAGACGATAGCCTGCAACGAAGCATGGAGCGCTGATGCACTTTTTTGGTCCGAGTCGCTAAACCCGATCGCTGAGTTTTCAGCGACCACCAAACGATAGAGACCCGACCACAAGCGAACAAGCCGGCGGATTCTGGCGTAGCTGTAGGCAAAGGCGCAAGGATGCGTAGCCTGAAAGAGTGTCTGAGGGTGTTGCTTAAACGGCGGTGTTTAAACCACCAACAACTCAAGCATCACACCAAACCAATGTAGGAGTGAGCCTGCTCGCGATAGCGGTTTAGCGGCCACCATCATCTATGACTGACGAACCGCTATCGCGAGCAGGCTCACTCCTACAGGGGATCGATGTGTTTGTGAGATTTGCGCAGGGATTTAAATCGGCGGGATATCCAGCGGCGCCGCCATGAACTGGCTGATCCGCGAGCGCAGCCATTTCTCCGCCGGATCGTTGTCATGCACCCCGCTCCAGGCCATCGACAATTGCGCCGCATCGATCGGGAACGGCGGATCTTCGGCGCGCAACGCACAGCCCTCAA
Organism: Pseudomonas sp. RU47; assembly: GCF_004011755.1. Lineage (GTDB taxonomy): Bacteria > Pseudomonadota > Gammaproteobacteria > Pseudomonadales > Pseudomonadaceae > Aquipseudomonas. Next base: position 2,361,101 of record NZ_CP022411.1, on the reverse strand, counting down.
CCAGCGCGCAGGCAGCGTAATCAGGCACGGTGGCGATCATCTCGGTGCCGGCGAGCAAGGCGCGCAAGCCGCTGAACTGCGGCACGCCGAGGACGACGCGGCGGCTGCGTCCGACCTTGGCCAGGTCCATGTCGATGTTGCCGCTCAAGTCGCCGGAGAACGACACCATCGCGTGTGGGCGCTCGCAGTATTCGTCCAGCGTCAGCGGCCCCGGACGGTCGTCGCCGCGCAGGACTTTGCAGGGAATGTCGCGCAGTTTTTTGCGCTTGGCGTTGGCCGGCAACTCAGTGGTGTAACTGACGCCAACAGAGATTTCTCCAGAGGCCAACAGTGCCGGCATCAACAAGTAATTGGCGCGGCGCACGACCACGACAATCCCCGGTGCCTCTTGTTGAAGCTGACGCAACAACGGCGGAAACAGTCCGAACTCAGCGTCGTCCGACAAACCGATACGAAACACATCACAACTGCTCGCCGGCTCGAACTCCTTGGCCCGGCTGACCGCGCCAGAAATTACGTCCATCGCCGGTTGCAGCTCCTTGAGAATCGCCAGCGCCCGCGCGGTCGGCTCCATGCCGCGACCGTTGCGCAGCAGTAACGGATCGTCGAACAGATCGCGCAAACGCCCCAACGCAGCACTGACGGCCGGCTGGCCCATGAACAGTTTTTCGGCGACGCGGGTCAGGTTCTTTTCGAACATCAGCGCTTCGAAAATCACCAGCAGGTTCATGTCGACGCGACGTAGATCGTTACGGTTCATGGGCATGTTTTCCTTTTCGGTGTCAGCTGTTTTTGCGGGTGGGCGCTGCGCACTTTACTCGATTAACGGCACCTTGGCCGCGCGCTTGTACGGACCGTATTCCACGGGCATCCACTGAAAGTGTTTGCCTTGCGCGGTGATGTGACCGATGCCCGGGAACGGCAGGTGCGCCGCCGTCACCCACGTCTTGCTGGCCACCGCCGCACTGAAGACTGCCTGACGCGCGTTGATCGCTTGCGCACTGTTGACATCAAAGCCGATTGACACTTCCGGATGTTCAAACTGCACAGCCAGGTTATGCACCAGATCCCCCATGAAAACGATGCTCTGATTCTGCGAGGTGAAACGGTAGGTAGTGCTGCCCGGCGTATGGCCGGCTTCGAGTGTCGCTTCGACTATTCCCGGCAACGGCGACTGGCCAGCGGCGAACGTCTTGAAGCGCCCGGCGGCGACGTAGGCCGCCGTGGAGTCTTGGGCGATCTTGAAAAACTCTTTGGCGCCGGCCGGCGCTTTGGCCAGCGCGGCCGGATCGAGCCAGTAATCCGCTTCCGCCTTGGCAGCGTACACCGTGGCATTCGTGAACAATGCTTGTTTCTGTGCATCGACCAGACCACAGACATGATCGAGGTGCAGGTGCGTCAGCAAGATCGTATCGACCTGCTCTGGCTGGTAGCCGGCCGCCCGCATATTCGCCAGGAGCTGCCCGGCGGTGGCGCCAATGCATTGTCCGGCGCCGCTGTCGACCAGAATCAGTTGCTTGCCGGTATTGACCAGAAACGCATTGAACGCCGTCTGGACACCCGGGGTTTCAATCGAACGGCGTGCCAGCAGCGCACGAATCTGGCCCTGACTCATGCCCTGCAACAGCTTCGGTGACAGGTCGTTGTAACCATCGAACAACGCGGTGACCTCATAATCCCCCAAGGCCAGGCGGAAATAGCCCGGCGCCTGAGTGCCCTGCTGTGGTGCCTGCGCCATGGCGCTGGACGTTGCCAGCGCGAACGTCAGCGCCGCCGCTGCTTTAAAGATGCCTTTCATTTGATTTCCCCTGGACCTGCCGATTGCGACGCCCCATCGGTTCGCCACGCTTGCAGTCATCGTGCCGCAAACAGCGGGCCGCAGACTTGCAGGGATGTGCTGAGTTCAGGTCAATGCGCTGGAATTAACAACGATTAACTCGTCAGCCCCCCGCCCTCGCCCAACAATGAAGCCCTCTGCGCAGCGTTGTTTTTTGATCTGAGGGGATGCGCCGACCGTGCATTCCCCATCGACACGGACTTTGGCCATGGCTCATTTACAGCACAGCGTCGCCCTCGCCCCTGCCAGCGAACCGCGCAAGACCGCGATCGGCGGGCTCAGCCCGCAGCGCGAACGCCACGTCAAACAATTGATCCTCGAACGCCTCGGCGAAAGCCTGGAAGTAACCGAACTGGCCCGCGCCTGTTCGCTGTCGCGCAGCCATTTTTCCCGCGCCTTCAAATGCAGCACCGGATTGTCGCCGCAGGACTGGATTCGTACCCAGCGCCTGGCGCGGGCCAAGCTGCTGATCCAGCACACTGACCTGAGCCTGACGCAAATCAGCCTGGAATGCGGCTTCTGCGATCAGGCGCATTTCTGTCATATGTTCACCCGCAGCGAAGGCATCAATCCGTTTGCCTGGCGCTGTCAGATCATGCGTGAACCCAAGACTCACCGTTCACAACCCGCCGTGTTTTGATCGCGGCCCCCGTTGCACTGACGCTCAAACCTGAGGATTATGCCGGGACACCCCGGATTAGAAGGCCTGTGCACGCGCCCGCCGCTAATTCGCCCTGTCCGCCGCAGCACCGCAGGAGTGAGCTGTTGAGTCTTTCGCCGAATCAGGCCCTCGGTTTTGGCCCCTATCGGATTCATCCCGGACAACGGCGGGTGCTCGAAGGCGAGCAGCCGTTACGTCTGGGCCGACGGGCGATGGACATTCTCCTGATTCTGCTGGCCCACGCCGGCGAAGTGGTGAGCAAGCAGCAATTGATGGCCGGGGTCTGGCCTGACAGTGTCGTTGAAGACATCAACCTGCGTGTGCACATGGCAGCGCTGCGCAAGGCGCTCGGTGACGGTCAGGCCGGCCAGCGCTACATCATCACCGTGGCGCAACGCGGTTACAGTTTTGTCGCGCCGGTGTTGCTGGAATCCATGGAGGAGCGTCCTGTGGGCGATGTTGGCGGTCGGCACAATTTGCCCTTGCGGCGCACGCGGATGATTGGCCGCCAACCGCTGGTCGACAGCTTGATGACGCAGTTGCCGCGCCAACGCTGCATCACTCTGGTCGGCCCCGGCGGGATCGGCAAGACCACCGTGGCCCTGCGGGTAGCCGAGCAATTGATCGGGCGCTATCGCGACGGCATTCGTCTGGTGGATCTGGCACCGCTGAGCGATCCCCGGCTGATCTGTTCACACTTGGCCGCCCTGCTTGATCTGGCACTTCTCGAAGGCGACCCGCAGACAGCGCTGGTCAAGGGCCTGCAACAGCGGCAGATGCTATTGCTGCTCGACAACTGCGAGCATTTGATTGATGCCGTTGCGGCGCTCAGTGAAAGCATTCTGCGCGGGGCGCCGCACGTGCATATCCTCGCCACCAGCCGCGAAAGTCTGCGGGCCGAAGGCGAATACGTACAGCGTCTGGACTCCCTCGAATACCCGCCGATGACAACGACGCTGGATCGTGAGCGAACGTTGAATTTTTCGGCGCTGCAATTGTTCGTCGAACGAGCGACGGCCGCGCAGGAAAGCTTCGAACTCAGCGATACCCAGTTGCCCCAAGCGATCGAGATTTGCCATCGGCTCGATGGCATTCCACTGGCGCTTGAGCTGGCGGCAGCGCAGGTCGCCGAACTCGGTCTGGACGGCCTGTTGAGCCAATTGCAGGGCCGTTTGCCGCCGCTGGCAGCGGGCAATCAAACCAGTCTGGAGCGCCACCTCACTCTGCGCGCCACGCTGGACTGGAGTTTCAATCTGCTCGACCACTGCGAGCAAACCTGCCTGCGCCGTTTGGGTGTGTTTCGCGGGGGGTTCACCCTGGAATCCGCGGCGGCCGTTATCGTCGGCCAACAGATCGACCCCGGCGTGGTGTTTTTGTCGATCACGCAACTGGTGGCCAAATCCCTGCTCGCCGTCGAGGTCGGTGACGAGGACGTGTTCTACCGCTTGCTCGACACCACCCGGCGTTACGCGCTGGAAAAACTCGATCACGCTGCCGAATGCGAAGAAACCCGCGAACGGCATGCCGAACGCTGTCTGGCGTTGATGCAGCAGGCGCAGAACGATTGGGAAAGCACGCCGACATTGTTATGGATCGATCGCTATGCCCGAGGGCTGGAAGATTTGCGCGCAGCGCTGGATTGGAGCCTTAACGGTGTCGGCCCTGGTGGTTTGGGGATTCGGCTGACGGCGGCGTCGGCACCCTTGTGGCAGGAGTTGTCGCTGCTCAAGGAGTACGGCGCCTATGTGCGCCGGGCGCTGAGCCTGTTTGATGAACTCGGCGAACCCTGCCCGCGCCTGAAAGTCGCCCTCAAACTGGCCCTTGGCAGTGCCTGCTATCACACCTGGGGCGGCACCCCGGAAACCATCGAAGCGTTCGCCGAAGCTCGCCAGTTGGCCAATGAGCACGACGACGTTGCCGGGCAGTTGCGCGCGGTGTCCGGGCACATGGCAGTCAACCTCAGTTGCGGGCACTACCGCATGGCGCTGGCCCAGAGTGAACAGTTCGACCGCCTCGGCCTGCACGGCGACCCGCTGTTGTCACTGAGTACCCACCGCTTGCGCGTATTGGCCCTGCATTATGCCGGCGACCAATTGCAGGCGCGCATTCACGCCGAACAGGTCCTCCAGCGCATGGCGCACAGCGGCCATGTCAATCGTTTCACTCACGGTTTTGGCGTGCAGTACGACCAGAGCGTCGCGTCGCTGACGGTGCTGGCACGGGTTTTATGGATGCAAGGTCTGCCGGAACAAGCCTGGCGCACGGCGCGGCAGGCCCTCGACATCGCCGTTCAGATCGACCATGGCACCTCGATTTGCTACACCCTCGCGCTGGCGAGTTGCCTGATTGCTCATTACAACGGCGATCAGCAGAACGCCCGGGCGCTGTTGCAGTTGCTGCTCGAGCAGTCGCAGAAACATTCGGTGCTGCTGTTCAACACTTGGGCGCGGCACTACGCGCAGGTGATTGACGCGCAAGCCAAGGCACCGGTGCCGACGGACAGCAGCGGGCTGATCAGGGAAATCATGGTGACGCTGGATGGCCGCTTTATGGATGACGCGCTGTTTGAGCGGGCGTTGAGTGGTGATGCCGGGTGGAGCACGGCGGAGATTCTGCGGGCTCGGGCAGATGCGTTATTGAGTGACGATCCGGGTTGTCTGGACGGGCCCCTTCGCGAGCAGGCTCGCTCCCACAGGGATTTTGGGTGTACTCAGACGCCATGTGGGAGCGAGCCTGCTCGCGAAGAGGCCCTCAAGGAGGCCGAAGCACTCCTGCAACAATCCCTGGCCATCGCTCGCACCCAAGGCGCGCTCGCCTGGGAACTGCGCAGCGCCACGTCACTGGCGCAACTCTGGCAGCGCCAGTCGCGCTGTCGCGAGGCGCTGGATTTGCTCACTCCGATCTATCAACGCTTCACCGAAGGCTACGCGACCCCGGACCTGCGCAAGGTGCGCTTGCTGATCGACGAATTACGCGAGGGCGTGCACGCCTGAGGCCAGACGCATCCGCTTGATGTAACGGGCATGCCGGCGTTGAAGATCAACTCCCTCACCGCTGCGCTCAAGTTGCTTGCGGGCATAGCATCGGGTGGTATTGAGCATCCGGTACCGGCCCGCACTGGCGCCGCGTTCCAGTGACAGCCAAGACTTCTGCGCCAGGCCTTCGATGATCGCGGCAAGCTCCGACACTGCCAGTTGCGGGCAACTGATCACCGCCAACGCAGCCTCCAGCGTAAATGTCAGTTTGAACACCGATAAGCGCCGCAGCACGCGTTGTTCCTGCTCACTCAAGCGCTGATAGCTCCAGTCGAATGCCGCTTGCATCGATTGGTGCCGCGACACTGCGGTGCGCCGACCATGGCTGAGCACTTGCAGGCCGTGGGCCATTTGCGCCTGCAAGCCTAGCAACGCCAGTGCATCGATCTGCGCCGCGGCCAGTTCAATTGCCAGCGGTAAACCGTCGAGTTGCCGACAGATCTCGACCACGACTTTGACGTCCTGCTCACGCAGGCTGAAATCATGCTGTCGCGCCCGGGCACGACTGACGAACAACTGCACCGCAGAATGGCCCATGGCTTCAGTGATGCAATCGGTCGCCGAGCGTTTCGGGATGGCCAGCGGTGGCACACGCTGCAGGGTTTCCAGACTGACCTGCAAGGCCTCACGACTGGTGGCGAGTATCGACAGACGAGGCGCGGCTTCGAGCAACGTTTCAACCGCTGCTCTGCAAGTGTCGCGGCGCTGGTCACAGTTATCCAGCAGCAGCAACGCATGGCGGGTCGACAGCCCGGTCAAATCGCTCTCCAGGGTGCGCAGCACATGGTCGAGCAGCGGCGTGTCGTCGTCGATCAAGCTCAGATCTACTTGCCACACACCGTCTCTGTAGTACTGCAAAAGCAGTTCCGCGACCCGCAACGCCACGGTGGACTTGCCTACGCCCGGCGCTCCGGTGATGGTCATCAGCCGACACAGCGGCATTTGTCGCACCAACCCGCCAACCAGCGAGTCACGACCGGTGACCGAGGTCAGTCGAGCCGGCAAATTATGCTGGGGTGTCTGCAAGCCCTCGAAGGCCACTTGCGCGGCGCTGTCGCAACGCACCGGGGCGATAAAACTGTAACCGCATTGCGGCACGTTAACGATGTAACGCTGACCATTTTCGCCGTCACCCAAGGCCCGCCGGAGCGCAGCGATGTGCACGCGCAGGTTGATCTCCTCGACCACCGACGTTGGCCATACCAGAGCGATCAATTGCTCCTTTCTGACCACTCGACCGGCACGCTCGACCAGCACTTGCAGAATGTCCAGCGCGCGACCGCCCATGCGCAAGGGCCGATCTCCATCGAGTATCAGCCGTTGCCGCAGGTGGAAGGCGTAAGGGCCGAAATGCAGCACCGACGCCGTGTTCAAATCGTTGAGGCTATCCATGCCAACTATCTTGGCAGCCTCAGATGACGCGACAACCGCTACACGAGGCGCAGCACGGACATCCGGGTGCGCCAGACGGACACAAGCGCTCTAGCTGAACTGTTCGCGGTATTGCGCAGGGGTCAGGCCGAGCTTTTCAGCGAACAGCGAACGCATGTGCCGCACACTGCCGAAGCCACTTTTGTAAGCCACGGTTTTAAGCGGCAGATCGCTGGTTTCCAGCAGATTGCGCGCGCAGTCGATGCGCGCACTTTGCAGAAACTCCATCGGCGTCATGCTGATGTCACGGGCGAACACCCGTGCAAAGTGCCGCGCACTCATGTTGGCGATGGCGGCCATGCGCTCGACCGTGAACGCTTCGTCGAGATGCTCCAGCACGTAGCTTTGCGCGCGGGTGATCGGTGTTTCCTGCGGCGCCACGGCAGCCATCAGCGGACTGAACTGCGCCTGCCCGCCCTGCCGCTTCATCACCACCAGCAGGACTTTGGCCACATCCTGGGCAAGTTTTTTGCCGTGATCGCGGGCGATGACGGCGAGCGCCATATCGATCCCGGCCGTGACACCGCCCGAGGTGATCAGATTGCGATCTTCGACATAGATCTGATCCGTGGTGACATGGGCTCTCGGAAAGCCCTTGATCAGCCGTTCGGTGTAGTTCCAGTGGGTGGTCACCCGATAACCGTCCAGCAATCCGGCATGGCCCAGTACAAAGGCGCCGGTGCAGATCGAACCGTAATGATCGACGCGCTGAACAGCGCCCTTGAGCCAGGCAAACAACGCCGGAAACTGCTGGTTGTAGGCACCGGGGCCTCCCGGCACCAGCAGCAAGTCATAACGCTCTGTATCGGCATCATCAATGGCCCGATCGGCATGTACCAACACGCCATTGGATGCCCGCAGCGGGCCACGTTCAGTGCCAAGCGTGATCAATTGATAATGCGCTTCGGCTTTCAGGTAGCGGTTGGCAACCGAAAAAACCTCCAATGGCCCGGCCATGTCGAGCAGGAGAAAGTCGGGAAACAGCACCATTGCCACGGTTTTCATGGGAAGACATCACTTAAATCAAGGAGACATGAGACAGGCCAGACATTATGGACAAGTCCGACATTCGGGGCGCAAAAGTTTATGCGAAGCGCATCGCACAACTGTCAACCTGATCAGGACAGTCTTTCAATTTCCATCTACTTATTGCACTGAACAGTAACCAGTAACCTTCTCCTCACTCGGACGAATTCACGTCCCGCAAGGAGATTTCATCATGCTGACCCTTCGCAAAGCCTCCGATCGTGGCCTCGCCAATCATGGCTGGTTGAAGTCCTTTCACACCTTTTCCTTCGCCAGCTATCGCGACCCTCGCGAACAGGGTTTTTCCGACCTGCTGGTGATTAACGACGACCGCGTTGCTGCCGGTAAAGGTTTCGGCCAGCACCCGCATCGCGACATGGAGATCTTTTCCTATGTGCTGGAAGGTGCGCTGGAACACAAGGACACGTTGGGCACCGGCTCGGTTATCCGCCCGGGTGACGTGCAACTGATGAGCGCCGGCAGCGGTGTGGCGCACAGCGAGTTCAATCATTCGGCGACCAAACCGGTGCACTTCCTGCAGATCTGGATCGTGCCAGAAGTCAGCGGCGCCAAACCGCGCTATCAACAGGAACATTTCAGCGCCGGGAAAAAACGCGGTCGTCTGCAATTGATCATTTCGCCGGACGGCCACGACGGTTCACTGAAAGTGCGCCAGGATGCACGGGTCTTCGCCGGGCTGTTCGACGGCAAGGAAAGCGCCACGCTGGAACTGGCGGCCAACCGCTATGCCTATGTGCATGTGGCGCGCGGCAGTGTCGAACTCAATGGCCAGCAACTGCGTGAAGGCGACGGCGTGCGGGTTCGCGAGGAACAGTTGCTGACCTTGAGCAACGGTGTCGATGCCGAGGTGTTGGTGTTCGACTTGCGGCCGCAGGAGTTGCCGCAGATGCCATGATGTGGAGTTTCTATGCCCACAAAAACGGCCTTCCGATGAAGGCCGTTTTTATTGTGGCGGGTTGAGCCATGGCAGCGTCGGGGGCATTGGGACGGTGAACTCCTTGCCCGCCTGAATCGCCGCCAACGTGGTCTGGATCGCTGCATACATGTTGGCTTGATTGGCATAACAGGCACCGACGACGATCGCAACGAGCCCTACCAATTGAACGGCAGTCGCTGCCCAGACGTTGGCTTTCGTGGTACTCGCTTGTTTGATCGCTTCTTTCGACTCTTCTGCAATGGTCTGGATGGCAGACGACATCAGTTCGAAACGTTTGTCTCGCTCTGCTTGAGCCCTGTCCATCTCTGACTGAATCCGGCCGTTGGCCTTGTCCCGCTCTGCCTGAGCCGCCAGAAACGCATCGATTCTCATCGATACACCTTCCATCCGAGCATCCATTCTCGTCTCAATGGTCTCGATCCTGGCATCGAACTCTTCGCGGCTTATCGTGCTCATGGTTTGTGTATTCCGGATTTCGTTCAATGGTTCACTGTATGGGTACTGACTCGCTTCACTGGCTTTCAACTCGACACCTTCCTGGTTAAACCGATACCGTCCCTGGTATTGACATCAGTGCGAGCGTGCGCCCCTCACCGAGCTGATGAAACGATAGGCCGCATCCAGAATGCTGACAAGCCGGGAGATTCTGCCTCTGGTGTAGGCCGTTTCGTCAGAAGTTGTAGCCCTGCCAAAACAGCATCTACCTATTCATTCTCCGAAGCGAACACGTCGACAATCTGGTCAATCACCGCCCTCACCCGTGCGGTATGCCGCAGGTCCGCGTGAGTTACCAGCCATACCTCATACGGCACTGGCGTCGCGCGCTCCGGCCAAAGCCTGATCAGGCCATCGCGCTCGCCCATGTACACAGGGATTTCTCCTACACCCAACCCTGCTGCAATCGAACGACGAACGAGCAAACTGGAACTGAGGCTGGCAACGATACGACCGCGACTCATTGGCTCCGATACCAACGTCAGGTCCTTTTTGCCTTGCAGATACGGTTGATAAACCACCAGATCATGCCCTTCAAATGCCGTGCCCGGCTGCGGCACGCCATTGGCGTCTATATAGGCTTGAGAAGCGAACAGCCCCACTGGCCATCGGGCAATTCGCCGAGCGATCAGGTCCGGATTGTCCGGCCGGGTGTTGCGCACGGCGATATCCGCCTCGCGCTTGGCCAGGCTAAGAATCTGTGTGGACGCATCCAGCTGCACGCACACGTCCGGGTGCTGCTCGTGCAAACGGGCAATCGCCGGAATCAGAAAATCGATGGCCAGCGAATCGGTGGTACTGACGCGTACCGTGCCGGTCAGGCGATCGTCCAGGCCTTGAATCTGCCGTTCCAGTTCGAGCGCCGAATGCTCCATCTTCTCCACGCTTTTGAGCGCCGCTTCGCCGACGGCGGTCAAGGCGTAGCCGTCGGAGGTGCGCAAAAACAACGTCGCGCCCAGGGACTTTTCCAGCGCCGTGATCCGCCGCCCGACGGTCGCCTGATCCACCCCCAGAATCCGTGCGGCCCCGCGCAGTGTCGACTCGCGGCAAACGGCGAGAAATACCCGTGCGTCATCCCAATTCATACTGTCTCCAGGCGATGCAAATACGCATCAGCGTGCCGCTTAATCGCTGCATTAACGCAGCAAAGATAGCCGATATGCTGAGCGCCATAAACCTTCCACGAGATTGCTGACATGCGCACTCCAAGTCCCACCGGTATCTGGTTGCCGATCTTTGCAGGCCTGTGCGCCAGCCTGGTCAGCATCGGTCTGGCGCGTTTCGCTTACACGCCGTTGATTCCATCGCTGATTGAAGCGCAGTGGTTTAGCGCCAATGATGTGGTTTACCTCGGTGCGGCCAATCTGGTGGGTTACCTGATCGGCGCGCTGCTCGGTCGGCCGACAGCGCGCCAGCTCGGCAATAAAAATGCCTTGCGGTTGATGATGCTGATCGTCACCGCCGCATTTTTTGCCTGTGCGTTTCCCTTGTCGGTGAGCTGGTTCTTCGGCTGGCGGCTGCTGTCGGGGATCGCCGGCGGCGCGATCATGGTGCTGGTCGCCGCGACGGTCCTGCCGCATGTTCCGGCGGCGCGTAAAGGGCTGGCCAGTGGCGCGATCTTCCTCGGCATCGGTCTCGGCATTGCCGGCTCCGGGACGCTTGTGCCGCCGCTGTTGAGTCTGGGTTTGCAGGCGACGTGGCTGGGCCTCGGGGCTTTGGCCCTGTTGCTGACCGCGCTGAGCTGGTTTGGCTGGCCGTCTGACTTCCTCCACCCGGTCGTTACACAAGAAGCGGTGTCCGCAGAACCGACACCGCGCGGGGTGTACTTGCTGTTCGCCCAATACGCCTTTATGGCTGCCGGCCTGGTACCGGCGATGGTATTTCTGGTGGATTACGTGGCGCGTGGACTCGGTGCCGGTGCGCATATCGGTGCGTTGATCTGGGTGATGTATGGCTTTGGCGCGATTGTCGGCCCGGTGAGTTATGGCTTTCTCGCCGATCAGCTTGGCGCAAGGTCCGGCATTCGTCTGGTGCTGGTGGTGCAGGCGATTGCCCTCGGACTGCTGGCGATCTCCCATTCGTTTCTGGCGTTGGCGTTGCTGGCGGTGATTCTCGGTTCATTTCCGCCTGGCATCGTGCCGCTGGCCCTGGCGCGGGTGCATGAACTGGTGCCGGAGCACCATCGCCAGCAAATCGCCTGGAGCCGTGCCACGGTTTCGTTCGCCACGTTTCAGGCGTTGGCCGGATTTGCCTATTCAGCGCTGTTCAATGCCAGCGGCGGTCATCACGCATTGTTGTTCATCATTGCCGCTGTCGCGATCGTCGTGGCGTTGCTGCTGGAGCAGGCCATGAAATGGCTGCCTGCCCGTATTGAGCAGCGCTGCTGTGCAAATTGAAGGGAATCATTGCGCGCGCAGTACGCTCCCATCTACAGAACTTATGCCAACAGGAATCGATATGTCCCTGCCCAACGAAATGACCCGAATCGAAATCATCGAACCCGGTGGCCCCGACGTCTTGCAACCCAAACGCGTGCCGCTTCCAGCCGTCGCAGAAGGCGAGGTATTGATCCGCGTACACGCCGCCGGAATCAACCGGCCGGACGCCTTGCAGCGTGCCGGCAAATACCCGATGAAACCCGGCATGAACCCGATTCCCGGGCTGGAGGTCGCCGGTGAAGTCGTGGCACTCGGGGCAGGTGTCAGCCAGTTCGCCGTGGGCGACAAAGTCTGCGCGCTGACCAATGGCGGCGGTTATGCCGAATACTGTGCAGTCCCGGCCGGCCAGACCCTGCCGATTCCTGATGGCGTGGACTGGGTGCAGGCAGCCGCGATCCCGGAAACCTTCTTCACCGTGTGGGCCAACCTGTTCGGTCTCGGCGGCGCCAGCCGTGGTCAACGCGCATTGATTCATGGTGGCACCAGCGGCATCGGAACTACCGCACTGATGCTGTGCCGAGAATTCGGCATAGAAGCGTTTGCCACCGCCGGCAGCCCGGACAAATGCGCAGCGATTCGCGAACTGGGTGGTCAAGCGATCAATTATCGCGATGAGGACTTCGCTGAGGTGATCGCCGAGAAAACCGCAGGCCAGGGCGTCAATGTGATCCTCGACATCATGGGCGGCTCGTACCTCAACGATAACGTCAGCGCCCTCGCGATGGATGGCCGTCTGGTCATGCTCGGTTTCCTCGGCGGCGCGCGGGCCAACGACTTTGATCTGCTGGCAATGATGGCCAAACGCGCGGTGATCACCGGCTCCCTCTTGCGCGCCCGCAGCGCAGCAGAAAAAGCCGAGATCGCCGCTCAATTGCGCGAGCACGTGTGGCCGGCGCTGGCTGCCGGGCGCTGCCTGCCGATGATCGACAAGGTTTATTCACTCAACGACGCGGCTCAAGCTCACGCGCACATGGAGGCCGGCGACCATATCGGCAAGATCGTGCTACGGGTGGTGTGAGTCGTTGCAGCATTTTGTAATCGTTGCGCCGGGACGGTGGTCGAAAAATTCACGCGCAGACCAAGTCATCTGGTAAAAAGCGTTCTTTGTCTGCGCTCGGGTGAAACGTTTAATGTTCCTGTCCTTCATGACGCGTCTGCGCCGCCGCCGTTTGGCGTTTGCCTGCATGGCCGCGCTGATTATCGGCGTGCCGACCAGTTGTGCCGTACTCGAACACACCGAACGCAAACTGCTGTTTCGCATCGAACCGGGCACTGCCGGTTGGTATCGCGGCCTGCCCGGCAGCGTGCAGGAACTCGACCTGCAACCGAAGAGCTTCAAGGCCGGGCAGAACATTCATGCCTGGTGGTGGCCGGCGGAAAAGGCCAACGCGCCGGCCATTCTCTATCTGCATGGCGTGCGCTGGAACCTCACCGGGCAGCTGTTCCGCATCGAGCAACTGCGCGCGGCGGGTTATTCAGTGCTGGCCATCGACTATCGCGGATTCGGCAAGAGTCACGGTGATCTGCCATCGGAAAGCAGCGTTTACGAAGATGCGCGGGTGGCGTGGGAGCGCTTCAAACTGCTGCAACCGGATCCGTCCAAACGCCTGATCTACGGACATTCCCTCGGTGGCGCCGTGGCGATCGATCTGGCCGCTGAACTCGGGCAGACCGCCGCCCGCGATCATTCCGCGCTGCCAGTGCGCGGGCTGGTGATCGAGTCCACTTTCACAACGCTGGCGGATGTTGCCGCCTCCGTGGCCAACACTTCCCTGCCGGTACGCTGGCTGCTGTCGCAAAAATTCGATTCGATCGACAAGATCGCCGATATTCATATGCCACTGCTGGTGGTGCACGGCCTGGCTGATGCTTTCGTGCCACCGCGTTTCAGCGAACAACTGTTCAACGCCGCGCAACAACCCAAGCGCCTGTTGCTGGTGCCGGGCGCGACGCACAACAACAGCATGGCGCTCGGCGGGCAGAATTATCGCAAGGCGCTCGACAACTTGATGCAAAGCCCACCCGTCCCTCGGGTTGCCGGGCCTGCGACTGTGCGCAGCGGACGGGACACTTAACGGTAGCCGCGAGCCTGCAAATCGAACAGTTGCGCGTAATGCCCGGCCGCGGCGATCAGTTGATCGTGGCCACCCTGCTCCAGAATCCGGCCTTGTTGCAGGACGATGATGTGGTCGGCATTGCGCACGCTGGAAAATCGATGGGAAATCAGCAACGTCATGCGACCTTCGCTGTGCTGGCTGAAATGCTCGAACACCGCCGCTTCGGCCGCCGGATCAAGGGCGGAAGTCGGCTCATCGAGGATCAGAATGTCGGCCTCACGGCGCATGTAAGCGCGGGACAAGGCAATCTTCTGCCACTGCCCGCCAGACAACTCCTGGCCACCGGCAAACCAGCGTCCCAGTTGCGTGGCATAACCCTTGTCCAGTCCTTCGATAAAGGGTGCCGCCATCCCTTGGGCAGCCGCCTCTTTCCATCGTTGCGAGTCGTTAAACGCCAAGGTATCGCCGACGCCAATATTCTCTCCGACGCTGAACTGGTAGCGGATGTAATCCTGAAAAATCACGCCAATTCGCCGACGTAACGCGGTCTCCTGCCAATCCTGCAAATCGCTGCCGTCGAGCAGGATTCGCCCTTGGTCGGGGCGATAGAGCCGGGTCAGTAGCTTGATCAGTGTGGTCTTGCCTGAACCGTTCTCGCCGACCAGCGCCATGCTCTTGCCTGGCACCAGTTGCAGGTCAATGTTTTCCAGCGCTGGCCGACTGGCACCGGGATAACGGAAGCCGACATTTTCGAAGCGCAAACCATCGCCCGGGCACACTCCAACAGTCAGGTGGCCGGTATCCAACTGCACCGGTTCAGCCAGATATTCATAGAGACTGGTCAGGTAGAGGCCGTCTTCGTACAGGCCGCTGATCGCACTCAGGCTGCTGCTCACGGCGCTTTGGCCTTGTTTGAACAGCACCAGATACATGGTCATCTGGCCGAGGCTGATCTGGCCATGTACGGCATCGATCACCACCCAGGCATAGGCCACGTAAAACGCCGCAGTACCGAGCAGGCCGAGGCCGAAACCCCAGCCGTCGCGCCGCAGTGTCAGGCGCCGGTCTTCGACATACAGCCTGGCGAACGTGTCGCGGTAGCGTTGCAGCAGCAACGGTGCAAAGCCGAACAGCTTGACCTCTTTGATATAAGTTTCGTGGGACAGCAAGGTTTCGATGTAATTCTGCTGCCGACTCTCCGGCGCGCGGCGGGTGAACAACCGAAAGGCGTCACCGGAAAAATGCGCCTCGGCAAAGAACACCGGCAACGCACCGACCACCAGCAGCACCAGCGCCCAAGGGGAGAAATGCACCAGCAGCACACCAAAACTGATCAGCATGATCAGGTTCTGAATCAAGCCTAACGACTTCATGACCAGCGCCAGTGGCCGGGTCGACGCCTCGCGACGCACACGCACCAGTTTGTCGTAGAACTCGGAGTTCTCGAACTGCACCAGTGACAGGGTCTGCGCTTTTTCCAGGATCAGCGTATTGACCTTCTGCCCCAGTTGCACCCGCAGCAGCGACTGCTGCACCGACAGTGCTCGTTGTGTGCCGGACAACAGCGCCAACACCCCGGCCTCCAACAACACATAACGCAACACCGGCCACAGCGGCGCACTGCCCTGTTGTGCGTGTAACTGCATCGCCGCCACCACGGCATCGACAATCCGCTGCCCCAACCATGCCGCCAGTGCCGGCAGCAAGCCGGCCACCAGCGTTGCCAGCACCAGCCCCAGAAACAAGCCACGCGATGTCCCCCAAACCAGGCGCAAGGCTCGCTGCGCCTGATCGAACAAAGAGGTGAAACGCGATAGATCAGGCATGGGGCATTGGACTCTGCTGGTGATGGCGGTGCGTTATGGTACTCCAGCGCTACGACTGAACTTCAAACGACGAGCGCGTTATTGTCGACGCGTTTTTCAGAACAAAAACATCTGGAAGACTCAGGCCTTTCCGGCGTCCAACGCTCTGCTATGTTTTAACCGCCCTACGCGGAACCCGGCGAACCCCCGCCACGCTCCGCGCCTGACTGCCGGGAGCAGAGACATGAGAATCGACCCGTACCTGATCTTCAATGGTGACTGCCGTGAGGCGTTCACCTTTTACGAGCAAGCCTTGCAAGGGAAGCTTGAGGCGATGATGACGTTCGGAGAGACACCCGCCGCCGAGCATGTGCCCAAAGAGCATCACTCTCTGATCATCCATACCTGTCTGAAGGTCGGAGACCAGATGATCATGGCCTCGGACACCACTCCCGACCGCGCGACTCAGGGCATGAGCGGCTGCTCGATTTCGCTGAATGTCGACAGCATTGCTGAAGCCGATCGAGTGTTTAACGCCTTGGCCAAGGACGGGCGCGTCGACATGCCGTTAGAAGCGACGTTCTGGGCGGTGCGCTTCGGCATGCTGGTGGATCGTTTTGGCGTTTCGTGGATGGTCAATTGCGAAAGTGAAAAGTGACCCTGGCATTTCGTCAGGCATGAAAAAGCCCAACCTGAACAGGTTGGGCTTTCTGCGTTATCGCTGGGCCAGTTCGTGGCGCACGCATTGTTCGTAATAGGTCTGCTTGACCGCCGCCGGCTTGAGCTTCGAGGTGCTGTTGTAGGTTTGCTCGGTAATCCCCATCGCGGTCATGCGCATCCACGGTTGCTGGAATCGGCGCACCTGCAATTGTTTGCGTGCGCCGTACAGCGAGACGCCCGACAACTTCGATTGCTGGGCACCGGCAGCAATGTCCGAGCCCCAGGTGCAGGCAAAGCGATGGCTTTTGCTCAGTTCTTTCGCCTGCACCCCCACCGCGAAAACAGCCAGGGAAAGCGTTGCAACGGTGATGACAATCGTCCGCATAGAGCCAACCTAACCTTTTGAAAAAAGGCGATTTTGCCGGGGAAGCAAAAATCCGGGGGCCAGCAATTTGCCGCCTTTCGCGAGTTTTTTGCGGACGTAAAAAAGGGCGGTGGGATTTCCTGATGAAATCCCACCGCCCCTAGGCTGACTATCAATTGGCGCTGACCTCAACGCGCAAACGATCCGCGCCCTCCTCCCGACAATCGATGCGAACCGGCAAAAACACCTCGATCACCGCGATATTGCTGTGCAGATGCTCGGTCATGCGCGGCGTAGTGAAGGAGCCGCCACCGGCCAGCGCCATTGGCAAGAGCAACTGATCGGCAAGGTGCTCGGCCACCGCAGCACCACTGCGCAACCAGTCGGCGGCCTGATTGATCGCGGCGTCGGCGACCTTTTCAGCCCGCAGCGACACTTGGCCAAACGCGCTGAATACCTCGGTGACGTGCTCGAATGCGTATTCCAGCAGCAACACATTGCCCGGTCCCCGCGCCGGATCGAGCGTGACATGTTGCAGCGCCGCAGGCGGCAGACTCAAACGCTTGGCAACCTGGCTCAACTCACGCTCGGCCACCGTCGGTGCCAGCCCGGCGGTCAGCGCCGACGCCTGTTGCGAAATGGCTTCGCCGCGTTCACACAGGTCCATCCGCGTCAGGCTCGACGGTTGCACGTTCACTTCAATCTCGCCACCGCCTGCCGGGACAAATCCATGTCGCAACAAGTCCAGCTCGACGTTGGCGCCCATACGCCGCAGCAGCGGCAGCCAACTGCGCGAGAGGAAATCGGTCGGCGGCGCCAGCGGGTTATGCGTGCCACCCGAGATGCGCACCCGACTCGCCTCTGGTGCCCGCAACAGCGCTGGCAACAAGGTCTGCAACACCAGCGTGCAACTGCCGGCCGTGCCGATGGCGAACTGGTAATCGCCAGAGCGAATCGCGCCGGGCTCAAAGCTCAACGCTTGCGAGCCCAACTGCGCACCGGAAACCGTCGCGCCGCAGACCTCAGCCGCCGCCATGACCGCCGTCAAATGTTGCCTCAGCAGTCCCGGACGGCTGCGTTTGGCACGAATCTGTTTAATGCGAAACGCCCGGCCTGTCACCATCGACAGGCTCAAGGCACTGCGCAACACTTGGCCGCCACCGATGGCACCGTCCAGTTCTATCACTTCCTGTTTCATTGCGTTCCTTACGCGTACAACCTGACGGTTTCCCTGAGGTACCGATCCAGGCGTCGCGAGTCTTCCGAAGTTCTGAGTAATGTGGGCACTTCGCGCTCAAGCTCGGCGGCGATGAACCCGTGCAACGCCGGACGACGCGGCCCGTAGGCGCTCTCGTCGGCATTGCGTTTAAGGGCCAGCAATTCGTCGACTTCCGCGAGCAGCGCGCGGTCGTCGACGGTGGTCAGCAGGTCGGCGAACGTCATCGGCGGCCGGCCGCGGCCCTGGTCGATCCAGCGCACCGCCAGCAGCGGCCGCAGCACGTAGAAGTACTTCTTGAACCGTACGGTTTCACCTTGCAGGTAACCGCGAAAGTTCTTCTTCGCCATCGACAGATAGTGATTGCGCGCGGCGGGCGGGCTGTAGAACGCTTCGGCGAGTTCGCGCAGTTGTGCCACCTGCGCGGTTTCACTGCGATAAACCAGCGGCGAGTCGAGCCACTCCAGCAAGGTCGGATTGGATTTGCGCAACAACCCGAGGGTCTTGCGCAGTTCCCAGCCACTGACGTCGAGTTCATCGTCCAGCGGACGTTCGATCACATCACGCGGCGCATCGACCTGGACGAACCACTCGGGCTTCTCCACATAGACAAACCGCACGTCGTAATCGCTGTCGGTCGAGGCAAAACCCCAGGCCCGACTGCCTGACTCACAGGCGTATAACACCGTGACATTGCGTTCACGCTCTATGCGCGTCAGCTCTTCCAGTACCCGCGCACGCATCGTGGCGCACAGCGGATGGCGCTCTTGCAATTCCATGACCTGCTTTCCTTTATCCTTTGACGCACACCACCTGACGCAAGGTGTGCAGCACTTCCACCAGCTCACGCTGGGCGTGCATGACTTTGTCGATGTCCTTGTAGGCCATCGGAATTTCGTCGATCACCGCTTCGTCCTTGCGGCACTCCACATGGGCAGTGGCGCGAATCTGATCCTCGACGGTAAAAGTGTTCTTGGCCTTGGTGCGGCTCATCGTGCGGCCGGCGCCGTGGCTGCAGGAGCTGAACGACTCTTCGTTGCCCAGACCGCGAACGATGAAGCTCTTGGCGCCCATCGAGCCCGGAATGATCCCAAACTCGCCCTTCTTCGCCGACACCGCACCTTTGCGGGTGACCAGCACCTCTTCACCAAAATGCCGCTCTTTTTGCACGTAGTTGTGATGGCAGTTGACCGCTTCCAGCGCCACTTCAAACGGCTTGCGAATAATCTGTCGCGTCGCCTGGATCACCGCGCGCATCATCAGTTCGCGGTTCTGTTTGGCGAAGTCCTGCGCCCAACCCACCGCTTCCACATAATCATCAAAGTGCTGGCTGCCTTCTTCGAAGTAGGCCAGGTCACGGTCCGGCAGGTTGGCGATGTGCTGACGCATATCCGCCTGAGCCATCTGGATGAACAGGTTGCCGATGGCGTTGCCGACACCGCGCGAGCCACTGTGCAACATGAACCAGACCCGGTTGGCTTCGTCCAGGCACACTTCGATGAAGTGGTTGCCGCTGCCGAGCGTACCGAGGTGCCCACGGTTGTTGGTGTTGGCCAGTTTCGGGTACTTGTCGGTGATCAACTTGAACCGTGGCTGCAACCCCGCCCAGGCCTGATCGGCTTGCTGCGGGATTTCATCCCAGGCGCCCTTGTCGCGTCGCGAACGGTTTGAACTGCGGCCATGCGGCACCGCTTGCTCGATGGCGCTGCGCAGACCCAGCAGGTTGTCTGGCAAATCAGCGGCGGTCAGCGACGTGCGCGCGGCGATCATGCCGCAACCGATGTCGACGCCGACCGCTGCGGGAATGATCGCGCCGACGGTCGGGATCACGCTGCCGATGGTCGAGCCCTTGCCCAGGTGCACGTCCGGCATGACCGCCAGATGCTTGAAGATGAACGGCATTTTCGCGGTATTCATCAACTGCTCGCGGGCCTCGTTTTCCACCGGGACGCCTTCGGTCCAGAGTTTGATCGGTTTGCCGTTGGCGACTTCGAGCAGTTGGTAAGTGTGTTCTTTCATATCTTCATTCTTTATTCATTGGCCGATGATTCGGCGTTGTTCTGTAAGTCGCAGCGACAAAAACACAGGCACTGTGGCTCTGCCAGTTGAGCCCCCGTTGCCGGGGCGGGAGTCGAACCCGCGTTCCGATGGAGTACCTGTCGCATTCGCTGCCAATAACCGCAAAAAAGGTGGCACGACAAAAGTTGATGACTGTTGCGCGTTGCCGCGCTCCGGACTTAACCGGCCTTGGATGTACAGCCATCAGGCATTCGTGCCGTCACTGGCGCTGACAAGGGCTTGATGAGACGTCTTGGATGTAGTCCCATCGGCATTCAGCGCCGGTGATCAATCAATTCATGACGCGCTTTCGATCGCCTCGACCCAGTGCTGCGCACTGTATTGGCCGCCGGTGAACTGCTCGATCACGTCGAACACCGCGTCGCTGAAACCGCCGACATTCAAGATGTCATCACGATCCGCCGCTTGTGTTGCATGGCCTGGCTGGATGTCGATGCACACCAGCCTTGCCTGTGGGTTGAGCTTCTTGATCCGCTCCCATTGCCGCATCGTTTCGCTGGCACCGTAACGCTGCGAATCGATCCACGATTCGTTGTCCGAAACCATGATCAACGTATCGACCCTGGCCTTGCTGTCCGCCAACCTCTTCAGCGGTGCCGAGCAGTTGGTGCCGCCGCCAAAAATGCCGGCGAGCTTCTCGGCGTTGCTGATCACACTGTCACGCGGGTTGAGCTGGATACCCACCACGTTGATCTCGAACGGCATCACCCGCGCAGCCGGCTGTTTGCGCAATACCGCTGCGGCCACCAACGCCGCCACGTCGATGCAGCGCACCTGCGAGGTCGCACCAGGGCGATAACCGGTTACCGGGCTGCCCATCGAACCCGACACATCCGGGCAAACCACCACCGCGCCCTCAAGCTTGGGCACGTTGGCCAGCGACAACTCCAGCGCCTCCTGCAAGGCGTCGCGGATCGCTGCCGGGGTGTTTTCGCCCATCATCCGATAAGCCGACAACAACTGGTACGGATACACCCGCGCCTTCGCCACTTCCTGTGGATCGGCCAACCGCGCCGCAACATATTCGATGCAACCCGGTACTTCAAACGCGCCGTGGCGCGCCAGGCTGTTGAGGTTGATGCGCAATCCCTGCCAGCCCATGTTGCGGGCTTGAGTGGCCCATTGCTCCTTGCTCAGTGTTTCGTTGCCGAGCAACTGAAACGGTACCGCCGGCACTTCATCACTCGCGCCGCTGCGAAACGCCAGCAAATCGCGGGTCAGCTCCGGCAAGGCCTTTGCCTCCACCGGTTTGCCAATCAACCAGGCGAAAAACGCTTCGCGCCACGCTTCGGCAGGTTTGGGGTGAACCATCTTCACCACGTCCGCCAACGACGGTTGATTGCCGATCGACGCTTGCAGCAGTTGCCGCTCGGTCGCGCTGTTCAGCCAGTTCTGCACCAGACGCTTGGGTTGCGAGCCAAGGGATTTACGCCCGGTGGCACCGCTACGGAGGATCTGTACAAAATTGCGCAGCATCTTGCCGCTGTCGATCACTTGCTCGAAAACCTCTGGCACCAGACTTGAGCGCTGCGCGGTCAATGCCGCCAGTAACAATGCCGGCATGTCTTTCATGTGACCTTTCTTGCGAGCGTAGATCGCGGCTTTCGCCACGAAACGACTGTCGAGCTCGGCCACCAGCTTCAACACTTGGTCCAACTGACTTTCTGCGGAGGCGTAGAAGGTCTGGTTCAGGCAACCGGTGACTGCCAATTGCGCCAGTTGATGCTTCGGGCTGTAGGCATAAGCGCTGGCACCGGAAGCATTCAAGGTGTCGCAGGCCGGCAGGTGATTCGATTGCGTGTTGAAGAGATTTGAGTTGGCCATCTTGGCGTCTCGCTGTGTTGTCCTGTTCGTTGCGACAGGTATTGCAGCGGCTGTGCCAGCTTTTGATTTCTCTCGAAAAAAATTCATATCTTATTGATTTACATCGACTTTATTTACTAAGCCGTTTTTCATCGAATGAATTGGCGACAAAACCCTCACCGAATACTTATCATTGGATATCGTCTTTTATCTTTTGAGATAAACATGCCAAACAAGCACACCGTCGCCATCGGTTTTATCGGCGCCACCCTTGATCGCGTCGGCAAGGGCGCCAATCGCTGGAGCCATTGGCGCCCCAGTGTTGGCTTGTGCCAACAGCAGGACGTACTGATCAACCGGCTCGAGCTGATTCACGGCATCGACGCCCGCGACGTCAGCCTCGCCGAGCGGGTGCGCGCCGACATCCAGCAGGTTTCACCAGAGACCGAGGTGCGCCTGCACCCGATGGCACTGCGCAACCCATGGGATTTCGAAGAGGTCTACGGCGCACTGCACGACTTCACCACCGCCTACGATTTCGACACCGAGCGCGAGGACTACCTCGTCCACATCACCACCGGCACCCACGTCGCGCAGATTTGCTGGTTCCTGCTGACCGAGGCGCGCTATCTGCCGGCGCGGCTGATCCAGACCTCCCCGGCCAAGCGCAACAGCGAAAGCGATCACGCCATCGGCACGCATGCCCTGATCGATCTCGACCTGTCGCGCTACGATCGCATCGCTTCGCGCTTCGCCAACAAGCGCCTCGAAGGCCTGGAGTTCTTGAAGTCCGGCATCGCCACACGCAACGCCGCCTTCAACCGCTCGATCGAGCAAATCGAACGCGTGGCCGTGCGCTCGAAGGCGCCGATGCTGCTGATCGGCCCGACCGGCGCCGGCAAATCCTTCCTCGCCCGACGCATCTACGAACTCAAACGCAGTCGCCATCAGATGCAGGGGCGTTTTGTCGAGGTGAACTGCGCCACCTTGCGTGGCGATGGCGCGATGTCGGCGTTGTTCGGTCATGTCAAAGGCGCCTTCACCGGCGCACAGAACGCTCGCGATGGCCTGTTGCGCGCTGCCGATGGCGGCATGCTGTTTCTCGATGAGATCGGCGAACTGGGCGCAGACGAACAGGCGATGCTGCTCAAGGCGATTGAAGAAAAACGCTTCTTTCCGCTGGGCTCGGACAAGGAGGTCGAAAGTGATTTCCTGATCATCGCCGGCACTCACCGCGATCTGCGCAGCCGAGTTGGCGACGGCTTGTTCCGCGAAGACTTGTACGCGCGTATCAACCTGTGGACGTTCGACCTGCCCGGCCTCGCCGGCCGCCGCGAGGACATCGAACCGAACATTGATTTCGAGCTGGAACGCCACGCCCGCGAACACGGGCAACTGGTGCGCTTCAACCTGGAAGCCCGGCGCAGTTATCTGGCGTTCGCCAGCTCTCGCGAGGCGGCGTGGCTAGGTAACTTCCGCGAATTGTCGGCGTCGATTACACGCATGGCGACCCTGGCCGACAGCGGACGTATCGACGAGGCCCAGGTGCAGGAGGAAATTGATCGGCTGCGCTACGCGTGGGGCTTGGCGCAACCGCAGGCGATTTCAGCAGAGTTGCCGGGGGACGCCGAAAGCATGGATCTGTTTGACCGATTGCAATTGAAGGCCGTGATCGAGGTGTGCCGGCAGGCGGACAGCTTGTCCGATGCCGGCCGCCGACTGTTCGGAATATCGCGCCAGGCCAAGGTACAAGCCAACGATGCCGATCGACTGAGGAAATACCTCGGCCGGTTCGGGCTTGAGTGGAGCCAGATCGTCGACCTCACATGATGCGGACGGCAGGCGACTAACCGCTCGTCCAACCGCGGGCACCTTCGCTCGCAGGGCGCTTCCAATGAATCACCATCTGCCTCGACCGGAAGACAACCATCATGAACAGAAAAATTGCAGCGATCACCTTGGCCGGCCTGCTCGCGGCCTGCCCGCTTTTCGCCTCGGCAGCCACGAAGACTGCTGACGAGTCTGCCGCGCCACCGACCGCGCTTCCCGGCGTGAATCAGGCCGGCAAAGCTCAATCCAACGCAGACAAGGCCGACAAGAAAGGTGAAGAGGCGTCGGGCTCGAACTCCGGCGCCGAGTCGCATGAAACGGCAAAAGATGCTGCCACTTCGAGCGACTCGGAAGACCTCGGTAAATCGCCGAAACCTTGATCAGGGTTCTACGGAGGTGGTGGCTGCACATCCGTGAACGTCAGCCCGACACTCCCGGTGATTTCCCACGGGTTGGCAACGCCATGCTCGCTGAACGACACATGGTCGAACAGCGAATCCTTCAACCCGTCGATCTGCGCTTTGGCCGGACCACTGAAGCGCACGCGCTCGAACACCAACCCCTGATGCCAGGCGTCGTGCTGACTGTCGCCCTTGACCTCGATCGCCTTGCCTTGAGCATTTTCGACGCTCACGTCGGCGACGCGGATATCGCGGAACTGCCCGGGAATGGTTGAGCGCTGGTAATCCAGCTTGGCGTTCGGATCGTTGTAGTCGAGGGTAAAAATGAACGCCTGCTTGAGCGTATTGCGGATCGCCGAGTCGCGGAAGATCACGTTACGCGCGCCGCCGCCCATGAAGTTGGTGCTCTTCATGCGCAAGCCGGCATCGGTGCCATCGGAAACGTTGTCTTCGGCGAGGATGTTTTGAATCCACGCGCCGGTATGGCTGCCGGCAACCACCATGCCGTGGCCCTTGCGGAAGTAGTTATTGAAGATCCAGGCGTCTTCCTGCGGCTTTTGCTGCACGGCATCGGCCCCGGTGCCCGCCGCAAAATTGACGCAGTCATCGCCGGTATCAAAGAAGTTGTTGAAGACCATCGCGCCCTTGCTGTTGGCGAATTCGATGCCGTCGCCGTTATTGGCGTCGTAGGTTTTATGCGTGGTATTGGCCAGCACCACGTTTTCGGTTTCCAGGTTCATGATCCCGTGGAATGCCGGGTTCACCGCGGTGAAACCGCCGTAGAAAACGTTTTTCACGTTGCGCAGAGTGATCAGCGACGAGCGCATCTGGCCGTAGGCATCCTTGACGTTCATGCCGCGCGCCACCGCTTGCTCGACTTGCGCCTTGGCCAGAATGCCGTCCTGCTGGTAGCGGGTATTGTCGCTGGGCAGGTAGAACGGCAATGGCTGACCGCGTTCGTCGACGACATCAGCGCGGCGCTTCCAGCCGTTGCCGTCAATCGTGCCTTTGCCGACGATGCGGATGTTTTCGAACGACTGATGCTGACGCGGATCACGCGGCAAGGCGTTGATCAGCGACGCCGGGCGCACGGTGCTCGAATAGGGATACTGGATGTAGCCGGCCAGCGGATAGTCTTCGGCACGCTCGGAACCCAACAGCGTTGCACCTTCACCGATTTCCAGGGTGATGTTGCTCTTCAGGTAAAGCGCCCCGCTTTTGTAGGTGCCCTTGGGCAACCATACTTTGCAGCCGGGGGTGCAGGCGTCGATGGCGTTCTGGATCGCCAAAGTATCAAGGCTTTTGCCGTCACCCTTGGCGCCGTACTTCCTGACATCGAACACGGCGGCGACCTTGCTCGTCCGCTGTACAACGGCCGGACTGTCTGCCGACTCCTTGCCATCGGCGCCCACCGAACGCACGGTGAACCGATAGGCCGTATCCGGTTTCAAGCCTTGCGCGGTGTAACTGTGAATGCCGATGCGATGATGAAAACCGGCAACATCCTGTTCGTAGAAGCGGTCGATGTAAGGTTTGGCCGGCGAGACGCGGTCATTGTTGGCGTTGCTGCCACCCAGCAACACACCGTTGGCGTAGACCCGGTAGTCGCTGATATCGGCGTGATCGGCGGGCTTTTCCCAGACCAGGATGATCTGCTGATCATCGTAGGCCAGGGTCGGCACCTGCAGTTTTGCCGGCGCCTCCAGCGCCCACGACGGCACACTGCAAATCAGCGTCAACGTGGCTGCCAGCGACAAAGCCAAAGGCTGTTTGCGCTGCGTCGGAACAACATATCGATAAGGCATGAGCACTCCTTGTTCAGGCCGACAATCCGGCTTCTTGCAGATATTGGCCGCGGTTGACGAACGTCTCGCGGGGCATTTCCACAACCTCCATCGACAGCGACTCGACGTCCGGCAGCAAAGCGACCAGCGCCGCCACGGTCGCCGAGGCCAGACGCCGGCGCTGTTCAGCGCTGCGCCCGGACAACACCGACAGGACGACATGGACAAAATCGTCCTCGCCCGCGCCGCACCGGTAATGCTCGAACGTATTGAGGCGCACCTTGATGTCGCCGGCCTTGAACAGGCCGAAGGCATCGAGGGCGTCATGCACGGTAGCGAGCAGGGTTTGCTCGCCGACACGTCGGGCCAGGGTTTGCGGGCAATCGATAAGGCAATGCGGCATGTCGCGCTCCTTGATGGATCGGTTTAACCAGCGAGCTGGCGCACCGATTCCTCGCTGAAATCACGACTGGCCTGCACCAGCATCCGCGTGTAGGCGTGGCTTGCCAGATCCTGGCTGAGCGCCTGACTGTCGAGCAGCTCGACGATCTTGCCCTGCTGCATCACCGCCACCCGATCACACAGGTGCGTGACCACGCCCAGATCGTGAGTGACCATCAGGTAGGTGAGTTTCTCGCGGCGGCGCAAATCCGCGAGCAGATTGAGAATCTCCGCCTGCACCGAGACATCCAGCGCCGAGGTCGGCTCATCGAGCAGCAACACCCGCGGCTCGAGAATCAGCGCACGGGCAATCGCCACGCGCTGGCGCTGGCCACCGGACAACTGGTGCGGATAGCGAAAACGGTAACTGTCGTTCAGACCGACCTTGAGCAGGATCTCGTTGATCCGGTCGTCCTTGTCGCGCACACCGTGAATAATCAGCGGCTCACGCAGGGCCGTGTCGACGGTGTGGCGCGGATGCAGCGAGCCGTAAGGGTCCTGGAACACCATCTGCACCTGACGGAAATGTTCCTTGGGAATCTTGTGCTGCAGCGGCGCGCCGGCAATGCTCAACTCGCCCGTCCAGTGCCGGTACTGCCCGGCCAGACAGCGCAACACGGTGGTCTTGCCGGAGCCGGACTCCCCCACCAGGCCGAAGGATTCGCCGTCGGCGACACTGAGGCTGACGTCGTGCAGCACCTGATTGAGGGCCGGGCCGGCACCGAAACTCAGGTTCAGCGCGTGTGCTTGGATCATGGACATGGTCGATTCCTCAGCAAGTCAGCCACAGTGGATCGCGTTGCAACACCGGCAACCGTTCGCGACGGTTGTCCATGCTCGGCAACGCCGCCATCAGGCCGCGGGTATAGGGATGTTGCGCATGTTGCAGGTCGCCGGCGGCGAGCGATTCGACCACCCTGCCGGCGTACATCACCAACACGCGGTCGCAGTAATTGCGCACAAGGTTGAGGTCGTGGCTGACGAAAATCAGACCCATTTCCTGCTGCTCGACCAGTTCTTCCAGCACGCTGAGTACTTGCTGACGCACCGACACATCAAGGGCCGAAGTCGGCTCATCGGCGATGATCACCTGTGGCCGGGTGATGACCATCATCGCGATCATGATGCGCTGCCCCATACCACCGGAGACCTCATGCGGGTACAGGTTGTAGACCCGTTGCGGATCACGGATATGGACCTTTTCGAGCATTTCCAGCACCCGCTCGCGGGCCTCGCTGCGGCTGGCCTTGTGGTGCGCCAGATACGCCTCGGCAATCTGATCGCCAACCTTGACCACCGGGTTCAGCGAGTATTTCGGGTCCTGCATGATCATCGAAATGCGCTGACCACGAATCTTCTGCATGACCTTTTCGCCGGCCGACAGCAGATCGACTTCACCGAACTGCATAGCCTTGGCGGTGATCCGCGCGCTGGCCGGGTGCAGCTTCAGCAAGCTGCGACCGACCGTCGATTTGCCCGACCCCGACTCACCGACAATGGCGAGTTTTTCCCGCCCGAGGGTGAAGGACACGTCACGCACGGCATGGGTTTCTTTCTGAGCATTGACGAAGCGCACATTGAGCCCTTCGACGTTCAATTTGATTGCAGACATACAGCCTCCGATTACTCGCTGCGCGGATCAAGAATGTCCCGCAGGCCGTCGCCCAACAGGTTGAAAGCCAGGCTGACCAACATGATTGCGGCCCCCGGAACAGCCACCAGCCACCAGCACTCAAGCATGTAGCGACGCCCGGTGGAAATCATCGCGCCCCACTCCGGCGACGGCGCTTGCGCACCGAGACCAAGAAAGCCCAAAGCCGCTGCGGTGAGGATGATCCCGGCCATGTTCATGGTCAGGCGGATGATCACCGACGACATGCACATCGGCACAATGTGCCGCAGGATGATTCGCGTGGACGAAGCCCCTTGCAGCTCGACCGCCACAACGAAGTCAGCCTTGCGCAACGACAGGGTTTCCGCCCGCGCCAGTCGCGCAATCGGCGGCCACGACGTCAGCGCAATCGCTACCACCGCGTGTTCCAGGCCCGGACCGAGCGCAGCGATAAATGCCAGCGCCAGCACCAGGCTGGGGAAGGAGATGAAGATGTCGGTGAGACGCATGAACACCGTGTCGACAACACCGCCGTAGTAGCCGGAGACGGTGCCGATAAACAGCCCGATCGGGCCGACGATCACGGTCACCAGGGTGATGATGTACAGCGTGATGCGCGAGCCGTAGACCAGCCGACTGAAGATATCCCGGCCGTATTCATCGGTGCCGAACCAGTGGGCAGCGCCCGGCGCCTGCAGGGCATTGGCGAGGTTCTGCGCCACCGGATCATGGGTGGCGATCCACGGCGCAAACAGCGCCACCACCACCAGCACCAGCGCGACCAGCAATCCGGCCAGGGTCATCGGGTTGCGCAGCAGGTGCCGCAAGACTTTCAGGGCACTTTTGCAGAAGGCGTCGAAGCTGGATCCGGGGGTACGATCCAACCGCCGCTTGGCGCTCGAATCAGTAGAAGACATGTTGGCAATCATGGGCATGTTCTCGGATTGAATTCAGGATCACCCGGCGCGTACGCCGACGCACCGGGCAGCGTTCAGCGTTGTTTGTAGACACCCAGATAACGCGTCGCCTCGGCATCATCACCGACGAAGCCCTTGACGTCGGCGGCGCTGACCACGGTGTCGGTCATCTGCGAAATCATCATGATCGGACCGACCTGCTCGTCGTAGATTTTCTGTGCCTGGTGATACAGATTCAGGCGCTGGCCGGCATCGCGCTCAACCCCGGCCTGATCAATCAGGCTATTGAGTTGCGGGCTGAAAAACGAAGCGCGCCAGCCCTGGAAATTCGGCAGGCCGGCGTCATCGCTGTTGTTGGGGTTGTAGGCAAACGTGCGCAGGCTGAAATACGGATGCGGATAGCGCTCGGCCCCGCGCGCAACGATGATGTCGAAGTTGCGCGCACGCATGGCGCCGTACACCTGGTTGCCAGTGCCGTTGACGATGCTGGCCTTGATCCCGCCCTCGGCCAGCGTCGCTTGCAGACGCGCGGCGATGTCGATGAAGGGCGGCTCTGACAATGTGCGAATGGTCGTGGTGAAGCCGTCCGGATACCCCGCTTCGGCGAGGAGTTTTTTCGCCTTGGCGACGTCCATGTGATAACCCGGATCCGGCAGGCGCGCCGCCAGACTGAGTTGCATCGGCTGCTGATTCAGCTGGCCGTAATACGGCATCACCTGTTCGTCGAGGCCCTTGTAGTCGATCAGGTTACGCACCGCTTCGCGCACTTTGGGATTGGCAAATTCGGGCTGTTTCATGCTCAGCGCGACGTAGTACATGGTGCCGCGCGGCAGTGACTGCACGTGGATTTTTTCCGAACCGTCGATGGCGCGGATGTCCGGTGCGGCCATGCCGTACGCCAGATCGAGGTCTCCGCGCTCCAGCATCAGGCGCAGCGACTGCGATTCGGTCATGTGCCGCACCACCACGCGTTTGAGCTTGGCAGCACCGCCCCAGTAACCGTCGAAGCGGGTCAGCAACAGCGAGTCGTTCGCCGTCCATTTGCTCAGCACAAAGGGGCCGCTGCCAGCCTCGTTGGTCACCAGCCAGTTAGCACCGAGGTCAGCGTTTTTCTCATGCGCCAACGCTGTTTTGCGATCGATCACCACCGCGCTCGGCGAGATCGCCAGCGAGTCGATCAGCAACAGCGGATCCATGGTTTGCGGCAAGTCGATGACCAGCGTGTGGGCATCGCTGGCACGGATCAGTGACTGGATGTTGTCGACGTTATAACCGTAGGCTTTCCAGGTCGTGGCCAGGCCGAAATTCAGTTTCATCACCCGGTACAACGACCAGGCCACGTCTTCAGCGGTCAGCGGATTGCCGGAGTGAAACTTCACGTCCTGACGCAAATGAAAGGTTATCTGCTTGCCGTCGTCGCTGATCGTCCAGCGCTCGGCCAGTTGCGGCAGATGCTGTTCCGGATTGCCGTGATCACGCTTGACCAGGGTGTCGTAAAGATTGGCATTGACGCCAGAAGCGTCGAGGCCGGGCGCGTTGGCCGGATCGATGGAAAACAGGTTGACCATGCTCATGCCGACGATCAGTTGATCGGCCGGCGTCTTGGCGCTGGCCTGGGTCATCGGCACCAGCGCCAGGACCGCCGCCAACAGGCCAGCGTGCAGTTTGGTAAATGCAGTCGTCATTGAAAAATCCTTCTTTTTATAATTTTTAGTGCTGCTGCCAGGCGTGTTAACGGGTGCGCGGGTCGAAGACCTTGTACAAGGCATCGCTGATCAGGTTGAGCGCGACAAAAATCAAACCGATCACCAGCACACAGCCCATCACCGCATTCATGTCGCCGAGCATCAGGCTGCTGGTCAGGTACTGGCCGAAACCCGGCCAGGCAAAGACCGTTTCGATCAGCACCGCGCCTTCGAGCAGCGAGCCGTAAGCCAGCGCCACCACTGTGAGCAGTTGCACGAGGATGTTGCGAAAGGCGTGACCCCAGACCACCTGGCGGCGCGACAACCCCTTGACCCGAGCGGTGATGATGTATTCCTGAGACAGTTGCTCGAGCATGAAGCTGCGCGTCATCCGGCTGATGTAAGCCACCGAGTTCAGCCCGAGGATCAGCGCCGGCAAGACGATGTGGCGCAATGCGCTGGCGAAGGCTTCCCAGTCACCCGCCAGGCTCGAATCGATCAGCAACAGCCCGGTGACCTCGGGCACCATGCCGTCGTACGCCAGGTCGATGCGACCGGCGCCCCCAGCCCAGCCGAGCCAGGCGTAAAACACCAGCAGGCCCATCATGCCCAGCCAGAAAATCGGTGTGGAATAGCCGAACAGGGTAATCACTCGCGCGACATGATCGCCAAGTCGCCCTTGATTACTTGCCGCGCAGACGCCCAGCGGCAAACCGATCAGCACACCGAAAAGGATGGCCAGGGTCGCCAGTTCGATGGTGGCCGGGAACACCCGGCGGATGTCATCGAGCACCGGGTGCCCGGTCAACAGCGCGTTGCCGAAATTGCCGTGCAGCAAGTCGTTGAGGTACAGGCCGAACTGGGTCCAGATCGGCTTGTCGAGCCCCATCGCCCGGTACACCTGATCGTAGGTCGAACTGTCGGCGTCCGGCCCGACCACCGCCAGCACCGGATCGAGCGGCATGACCCGACCGATGATAAACGTCAGCGCCAGCAGGCCCAGCAACGTCACCAGTACCGTGCTGGCACGCCGCGCAGTATTGGAGGCGCGGGCTCCCATGGCAGAGGCAGTCATAACAAACATAGTCAGCTCCTGATAAAACGGTCACCGGTGCACCCGGCACGCGAAGTTCATCCGTGCATTTCAACGTTTTTTGTAGACGTCTTTGTAGCGCGTGGTCGCGGCCGTGTGCCCTTGGAAATCGGCAACATCGGCGTAGACCAGCACCGTGTCGGTCATCTGCGAGACCGGCAGAATCGCGCCCACTTGCTGATCGAGTTGCTGCTGGATGTCCTGATACTGCGCCTGCTGTTTCTGCGCATCGGGCTCGACTTCGGCACTCTCGATCAACTGATTCAACTCGGGACTGTAGAACGAAGTGCGCCAGCCCTGGAAGTTGCTCAGCTTGGCTTCGTCACGGTTATCCGGGTTGTACACCAGCGTGCGCAGGCTCGAATGGGGATGACGTTCGGCGCCGCCACCGCCACGGCCGACGATGATGTCGAAACTGCGCTCACGCATGGCGCCGTAGATCTGGTTACCGGTGCCGGTGATGATGCTGGCTTCGATCCCGGCCTGCGCCAGCGTCGATTGCAGATTGGAGGCAATGTTGATGAAGGGCGGTTCGGCCAGCACGCGAATACTGGTCTTGAACCCGTTCGGGTAACCAGCTTCGGCCAGGAGTTTTTTGGCCTCATCGACATTCAGTCGATAACCGGGATCCGGCAAGCGCGCGGCCAGTCCCAACGGCATCGGGCGCTGATTGATCACGCCGTAGTGCGGCATGACGGTCTGGTTGATGCCCTGGTAGTCGATCAACGAGCGCACAGCCTTGCGCACGCGCGCGTCGGCGAACATCGGCTGCTTCACACTCAGTGCGACGTAATACAGCGTGCCGCGTTGCAGGGTTTGCGTGCGGACTTTGTCGCTTTTCTGCAAGGCCTGGATGTCCGGCGCCGACATGCCTTTGGCGATGTCGAGGTCGCCCCGTTCGATCATCAGACGCAACGACTGCGACTCGGTCATGTTGCGCATGACGATGCGTTTGAGCTTGGCCGGGCCGCCCCAGTAGCCGTCGAAACGACTCATCAGGATCACGTCGTTGGCCCGCCAGTCATTGAGCACGAAGGCACCACTGCCGGCGGCGTGCGTCACCAGCCAGGCGGCACCGAGGTCATTGTTCTTCTGATGTTCGAGGACTTTTTTGCGGTCAAGAATGAAGGCACTTGGCGAGGTCGCCAGCGTGTTGAGCACCAACTGTGGATCGGTGGGGCGCGGCAATTCAATGACGAAGGTATTGGCATCGGTCGCGCGCATCGAACGCTCGACATTGTCGGCGGTAAAACCGTAAGCCTTCCAGGTCGACGCCAGCGCAAGGTTGAGTTTGAGCACGCGCTGCAACGACCAGGCGACGTCTTCGGCGCTCAACGGGTTGCCCGATTGAAATTGCACGCCCTGGCGCAGATTGAAGGTCAGGGTCTTGCGGTCGTCGCTGACTTGCCAGCGCTCGGCGAGTGCCGGCAACAGCCGATCCGGCGCAGCGACGTCTTGCACCAGCAACATGTCATAGAGATTGGCATTGATCTCCGACACGTCCAGGCCGGTGGCCGCCGCCGGGTCGAGGGACAGCAGATTGATCATGCTCATGCCGACGATCAATTGATCGGCCGGGGTTTTGGCATGGACGACAGGTAGCGCGGTCACCGCCAGGGTAGCCGCCAGAACCCGCGCCCACAGCGAAGGAAGAATGTTCATAGCGAGAGTGCCTTTCTTATATTTATAGGGCTCTCGGACAGCCCGGCATGTACCGGGCAGCCCGCGTACACGTCAGAAGCTTTTAAGCGTGTTCATCTCGATGAAGTTGAAGTCGATGTCTTCGCCCAGACCCGGCAGGTCGGACAGGTGCACAAAACCATCGCTGTCCATCGGGTCGACCAGACGCTTGAGGTACGCCGGCACCTCGTCGTAATCCAGGTACGGGTGCAGCAAGCCGCGCTCGTACCAGGTGCAGTTCTTGATCGCGCCGACCACCGTCAGGTTGGCTGCGCCGTTGCCATGGATTTCGCAGTCCATGCCAAACGACTCGGCCATGTGTGCGACTTTCAGGCAAGGCCCGATCCCGCCGACCCCGGCAACGCCGGCACGCAGGATGTCGCAAACGTCGTGCTTGACCCAACTGGCCCGGCTCAGGTGTTTGCCGGACAAGGTTTCCGGCCCGAGCACCGGAATGTCCAGTTGCCCCGCCAGCCAGGCATAGGATTCGGCGGATTCTTCCATCATCGGTTCTTCGAACCAGGCGAAGTCGAGTTTTTCCAGTTCGCGCCCGATGTACAGCGCTTCGGTGCGGCTGTACCAGTGATAACCGTCAAGCATCAAGGCGATGTCCGGGCCCACCGCTTCGCGCACTGCCGCGCAGGCTTTGACGTCAATGCGCGGGCTCGGTGCGAACGAGACCGGCGGCATCCAGGTGTGCAACTTGATCGCCTTGTAGCCGCGCTTGACCAGCGTTTCGGCAAAGCGTCCGTAGTCCTCCGGCGTCGCCAGGCCCTCCGGCAATTCATCGCCGCACATGGTTGAGCCGTATGCCGGCACCTTGTCGCGAAAACCGCCGATCAACTTGTGCACCGGCACCCCGAGCTTGCGCCCCGCCCAATCCCACAACGCCTGCTCGACCAACGCCAGCGCGCGATCAGTCAACTGGCTGGCGCTGCCACGCTGCCAATGCGCCAGGTCATGCCAGATCTTTTCGCGATCAAAGGCGTTCTGCCCGACCAGCACCTTGCGCACAAAACCGTCCAGCACATAAGGACGAATCAGCTCCGGCGCACCGAGGGCGTAACCCTCCTTGCCGTCTTCGGTCTGGATGCGCAGCAACGCCATTTGCGCCTGACTGACATCGCCGGGATGAGCATGGCCGGCGCTGTCGACTGCGCGGCGGGTGGGATAGGAAAAAACCTGGACGTTGACTGCTGTGATTCTCATGGACGTCTTGAGCCTTCTTATTGGATTTGTGACAGGAGTGTCGTCGGTTGCGACCGATCATAGGTCATCGTACAACACTTGAAAAGACCCAATAACACCTCTTCTAATCGAAGCATTTGCGGCTAAATGTCCAGCAAAGCGCCATATTTAAAGATGACTACGGAATAACAGGACTTGCTTTAGACCCCTATTCGCAGGGGATATATGTATCAATATGTTTCTAAACCAGCAAAATAACGTAGACGAGTCATCTTGTCGTACGATAACTTATATCTGCGCCTCAAATGAGAGCCCTACGCAACATCGCGGTGCCTGTAGTACTCGTCAAACGACCCTAACAAAAACAAAAAAAGAAGACCGTATGAACACCACCCTACGCACGCTCGTCACTGTCGCGGCCCTCGGCCTGCCCTTCGCTGTCAACGCTGACTCCGCCAGCCTCAACTACCGCCACCAGTACACCGAGGAAGACAGCGCCCACGCCGACCGAATCAAGCTCAACTACCGCCTGGACAGTGGCCTGGGATTTGAGGCGGAGATGAAATACCGCACGGCCGGTGACCGCAAAGATGTCGCCTACGACAACATGGTCAACAACGGCCACGAGTTCACGGTGAGCTACAACTACAAGCTCAGCGCGCAGTCGACGCTGACCCCGGCGTTTCAGATGGACAGCTCGAAGGATGCGACCGCCTACAAGTTCGGCCTCAAGTACAACTACAAAATCGACGACGCCTTCTACGTAGCGACGCGCTATCGCCTGGACCTGCGCAAACTCGATCGCGATCAGGTCAACAAAGACATGCCCGATCACTACAAGGATGACCAGACCACCCACCGCTTCGAAGGCTGGCTGGGCTACACGCCAGCCAACAAGTGGGCTTACGAATATCAGTTCATCTATTTCAAGACCGACTACATCCGCTACGACAACAAGAAGAGCGACTACGAACAGAACCTGATCGTCAAATACAAGCTCACCAAACAATGGGCGCCCTTCATGGAAATCGGCGACATCAAAGTCGACTCCACCTCACCCGATCGCCAGGCACGCTGGCGTCTGGGCGTGCAATACAACTTCATGTAAGCCGCGCGCCGCTTTTGCCTGGCGAGCGCGCATCGCTTGTCGGGCAGACATCCTGCCGCCCCACCCTTTCACCACCGCGTAATGGAAGACCCGACCATGACCACACACGCTACGCAAGCCAAACCCTTCAACCGTATTCTGCTGACCGGCGCCGCCGGTGGGCTCGGCCAGATTCTGCGCGAAACCCTGCAGGTTCACGCCGACATCGTCCGCTCCTCGGACATCAGTGCGATGGCGCCAAGCCGCGGCGCGCATGACGAAGTGATCAACTGCAATCTGAGCGACAAGGCCGCTGTCGCCGCGCTGGTCGAGGGCGTCGATGCCATCGTGCATTTGGGCGGGATCTCGGTGGAGCGATCCTTCGAAGAAATTCTCGAGGCGAATATTCGCGGCATCTTTCATGTTTATGAGGCCGCGCGCCTGCACGGGGTCAAGCGCATCGTGTTCGCCAGCTCCAACCACGTCACCGGTTTTTACTCGCAGGACGAACAGATCGACGCCCATTCGCCGCGTCGCCCGGACGGTTATTACGGCTTGTCGAAGGCTTACGGCGAGGACCTGGCAACGTTCTATTTCCACCGCTATGGCATCGAAACAGTGAGCCTGCGCATCGGTTCTTCGTTCCCCGAACCGCGCAACCTGCGCATGCTGGCGACCTGGCTGAGCTATACCGATCTGGAGCACCTGATCGCCCGCGCACTGCTGGCCAGCGATGTCGGGCACAGCGTGATTTACGGTGTGTCTGCCAACCGAGATCAGTGGTGGAACAACCGCCACGCCGCGCACCTGGGCTTTGCGCCGCAGGACAGCTCCGAAGCCTTTCGCGCAAAGGTCGAACAACAACCGGCACTCGCTGCCGACCACCCGGACCGCTTGTATCAGGGCGGCGCCTTTACCGCAGCAGGTCCGTTTGAAACGCCGGCGCAGACGCGCTCATGAGTGCCGAACTGATTGTCGATGCGCGTAACGCCACCGGTGAAAGCCCGGTCTGGCAAACCGACGAAAATGCCTTGTATTGGGTGGATATTCCGGCCGGTCGCTTGCATCGCTGGCAGCTCGATGGCCAGACCGACTGCTGGCAGGCGGATGAAATGCTCGCCTGTATCGCCCGCAGCGAAGCGGGACATTGGCTGGGCGCGCAGGAAAGTGGCCTGTTCAAACTGCGCCCGCAGGTTGACGGACGTCTGGCTGCGGAAAAGCTCATCGGCGTCGAGCACGCCCGCCCGCGCATGCGTTTCAATGATGGTCGCTGCGATCGTCAGGGACGCTTCTGGGCCAGCTCGATGCCAACCGCTATGGGTGCCGAGGCGGTCGGCGCGCTGTATCGATACGACGCGCAAAACCCGAATGATGCATCGGTGCTGGCGCCGCAACTGCAGGAACTCGTGGTGCCCAACGGCCTGGCGTTCAGTCCCGACGGGAGCATCCTGTATCTGTCCGACTCGCACCCGAGCCGGCAACTGATCTGGGCCTTCGATTACGACATCGACAGTGGCACGCCGCACAACCGCCGCGTGTTCGTCGACATGAACGACCACCCCGGTCGACCGGACGGTGCCGCCGTGGATTCACACGGCTGCTACTGGATCTGCGCGATTGATGCCGGACTGGTGCTGCGCTTTACCCCGCAGGGGAAACTGGATCGCGCGTTGCCGGTGCCGGTGAAGAAACCGACGATGTGTGCCTTTGGCGGCCCTCGGCTCGACAC
This sequence comes from Pseudomonas sp. RU47, assembly GCF_004011755.1. GTDB lineage: Bacteria > Pseudomonadota > Gammaproteobacteria > Pseudomonadales > Pseudomonadaceae > Aquipseudomonas. Next base: position 2,323,789 of record NZ_CP022411.1, on the reverse strand, counting down.
CTTGTTTGTCACCTCGATTCGCCCGCAAGGCATCGACCTCGCCGATCAGCCACTGGCGGGCGGAGTCTTTGCCCTCAATCCGGGTGTTCAAGGCCTGCCCGAACCCAAGGCCCGCGCCTGAGGCTTCAGACGTTCAACGCCGCCGCGTCTGCAGCTTCGTAGGCACGGCGCAGACGCTCGCGGCTGTTGGACAGATGCAAACGCATGGCTGCGCGCGCGGCGTCGGAATCACGCCGGACAATCGCAATGTAAATGTCTTCATGCTCGCGACTGAGGCGCTCCAGATAGGGCTCCTTGCGGTCATTCTCCAGGCGTTTGGAATGCAGACGTGTGCGCGGCAGAATATTCGCGCCCAGGTGCAGCATGATGTCGGTGAAATAGCGGTTGCCGGTGGCCAGCGCAATTTGCTGGTGGAACTGGAAATCCGCCGACACGGCGTAGTCGACACTGACGGCGCGGGAATTGATGGCGTCCAGCGAATCACGCATCAGTTGCAGTTGCTCATCGGTACGCCGCGCACACGCCAGGCCAGCGGCCTCGACCTCCAAAGTGATGCGCAATTCAAGCACCGCCAAGACATCCTGAAGCGTGACGATGCTGTCCGGATCAATGCGAAAACCGCTCGGGCTGGGAATGTCCTGAACAAAGGTGCCGATACCGTGCCGGGTTTCCACCAGGCCCGCTGCCTGCAGACGCGATATCGCCTCGCGCACGACCGTGCGACTGACGCCGTGCTCGGCCATGACCTGAGATTCAGTCGGCAGCTTCGTCGCGCGCGCGAGTTCGCCGCTGCAAATGCGTCGGGACAGCTCGGTGACCAGGTCCTCCGCCAGGCTGCGATGCCGACGACGAACATTGGGTGTGGCGTTGGATCTGTCCATCAGCAACAAAAATCTCGAGTTTTCGAATAATTACGCATCATAGCCCATTCAGTTGTACGACAACGCACCAGTTCAATGATAGGATTTCTCATGCAGCGGACGTTCGATTCGCTGCAATGGCGATAAGGACGTCCGCTCGAGAAACACGTCGAAATTTCGCGTGTAAAACACTCAAGTTAATCAAGGATCTGATTACTCATGACAAAACCAACAACCTTCACGGCCTGCAAACTGGCCAGCGCCATCGTCGGCAGCCTGCTGTTTTCCAGCCTGCCTGCACAAGCGGCCGATATCTGGCTGGATGTTGCAACGACTGGCTGGGCCACGCAAAACGGTGGTACCAAGGGTGGCTCCAGAGCGGCAGCCAACAACATCTATACCGTGAAGAACGCCGCCGAACTGAAAGCCGCACTCAGCGCTTCGGTCGGCACCAACGGTCGCATTATCAAGATTACCGGGCCGATCGACATCAGCGAAGGCAAAGCTTATACGACGACCGCCGATATGAAAAAGCGCGGTCGTCTGGATATCCCGGGCAAGACGACCATCGTCGGTACGAGCAGCACGGCGGAGATCCGCGAGGGTTTCTTCTATGCCAAGGAAAACGATGTGATCATCCGCAACATCACCCTCGAAAACCCGTGGGATCCCGAGCCGATCTGGGACGCCAATGACGGCAGCGCCGGCAACTGGAACTCCGAGTACGACGGGCTGACCATCGAAGGCGCCAACAATGTGTGGGTCGACCATGTCACCTTCACCGATGGCCGCCGCACCGATGACCAGAACGGCACCGCCAACGGTCGTCCAAAGCAACACCACGACGGCGCACTGGACGTGAAAAACGGTGCCAACTACGTGACCATTTCCTACTCGGCGTTCAAATCGCACGAGAAGAACAACCTGATCGGTTCCAGCGACAGCCGTACCACCGATGATGGCAAGCTCAAGGTCACGATCCACAACACCCTGTTCGAAAACATCTCTGCACGCGCGCCACGCGTGCGCTTCGGCCAGGTGCATCTGTACAACAACTATCACGTGGGCAGCACCAGCCATAAGGTCTACCCGTTCAGCTACGCGCACGGCGTGGGCAAAAACTCGAAGATTTTCTCCGAGAAAAACGCCTTCGAAATCTCCGGCATCAGCGGCTGCGACAAAATCGCCGGCGACTACGGTGGCAGCACCTACCTTGATCAGGGTTCTACGCTCAATGGCACCTTGCTGACCTGCAAGTGGGGCACCAACATCGGCTGGACCCCGCCTTACAGCTACACCCCGCTGAACGCAGACAAAGTCGCGGCCGACGTTAAGGCCAAGGCTGGCGCTGGCAAGATCTGATTGATCGATGTAACCGTGTCAATGAAAAGCCCTCGGTGACGAGGGCTTTTTCATGTCTGCTTGAAGATCGTGCGGGGGTGAAGTTCTGAAAAAATCCGGATTTATTTATTGCCCCGGCTGGCCTCTTCGCGAGCAGGCTCGCTCCCACAGGGATTGATGTTGTTAATGCAATTGACTTCACACCACCGAACACTGTGGGAGCGAGCCTGCTCGCGAAGAGGCCGGCCCAAACAGCAGCAATACTTCAGACACACCACTACTGGATCAACTCAGTGCTCTCAATGATCGAATGCAATTTACCTCACAACACAGAACCCTGTGGGAGCGAGCCTGCTCGCGAAGGGGCCGGCCCAAAAAGCAGCAATACTTCAGACACACCACTACTGGATCAACTCAGTGCTCTCAATGATCGAATGCAATTTACCTCACAACACAGAGCCCTGTGGGAGCGAGCCTGCTCGCGAAGGGGCCCGATCAGACACCATCAAAACCGGCTACTGGACCAGTTGGTTGATCTCAATGATCGGCAACAACACCGCCATCACAATCACCAGCACCACCCCGCCCATCACCACAATCATCAGCGGCTCCAGCAATGCCGTCATGCCCATCGCCCGGCGTTCGATATCTCGCGACAGGGTCTGCGCCGCACGCTCAAGCATCGGTGGCAGCGAGCCGGTTTTCTCGCCACTGGCGATCAGATGAATCAGCACCGGCGGAAACACATTCTCCACGCGCAACGCTGCCGCCAGGTTCACACCCTCGCGCACCTTGGCCGTTGCTTCAGTGACGCTCAAACTCAAGCAATCGTTGGACAGCGTCTGCCGCGCTGCCTCCAGCGCACGCAACAACGGCACCCCGGCGCCGCCGAGAATCGCCAGGGTCGAGGCAAAACGCGCGGTGTTCAGGCCCAAGATGAAACGCCCAAATAACGGCAACTTCAGCACCCGATGATGCCAACTCAAACGCGCCGCCGGATTGCGCAGGTACAGACGCCAGCTCCAGAACGCCCCGGCAATCAGCGCCGCACACAACCAGCCCCACGCACGAATGAAATCGCTGGCATTGAGCATCGCCAGGGTCAGCCCCGGCAAATCCTGCCGCGCTTGGGAAAACGCGCTGACCACCTGCGGCACCACGTAACTGAGCAGAAAAATCACGATGCCAATCGACACCAGCCCAACCACACCCGGATAGATGAACGCGGTGAGAATCTTGCCACGCAGGTTGTTGCGCTCCTCGATGTAGTCGGCGAGCCGTTCCATCACTTGCGCCAGATCGCCGGATTCTTCACCCGCCGCAATCAACGCGCGATAGATTTCGGGAAAATCCCTTGGCCGCGCCGCCAGTGATTCCGCCAGACGCATCCCACTGCGCACATCGGCGCGCACGGCGCTGAGGGTGTGGGCGATGTGCTTTTTCTCTGCCTGCTCGACCGTGGCACTCAGCGCCGCTTCCAGCGGCAGGCTGGCCCCGAGCAGACTCGCCAATTGCCGCGTGGCCCACGCGAGGTCGTTGTCCGAGAGCTTGGCGCTGAACAATCCACCGCCGCCGTGCTGGGCGACGTTGCTTTCCTTGTGCACCGACAACGCGGTCAACCCGCGCCCGCGTAATGTTGTGAACGCGGCGCTCTGGCTGTCCGCTTCCAGATGTCCGGATTCAATCTTGCCGGTCGCGTCGGCGGCTTCAAAACGATAGCGATTCATCAGGCGTCCCGTGTCACACGGAGGATTTCTTCAGGCGCGGTGGCGCCGCTGCGGATCCAGCGTTCACCGTCCTCGCGCAGGCTGAACATCCCGGCCTTGGCAGCAGATGCGCGCAGAGCCTGCTCCCCTGCCCCTTGGTGGATCAGTGTGCGGATATCGTCGTCGATGCAGAACAATTCGTGGATGCCGGTGCGGCCGCTGTAGCCGGTTTGATTGCACGCTGGGCAACCGACCGGGCGCCAGGTGCCCGGTGTCGCAGGGTCTTCCTGCTTGCAGTGATTGCACAGGCGCCGCACCAAGCGTTGCGCGAGCACGCCGAGCATCGACGAGGCCAGCAGAAACGGTTCGACGCCCATGTCGATTAAACGGTTGACCGCCGACACCGCGTCGTTGGTGTGTAGCGTCGCCAGCACCAAGTGACCGGTCAATGAAGCCTGCACGGCGATTTGTGCGGTTTCGAGATCGCGGATCTCGCCGATCATAATGATGTCCGGGTCTTGGCGCAGAATCGCCCGCAGCGCCAGGGCAAAGGTCATGTCGATCTTGGCGTTGACCTGAATCTGGCTGATCCCCGGCAAGTCGTATTCCACCGGGTCTTCCACGGTGAGGATGTTGCTGGTGCTCGCATCGAGCCGCGCCAGTGCGGCGTAGAGGCTGGTGGTTTTGCCGCTGCCGGTAGGGCCAGTGACCAGGACGATGCCGTGGGGCTGGCGGATCAGGTGATCGAGTTTGGCCAGCACCTGCGCGTCCATGCCGAGGGTTTCCAGATGCAGGCGCCCGGCCTGCTTGTCGAGCAGACGCATCACCACCCTTTCACCATGCCCGGTCGGTACGGTGGAAACACGGATATCGATTGGTCGACCGGCCACCCGCAGGGCGATGCGACCATCCTGCGGCAGGCGTTTTTCGGCGATGTCGAGCTGCGCCATGATCTTGATCCGCGACACCAGCGCACCGTGCAACGCCTTGCGCGGTGAGACCACATCGCGCAGCGTACCGTCGACGCGGTAGCGCACCACTGAATGGGTTTCGAAGGGCTCGATGTGGATGTCGCTGGCCTCATCGCGCGCCGCTTGCGTGAGTAAGGCATTGATCATGCGAATCACCGGCGCGCCGTCCTGAGTGTCGAGCAGGTCGGTGATTTCCGGCATGTCCTGCATCAGCCGATCGAGATCAACTTCGTTTTCCGCAGCCCCAACCACCGCCGCTGCACTACCAGTGTCGGCATAAGCGCTGGCAAGCAAGCCATCAAGTTCGTCATCGCGCACCCGCTGAATCGTGGTCGCGCCAAACTGACGCCGCGCCTCGCTGATCGACCAGCCCGGCGTCGACGGGCAAACGGTCAACACGCCATCGCACAACAGAATGCGCTGCGCCTTGGCCCAGGCGTAAGGCAATGCACTCATTGGATCGGCACCGCTTTGATGGTTGCGCGCGGACCCGCCCCAGGTAAAACCGCCGGCACACCCTGCGCCGCTGTCGGCAACTGCGGCGCCTGCATGTCCGGCATCGCCCAGCTGCGTTCCGGCTGCAAACCACCCTGAGCGCGGCGCATAAAGTCGTAGCGATTAAGGGTGATGCTGCGCCCCGCTTCGCTGTCGCGGATGATGTACGGACGCAGGAATACCATCAGGTTGGTCTTGGTAATCGCCCGGCGCTCGTTGCGAAACAGTGCGCCAATTCCCGGCAGACTGCCCAGCCACGGCACCGCGTCATTGCTCTGGCTGTAGCCGTCCTGCAGCAACCCGCCAAGGACCATGATCTGGCCGTCGTCGAGCAAAATACTGGTGTCGATTGCACGTTTGTTGGTGACGATGCCCGTCGATGTCGCGCTGTTGGAAGCGCGTTCGTCGATGCTGCTGACTTCCTGATAGATATCGAGCTTGACCGTGCCGCCCTCAGAAATCTGCGGGCGCACATTGAGCTTCAAACCCACTTCTTCACGGGTCACCGTCTGAAACGGGTTGTTGCTGGTGCCCCCGCCGCCAGTCACGTAGCTGCCGCTGACAAACGGGATGGTCTGGCCAACAAAAATACTCGCCGCTTCGTTGTCGAGGGTCAGCAGGTTCGGCGTCGACAGCACGTTGGTGCCGCCCTTGCTCTTCAAGGCCCGGGCCAGCACTTTCAGGTCAAGAATCTTGCCGATGCCGGGAATGTCGACGGTGCCGTTGACGTAGCCCAGGTTCAAACCTTGCGGCAGCACATCGATGCTGGTTTTGCCGTTGGCATTGATCCCCGACCCACCCAGATTCGCCCCGCCGATCACGCCGTTGCCTCCCAGATTTCCGGTCTGCCACTGCACACCGAACTCGCTGGCATCGTCCTCGCCGACTTCGACGATCAAACTTTCGATCACCACTTGCGCGCGGCGTTGGTCGAGCAGATCGATGACTTCGCGCAGGTTGCGATACAACGGCTCCGGCGCGGAAATCAGCAAAGTGTTGGTGGTGGCGTCAGCCTGAATGGTCACACCGCCGGCACTGAAGGCGACGTTCTGCTCGCTATTCTGTGACCCGCCGCTGCCGGTTGCGCTGCCACTGCTGCCCTGGGCGTAACTGCCGCCCGTGCTGCCGCTGCTGTTGGTGGTCGAGGTGCTGCCGCTGGTTTGCGTGCCGCTCTGGCCATTCTGCCCAGCGCTGCCGCCGGTACTTGCGCCCATGGCGCTAAGCACCGAACGCGCACTGTCGCTGGTGCCGCTATCACTCTCGCCCGTGAGCAAACCGCGCAGTGCCTGCGCCAGTTTCGCCGCCTGCGCATTACGCAGATAAACCACGTGCAGATTGCTCGGATTGCTCTGCGCGTTGTCGAGTTTGTAGATCAGGTTACGCGCCAGCTCGGTACGCTCCGGGCTGCCGGCGCGAATGATGATGGTGTTGGAACGCGGATCACCAATCACGGCAATTTTCTGCGTCGGATCATTCCCCGGTGCATCGAGCAAATCCGCGACCATCGGCGCAATGTCAGCAGCGATGCCGTTCTGAATCTGCACCACGTCAGTGTCGATCGCACTCGGCGAATCAATGCTCGCAATCAACTGCGCAACGCGCGTCAGGTTCTCCGCGTAATCGGTGATGACGATGGTGTTATTGCCCGGATAGGCGTTGATCGGATTGTTCGGCGAAACGATCGGCCGCAGCACCGGAATCAGGTTCACCGCGTTTTCATATTGCAGCCGAAACGTGCGCGTGAGCATGCCGTTGCCCGCCGGTTTGTCGGCACTGTAAATCGGCCCACCGAGCAATTTCGCATCCGCCTCCGGCACCACCTGCGCCACACCGCCCACATCAACCACGCTGAAACCCTGCATGCGCAACGCCGCCAGCAACATGTCGTAAGCCTGCCGCGCTGGCACCTGACCTTCCGACACCAGCGTCAACGTGCCCTTCACCCGAGGATCGACCAAAAACTGCTGGCCAGTCGAACGCGACAAAGCGCGCACCACCGCTTGAATATCCGCGTCGACAAAATTCAGCGTCACCGGTTGATCACCCAAAGGATTACTCGGCAACGCAATGCCCGACGCCGCCGCACCACTGCGCGCACTCTTGCTGATGTTGTGCAATGGCTTCGGCACAGGTCGCGCCTGCGCCTGTGCGCGCTCGCGGTCGAGCACCGCGTCGCCGCTGCGCTGGGTGCTGGCCAACGGCCGGCCCAGTTCACTGTCGACCAGCAATGGCGGCTGATTCTGCGGCGTGGTGCTGGTGTTGCTGCACGCGCTCAGTGCCAACAACAGTAACGGCGCGGCCGTACGTACATAATTGGAACCTGACCACTTCATGAAGCTTCCTTAGCGCCCAGCGCCTGATCCATGCGAACGGTTCCCGACAGAGTGCCTGCCGTATCATCGACCTTGACCTCACTTGCACGCTGCAAACGAGCCTCGACCACTTCAAGTGAAAACTGCACGGGGTGGATTAACAGCCAACTGATGACGGCATCAGCGGGCGCATCCTCGAACGTCAACTGCCAAGCGGTGCCAATTGCCTGCAACTGGTAGTGACCAAGCAGCCCGCTGCCATCGATAGATTGCTGCAATGACCGCTCAAAGTTTTGCCCAATGGGCGCTGTCGCCACCTCGCGCAACAACAGATCCAGCGCCTCGGCCTGGCCACGCAACTTCGGCGTTTCGGTCTGCCAATGTTGAATTTTTTTCAGCGGTGGCTGGACGAGCAGCAGCCAGATCAGCACGCCCCCCAACATCAATGCGGTGCCCGCGACCAGGCGTTTTTCGCGCAAGGTCAGCGGCGCCCAATGCCGATGAATCTGTGCTCGCAGCAGCAGCCAGCGAGCCCGATAGATCGCCAGTAGGTTATTCATCGTCGCTGTCCATGACGGCATCGTCCTCAACCGCTGCCGGCTCAATCTGCGGGCTGAAAATCCACACGTTGTCTTCGCGCCTGGCGACCAACCCGGCCTGTGTCAGCGCTCCCGGCAATGCGCCGTCGGCGGGTGCCTGCGCAGTATCGGCGGCCAACTCTAACTGCAAACGCCCCTGCTCAAAGGTCATGCGCTGGACGCTGCCCGCCATAAACGGCAGCGCGCTCGCGGCGTGTTGCACCAGATAGGCAAACCCGTGATTCGCGTCGGCCGCCACACCGCTGTGCCGGGCTGCCAATTGCTGGCGAGCCTGCTGCAACGGATTGAGGATCACCGGTAACTCTGGAAAAGCCTGCTTCACCCGCTGGCTCATTTGCGCCTTGAGCTGTTCGCCCTCGGTCACTTCACGGGCCGCGTAAAGGTTCAGCCCCGACACCCAGATCGCGATCGCCAAGGCGCAACAGAAGACGGCCTTGCCCCAACCGCGAGCGGGGCCGGCAGCCTTGCCGATGCCTGTATGCAACCCCCATCCCGGCGCAACGCCACACCAGCGCTGCTCCGCAGGTCGTGGTTCGACGACTGTTGCAGGAGCATCCGCGCCGATCCACTGCAAGCCGCGACCACTGGTGACGAGTTCATCCAGACGCTCCTGCGCCAAAGGTTCTACCGAAGCCTGCGCACGGCTGAAGCGCAGCAGCAATTGTCCCTCCAACACGCACACGCTGACCTGCCCCTGCGCGGGGACCGGCAACGCATAAGGCGCCGGATAAAGGCCTCGCAGCTTCAATCGGTGCTGAGTCAATAACTGCCCGAAACGATCCAGAGACGCCTGCGCGAGCCAGGCCAGCGCCACTTGTCCCGAGACCTCACGAGCACTGTGTGCAACGTACATTTGTTCAGTGCCACCCAGAATCAGCGCCTGCGCGGCACACTTCACCGCCGCATCGATCTTCACCGGCGTCAGCGGTGGCAACGGCAAACTGGTCAGTACGCTGTCCGCCGGATGCAGAAAAAATTCAACCGGCTGTAACGGCCACTCCTGTTCAATCAGCAACAGCGTACTGACACCGGTCTGACTGACCTGGTCGTGCCGATCCAGACGCGCAAATTCAACCTCAGAGTCTGAGGTCAAACCCGCCAGCGGCGGCAAGGCGACTCGCAGGCGAGTCATACGCCGAGCCTCGACCAGATCACTTTCGGCAGGTCGTCGGCAGGTCGATGCAGCAGCGCATCCAGGCTGACGCGGCGCTGGTCACGACGCGCGTGTCCGCGCAGCAGAAACCAATCGCTGCTGATGCCGACGTTCAGTCCGTCGACAGTCAGATGCGGCAAGTGCAGACGGTTGACGAAATCCCCGCGATTGAGGAACCACTGGCCACGATCGCGCTCTCCCACCACGGCCCTGGCCTGCGCGAGCGATAACCCCGGAACCACCGCCACCAATACCTCGGCGCTGGCGGTATTACCGTTGACCCAGGTCTTGGCCGGAATCAGGCTGACATACTGATTCAAACGCCCAAGCAGTTGCTCGTTCATGCCTTCGAGGCCACGTAAATCATCAAGGCTGCGTAACATCGGCTGAGTGGCCGGCAATGGCTGGCGACGCGCACTCGGTGACGTCGCGCGGACGCTGCCAAACCCCGCCTGCGCCATGCTTTGCCCGACAGCTTGCAGGTCGGGCATTCTCGGGTAGGAGGCAATGACTCGCTGGCTGATGCGCTGGCTGAGGGCAGCATCGATTCCGATCATTTCGCAGAGGCGTTCAAAGCTGCGCAACTGCCCGCCATCGACGCGCTCATTGCTGAGTAAATTGCGCAAATTGAACTTGCCTTGCTGATCCTCGATGCGCCCCTCGAAACCGTCCCCCGGCGAATTCAGCAAATGGCTTTTGACAGGTTGCGCCCATGGCTGATCGAGCCGGGTCAGCACGTCCTGTTGACGCGTGTCCCTGAGCAGTTGCCGACTGAGCTCCAGCCCCGCCAACAGCGCGGCAGCGCCCTGCACTCGGGACTGTTCCGCTTCAAGAGAACGGGTAAAAACGCTCTGCCGCGTGAGCATGCCCGCGGCGATCACCGCAACCACGGCGGCAATCAGCAAGGCGCTGATAATGGCCATGCCGCGCTGTTTCTGCGCCTGTGGCGAGGATGAGTTCATGGCCGCTCTCAGAGCTGCCAGGAACCGATATCGGCATTGACGCCGTCGCCGTCAGGTTGGCCGTCGGCGCCGAGAGAGAAGATGTCGATCTCACCGTTCGCGCCAGGATTCAGATAGTTGTAAGGACGACCCCACGGGTCGTTGGGCAAGCGCTCCAGATAAGAGCGCCAGTTGCTGTTCTTCGCATCCGCTGGGCGCTCCACCAGCACTTTCAAACCCTGATTCAGGGTCGGATAAGTGCCGTGGTCGAGGCGATAGAGTTTGAGCGCCTGCATCAGGCCGGCGATGTCTTGTTTCGCCGCAGTAGCTCGGGCCTGATCAGGTCGGTCGAGCACCTTGGGCACGACCATCGCCGCCAGAATGCCGAGGATGACCACCACCACCATGATTTCGATCAGGGTGAAACCCTGCTGACCTCGACGGCCTGCGGACTGAGATTTGACGCGCGCGAAATCCATTTCAACCTTCCTTGGCATGATTACATTCGGCGCGCAGTGTAACAAAAGCCAGTCATCGTACAACAATCATTAACGCACTGTTTTTCTGCACATTCGCCAAAGGACGGGTGTTATTCTGCGGGCCGGTTTCAACCCGCAGAGTCAAGCATGGAAGCGTTGCGCAAGGAGCGAGGTTTCACCCTCATCGAGGTTCTGGTGGCCTTGGCGATCATCGCCGTGGCCATGTCTGCGGCCGTTCGCGTTGCGGGCCTGATGACCCAGAGCAATGGCCTGTTGCGCGATCGCTCGATCGCTTTGCTGGCGGCACAGACCCGGCTCGCCGAACTGCGCCTGGAGGGAGATTTTGCCCCGGGCCTGAAAACCTTCGACTGTGATCAAGGTCGCCTGCAATTGCGCTGTGACCAACGCGTGACGCCGAGCGCCGATGGACGACTGCTGCGCGTGACGCTGCTGATTTCCGATCGCGAACGTCAGGCACCGCCCCTGGCGCGACTCGAAACCTTACTCGGCCAACCACAGGAAAAGCGCCAATGACGCTGCTCAGGGTCGAGTCAGTCGAGGCAGCGATAGGGAGTCTGGCAGCGTGCTGACTTTTAATCGGCTCTGTTCTCCGCCACGCTCGATGACCACCGCATCCTGTTCAATGGCTATCACGCGCACCCCTTGGGTCAAGCGATCACCCACCAGAAAACTGCGCGGCGGACCGTCGTTGAGACTTAGAATTGCCACCGCAGCGTGCGCCCCTGCGAGCACTCCGGAAACCTTGATATCCAACGGTGCCGGCTGGTTGGAAAACCACTGCAAAGCCGCTGTCTCGGCGCGCGTCGGCAACACGTGGGGTGCCACCGCCGGAACGTGGGATTCTGCCGGCGTCAGCAACAGCGCAGACCAGAACAGTCCCCCTGCCAGTGCAGCGATCAGCGCCGCCGATTGCACAAGCTGCGTTGCGGATAAGCGAAAAGTAAATGCCAAGACCCAACCTCCCTGTTGTCCTGCGTCGCAGTCTACAGGACAACATTCGCTTTTCTATCGGGATTGAAGGTTCGAATCCGCCAGGATGGATTCACAACGAAGGAACGTTGCGGTATGACCAAGGACAGACAAACGGGCTTCACCCTCATCGAATTGATGGTGGTGTTGATCATCATCGGCATTGCCAGCGCCGCCGTCAGCCTGAGTATCAAGCCTGACCCGGCGCAACTGCTGCGCAAGGACGCCAATCGCTTGATCCAGTTGCTGCAAATCGCCCATGCCGAAGCCCTGGCCGATGGACGCCCGATCACTTGGCAGGCGGAGAAAAACGGCTTTCGTTTCAGCCGTCGCAATGAACAAGGCCCCGGCTTCGATCACTTCCTCGCCGATCCGCAACTGCGCCCCCGTCACTGGGAAACGCCATCGCTGAAGGTGCGAGTGACACCCAGGCAGCCGCTGATACTGAACGCCGAGTGGTTCGATTCCCCCGTGCAACTGCAACTCTCGGACGGCCAGAACACGCTCACCGTGCAACGCACAGCCACGGGCAAATTGACCTTGGCCAACCAGCCATGAATAACCGGCAAGAGGGTTTTACCCTGATCGAAGTGATGGTCGCGATCATGCTCATGGCGATCGTCAGCCTGATTGCCTGGCGCGGTCTGGACAGCGTGACCCGCGCCGACACGCACCTGCAGGCGAGCACCGAACACACCGAAGCACTGCTGCGCACGCTGCATCAACTGGAACGAGATGTCGCCTTGCGCGCCAGCATCGAACTGCGCGAACCACAGTTGAACGACAACGATGACGAACGATCCGAGCAGCCAGCGGCAATCAGCGTGCGCAGCGCCGACGACCAGCGCTTTCGTCTTGACGTGATCCGCAGTGCAGCCACCTCGCAGAACGGCTTGCAGCGCGTGCGCTGGTGGTTGAAAGATCAAACCCTGTACCGCGCCGCCGCCACGCCACGTGATCGCTACCCGTTGCCTGCGCCGAAACAGGCAGTGGCGGTGCTCGACGGAATCAGCGATCTGCAAGTGCGCGTCTGGGAACCCGAGATGGGTTGGCGCCAGCTCAGTGGCAATCGCAAAGAAAACCCCCAAGGCCTGGAAATCCGCCTGACCCGGCAGACGCTTCAAGGCGAAGAACACTACCGCCAGGTATTGGGCCCACTGGATTAGTGTCTGGGCGATATTGCGTATTGCCCTGACACGCACAGCAACTGTAACGTCGAACGTCAGTTACCGAGGAAATCTCATTGCACGACTCTAAACTTCTCGAAGATCTACGCGCTCGCTTCAACGCTGGAGAGCCTCTGGACTTCACCTTTTTCTGGGGACACCAGCGAAGCAAAGGCGCCGTCACGGCTTCGTGCTTCAGCCAGTGGTACGAAGCCGAATTCGTTGTCGAGGGGCAACGCTACCCGACAGCCGAACACTTCATGATGGCCGAGAAGGCAGCCTTGTTCGACGACCAGGAAATTCGTGCACAAGTGCTGCAGGCCCCGACCCCGAACGCCGCCAAAGCCCTCGGCCGCAAGGTGCGCGGGTTCAACGACCCACTCTGGCTACAGCAGCGATACGACATCGTCGTCCGGGCAAACCAAGCCAAGTTCTCCCAAAACCCGGAGCTGAACGAATACCTGATGCACACTGGATCTCGGGTCATTGTCGAAGCGAGCCCGGTTGATGCCATTTGGGGAATTGGGCTCGCGCAAGATCACGCAGATGTGAACGATCCGAATCTGTGGAAAGGCCTGAATCTTTTGGGGTTTGCACTGATGCAGGTGCGGGATGGCAGGGTTGGATCGTCCTGAGTTTTATTGGCGGTGGCGTCAGAAACGAAAAAGCCTTGGCGTGTGCCAAGGCTTTTCTACGGGAGATTTATACCGCTTTAGGTTGCACTACCTGCCAGTCATAAATTGCAGGTGTATTGATATTCGAAGGGGAAGAATACGGTATCGACCACCAATGAAAATGGCGCGTCGATCAGTAAAAAGGGAATCAACTTGCCTTTGGATGTACCGACCAACGTATAGCCCTACGCCGAATACCGAGGCCGATCGTAAGGACAATGAGAGATCTCAACCAGATTGGAATTGGCGAGATGCATGAAGCACGCAGGCGAGGATGCAGATCTGATGGACTTTATTGATTTCGTGGGAAACCTTTGCAGCGCATTCAGTAACTATCAAGGCTATGAAAAGCCTCGCCGGGTGTTTACCCGAAGATTCGTTGCGTTCTGCGTATTTGTGGCTGTGTTTGAGCTGATTGCGCTGAACCTCTACTACGCATAGACGGGATTGAACTGAAGGATTCAGCAAAGATCGCCAAGCCGGAGCGAATCCAGATCTTATTAAAGAAATCACTGTGTAGTTTCGCGCAGGCACAAAAAAGCCGATCCATCTGATCGGCTTAACTGTATGATTCTACTCAGAAATTATGGTCGGGACGGAGTGATTCGAACACTCGACCCCTAGCACCCCATGCTAGTGCGCTACCGGACTGCGCTACGCCCCGACTGGTTTTGCAACTCGTTCTTCACCTCGAGGAACGCTCAAGAATATAGCGCAAGCGTTTGAAAACTGGAAGTATTCAAACGCTGCTTTTTATTTCTTGAGCACCACCAGCACATCTTCCAATTCGGCAATCATCTGCCGAATCATCTGTTTGTACTGAGTCGTGTCGTCTTTGGCTTCATCGCCGGACAGACGCAAGCGTGCGCCGCCGATGGTGAAACCTTGATCGTAAAGGAGCGCGCGGATCTGCCGGATCATCAGCACGTCCTGGCGCTGATAATACCGGCGGTTTCCGCGGCGTTTGACGGGGTTGAGCTGAGGAAACTCCTGCTCCCAGTAGCGCAGCACGTGTGGCTTTACGGCACACAGCTCGCTGACTTCACCGATGGTGAAGTAGCGTTTGCCCGGGATGACGGGTAGTTCGTCGTTATGACTTGGTTCCAGCATAAGCCTCAACTCGGGCCTTCAACTTCTGCCCTGGACGAAAGGTGACCACACGGCGAGCCGTGATCGGGATTTCTTCCCCCGTTTTCGGGTTGCGGCCAGGCCGCTGGCGTTTGTCCCGAAGGTCGAAATTGCCGAAACCGGACAATTTTACCTGCTCGTTGTCTTCAAGAGCGTGCCTGATTTCCTCGAAAAACAGTTCTACCAATTCCTTGGCTTCCCGCTTGTTCAGGCCCAGCTCTTCATACAGACGTTCCGCCATCTCAGCTTTCGTCAAAGCCCCCATACGTCACTTCCTTAACGTGGCGTTCAACCTTTGTTCGAGCGAGGTGAGGATATTTTGCGTCGTCGAATTCACCTCATCGTCATTAAGAGTGCGCGATGGATGCTGCCAGGTCAAGCCAACTGCAAGGCTTTTTCTATCAGGATCAATACCTTTACCCTGATACACGTCAAACAGCCTGAGATCTGTGAGCCATTCGCCTGCATTTTCACGGATTACTTCCATTACGGCTGCGGACGCGACGTCTTTGTGCGCAATCAGTGCAAGGTCACGACGCACTTCAGGAAAGCGCGACAACTCGTGGAATTTCGGCATTTTACCGAGCGCCACTTCCGCCAGAACCAGCTCGAAAACGAAGACTGGACGATCCAGCCCCAGGGCTTTCGACAATTCCGGGTGGATGGCGCCGATGAAGCCGACTTCACGCCCTTCCCGCTCGATGCGCGCGGTTTGACCCGGGTGCAGCGCCGGGTGTTTGCCCGGAGCGAAAGTGAACGAATCCAGTGCACCGGCAAAGCCCAGCACCGCTTCCACGTCAGCTTTGACGTCGAAGAAGTCGACGGTGTCGCGACCTTGTGCCCAGCCTTCCGGCAGACGGCTACCGCAAACCACACCGGACAGCATCGGCTCTTGCTTCAGGCCTTCGAGCTGCCCAACGAAGCGCAGACCGCTTTCGAACAGACGCACGCGATCCTGCTGACGGTTGAGGTTGTGCTGCAGCGCTTTGACCAGACCCGGCCACAACGACGAACGCATGGCAGCCATGTCATTGGAGATCGGATTGGCCAGCAACAACGGCTCGACGCCCGGGTTGAACAGTTCGAACTGACGCGGATCGATGAAGCTGTAAGTGATCGCTTCCTGATAACCACGCGCCACCAGCAGACGACGTAGCTCCGGCAGATCGCTACGCGCTTCAGCCTTGGCTTGCGGCGCCAGACGCGCTTGCGGGTAACGAACCGGCAGACGGTTGTAGCCGTACAGACGGGCCAGTTCTTCGATCAGATCGACTTCCAGGCTGATGTCGAAGCGATGGCTTGGCACTTCTACGCGCCACTGGCCTTCACCGTCGGCAGTAATGCCAAGACCCAGACCGCCAAGCAAACGCTCAACCTGGGCGGAGTCCATTTCCATACCGAGCATCTGGGTGATGCGCTGGGAACGCAGAGTGATCGGTGCGATCGACGGCAGATGCTGCTCGCTGACGGTCTCGATGATCGGGCCGGCTTCGCCGCCAGTGATTTCCAGCAGCAGGCCAGTGGCGCGCTCCATGGCTTCACGGGCCAATTGCCAGTCAACGCCACGCTCGTAGCGGTGCGAAGCATCGGTGTGCAGGCCGTAGGAGCGAGCCTTGCCAGCGACAGCGATCTGGTCGAAGAATGCGGATTCCAGGAATACGTCGCGAGTGGTCGCGGACACACCGCTGTGCTCGCCACCCATCACACCGGCAATCGCCAGCGCGCGGGTGTGGTCGGCGATGACCAGCGTATCGCTACGCAGGCTGACTTCCTGACCATCGAGCAGCACCAGCTTCTCGCCCTCTTCCGCCATGCGCACACGAATGCCGCCGTTGATTTCGGCGAGATCGAAGGCGTGCAGCGGCTGGCCCAGTTCGAGCATCACGTAGTTGGTGATGTCGACGGCAGCGTCGATGCTGCGCACGTCGGCGCGGCGCAGACGTTCAACCATCCACAGCGGCGTCGGCTTGGACAGATCAACGTTACGGATAACGCGACCCAGGTAACGCGGGCATGCCGCTGGAGCCAACACTTCCACCGAACGCACTTCATCGTGCACGGCAGGAATGGTCATGACCACCGGACGGGTCACCGGCGCGTCGTACAGCGCGCCGACTTCACGAGCCAGACCGGCCAGGGACAGGCAGTCGCCGCGGTTCGGGGTCAGGTCGACCTCGATGCTGGCGTCTTCCAGATCCAGGTACACACGGAAATCTTCGCCCACCGGCGCATCGGCCGGCAATTCCATCAGACCGTCATTGCCTTCACCGACCTGCAGCTCGGATTGCGAGCAGAGCATGCCGTTGGACTCAACGCCGCGCAGTTTGGCTTTCTTGATTTTGAAATCGCCCGGCAGTTCAGCACCGATCATGGCGAACGGAATCTTCAGGCCCGGACGCACGTTTGGCGCTCCGCACACGACCTGGAAGGTTTCCGCGCCATTGCTGACCTGGCACACGCGCAACTTGTCAGCATCAGGGTGCTGCTCGGTGCTCAGCACCTCGCCCACGACCACGCCGCTGAAAACACCGGCGGCCGGGGTCACGCTATCGACCTCAAGGCCAGCCATCGACAGACGAGCAACCAGCTCGTCGCGATTTACCTGCGGGCTAACCCAGCCACGCAGCCATTGTTCACTGAATTTCATCCTGCTCTCCTAAGAATTCGTTACGACTAGCGAAATTGCGCGAGGAACCGCAAGTCGTTGTCGAAGAACAGACGCAAGTCGTTCACGCCGTAACGGAGCATGGCCAGACGCTCGACGCCCATGCCGAAGGCAAAACCGGAGAACTCTTCCGGATCGATGCCGGACATGCGCAGCACGTTCGGGTGAACCATGCCGCAGCCCATCACTTCCAGCCAGCCGGTTTGCTTGCAGACGCGGCAGCCTTTACCGCTGCACATCACGCATTCCATATCGACTTCAGCGGATGGCTCGGTGAACGGGAAGTACGAAGGGCGGAAACGTACGGCCAGCTCTTTTTCGAAGAACACCCGCAGGAATTCTTCGATGGTGCCTTTGAGATCGGCAAAATTGATGTCGCGATCAACCAGCAGGCCTTCGACCTGGTGGAACATCGGCGAGTGGGTGATATCGGAGTCGCTGCGATACACGCGGCCTGGGCAGACGATGCGGATCGGCGGCTGCTTCGATTCCATGGTGCGGACCTGGACCGGCGAGGTATGGGTGCGCAGCAGCATGTTGGCATTGAAATAGAAGGTGTCATGCATCGACCGGGCCGGGTGATGGCCTGGGATGTTGAGCGCTTCAAAGTTGTGATAGTCGTCTTCGACCTCAGGGCCTTCGGCAATGCCGTAACCGATGCGGGTGAAGAACTGCTCTACACGTTCCAGAGTCCGGGTCACCGGATGCAGACCACCGGAGGTCTGGCCACGGCCCGGCAACGTCACGTCAATGGATTCAGCGGACAGTTTGGCAGCCAGTTCGGCTTCTTCAAACACAGCCATGCGCGCATTGAGAACGCCTGTGACACGTTCCTTGGCAACGTTGATCAGAGCGCCGACTTGCGGACGCTCTTCTGCCGGCAAATTCCCCAGGGTCTTCATCACCTGAGTCAATTCACCCTTTTTGCCAAGGTATTGAACCCGGATTTGCTCCAGGGCATTGATATCTTCAGCGCTTTGCACAGCCTCTAGTGCTTGAGAGACCAGCGCATCCAGGTTTTCCATGTACAGACTCCAGATACAAAATAGGGGAAGAGCTTGAAGGCTCTTCCCCTATTTAAGACGTTTACCACCTGGCCCCACGGAAGTGAGGCCGGGTGATTGTCGGGGGTACTTAAGCCAAGGTGGCTTTAGCTTTCTCGACAATCGCAGCAAACACCGCTTTTTCGTTCACTGCCAGATCAGCCAGAACCTTACGGTCGATCTCGATGGACGCTTTTTTCAGGCCAGCGATGAAACGGCTGTAGGACAGACCGTTAACACGAGCACCAGCATTGATACGAGCGATCCACAGAGCGCGGAACTGACGTTTTTTCTGACGACGGTCACGGTAGGCGTATTGGCCTGCCTTGATTACCGCTTGCTTGGCAACACGGAATACGCGGGAGCGTGCGCCGTAGTAGCCTTTAGCAAGTTTCAGAATTTTTTTGTGACGCTTACGGGCAATGACGCCACGCTTTACACGAGCCATGAGTTACTTCCTCTATTCTTGACTAAAATTAACGAAGGCGCAGCATGCGCTCGACTTTTGCCACGTCAGACGGATGCAGCAAGCTGCTACCGCGCAGTTGACGCTTACGCTTGGTCGACATTTTAGTCAGGATGTGGCTCTTGAAAGCGTGCTTGTGCTTGATACCGTTAGCAGTTTTCAGAAACCGCTTAGCAGCACCACTTTTGGTTTTCATTTTTGGCATGTTCGGATACTCCGCATTCAGTTGATAAACATAATCAGAAGGCCTGCCGTGCCCTGTTGATTACTTCTTCTTTTTCGGGGCGATGACCATGATCAGCTGGCGTCCTTCCATCTTAGGATGCTGTTCGACCGAACCGTACTCGAGCAGGTCAGCTTCAACCCGCTTGAGGAGTTCCATCCCCAGCTCCTGGTGGGCCATCTCACGGCCGCGGAATCGCAAGGATACCTTGGCCCTGTCCCCATCACTCAGGAAACGTACCAGGTTGCGCAGTTTTACCTGGTAATCCCCTTCCTCCGTCCCTGGACGAAACTTGATTTCTTTTACCTGAATCTGCTTCTGGTTCTTCTTCGCCGCGGCAACCTGCTTCTTCTTTTCGAAGATCGATTTGCCGTAATCCATCACCCGGCAAACCGGTGGGATTGCGTCTGCGGAGATTTCCACCAGATCAAGCTTTGCTTCTTCAGCAATACGAAGCGCTTCATCAATCGAGACGATGCCAATCTGCTCGCCATCAGCGCCAATTAACCGAACCTCGCGTGCCGAGATATTCTCGTTGATCGGGGCTTTCGGTGCAGCTCGTTTATCTTGTCTCATTTCACGCTTAATAATAATTACTCCGAATCTGGGCGACCACGCCGGGAAACCGCTTGCGCGAGAAACTCAGCGAACTGGGCGACGGGCATCGAGCCCAGGTCAGCACCTTCACGAGTACGCACAGCGACAGTCTGCATCTCGACTTCCTTATCTCCGATAACCAAAAGATAGGGAACCTTGAGCAAAGTATGCTCGCGGATTTTAAAGCCGATCTTTTCATTTCTCAAGTCGGACTTGGCACGAAATCCGCTTTCGTTGAGAGTTTTTTCAACTTCTGCAACAAAATCTGCCTGTTTATCAGTGATATTCATGATCACCGCCTGCGTTGGCGCGAGCCACGCAGGGAACGCACCTTCGTAGTGCTCGATCAGAATCCCGACGAAACGCTCGAAGGAACCGAGGATCGCACGGTGCAGCATCACTGGGTGTTTGCGGCTGTTGTCTTCAGAGACGTATTCAGCGCCCAAACGGACAGGCAGGTTAAAATCGAGCTGCAGAGTACCACATTGCCAGACCCGACCGAGGCAGTCTTTCAGCGAGAACTCGATCTTCGGACCGTAGAACGCACCCTCACCCGGCTGCAGATCGTACGGCAGGCCCGCAGAATCAAGGGCTGCAGCCAGTGCAGCTTCAGCGCGATCCCACAGCTCGTCGGAACCGACGCGTTTTTCCGGACGAGTGGACAGTTTCATCTCGACATCGGTAAAGCCGAAGTCGCGGTAAACGTCCATGGTCAGCTTGATGAATGCAGCGGATTCAGCCTGCATCTGCTCTTCTGTGCAGAAGATGTGGGCGTCGTCCTGAGTGAACGCACGTACGCGCATGATGCCGTGCAGCGCACCCGACGGCTCGTTACGGTGGCAGGCACCGAACTCGGCCAGACGCATCGGCAGCTCGCGGTAGCTCTTCAGGCCTTGGTTGAACACCTGCACGTGGCACGGGCAGTTCATTGGCTTGATGGCGTAGTCGCGGTTTTCCGACTGAGTGGTAAACATGTTGTCGGCATAGTTTGCCCAGTGCCCGGATTTCTCCCACAGGCTGCGGTCAACGACTTGAGGGGTTTTGATCTCAAGGTAGCCGTTGTCGCGCTGGATCTTGCGCATGTACTGCTCGAGCACCTGGTACAGCGTCCAGCCGTTCGGGTGCCAGAACACCATGCCCGGGGATTCTTCCTGGGTGTGGAACAGGCCCAGACGCTTGCCGATCTTGCGGTGATCGCGCTTTTCAGCTTCTTCGATGCGCTGGATATAAGCGGCCAGCTGCTTTTTGTCTGCCCAAGCGGTGCCGTAAACGCGCTGCAATTGCTCGTTCTTGGCATCGCCACGCCAGTAGGCGCCCGACAGTTTGGTCAGCTTGAAGGATTTCAGGAAGCGAGTGTTCGGCACGTGTGGGCCGCGGCACATGTCGACGTATTCTTCGTGATAGTACAGACCCATGGCCTGTTCGTTCGGCATGTCCTCGACCAGGCGCAGTTTGTAATCTTCGCCACGGGCCTTGAACACTTCGATCACTTCGGCGCGCGGAGTGACTTTCTTGATGACGTCGTAATCTTTCTCGATCAGCTGCTGCATGCGCTGTTCGATGGCAGCCATGTCGTCCGGAGTGAAAGGACGCTCGAAGGCGATGTCGTAATAGAAGCCTTCGTCGATGACCGGGCCGATGACCATTTTCGCAGTCGGGTACAACTGTTTGACCGCGTGGCCAACCAGGTGAGCGCAAGAGTGGCGAATGATCTCCAGCCCCTCTTCATCCTTTGGCGTGATGATTTGCAGGGTCGCGTCGCTGCTGATGATGTCGCTGGCGTCGACCAGTTGCCCATTGACCTTGCCGGCCAGGGTGGCTTTGGCCAGACCGGCACCAATGGATGCGGCGACCTCGGCTACGGAAACCGGGTGATCGAATGAACGTTGACTGCCGTCGGGAAGAGTAATAGTTGGCATGGCGCCTCCTCTCCTAGTGGTGACCCCTACCAAAGGTCACGTGGGTTGGGATGAGCCAGTACAAGATCCGATCCAGGCCATTCAATGACGAACGCCTGCCTTACAGCGGCAGGAGCCTTGCGGCCAACCGGAAAACCGAACCAGAGTGACTGGGATTCAAATCGAAATATTCGCACGTCGACCGCTGCCGGGACTGTAGGTCATCCGGAGCCTGAGAACGCTTGAGCCCGGCATGCTAGCACAGATGAGCGGTCACTTATGCCTCTGTTTGATCAGAAGGCAAATCGTCCGTTTTTATGCCAGAGTGCTGAACTTGATGGCCTCTTCAGCCCTCAGATAACAAGACATTGACCCACAAGGAGCATCCTCGCATGCGTCTGAATACCCTGTTCGCCGTCGTCGCCCCTATCGTTATGTTGCTGCCGCTGAGTGCCCACGCCGACTGGCCCAAGGGCGAGCGCGAGAAGTACATGGCGCAGTGCACCCAGGCGGCGACTCCGCAAATCGGTGCTGCTGCGGCCAAATCGCACTGCGCTTGTGGCGCTGATGCCATCAAGTCTTATCCTGCAGCTGACATTCAGGCCCTGATGGACAACAAGGCCTCTCCTGAACTGCAGCAGAAAGCGCTAGGCCAAATTGCCAAATGCAAGGCAAATACACCGGCCAAAAAGTGATAAAAAAACCATTCTGACTCGGCTCAGCGCCCCGGAAACGGGCTGAATTTGAGCCTTTTCAGACGATTTATGCAGGTTTTACAGGTTTTTTTATTGTCTTTACGTTACGCGCAAAGCCTTTTAAACCGGGGCTTTCAGCGGAAACAGGCAGTAAAGAAAACACGACTGATTGGCAAACAGCACGTCCGGGGGGCTACCAAAGCGAACATTTCGACTATGATACCCGGGTGTGCCCAGTTGGCCTGAGCAGCACAGTACTGAAAAATATATGTTTCTTGGAGATACACCATGTCTAATCGCCAAACCGGCACCGTTAAGTGGTTCAACGATGAAAAAGGCTTCGGCTTCATCACTCCTCAAGGTGGCGGTGACGACCTGTTCGTACACTTCAAAGCTATCGAATCCGACGGTTTCAAAAGCCTGAAAGAAGGCCAGACCGTCTCCTTCGTGGCTGAGAAAGGCCAAAAGGGTATGCAAGCTGCACAGGTTCGCCCAGAGTAATTTCTGCGCGCACTAAAAAAACCCCGTCCATGTGACGGGGTTTTTTATGCCTGCAATAAAAGCCTTCGCTAATCAACCGCAGTTGACACGAGTGATCACCAGATTGTTGTCGGTGTTCAGATTCAAGCGATCCGAGCGGTACTCGAGCGTGATCATGTCATTCGGCTTGAGGAAGCGGGCATTCTGCGCCCCGGCTTTGGCACGCGCCTGCTCCAGCAATTCCGGCGAAGCTTTCTTGCCGATGGCGAACTCCGCCGCCGTTGCTTCACAGCGGCTGTGACCGGCTTCGGTCGCCGCAGTTTCCTTTGCCGACTCGCTGGAGGTCGTGCTGCAACCGGCCAACATGGCAGCGGCCATAAGTGCACCCAGTGTCGCGAACTTCAAAGGCATGAAGCCTCCTTGTTTTCAAAATGGTTAAGCTGAGATCGTGCGACCGCCATTCTGGCTTTTGGTTTCACAGCCAAGGCCATCACCCTGCCCCACGATCGGAAAAACGCCGAGTGTGCCTGAGCGGCATGCGTCACTTCATCAATCAATCGTGACTGAATATTAATGGCGCTCAGTAGATGTCGATGTAGTCATACGGCGGATTCGGCCAGTTGTCCTTCAGCGCATTGAAAATCTGCATCACCCACACCTCGTCACTGGCCGCGACATTGCCCACGTAGCCCGAGCCCTTGGCCCAGGTTTCCAGGCGAAACAGCAAACCGTCGATATCCTGCCCGCCGGTAACGCCGGAAGAAATGTAAGCGATACCGCCCTTGGTCACGCGCAGCTGCGTGTGCTCGTCATCACTGGCCGAGGCGAGCAACTGGCGCACTGCGTCGAGCGTGAGGCCGTCAGGGGTATTCAAATCGATCTGCACAGAACGGTCCTTGGAAAGCCTTGAAATACCAAGTGTCGCATAGCGCTCCGTTCATGCCTAAGTCGCAGTGCCAAATGCCCGACAAAATGTTTAACTCGATGCACAGACCTTCCGACCTTTGAGCGCTCCCATGACCACCATCAGCATCGACGCCGACATCAAAGCCAAATGGGCAGACGGCCACAGTTCCTACAGCCCGGGAACCACAGAAGAACTGGCGCTGATTGGTATCGATCTATTGGTCAAAGAGCTGGGTACGGAAGCGGCCAAGCAATTCATCAAGCAGATTTTCGAACGCTATCCGAGCGAACAGAACGAACACATTGAGAGGGTGTAAAAAACCCGCAGGCTGGCACCTGCGGGCGAATGGTTTACTTCAGGCGTTTCAGGCGCTCGGTCAGCAAGTCAAAGAAGCCTTGCGCGTCGCCGTTTTCCACCCAGAAGGCGTTCTTCGGCGCTTTCAGGCCATCGTACCAATCGACGATGGTCTGACCGAAAGTAGGCCCTTCACGGCTATCCACCACGACATTCACCGAGCGACCGGTGAACAGTTCCGGCTTGAGCAGATAGGCCACAACGGTAGCGTCATGCACCGGGCCACCCGGAATACCGTAGTGCTCCATGTCGCCTTTGATGTACTCATTGAGGATGTCGCCGACAATCTTGCTCGCGTTGTTGTTCAGCGCAGCGATCTGTTTCAGGCGCGCATCACTGGTGAGAATCTTGTGGGTCACGTCCAGTGGCAGGTAGGTGAGTTTCACGCCGCTTTTCAGGACCACTTCGGCCGCTTGCGGGTCAGCAAACAGGTTGAACTCCGCCACCGGGGTAATGTTGCCGCCGTTGAAGTGCGCACCGCCCATGATCACCACTTCCTTGATGCCCTGAACGATTTCAGGCTCTTGGATTAGCGCCAATGCCAGGTTGGTCTGCGGACCGAGCATGGCGATCGTGATGCTGTGCGGCTTGGCTTTTTTCAGGGTATCGATCAGGTAGTTGACGGCATTGCCTTCAGCCAGCCCCTTTTTCGGTTCGTGCACGGTGACACCCGACAGGCCTTCCTTGCCATGGATGTTCTCGGCGTAGATCGGCGTGCGCATCAGCGGCTTTGGCGCACCCGCATAAACCGGTACGTCTTCGCGCCCTGCCCACTCGCGAGCCAGGCGCGCGTTACGCGAAGTCTTGTCGAGGCGCACGTTGCCGGCCACGGTGGTCAGCGCGCGAATGTTCAGTTCGTCTGGCGAGGCCAGCGCGAACAACAGGGCGACCACATCGTCGGCCCCTGGATCGGTATCGATGATCAGGTCGATTTTTTCCGCCGCCTGAGCGCCGGTCGCAGTGATTACGGACAAAAGCAGTAAACCCCGGATGAGTTGATGCAGTTTCTGAGCATAGCGTTGCATGGCGCATTCCTTGTGCATGTGGAATCGAAAATCAGAATGTAACCCCGGCGACGAGGACGATATTGCAGTACGGCTGGCATTCGCCTGTACGAACAATCGCCCGAGCCTGTCGGCTGAGAACCTTGAATTGCTCATGACTGAGCAGATCGCGACGGCCCAGAGCGCCCTCTTCATTCAACGCGTCCAGCGTATTCAGCGCGGTCGGTTGCTTGTCGAAGATTTCTTTGGCCAGTGCATGGCTTTCCACCTGCATCTCGCTGAGCACGACTTTCAGGGTGCTGATGAAATCCGGGACGCCATGGGTCAGCGCCAGATCAATCAGCTCGACGCCCGGCGGCACTGGCAGCCCGGCATCACCAATAACCACCATGTCGCCATGGCCCAGGGACGCGATCAGCCGCGACAAGGCGACGTTGAGCAGAGGAGTCTTTTTCATGCGGGTTTAAAAGCCTGTACGTCGGATTGGGTTGGAATGGACGGTTGCGCGCCGGCACGAGTTACTGACAGCGCGGCGGCGATCTGCCCGTAGCGAATCGCTTCAGCCTCGGACTTGCCATTGGCCAGCGCAGCGGCAAAACCACCGACGAAGGTGTCCCCCGCCGCTGTGGTGTCGACAGCCTTCACTTTCGGCGCAGGGAAATGCTCGAAGCCTTTGCCATTGGCGAACAGCGAACCTTGAGCACCGAGGGTAATGATGACTTTGCCTGCCCCCATGGCGATCAGCTTGCTGGCAGCACCTTCTGCGGTTTCCAGAGAATCCACCGGCAATCCGCTCAATGCGCCCGCTTCGCTCTCGTTGGGAATCAGGTAGTCGATTGCGGCAAACCAGTCTGCCGGCAACGGACGACTGGCCGGCGCCGGATTGAGAATGACGATTTTACCGAGGGCGCGGGCACGCTTGAGCGCATGCCCCACCGTAGCATCGGGAATTTCGAGCTGGCAGATGATCACGTCGGCGGCTTGCAGCACCGCATCAAACCGATCGATCACTGCGGGCGTCATGGCACCGTTGGCACCGGCGACAATGACAATCGCGTTTTGACTGTTGTCATCGACCACGATCAGCGCCACGCCGCTGGAGTCATTGACTGTACTCACCGCCTGACAATCGATCTGCTCGGCCAACAAGGCGTCACGCAACTGCACGCCATAGTCGTCATTGCCAACGCAACCGACCATCGCCACCTGCGCACCCAACCGCGCGGCGGCCACCGCCTGATTGGCACCCTTGCCGCCGGAAACCGTGGCAAACGAATGACCGATCAGCGTTTCACCACCGACGGGAAGCCGCGGCGCCCGGGTCACCAGATCCATGTTCAGGCTGCCTATTACCACTACATTTGCTGGCATACATCATTACTCGTCAATTCGGTTTCAGCGGTATTCGGTGAACACGCCGGACAACGGGGCGGTCGATTCGCGCAAGACAATACTCGGGGTCACGATCCGCTGATCGGTACCCAGAGTCGGCGTAGCAATCCTTCGCAACAGCACTTCGGCCGCCATCTCGCCCAACTGCAGGATCGATTGCCCCACCGTGGTGAGTGCCGGATACACGTAACGGCTCATCTGGATATCGTCGAAACCGATCACCGACAGCTCGCTCGGCACGCGAACATTGCGCTCCGCTGCGGCGCGCAGCACGCCGATGCCGATCATGTCGTTACCGGCAAAGATCGCGCTCGGTGGATTGCTCTCGAGGAGAATCGCTGCCGCGTTGTAGCCGCCGGTACTGGTGAAATCACTTTCCAGCATGCGCTCCTGGCGGACTTCAATGCCCGCCTCTTTCAGCGCCCGGCAATAACCGGCCTGACGCATCTGCGCCACGCTGGTACTGGCCGGACCGCCAATGGTGGCGATGTCACGATGACCCAATTCCAACAAGTGCCGGGTCGCCAGGTATGCGCCGTATTCGTGGTCGATGCGCACCAGGTCGGCATCGACACCGTCCAGACCACGGTCGACGATGACCATCGGCGTTTTCACCCCGGCCAACCCCTGCGCCAGGCCGCTGTCACCGCCAGCGGAGGCGACGATCAAACCGTCGATGCGTTTCTCCAGCAATACGCGTAAATAGCTGCGCTGCTTGTCGGGGTTATCGTCGGAGTTGCAGAGGATCACGCAGTAGCCGTTACGCTCGCAGTAATCCTCGATGCCCCGTGCCAATTCCGCGAAGTACGGGTTGAGACTGTTTGGCACCAGCAGGCCGATGGTCGCAGTCGTCTTGGCCTTCAGCGAGCGCGCCACCGCACTCGGCACATAGTCGAGGCTCTTGATCGCCGCCTCGACTTTCAGCCGCACTTCCTGACTGACCGGCCGGGTGTTGTTCACCACATGCGACACCGTCGTGTAGGAAATTCCCGCGAGGGCTGCCACGTCCTTGATCGTTGCCATGTCTTAGCCCCGGCGACTGGCGCGCTGACTGCGATAAGTATCGAGCACCACCGCGATCACGATGACGGCGCCAGTGATGATTCGTTTGGTCGGCTCGGTCGCGCCGATCTGCGCCAGACCCGCCGCCAGTACCGAGATGATCAATACGCCAAAGAACGTGCTGATCACCGAACCGCGCCCGCCCATCAGGCTGGTACCGCCGATCACCACCGCGGCGATCACTTGCAGCTCCAGACCGGAACCGGCATTCGGGTCAGCGGCTTCCAGACGGGAAATCTGAAACAGCGCGGCGACACCGGCCAGCAGGCCCATCAGGCTGAATACCAGAATCTTGTAGGGTTTCGGATTGATCCCCGCCAGACGCACCGCCTCTTCGTTGGTGCCGATGCCGATCAGGTAGCGACCGAACACGGTGCGGGTCAAAACTGCTTGAGCAATGATGATCACCAGCAAGGCAATGATGAACGATGGCGAGATGCCGAACGCGATCGGATTCGACAGCCAGGCGAACGAATCACCAATGTACGCGGTGCGCGATCCGGTCATCTGATACGCCAGACCCCGAGCCATTTCCAGCACACCCAAGGAAACGATGAACGATGGAATCCGCCACGCCACGGTGATCGAACCGGTAACGGTGCCGGCCAGTGCCGCCACTGCCATGCCGAGCAGCGCTGACGGCAAAACGCCCCAGCCCCAACCGAGAATGGCGACGCTGACCGTAGAGGCCGCCAATGCCAGTACCGAACCAACGGACAGGTCGATGCCACCGATGATCAGTACAAAGGTCATGCCGACCGCCAAGACCATCAGATCAGGAATCTGGTTGGCCAAGGTACTGAAGGTGTTATACGACAGAAAGTGGCTGCTCAAGACCGAGAACAGCGCAATCATCGCCAGCAAGGCACCGGCCAGGCCCAGATAAGTGCCCAGGCCATAGAAGTTGCCACCACGTTTGCCGGCAGGAGATGCAGTTTTCATGGGAGATCCCTAGGCGCCGCTTCATTGAGCAACGCATCACGTTTTTGGTAGCCGGCGAACGCGGCGGCAAGCAAATCATCCTGGGTCCAGCTGTCGCGCTCGAAGGTGTCGATCAGCCGTCCTGCCGACAACACGCCGATCCGGTCGCAAATCAACATCAGTTCGCGCAGGTCACTGGACACCACCACCAGCGCTTTGCCCTGGCGCGTCAGTTCGCCGAGCAAGGCATAAATGTCAAACTTGGCGCCAACGTCGATGCCACGGGTCGGCTCGTCGAACAGCAACACCGAACAGTCGCGCTCCAGCCAGCGGCCGATCACGACCTTCTGCTGGTTACCACCGGACAACTCTGAAACCAGTTGCGTCGGGCTTGAACTGCGGATGCGCATAGCGTCGATCTGACGTTGCGCCAATGCAATCTCGTCGCCGTTGTTGACGACACCGCCACTGGAGATTTCCGGCATATTGCCCAAAGCGATATTGGCGCTGATCGACTGACTAAGCAGCAGGCCTTCACCCTTGCGGTCCTCGGTGATCAACGCGATGCCATTGCGCACCGCATCGACTGGCGAGCGCACACTGACTACTTTAGCTGGCGAGCCAAGTGCAATGCTGCCGCTGTCAGCGGTGTCTGCACCGAATATCAAACGCAGTAATTCCGTGCGCCCTGCCCCGATCAGTCCGGAAATCCCGAAGATCTCGCCGGCACGCACTTCGAACGAGACATCGCGAACTTTGTCGGAGCGAGTCAAACCCGTGACAGTCAGCGCCGGAGCACCGATCTTGCGCGGGCCCATGTCGATATGTTCGCCCAGTTCACGACCGACCATCAGCGTAACCAGTTGCTCGCTGTTGTAATTGGCCATCGGCTCGACGCAGACCAGATTGCCGTCACGCAGCACGGCAATGCGCTGCGCCACACGGGCGAGCTCTTCGAGACGGTGGGAAATGTAGATGATCGAAACGCCGCGCGCCTGCAAGCGGGTGATCTGCTCAAAGAGCATTTCGACTTCTCGCGCGGTGAGCATCGCGGTCGGTTCGTCGAGAATCAGCACATGGCAATCGCCGATCAGGTTGCGGGCGATTTCGACCATCTGCTGATGCCCGATACCCAACTCGCCGACCAGCGTATCCGGGTCAATGGCGTCGAGACCGACTTGCGCCATGGCTTCGATCGCCGCTTTGCGCAGTTGCTTGCGGCTGATCCAGCCGCCGTTGCTTGGCAGGTTGTCGAGAAACAGATTTTCCGCGACCGACAGCGTCGGCAACAGATTGAGTTCTTGCATGACCATACGCACGCCAAGCTCTTCGGCCTGGGTACGACTGCCCGGACGGTAGTCCTTGCCATGGAATTGCATCTGGCCGGTGGTCGGCGTGACCAGTCCGCCAATGATCTTCGACAGCGTACTTTTGCCGGCACCATTCTCGCCGGTCAGCGCCAGCACTTCACCGCGCATCAGCGTCAGATCGATGCCGCTGAGCACCGGCTGCGCATAGGTCTTACCGATACCGCTGACCGAGAGGACAGCGTTCGGGGCGGAAACTGACATAAAAACTCTCCATGCGCTCGCCCGGACGGACGAGCGCCGTTGTGTCGCCAGAAGACTTACTGGGTGACCAGCTCGACCGGTGTTTCGATCACGCCGTTGGCGCCGCTGTCGACTTTCTCGCCCTTGATGATTTTCAGCGCGGTTTCGATGCCGAACACAGCTTGCTTCGCAGCGAACTGGTCAGCAGTAGCCAGCACGCGGCCGTCTTTGAGCATTGGCTTGATGGCATTGATGTTGTCGTAACCGACGACTTGGACCTGACCGGCCTTGCCGGCAGCGCGCACGGCGGAGACCGCACCTACAGCCATGCTGTCGTTGCCGGCCAGCAGCGCTTTGACGTCCGGGTATTCGCTGAGGATCGACGCGGCAACCTTGTTGCCCTTGTCGATTTCCCAGTCACCGGACTGCAGGGAAACGATCTTGATCTGTGCAGCGTCCATCGCATCCTTGAAGCCGGCGGTGCGCTGCTGGGCGTTGGTCGTCGTGGAGACGCCTTCAATGATGCCGACTTCATCACCGGCCTTGAGCTGCTTGGCCAGGTATTCACCGACCAGACGCGCACCTTTGCGGTTGTCCGGGCCTACGAAAGGCACGCTGATGTTTTTGCTTTTGACGATGGCCGGATCGAGCTGATTATCGATGTTGATCACGGTGATGCCGGCATCGACGGCTTTCTTGATCACCGGCACCATAGCCTTGGAATCGGAGGGTGCGATAACCAGTGCATTGACCTTGGCCAGGATCATCTGTTCGACGATGCGAGTCTGGCCGGCAGTGTCGGTTTCGTCCTTGATACCGTTGGAGATCAGGTCGAAATCGGCGGAGTGTTCTTTCTGGTAGGCCTTGGCGCCATCTTCCATGGTCAGGAAGAATTCGTTGGCCAGAGACTTCATGACCAGCGCGACTTTAGGTTTTTCGGCGGATTCGGCGAATGCCGAGGAGACAGGTAGTGCGGCGGCTGTGGCAGCCAGCATAGCGACAGCAAGAAGACGTCCAGCGAATGGCAGCTTCATGGGTTCACTCCGATCTTATGATTATTGTGAGCAACGCTTGCGCTGGCGTAAGCTACTTGGCTTTCTGCCGGGCCATAAAGCGCCGGGAGCGCCACGCAAACGTTTGCGTAGACCGAACTATGCGAATCCCGCCGACATTTGTCAACAATCAGAAATCGTCATTTGTTGTAGGGCGAATCGTCGGAGTCGCCCCTTCGCTGCTTATGCCGTGGTGCTGACCAGGTTACCGCTGGTAGAACTCTTGGTCATTTCCTTGACCAGTGCACCGGCCACTTCTGCCATTGCAGCGCTGGTTTGCGCGATTTGCCCCTGAATGGACATCACCGCTTGCGATTTGGCCTCAGGCGTCGGATAGGTCTTGGCTTGTGCGGCCGCCAGTTGTTGTTGCTGCTCCTGAAGTTGCTTCTGCAGTTCCTGCATGCGCTTGAGCAACATCTTGACCGTGACGCTCAGGTTGTCGCCGCTTTCAGCCTTGCTGTCTTCTGGCGCGGCAGCTCCACCGGTTCTGACCTGGTTGCCTTGATCTTTCTCCGTACCCAGCGCCTCGGCAGAGGCGTCCGCCTCTGCCTCGCTCAATGCGTTGATCGTCGCTGCGGTTTTGCCGCCGATGGTGACTGCACCGGGATTTGAAAAACCGACCGTCAGTGACATGTGAACTCCCTACCTTTTAGTTTCCTTGAACACCCATCGGCCTGCGCGAAGCTTTCTTTAGCAGAAAAACCCAAACCGGCAACCCGAATCACTCGACAGAAGCAGTAGTCCTTTTCGGAGAGCCGAACGCGAAGGCGTCCATTGTTCGGAAACCCGGATAGAGGATGGTGCGCAGGATTTTCAAACTGAGAAAATCTTGATGCAAATCATCAGGTTAAACATTTTTCTAACGCAAAGTAGCGCTGGTACAGATCCTGCTCCCTTCATCGCATCCCAAGAATCCAGATCGGCTTGGGGTGCATCTAGATGAACCTGCATCAGCACCGTCTC
This sequence comes from Pseudomonas sp. RU47, assembly GCF_004011755.1. Lineage (GTDB taxonomy): Bacteria > Pseudomonadota > Gammaproteobacteria > Pseudomonadales > Pseudomonadaceae > Aquipseudomonas. The sequence goes on along the minus strand of NZ_CP022411.1, from coordinate 2,291,702 downwards.
ACTACTAGAGAGAAAAATAATGAAATCTGCTTTCAATACTTTGGTTCCGGGCGCTTTGGCCCTCCTCCTGCTCCTGCCCACCGCCCTCCAGGCAAAAGAAGTCGAAACCCAGACCAAGCTCGCTAACGTTGTGGTACTTGCTACGGGCGGCACCATTGCCGGTGCTGGCGCGAGCGCCGCCAACAGCGCCACCTACCAGGCGGCCAAGGTGGGTGTCGAACAATTGATCGCCGGTATTCCCGAGCTGAGCAAACTGGCGAATGTGCGTGGCGAACAAGTCATGCAGATTGCCTCGGAAAGCATCACCAACGAAAACCTGCTGCAATTGGGTCGTCGTGTAGCCGAACTGGCCGACAGCAAAGACGTCGACGGCATCGTCATCACCCACGGCACCGACACCCTGGAAGAAACCGCTTACTTCCTCAACCTGGTGGAAAAAACCGACAAGCCGATCATCGTCGTCGGCTCGATGCGTCCGGGCACCGCCATGTCTGCAGACGGCATGCTCAACCTGTACAACGCCGTGGCCGTGGCCAGCAGCAAAGAAGCGCACGGCAAAGGCGTACTGGTGACCATGAATGATGAAATCCAGTCCGGTCGCGATGTCAGCAAAATGATCAACATCAAGACCGAAGCGTTCAAAAGCGCCTGGGGTCCATTGGGCATGGTGGTTGAAGGCAAATCCTACTGGTTCCGCTTGCCAGCCAAGCGTCACACCATGGATTCGGAATTTGACATCAAAAACATCAAGAGCCTTCCTGACGTAGAAATCGCCTATTCCTACGGCAACGTCAGCGACACTGCCTACAAGGCTCTCGCACAGTCCGGTGCCAAGGCGATCATCCACGCCGGTACCGGTAACGGCTCGGTGTCCTCCCGCGTTGTTCCAGCCCTGCAAGCACTGCGCAAGGATGGCGTGCAAATCATTCGCTCGTCCCACGTCAATGCTGGCGGCTTCGTTCTGCGTAACGCCGAACAGCCAGACGACAAGTACGACTGGGTTGTTGCACACGACCTGAACCCGCAAAAAGCCCGCATCCTGGCGATGGTCGCCCTGACCAAAACCAATGACAGCAAAGAGCTGCAACGGATGTTCTGGGAATACTGATTGATCTTCGCCCGATCCATTCCTGATCGGGCACCCTGCACACCACTCGCTCTAGGGCGGGTGGTGTGTCACCTACAACGCTCTCGCATTTTTCCCACAAAAAAATCGACACGGCCTACACCAAAACAGGAAAAGCGCTGTCAGAGGATTTTCTTGAATTTTAAGCAGTTGCGAAAATGCTTACAGTTAAATACTGTATGCACGTACAGCTTAATAAGGATAACCTCGTGGCCACCTCCCCTGATGCTCCTGACGCTTACGAACGCATGGGTATGCGCGTTCAGAAAATCATCAATTCTCCCACCGCCCAAAAAGCCAAAGCCGCACTGATCTTCCGTCTGCCGGACGAACCGATGGATGAGTGGGAGCGCCTGCTCGAGGAAATCGACGAGAACGACAACGTCACCCTCGCCTATCGCGACGACGGTGGCGTGCAGATTTTTTGGGTTGTACCGAAGGAAGATTGATTCAATGAGTGTCCGCTGTTTTGCATTGTTGTTGCTGTTCATCACCATGGGGGCGCAGGCTGGCGCACCCCGCACATTTACCGAAGCCAAGAAGGTCGCCTGGAAGCTTTACGCACCACAGTCCACAGAGTTTTACTGCGGGTGCAAATACACCGGCAACAAGGTTGATCTGAAAGCCTGCGGTTATGTACCACGCAAGAACGCCAAACGTGCATCACGCATCGAATGGGAGCACATCGTGCCCGCCTGGCAATTCGGCCATCAGCGCCAATGCTGGCAGGAAGGTGGACGCAAGAACTGCACCCGTTACGACCCCAGCTATCAGAAGGCTGAAGCCGATCTGCATAACCTGGTGCCGAGCATTGGCGAGGTCAATGGCGATCGCAGCAACTTCAGCTACGGTTGGTTGCCAGTGCAGTCCGGGCAGTACGGCTCATGCCTGACCCAGGTCGACTTCAAGGCGAAGAAGGTCATGCCTCGCCCGTCGATTCGCGGCATGATCGCCCGGACTTACTTCTACATGAGCAAGCAATACGGCTTGCGCCTGTCGAAGCAGGATCGACAATTGTATGAAGCGTGGGACAAGACTTACCCGGTGCAGGACTGGGAGCGTCAGCGCAATCAGAGCGTGGCGTGCGTGATGGGACGCGGCAATGAGTTTGTCGGTCCGGTGAACATGAAAGCCTGCGGTTGATCGACACTTAAAAGAAAAGGCCTCGAACGTCATGTCCGAGGCCTTTTTTGTGGCTAGCTGCCTGCCTTGTTGTAGCGCCAATACCCCATCAGGTTGAGCGACTGCCGCGCGATCCCGCATTCTTTAATCAAGTACCTGCGCAGGCTCATCACCGCAGCGCTTTCTCCAGCGATCCAGCCATAGAAACCCTCACTGGCTGTCTCGGCTATTTCCCAAAGAATCTCTTTATCGATATCGACCTCGGCCAACTCGACAGCCTGGCCGATGGATGAGGCATGAATGGGTGGAACCGCTTTCTGTACCGCCGCCACCATCAACGTACCAGCACTGGCCTGGCCCCGGATCAGCCACTGCACCGTCAGCCCCGCCCAATCGGGAACCGGCAGCATATCTTCAGGACTGTCGACCTCGAAGAACGCCTGCGTCAGGGGCGGCTCGGCCATAGCAGCCAACTCATCAAGAATGCCCATGGCCGCAGGTAGCGCCGTGCCGTCGGCGACCAGCAGAACCTGCTTGAGGATCTGCGGCGGCTTCCATTCGAATCCTCCGGCGTCCCGTGCTGAAAAGCGGCGATCCGGGGCGAGAATCTGCATCGAATCACCGGGCTGCGCCCGAAGCGCCCAACGCGAAGCCGGCCCGGTTTCACCATGCAGGACGAAATCAATATCCACTTCGCCTTGTTCTGCACGCAAATGGCGAATGGTGTAAGTGCGCATGGCCGGACGTCGATCGGCAATCATTGCCTTGAAGCGGGCGTACCAACCTTCGCCCTGAGCAAGCCTGGCAGGCGAACCATCAGCCGCAGAAAAAAACAGTTTGACCCTTTGATCCGGCGCCCAAGTGGCCATTTCCTTAACGGCAGGACTGGCCAGCGTGATCCGCATCATGTGCGGGCTGAGTAAGGTTTTGCGATGCAGGATGACGTCGAACAGCTTGTAAGGATTGGCGGAGGCCATGCGGAGCTCCTTCGGAAAATCGTGACTGACTCGTATAAGACGAGCCACATCCGAGGTCCTTTAGGTCGCTCCGCTGAACTGCAGCAGTTACGGCGTGAGCGGGTGCTCGATCACCACCGATTCAATATTCTGCTTCTTGGCTTTCACCAGAGCGGCATCCACTTGTACTTTTCGGGCTTCAGCTTCGGCTTGCGAGTTGAAAGGACCAATCAGAATTCGCGCTTTGCCACTGCTGTCCTTGATCACCGTAGGCACGAAGGCGTGCTCAATCAACCAGCCGCTCAGATCGCTGACAGCCTGCGGAGTTTCGCCGCGCACCTCGAGATCCCATTGTGGTGCAACCGCCGCCGGTGCCGTCACTGCGGCCGACTGTGGTTTCGGTGCGTCTACGTTCTTGCCTTCGCCACACCCTGCCAATACCAGTGCCGCGACTACCCAAACCAATTTGCGCACAACGCTTTCCTCGAAATTCTCAAAGCCGCGATCTTATCATTCATAAATACTTCGCGAGCCCCGCAAAATGGGCACAAAACAACGAGATTGATGGTTGCAGCCTCTGTATAGTTACGCCCTGGGAATTAATGCCGCTTCTGCGCGTCAGAAAGAGGCACCCAAACCGTGAGACTTCGCACTAATCTATACGTACCACCGACCTCTGCACTGTCTGAATCAGGTGCCCTACAAAGCAATCAAGGAGAAGACCATGCTGATACTCACCCGCAAAGTCGGTGAAAGCATAAACATCGGTGATGACATCACTATCACCATTCTGGGCGTAAGCGGCCAACAGGTTCGCATTGGTATCAACGCTCCGAAAAACGTTGCCGTTCACCGTGAAGAGATTTACCAGCGTATTCAGGCTGGCCTGACCGCCCCGGACAAGCCACAAACTCCCTGAACCAATCGCAGTCAGTAGCCAGTCCGTTTACCTTGTGGAATGACTGGCTAGAGATTCACGCGCCGTATTGCCATCCGCTCCCCACTCTGCTGGGCACGGCGCCTGACGCACCAAATCCAATTCCGATTCCACTACATCCCCCCACTATCTCCTTGCCGCCCGATACTACCTGCCATCCCCGAGACTGGCTGTCGGACGTTTCCGATAGCGCGCAGAGAATTCGCCCTCTAACCGAATGTCACGCCTCGCGCCATGCCCGTGGCCGCAATCACCATCAGCACCAAAAGCAACGCCTCGACATGACTGATTCGCGCGTACAGTTTCGCGCGTCCGGTGTCGACTGCTGCGCCACGTGCGGACGCGATCCGCCACTTGATCAACGTGATCATCGGGGCGAGCTCGACAATCAGTATCAGCACAAACAGCGTCATCTTCAGATGAAACAGTGGCTGATGAAGGTAATAGTCAGTGCCCTTTTCAAAGCCACCAAACGCCCGCATTCCACCTGTCACCAACAGAATCAACGCAGAAATACCCCATAGATTATCGGCGAGCAAAACGCGCCTTGCCTCACCTGCGCCAGCAGCAAGGCGGCTGAATGCCGTCCCTCGAGTCAGAACCGCCCAAAAGCCCAGGGCAAAAGCCAGTAGATGAATAGCTGCAAGAAACCAATGAACCAGCATCGATACACCCCCATCAAGATGAGTTGAAAATCGGCCAGTCAGTAGTAGTCGAAAAAGCAGGGACTTGCTTGCGGCGCAATCGTCGGGCGCGATGACGCATTGCGAGGAGAATTTGAAACAGCAGATGCCAAATCGCAGGCAAAAAAAATCCCAAGCAGCTGATGGAAGCTTGGGATTTAAAAATGCATAAACCGTGGTGGTGAACGCGGGGCGGATGTTACTTAATTCCACCAACAGTAACAACGTTTTTTTGATAACCGGTTGGTTAGTAACAGTCGTAACCTGTTCAATATCCACACTTTTTTAAAGGTAGCTGGCGACGAACGGGCGAATCGTCAGCTAACTGCCCGGCTCGACGATGCAGCAACTCGATCATGATGGGCGCACAACGAAGACATGCGCGCGCAATTCAGCAAGGACCGCAAAACGATGAAGTACCACTCACAGTGGATCAGCATCCCTCGCCATAACCTGCGCAGCGATAGATCCGTAAACCATCCAAGACTCTCAATTGCTGATACAGCTAGACATCAAATTGGTGCCGATAAGCGTCAACGTGCTCTGGAAAAATCTCACCATAGTCCGGGTACTCGATACCTAGAACGGTGATCTCTATTGCATCCGGCCCACAATCAGCCGAGTAGTCTGCAATGGACACGCCGGAGGCACGAATCTGCCGCCCTTCCACAATGTGAACAGCAAAGTTGAAGTGTCTCTGGTCACGCTGAGTAGAGGCTCTGATTTGCTGCTGGAAGCTGGAGTAGTCAGGACTTGGTACAAACACACCAAAGGCAACCCCCATAGGCGGATCGCCAAGCTCGAGATCGGACCACCCGATACTTTGCCCATTACTGAAAATCTCGAATCGCAACATGAACTACCTAAACAACTTAGGTGAATTTCTCGAAAGGTAACTCAGATACCTGAGCCTCCAGCGGCGGGAGGATATTGTGCTGTAGCTGAAGTCGGGCGTTGACCTCGAGCAGCACACCATCAAGGGATTACCCGAGAAGTCGAAAAATCATAGCCGCCCCGGTCTACATGATAGTGACTGCGGATTTGAAACTGCGGCGCCGCCGTTATCTACAGGGATATGAAGAGCGGAGCGCCAGCATCGTGACGCTCTCAACTAAGGACGTCAATTTTTCAGGATGATCATCAAGGTAGTTAACGACTGAGCGAACTCCAGCCTGCTCTGTGTAATCCTCAGGCAGGCACACCTTAAGACGGCCGTCCTTTAATTCGCTGCCAAGAATTTGCAGGGTGCCGCGGACACCTCGTACGACTCCCACGCAGTAGCCCATGGCTCCTGCATCATAGCTAGCCTCCGTCGGCTTACCATCCCAGTAGTTTAGGAGTCCTTTGCAAGACTTTAAAAATTTCACCCCATCCCCACTATCGTCGGCATATACCGTACCGCTTGCCTGCATAGCCGCTAGTACTATCCCTACTGCCATCCATGTCTTCATTGATAATGCCTGGATTGATAATCTTGCGATGTTATCGGAGGCCCCTGACCAGACCCGAATTAGCTGTTCTGAGATGGGGGTTTTGCAAACGTTTTACAAATCGCAGACAACAAAAAAGGGCCCACCTTTCGGTGAGCCCTTCCAGACCGCCCAGCAGAGCGGATTTTGTTTGGTAGGCGCGATTGGACTCGAACCAACGACCCCCACCATGTCAAGGTGGTGCTCTAACCAACTGAGCTACGTGCCTGCTGTGAGGCGGCATTCTACGGAATTCCGGAGGGGTGTCAACACCTTTTTTTCACCTAACCCTATGAATATGCAAAATATTTAATTTCGGGGCTCCGACGAAGATTTTCCGGTGGCTGGCGGAGGTTTTTCAACTCGGGTAGGATCGACGCACTCGTAAAATATATTAAACAGAGGCTGCAGGATGGCGAACACCCCTTACCCAGAGTCTTATTACGCTGCGTCGGCCAATGCCGTACCGCCACGCCCTGCCTTGCAGGATGATGTGGAGACGGACGTCTGTGTGATCGGCGCCGGGTATACCGGATTGTCCTCTGCCCTGTTTCTGCTGGAAAACGGTTTTCGCGTCACCGTGCTGGAAGCGGCCAAGGTCGGTTTCGGCGCTTCGGGGCGCAATGGCGGGCAGATCGTTAACAGCTATAGCCGCGACATCGACGTGATCGAGCGCAGCGTCGGCCCCAAGCAAGCGCAGCTACTCGGACATATGGCGTTCGAGGGTGGCCGGATCATTCGCGAGCGTGTGGCCAAGTACAACATCCAGTGCGATCTGAAGGACGGCGGCGTATTCGCAGCCCTTACCGCCAAGCAGATGGGCCATCTGGAATCGCAGAAACGCCTCTGGGAGCGCTTCGGCCATACACAACTCGAATTGCTCGACCAACGCCGTATTCGCGAAGTGGTGGCATGCGATCAATACGTCGGTGGCATGCTCGACATGAGCGGCGGGCATATTCATCCGCTGAACCTCGCGCTCGGCGAAGCGGCTGCGATTGAATCCCTCGGCGGTACTATCTATGAACAGTCACCCGCCGTGCGCATCGAGCGCGGTGCCAATCCGGTGGTGCATACGCCGCAAGGCAAGGTCAGGGCCAAGTTCATCATCGTCGCCGGCAATGCCTATCTCGGCAACCTGGTACCGGAACTGGCGGCCAAATCGATGCCATGCGGCACGCAAGTGATCACCACCGAACCGCTGGGAGACGAGCTGGCGAAAGCGCTGCTGCCGCAGGACTACTGCGTTGAAGACTGCAACTACCTGCTCGACTACTACCGCCTCACGGGTGACAAGCGCCTGATCTTCGGCGGCGGCGTGGTGTATGGCGCACGTGATCCGGCGAACATCGAGGCGATCATCCGCCCGAAAATGCTCAAGGCGTTCCCCCAGCTCAAGGATGTGAAGATTGACTACGCCTGGACCGGAAATTTCCTGCTGACCCTGTCGCGCTTGCCACAGGTTGGGCGCCTGGGCGACAACATCTATTACTCGCAAGGCTGCAGCGGCCATGGCGTGACCTACACGCATTTGGCAGGCAAAGTCCTCGCCGAAGCGTTGCGCGGTCAGGCTGAGCGCTTCGATGCGTTTGCCGACTTGCCGCACTACCCGTTCCCCGGCGGGCAACTGTTACGCACGCCGTTTGCTGCGTTGGGCGCTTGGTATTACGGCTTACGCGACAAATTCGGGATGTAAAAAAGGGCCGCTGAACAGCGGCCCTTTTATTCAACACTGAACGGTTTCAGAGCTGATCCCGAGCAATCCCGCTACGGATGCGCAGGATATCCGCCAGCACCGCCAGGGCGATTTCCGCCGGCGTCTTGCTGCCAAGATTAAGACCAATCGGCGCATGAATCCGCGCCAGCTCAGCCTCCCCCAAGCCGCCAATCCGACGTAACCGCTCGAAGCGCTTCTGCGATGTTTGCAGCGACCCCATTACGCCAATGTAGAACGCCTCTGTGCGCACCGCTTCCATCATTGCCAGATCGTCGATACGCGGATCATGCGTCAGCGCGACGACCGCCGTATCACGATGACAACCACCGTCAGCAATAAACACCGACGGCAATTGCCGACGAATCTCAACGCCACCCAGCACCACGCCTTCCAGCACTTCATCGCGAGGATCACAGAGAATCACTTCAAACCCGAGGCCGACGGCAAATTCGGCACACGCCTGCGCCACGCTGGAATAGCCGGCGAGCAACAAACGCTGCGCCGCGCCAACGCGAATCCGCACCCGATCAATCTCACGCTCGATCCGCGCACCCTGCTCGCGATCAGCGAACAGAGTGCGCGCACCACTGGCCAGATCAACCTCGCGAATCAAGCGACGCTGACCAAGCAGCGCCGACTCCAATTCGCGCAGATGCGCCTGCACCTCGCAGCCAGCGTCAAATTTCTCTACCAGCACATCGAGAATGCCGCCACAGGGCAGACTGACCCGCGAGCGCGGATCGTCGCCTTCGCCGTAACGCACGACATTGACTGCATCGAGAAACGCCCCCTCGGCAACGCGTTCGAGAAAATCCTCTTCAACGCAGCCACCCGACAGCGAGCCGATCCACTGTCCGCCGTCATTCACCGCCAGCAGCGAACCCGGCGCACGCGGTGCCGAACCGTAGGTGGTCAGCACGGTGCAGAGCCAGATGCGCTGCCCCGCCACCGACCACTCCAGCGCTCGCCGCACCACTTGTAGATCGAGATGCTGCATGTCAGTGCGCCTTGTGCTCGATGGACGGTGCGTCGGCTTGCAGTTTCTGCACGTCGCTCACCGCCAGTTCAGCCGACTGACCGCCCCAACCTTGACGCAAGTAGTTGAGCAGGTCGGTCAGTTGTTCAGGCTTGAGCTTGTCGGCGAAACCCGGCATCGGTTGCATGTGCTCGAAACCGGAGAACTTCTGCTCGCCGATACCATCCTCGATCACCCGCAACAGGTTGCGCGGGTCTTCCAGACGCAACGTGGTGTTGCCGCGCATGGCCACCGCAATGTGCGGCTTGCCTTCGCCACCGACCGCATGACAACCGGCGCAGACGTTCAGGTATTCCTGCTGGCCGCGCTGGGCACTGGCGCTGAGTTTCTCCACCGGCACTTCAACCAGCGCTTTGGCTGCCGGCGGTTTGTCGCCGAGCAGGAACGTCGCCATCGCCGCCAGATCCGTATCGCTCAGGCCTTGGGTGCTGTTATGGAACACTGGGAACATCTCGTTGAACATCGTCCCCTGCGCACTCATGCCGTGCTTGAGGAACGTGCCCAGATCCTGCTCGTTCCAGCCGCGAGCGGCCAGATCCGTGGCCAGCAGGCTCGGCGCCAGATAACCATTGAGGATGCCGCCCGTGAGGCGCTTGTCCAGTTGCATCGCACCGGGCAGACCGCGCGGAGTGTGGCATTCGCCGCAGTGACCGAGCACTTCGACCATGTACTGGCCACGCTTCCAGGCTTCGCTTTTGCCTTCGGCCGGCTCCAGCTTCAGCGCTTTCCCGTACATCATGTTCCAGCCAATCAGACCCGGACGTACGTTGAACGGAAAGCTCAGGCTGGTGACCGGAGCTGCGCGCTCGATCGGCTCGATGGTTTTCAGGTACGCATGAATCGCATCCGAATCTGCACGCGGCATCAAGTGATACGAGGTGTACGGCATCGCCGGATACAGGTTCGCGCCATCGCGACGCTTGCCTTCGGTCAGCGCGGCGAAGAACTCGTCATCGTTGTACAGACCGATGCCGTGCTCTTTGCTCGGGGTGATGTTGGTGCCATAGATCGTGCCGAACGGCGAGACGATCGGCAGGCCGCCGGCAAACGGCGCGCCGCCCGCTGCCGTGTGGCAGGCCATGCAGTCAGCGGCTCGAGCGAGATACTCGCCGCGCTTGACCTGATCATCGGCATGGGCAAACAACACCGGCGCAGCGAGGCCGACCGCCAGGGTCAGGCGGGTCAGAAAAAGCTTCATGCTTAACCCTCCTTGACCAGGCCGAGATCGGTCAGCACGTTGCGGGTGGCGTTGTAATAACGCACGTACCCGGTGCAACGGCAGACGTGGTGGCCGAGGCTGTCCTCGATGACTTGTTCGAGCTTGCTTTGTACGGTCGGCTGGCGCTGCAGCTTTTCGACCAGCACGGTCGCGGCGTTGACGAAGCCCGGCGCGCAGTAGCTGCACTGGAACGCGAACTCGTCGACAAAGCGCTGCTGGATCGGGTTCAGCTCGGTGACCTGGCCCGCCTCGTCGCGCTTGGCGTGCGATTCGATGGTACGGACTTTCTTGCCCTCGAAGTAATGCGCGCCAGTGATGCAGGTGCGTACTTCTTCACTGGTGCCGTCCGGGTTATCGACGATCACCACGCAGGCGTGGCAGATGCCCTGGCCACAGCCCAGACGCGAACCGGTGAGGTTTTTGTATTCGTGCAGGTAGTCGATCATCGGCAGGTCATCAGGGATGTCCACCGGGCCGACGGATTGACCATTGAGGGTCAGTTGAAGCGGACGGTTAGCCATTGAGGGCCTCCTTGATGCGCGCAGCAGTGATGGGCAGATCGCGAACACGTTTACCGATGGCGTGCGCCACGGCGTTACCGATGGCACCGACAATCGGGATCATCACCACTTCGGCGATGCCTTTCGACGGATCGCTTGGCGACAGCGGCGGCAGAATCTCCGCAGTCTGCTTCCACACGGCAACGTGACGCGCCATCGGCAGACGGTAACGGTTGAAGTTCCAGTCACCCTCCCCCGGCCCGCCTTCATACAGCGGCATCTCTTCCATCAAGGCGTGGCCGATGCCCATGGCGATACCGCCTTCGAGCTGGCCCTTGACCAGTTCTTCGACCAGCACACGACCGCACTCGACCCACGAATGGTGATTGAGCACCTCGACTTCTGCCGAACCTTTGTTGACCTTCAGTTCGACCAACGTGGCGACCGGGCTGTAGTAAGTCACCGCAGCGTTGTTCAACTGGACAACCGGGTAATTGATGTTCTGGCGATCCAACAGGTGGAAACCGGACGTGGTCATCAACGCTTTCTTCGCTTTCGGCGCGCCGTCACCGTATTTCACGGCGAGACCATCGAGCGGCAGACGCTCGCGCACACCGTCGATGCTGTATTCGGCTTCAGCCCAGCTCCAGCGGTTGAACGCATGAACGGTGGCGCCGGTCACCAGGCCACGCTCGTGAGCGTGTTTGGCCAGCTCTTCGAAGCTCAACGGCTGCATGCCGTTGGCGGTGAGTTTGCCGTCAACCCAGTGCGCATCTTCGCGACGTACAACGTAAGGGTTGGCTTGACCGCCGTAAGGACCCTGACGCCAGATTTCCATGGCCGCCGGCCACAAACCGTTGTTGAACAGCACGCGCGCCGCTTCACGGGTGGCATGGCTGAAGTAGTACGCCGAGTTGGTCGCCGACGAGGCCGAAGCCAACTTGCCGACCCAACGCGGGTTGCGCAGCAGGTTGTCCTGCTCGGTCTGGCTCATGATGTAAGGGTTGCCGCTGGTGATCAGCTGCATTTCCTTCCATTCGGTTTCACCGGTCTTCACTTCGTGCGCCGGGCTGCCGAGGAAATCGGCCACGACCAGAGCTTGCGAGGTGGACATGCCGGTACCGATTTCGATGCCGATGTGGCGCAGGGTGATGCGACCGTCGGCGGTGAATTCGATGCTGGCCATTGGCGCTTCGGAACCGGTGCCGAAGTCTTTCTGGCAGATGGCGAAACCGACGCCGTACCAGTTATCCGGGTCGGCGGCTTCGCGTTGCTTCTTGATCGCGTCGCGGTTTTTCCAGACTTCGTGCACCGAGGCCTTGTCGAGAATTTCATGCAAGCGCAGAGCACCGGCCGGAATCGCGCCCTGGGTGTTTTTCATGCCCGAACGGAGGGCATTTTTGCGACGCAAGTCGATGGCATCGACACCGAGGCGATTGGCGATTTCGTCGACCATCATCTCGGTCGCCGCCATGCTTTGCAGGGTGCCGTAACCGCGCATCGAACCGGCCTCAACGCCACGCGAGTGGTAGGCGGTGACTTGCAGATCGTTCTGCGGCATGTAGTAGATCGACTGCGCGGCCGTGGCGCCAACCGCCGCTACAGATGGGCTGTAGTTGATGCGACCACCACCGTCGACGCTCATTTCCGCGCGGAAAATCTTGAAGGTGTAGTCGTTCTTGTCCACCGCCAGTTGGTAGCGAATGTCGAACGGGTGACGCTTGATGCCGCTCTGAAATTGTTCGTAGCGGTCGTTGGCCAGACGCACTGGCACGCCGGCGCCATACAACGCAGCAAGGGCTGCGTAGTAAACGAAGATGTTGTGGTCTTTGGAGCCGTAGCCCACGGTATAACCCGGGTGCATGTTCAGGTTGTCGAGGCCGAAGCGCGACGGCGCGATCATTTTCGCGGTCTCGGTCGCCGCTTCCAACGGGCACTGGGTGGCCACCACGAAGTGCAGGGTTTTGGTTTTCGGGTCGTACCAGCCGTTGCCGTTGTCCGGCTCCATCGCGGCCGGTTCGATCGACGGGGTCTTGTAGCGCTCGTCGAACACCAGCCAGTTGTTCGGCGGTGTATCGATCTCTTTCTTCATGCGATCGGCGTAGAACAGGCCGCGCTCGGTCAGGTTGCCGTGCAGGTTCGGCTGGGAATTCCACACCGGACGACGGTTTTTCAGCATCGGGAACAGGATCGAGTCCTTGAGGCTGGCGAACTCATCTTCGTCTGCCGAGGTCGCGCCGCCCACACGTACGTAGCGGAAGCTGCCATAGGGGTCGCCTTCGTAGAACGGCACTTGGGCACCGTAACGAATCGCCTTGTCATTGAATTTGAGTTTGTTCTTGGCCTGACGGAAACGCTCGAAGTCGTTCCAGATCAGGATCGCCACAGGATGACCGATGAACATCGGCACCTTGCCTTCCGGCAGCAGTGGGTCCGGCGCGTGCTCTTCCGGAAAGACGATGCCGTCCTTGTCCAGATCCGCGGCGGTGACGATGCGGTCCGGCTGCAAATCGGCGCCGAGCCACGACAGGTCGTAACCGGCGTAGATGCGGTCAGCCTTGATGGTTTTCAGCAGCATGGCGTGGCCTTGCTGCTCGGGCCAGCCCGGCATGTCCTTGGAACGGATGTCGCGGGCAAAGACTTTGCTGCCGCAGACCTTGGACAGTGCGTCGTTACGCTGACGCGCCTTACCGTTATTGCCGAGCCATTTCTCGGACGGCACGGTGACGCTGTTTTCCATCAAGGCAGCCAGCGCCTGACTGCTGAGCGGCGTGAGCGTGACGCTCACACCCGCCACCAGCCCGCCCTGGAGGAACGAGCGCCGGGATATATCACGGTTGGACATGGATCATCCTCTGGGCGGTTATGTGTCCGCCCTTCTGGTTATCTACTGGGGAATCTCGAGTCTTGCAGAAGCCCTCTTTGGCGAAACAAAGGGCGTGTTGACAGTGCAAAGCTGACCGAAAGGTTAACTTTAAAGGTTTCTGCGCTCGCAGCAAACAACCAGTTACAAAAATTTGACTAAAGAATCAAAAAATCAATGCGACGTGGCACCGCAGCAAACCCGTGGAGATAGGTGGGCATGCCTATGTGGGAGCGAGCCTGCTCGCGAAAGCACTCTTCCAGCCAATGCAGATTTTGAATGTGCCGACGCCTTCGCGAGCAGGCTCGCTCCCACAGGGATTAGTGCCGGATTCAGGAGAGAGGAAAAGGAATAGCCAAATTTCAGACACAAAAAACCCCGGTCTTTCGACCAGGGTCTTTGCTATCGATTCCGAATCAACCAAAGGTTGCTTTCGGTGCGTCAAGGCGTTCAGTGGTCCTTGAAGCAGATATGGCGCAGCGGACGGGACTCGAACCCGCGACCCCCGGCGTGACAGGCCGGTATTCTAACCGACTGAACTACCGCTGCGTATCGCTTTGAGCTTGCGCTCAAGTAACTCGTGTTGACTGCAAGCTTCGGTGCTTTGCAATCGCGAACCAGACAACGTCTGACTCGTAAAATATGGCGCAGCGGACGGGACTCGAACCCGCGACCCCCGGCGTGACAGGCCGGTATTCTAACCGACTGAACTACCGCTGCGCGTCGGTGCAGGCACTTTCAGCCTACGCTCTTGCTTACGCAAGTATCTCGGGAGTGGTGGGTGATGACGGGATCGAACCGCCGACATTCTGCTTGTAAGGCAGACGCTCTCCCAGCTGAGCTAATCACCCGTTTGCATCTCCGAGGCCGCGAAATCTACGCAGGTAGCGAACCTAAGTCAATAGCAGGATTGAAGTTTTTCTAAAAAAGACGAAATTGTTTCCATCCTGCAAAACCGCTTTCGCGAGCGAGCCCGCTCCCACAGGGGGTATGCATTCCAAATGTGGGAGCGAGCCTGCTCGCGAAGGCGTCAGTTCATTCAACGCAAATTCAGTAGAAAAAGGCGATCTACTCGCTATAGATCATCTTTTTCGTCATACCGCCATCGACGACGAATTCCTGCCCGGTGACAAACCCGGCATTCCTCGACAGCAACCAGGCAACCATGGCCGCGACGTCTTCAACTGTCCCTACCCTGCCCGCTGGATGCTGAGCATGATCGGCATCGGCCAAAGGCTCGGCTCGACGCGCAGATGGATCGCGCGCATCGATCCAGCCCGGACTGACCGCGTTGACGCGAATCTCCGGCCCCAGGCTGATCGCCAGCGCATGCGTCAGCGCCAGCAAGCCACCCTTGCTCGCCGCATAGGCCTCAGAGTCCGCCTCCGACTGCCGCGCTCGGGTCGAGGCCAGATTGACGATCGAACCGTTGTGCGCGCGCAGATAAGGCGCACAGTGCTTGGCCAACAGCATCGGTCCGCTGAGATTCACCGCCAGCACGCGATTCCAATAAGCCAGATCGAGACTTTCCAGGGTGATGTTGTGCGGGTCAGCCACCGCCGCGTTGCAGACCAGCGCATCGAGACGACCAAACTGCCCCAGCACTTCAGCAACACCGAGCGCTACCTGGCCCTCATCGGCAACATCCATCGCGATGAACCAGGCGTTTTCGCCCAGCACCTTCGCCACTTTCGAACCGCGCGCACGATCCAGATCCGTCAGCACCACCTGCCAGCCTTCGCTGATCAGCCACGCCGCAATCCCCAGACCGATACCACGCGCGGCCCCCGTGACCAGCGCAACGCGGCCATGGGTACCGGCTTTCGGGGTCGACAATTCGATCACAACGCTGCCAGACCGCGCGCCAGATCGGCTTGCAGATCCGCGACATCTTCCAGACCGACCGCGATGCGAATCAGACTGTCACGAATGCCCGCCGCTTCCCGCTCCTGCGGCGCCAGACGGCCGTGAGACGTAGTGCTCGGGTGCGTGATGGTGGTTTTGCTGTCACCGAGGTTGGCAGTGATCGAAATCAACCGGGTGGCATCGATAAAGCGCCAGGCGCCCTCTTTGCCGCCCTTGACTTCAAAGCTTACGACCGCGCCGAAGCCCTTCTGCTGACGCTGGGCCAGTTCGTGCTGCGGATGGCTCTTCAGACCGGCGTAATGCACCTTCTCGATGCCATCCTGCTGCTCCAGCCATTCGGCCAGCTCCTGCGCGTTGGCGCAGTGGGCCTTCATCCGCAGGTTCAGGGTTTCCAGGCCTTTGAGGAAGATCCACGCATTGAACGGGCTCAAGGTCGGCCCGGCGGTGCGCAGGAAGCCGACGATCTCTTTCATCTGTTCGCTGCGACCGGCTACCACACCGCCCATGCAACGGCCCTGGCCATCGATGAACTTGGTCGCCGAGTGCACGACGATGTCCGCCCCCATTTTCAGCGGCTGTTGCAACGCCGGGGTGCAGAAGCAGTTGTCGACTACCAGCATCGCGCCTTTGGCGTGAGCGATTTCCGCCAGTGCGGCGATGTCGACCAGCTCAGCCAGAGGGTTGGATGGCGATTCGACGAAGAGCAGTTTGGTGTTCGGCTTGATCGCCGCATCCCAGGCCGACAGGTCAGCCAATGGCACGTAATCGACTTCCACACCGAAACGCTTGAAGTACTTCTCGAACAGGCTGATGGTCGAACCGAACACACTGCGCGAAACCAACACATGATCGCCGGCGCTGCACAGGCTCATCACCACCGCCATGATCGCGGCCATGCCGGTTGCGGTGGCAACGGCTTGCTCGGCGCTTTCCAGCGCGGCAATGCGCTCTTCGAACGCGCGCACGGTCGGGTTGGTGTAACGCGAGTAAACGTTGCCCGGCACTTCCCCGGCAAACCGCGCGGCCGCGTCGGCAGCCGTGCGGAACACGTAGCTGGAGGTGAAGAACATCGGATCACCGTGCTCGCCTTCCGGCGTACGGTGCTGACCGGCACGTACGGCCAGGGTATCGAACGCTACGCCTTCGAGGTCGCTGTCCAGCCGACCGGCATCCCATTCCTGACTCATGCTGTCACTCCTTGCCCTGTTCTCGAAAATTGAAAGTCAGATACAAAACCGGCCCCTCAGGGCCGGTAGAAACTCAGTTGTTGTACAGATCGATGATCGCACTGACCGCTTGGGTCTTGATCTTCGAGGAGTCGTTACGCGCCTGTTCGATCTTGTCCAGGTAAGCCTCGTCGACGTCGCCAGTGACGTACTTGCCGTCGAACACCGCGCAATCGAAGTTCTCGATCTTGATCTTGCCGCCACCGACCGCTTCGATCAAGTCAGGCAGGTCCTGATAGATCAGCCAGTCAGCACCGATCAGATCCGCCACGTCCTGAGTCGAACGGTTGTGTGCGATCAGTTCGTGGGCGCTTGGCATGTCGATGCCATACACGTTCGGGAAGCGTACCGCTGGGGCTGCCGAGCAGAAGTAGACGTTTTTCGCGCCGGCTTCGCGGGCCATCTGGATGATCTGCTTGCACGTGGTGCCACGCACGATCGAGTCGTCGACCAGCATCACGTTCTTGCCGCGAAATTCCAGTTCGATGGCGTTGAGCTTCTGGCGTACCGACTTCTTGCGCGCCGCTTGGCCCGGCATGATGAACGTACGGCCGATGTAACGGTTCTTGACGAAACCTTCGCGGAATTTCACGCCCAGGTGGTTGGCCAGCTCCAGTGCCGCGGTACGGCTGGTGTCCGGAATCGGGATCACCACGTCGATGTCGTGCTCTGGACGCTCGCGCAGGATCTTCTCGGCGAGCTTCTCACCCATGCGCAGACGGGCCTTGTAGACCGACACGCCGTCGATGATCGAATCCGGACGCGCCAGGTAGACGTGTTCGAAGATGCACGGGGTCAGGGACGGGTTGGTCGCGCACTGACGGGTGTGCAGCTTGCCGTCTTCAGTGATGTAGACCGCTTCGCCCGGCGCCAGATCGCGAATCAGGGTGAAACCGAGCACGTCCAGCGAAACGCTTTCGGACGCGATCATGTACTCGACACCTTCGTCGGTGTGACGCTGGCCGAACACGATCGGACGGATGCCGTGCGGATCACGGAAGCCGACGATGCCATAACCGGTGACCATGGCCACAACGGCGTAACCGCCGACGCAACGGTTGTGCACGTCGGTCACGGCGGCAAACACGTCTTCTTCGGTCGGCTGCAGCTTGCCGCGCTGGGCCAGCTCGTGAGCGAATACGTTCAGCAGCACTTCCGAGTCGGAACTGGTGTTGACGTGACGCAGGTCGGATTCGTAGATCTCTTTGGCCAACTGCTCAACGTTGGTCAGGTTACCGTTGTGCGCCAGGGTGATGCCGTAAGGCGAGTTGACGTAAAACGGCTGGGCTTCGGCCGAAGTCGAGCTGCCCGCGGTCGGGTAACGGACGTGGCCGATACCCATGTGGCCGACCAGACGCTGCATGTGACGCTGTTGAAACACGTCACGCACCAGGCCATTGTCCTTGCGCAGGAACAACCGGCCATCATGGCTGGTCACGATACCGGCAGCGTCCTGGCCGCGGTGCTGGAGCACGGTTAGCGCGTCATACAGCGCCTGATTGACGTTCGACTTACCGACGATACCGACGATGCCACACATGCGACGCAACCCCTACTTAATGGATCTGAACTGAACAACACTCACTGAGGCGTTTTCGCCGACGGCAAGAGTTGCTCCTTGAACGGAATATCAGCGGGTACGCTGATTCCGCTGGCAAGCCACTGACTGCTCCACCCGAGAATCAGGTTTTTGGACCAATCAGCGACCAATAGAAATTTTGGTACGAGCTGTGATTCTTTCCACCACCCGTCCTGCTGTACCGGCCCCAGGCTCAACAGCCCGACCGCCACGACCACCAGCAACACGCCACGCGCTGCGCCGAAGGCCATGCCGAGGAATCGATCGGTCCCGGACAACCCGGTGACGCGAACCAACTCGCCGATAAGATAATTGATCATTGCGCCCACGATCAGTGTGGCGACAAACATGATGGCACAGCCCGCGATCACGCGAGCCGATGGGGTTTCGATGTATCCGGCGAGGTACTCGGACAATGAGCCACCGAACATCCAGGCGACGACTCCTGCGATGATCCAGGTCACCAGCGATAATGCTTCCTTGACGAAGCCGCGGCTCAAACTGATCAAAGCGGAGATGGCGATGATTGCAACGATCGCCCAGTCAACCCAGGTAAATGGCACAGTGCAGCCTACAGACGGATAAGGCGCCGCATTTTAGCAGAGCGCATGCCTCTCGGTAAGCTGCGATTGTCAGTGCATTTCAATCGAGGCGATAGTTTTTAACCGCGCTCAGGCTGGAAGCGCACAACAAAACCCTTGAGGTTCTGCTGACGACCCAACAGATCACGCAGACGATCGGCTTCGGCACGCTCGATCAGCGGACCGACAAACACCCGATTTTTGCCATCGGCCGAACGGATATAGGCGTTATAGCCTTGGCTGCGCAGGGTTTTCTGCAGACTCTCGGCACTGGCGCGACTCGACAGACTGGCCAGTTGCACCGACCAGCTCACCGACAGACCGTTGGCATCGACGCGGCTTTGCGTGGTGTCGGGCTTACTCGATGCAGAGGTAATCGGCTGGGCTGGCGCAGGAATCGGCTTGGCCACCGCGGGCGGCGCAACAGGCTTGGTGATCATGATGGGAGCCGTTGGTGCCGGTGCGACGGGCGCAGCAGGCGCCGTGTCTTCGGCGACCTCTTCATCCGTTGGCACTGGCTCTTGCGGCAAGGCTTGCGGCTCGGGAACAGCCACGGTTTCCATTTGCACTTGCGGCACGACAGGCGCTTGCGGAGCGGCAGGCGCCTCGACCGTCACCTGACGCTGCTCATCCTGACGGGAAAACAGCATCGGCAGGAAAATCACCGCCAGCGCAACCAGCACCAAAGCGCCAACCATGCGCTGCTTGTACGCTTTATCCAGCAAAGCCATTTGCCGCTTCCTCCGTGGAGCGCCGGGACAGCCATTCGAGGGCCTCGGCGACACAATAAAATGATCCGAACAACAGAATCTCGTCGTCGCTGGTAGCTACTGCGCACTGCCCTTCCAGTGCGGCCGCGACACTGTCGTAAGACGTGACGGCGGCACCAAGGTTCTGCAATGCCGCGTGCAACTCAGCCACAGGGCGCGCGCGCGGTGAATCCAGCGGCGCCACAGCCCAGTGCTGGACACTAGCATTCAATTCGCTGACAACACCATCCAGATCCTTGTCCGACAGCAAACCAAATACCGCCAGACGCTTGCCGACCGGTGGGCGCGAGGCCAGACGACGGGCCAGATACTCGGCGGCATGCGGGTTATGCCCGACATCCAGCAACAGGTTCAGACGCTTGCCGTTCCACTCGAACGAGCGGCGATCCAGTCGACCGACCACACGAGTCGCCTGCAACGCCGCCACAATCTGCTGCGCATTCCACGGCAAACCGAGCAGCAAGTACGCCTGCAACGCCAACGCGGCGTTTTCCATCGGCAGATCGAGCAGCGGCAAATCACGCAATTCGACAGCCTGCCCTTGCGCATCGGTACCGCGCCACTGCCAGTGCTGATCAGTGATGCCGAGATCGAAGTCACGCCCACGCAGGAAGAACGGACAGGCCAGTTCACGCGCCTTGTCGAGCAACGGTTGCGGAGGATTCAGATCGCCGCACAAGGCAGGTTTGCCCTGACGGAAAATTCCGGCTTTCTCGAAAGCCACGGATTCGCGGGTGTCGCCCAGATAATCGGCGTGATCGACGCCGATGCTGGTGACCAGCGCAATATCGGCATCGACCACGTTAACCGTGTCCAGACGCCCACCCAGACCGACTTCCAGCACCACCGCATCAAGCCCGGACTGCTGAAACAGCCAGAACGCCGCGAGGGTGCCCATTTCGAAGTAAGTCAGGGAAGTGTCGCCGCGCCCGGCCTCGACTGCTGCAAAGGCTTCGCACAGCTGCGCGTCAGTGGCTTCGAGGCCATTGAGCTGCACCCGCTCGTTGTAACGCAGCAGGTGCGGAGAATTGTAGACACCAACGCTCAGGCCCTGCGCCCGCAGCAATGAAGCCACGAAAGCGCAGGTCGAACCCTTGCCGTTGGTGCCGGTGACCGTGATCACCCGAGGCGCCGGCTGGCCCAGCCCCATGCGGGACGCTACCTGTTGCGAACGTTCCAGGCCCATGTCGATGGCCGACGGATGCAACTGCTCAAGGTAGGCGAGCCATTCGCCAAGGGTGCGCTCGGTCATAGGCCAGCAGGTACCGGTGGAACCACAATCGGCTCGATTGGCGCGGCGACGAATTTCGGCGTCGGCTTGCCAGTCATTTGTGCCAGCAGGTTACCCAGACGCGGGCGCAGTTCCTGACGGTGGATGATCATGTCGATTGCACCGTGTTCCAGCAGGAATTCGCTGCGCTGGAAGCCTTCCGGCAGCTTTTCACGCACGGTTTGCTCGATAACACGCGGACCGGCGAAGCCGATCAGGGCTTTCGGCTCACCGACGATGACGTCGCCGAGCATCGCCAGACTCGCGGAAACACCGCCGTAGACCGGATCGGTCAGTACGGAGATGAATGGAATGCCTTCTTCACGCAGGCGTGCCAGCACTGCCGAGGTCTTGGCCATCTGCATCAACGAGATCAGCGCTTCCTGCATGCGCGCACCGCCGGAAGCGGCGAAGCAGATCATCGGGCAGCGGTTTTCCAGGGCGTAGTTGGCCGCGCGTACGAAGCGCTCACCGACGATGGCGCCCATGGAACCGCCCATGAAGCTGAATTCGAACGCCGAAACCACCACCGGCATGCCCAGCAAGGTGCCGCTGACGGAGATCAGCGCGTCTTTTTCGCCGGTCTGCTTCTGTGCAGCGGTCAGGCGATCCTTGTACTTCTTGCCGTCGCGGAATTTCAGACGGTCAACCGGCTCCAGATCGGCGCCCAGTTCGTTGCGACCTTCAGCATCGAGGAAGATGTCGATGCGTGCACGTGCGCCGATGCGCATGTGGTGGTTGCATTTAGGGCAAACGTCCAGGGTCTTTTCCAGCTCCGGACGATACAGCACCGCCTCGCAAGACGGGCATTTGTGCCACAGACCTTCAGGGACCGAGCTCTTCTTGACCTCGGAACGCATGATCGAAGGGATCAGTTTGTCTACTAACCAGTTGCTCATGCTTTCTTTCTCCAGTACCGGCGGCCCGAACGCTCTGGTTCGCAGCCCCGCGTATGCCCTTCAGCTAAATTCATGTGTGTGGCGATGGTTGATGGACAGCCACGGTCAGCGCGAAACATGACCTGCGTGCGATCCAGAAACCCTCAGCCGCGCCTGCTTTGTGCAAGTGCATTGATGGACGGCGGCAGACTGCCAGCCGTCACATCAATATGGCGCTTTGCGTACAGCGTCGATGAACGCCCGAACCTTTGCGTGATCCTTGATACCCTTGCTTGCCTCTACTCCACCACTGACGTCTACCGCATAGGGTTTTACCCGAGCCACGGCATCTGCGACGTTCTCCGGCGTCAAACCACCCGCGAGAATCAACGGTTTGCTCAAAACCTGCGGAATCAATGACCAGTCGAACGCCTCACCGGTTCCGCCGGGCACACCTTCGACATAAGTGTCGAGCAGCACGCCGCTGGCACTCGGGTAGGCATCAACCGCTGCCGCAATGTCATCGCCGGCCTTGACCCGCAACGCCTTGATGTACGGACGATGCCAGCCTTCACAATCTTCAGCGACTTCATCGCCATGGAACTGCAACAGATCCAGCGGCACGGCATCGAGGATTTCCCCCAACTCGCAGCGACTGGCGTTGACGAAAAGGCCCACGGTGGTTACGAACGGCGGCAATGCCTGAATAATCGCCCGCGCCTGCTGCACGGTGACAGCACGTGGACTCTTTGCGTAGAACACAAACCCGATCGCATCCGCCCCGGCCTCAACGGCGGCCAGCGCATCTTCTATGCGGGTAATCCCGCAGATCTTGCTGCGAACGGCTGACATTTCGAGAAAAACTCCGAGGCAAAATCCGGGAAAGTCCCGGATGGTAACAAAAGCGTTCGAGGGCGTCAGCCGTCAAGTTCGGAGAAACCCGTAAGGAAATGTGGCCCGATAAAACGCTCGGGCAACGGGAATTCATCGTGGTACTCGACCTGCACCAGATACAAGCCGTACGGATGCGCCGTGACACCGCCGGAACGGCGCTCGCGGCTTTCCAGCACTTCCTTCATCCACTCCACCGGGCGCTCGCCGGCACCGATGGTCATCAGCACGCCAGCGATATTGCGCACCATGTGATGCAGGAACGCATTGGCGCGGATGTCGAGCACGATCATCTTGCCGTGCCGGGTCACGCGCAGATGATGCATCTTCTTGATCGGCGACTTGGCCTGGCACTGGCCGGCGCGAAAAGCACTGAAATCGTGAGTGCCGATCAAGTACTGTGCAGCCTCGGCCATGCGCTCGACGTCCAGCGGGCGGTGGTTCCAGGTGATTTCTTCGTTGAGATGCGCCGGGCGGATCTGATCGTTGTAGATCACATAGCGATAACGCCGCGCGATGGCTTTGAACCGCGCGTGAAAATGCGCCGGCATCACCCGCGCCCAACTGACGCTGATGTCATGCGGCAGATTGATATTGGCGCCCATGACCCAGGCCTTCAGCGAACGATCGACCGTCGTATCGAAATGCACCACTTGTCCGCAGGCATGCACGCCGGCGTCGGTGCGCCCGGCGCACTGCAGCGAAACCGGCGAATTGGCGACTTTCGACAGGGCTTTTTCGAGTTCTTCCTGGACCGTCGCCACACCTGTCAATTGACGCTGCCAGCCGCTGTAGCGCGAGCCTTTGTACTCAACGCCCAGCGCGACGCGGTAAAAGCCGTCGGGGGCCATTTCGGCGACCGGGTTATCTATGTTTGCCAATGTGGGACAGCCTGCTGTTTGTGCAAAGGCGGGCATTATAAGGCTGTGGTTCAGGGATGCCAGAACTCTCTATTGGCAGTTCTGGCCCTATCGCGAGCAGGCTCACTCCTACAGGGGAACACATTCCAAATGTAGGAGTGAGCCTGCTCGCGATAGCAATCCTTCAGACACCACTGAATCCGGCCCAAACAAAAACGGCAGCCTCAATGGGCTGCCGCTTTCGTTTACCGCTGGACTTACTACAAACTCGAAAGCATGTCCTTGGCCTCGCCACGCTGTTTCTCGTCACCCTCGGTCAACACTTCGTTGAGGATGTCGCGCGCACCGTCACTGTCGCCCATGTCGATGTAGGCCTGAGCCAGATCAAGCTTGGTCGCCGCTTCATCGGTGCCGGCGAGGAAGTCGAAATCGTCTTCGCCAAGATCATCACCCTTCATGGCATCGGCTTCGGTGAAGGTCGGCTCGGCCAGGCTTTGCGACAGGCGATCCAGCTCGGCGTTGACATCATCCAGTTCGGTAGCGAACGCATCAGGTTCGGCCGCAGGATTGCTGTCCATTTCGTCGGCCAGCGACAGATCGAAGTCGGCCGGCAGCTCCAGATCATCCTGTGGCACGTCAGCCACCACCGGTGCCTCGACCGGCGGCAGATCCTTCACGCCTTCGTCCAGATCCAGCAGGAAGTCATCGTCCGCCAGGTCAACTGCCGGAGCCGCCGGCTCGGCACCGAGGTCCAGATCAAGGTCGAAGTCCGACAGGTCATCCAGATTCTCTTTGATATCGGTCTGCTGTTGCAGCACCGATTCGAAGCTCAGGTCATCGTCGGACGGGAATTCGTCCAGCTCGACCGGCGCTTCCGGCTCAACCACGGGCGCAGGCTCTACCGGGGTGATGTTATCGAGATCGTCCAGGCTCAGATCAAACGCGCTGTCCAGGTCATCTTCAGCCGGCGCTGGCGCAGGTGCTTCTGGCTCGTCCAGCAGCAGATCCTTGACGTATTGCGCGTCCAGCTCGGCGGCCACCGCAGCAGCGGCCAGACCCGAAGCCGCGACCACGGCCATGGCCGGGAAGCGGCTTTTCAGCTCTTCGACCTTGGCGAAGTTGTCACCATTGGCCACCAGCTGACGCTCTTGACCGACGAACGCATCGCGATCGCCCTGCTGACCGTAGACTTCCATCAGCTTCAGACGCAGATCACTGCGCTGCGGCTCCAGGCTGACGCCTTCTTCCAGCAACGCGGCAGCCTGATTCAGGCGACCGGCGTTGATGTGCGATTGCGCCTTGTCGAGCACGTCATCGGAACGTTCGGCGGCCGGTGCCACCAGCGGCGCGGCGATCGGCTCAGCCATCACGATCGGCGCCACTACCGGAGCCACGACTGGAGCAGGAGCAGGCGCCGGGGTGTTGAGCTTGACGCTCGCCGCCGGGGTTTCCAGACCTTCGAAGCTGCTTTCCGGCAGATCCTGCTCGGCGGAGAACTCTTGCTCTTCCGACAGGGCGCGGGCCATGCGCAGATGTTTCTCGGCCTCTTGCTGGGCTTTGCGGCGACGCGCCAGCAGCAACAGCAGAAGCAGCAGAACGACGGCGCCACCACCAATCAGCCCCAGCAGGATCGGGTTGGTCAGCAGTTCGTTGAAGGTCTTTTCATCATCGGCGGCAGGCGTGGTTTCGACAACCGGTTCGACCACAGGCTCAACCGGCGTCTCGGCGGGTGGCGCAATGGCAGACTCTGGTGTCGGCGCTGCTTCTGCAGGAGTAGCCGGCGGTGTGGCAGCCAGCTCAGCAGTGATCGCCGGAACTGGTGCGACTGCGCCGTTCGCGGCCGGCGCAGCGCCCGCGCCTTCGGCCTGCAGCTTCGCCAGTTGATTGTTCTTCAGCTCGATGAGTTTTTGCAGCTTGTCCATCTGGCTTTGCAGATCGGACATGCGGCTTTTCAGTTCCTCGTTATCACGACGGGTCGTGTCGAGGCTTTCCTGAGTGACCGCAAGCTTGTTACTCAGCGCCTTGGCGTCACCCGCCGGGCCTTTGCCGCGCGCCTTGGCGCTTTCAGCGGAGACCAGACTCAGATTGTCCTGGGCGTTCTGTGCTGCACCGGTATTGCCACGACCACGGTTGGTCGCATCGAGTTGCTGCTGACCGGTGCCCGGCTTCGCCACATAACGACGGCCCGAGCGCCAGGCCTCGTTCTGCGCCGCGACTTCGGCAATGGCCTTGGACTGTGGCAACGCCGTGCTCTGCACCGCATCCGGCAGGCGCAATACCTGGCCAGTTTTCAAACGGTTGATGTTGCCGCCGATGAACGCATCAGGGTTCAACGCTTGAATCGCCAGCATGGTCTGCTGCACCGAACCACCGTTGCGCGCCTTCGCGGCGATTTCCCAGAGGGTATCGCGCGGCGTGGTGGTGTATTGCGTCGGGTGCGTGGCGCCAGTGGTCGGTGCGGTGATGGTCTGCGACGGCGCCGGTTGTGCGGCGGCGTCAGCGGTCTCTGGCGAGAACTTCGATGGATCCAGCAGCACACTGTAATCGCGCAGCAAACGGCCGTTCGGCCACATCACCTGCACGAGGAATTTGACCATCGGCTCCGACAGCGGCTTGCTCGACGTTACGCGCAGCACGCTTTTGCCACTGGCGTTGAGTACCGGAGTGAAGGTCAGGTCATTGAGGAAGGCCTGACGATCGACGCCGGCCTTGGTGAAATCTTCAGGGGAAGCCAGGCTCGGCACCACTTCGGCAGCGGTGAGATCCTTGACGTCGAGCAGCTCGATTTCAGCCACCAGCGGCTGGTTCAGGGTCGACTTCAGGGTCAGCTCCCCGAGCCCGAGGGCATGCGCCATACCGGAGGACAGCGCCGAGGCGGCCGCTATTGCTAACACCAGTTTGCGAACTTGAACCATAGCCTCATCCTTTGTTTGAACGTTCCTCGGCCAGCGAGAAGATGTTGAATACCGCTGCCGTAAGGCATTGCGCGCGACGACGACAGATGTCGCGCGCGATCATTTCTTTGATGCCCCGGAATGTCCCGGAGGGTGACACGTTATCAAGCAATCTGGGCAAGCATAGCGCTCACCTAGAATCAGTCGACAAATTGTTGCCAAGTATCTTTTACAGCAGGTCTTTTATCAACAACTCAGCCACCTGCACAGCGTTCAGGGCCGCGCCTTTGCGTACGTTATCTGACGTCAGCCACAGATTTAGTTCCGCCGGGTCGTCGACACCGCTGCGCACGCGACCGACATAGACAACATCCTGCCCCACCGCGTCACCGACTGCGGTCGGATAATCGCCGGCCTCGACCAGCTCGATACCCGGCGCATCTTCGAGTGCAGCGTTGACTTTTGCCAGGTCGACAGCCGACGTTGACTGCAAGGTCACGCTAAAGCTATCGCCAAAAAACACCGGGGCTTGAACGCAAGTTGCGGAAATCTTTAATAACGGCTTGGCCAGCACCTGGCGCAACTCGCGCACCAGGCGTTTTTCCAGCAGCGTATGGCCCTGCGCGTCAGGCGTGCCGACCTGCGCCAGCAGGTTGAAGGCCATCTGCCGATCGAAGAACGTCGGCTCCAGTGGGCGCATGTTCAGTAGCTCGGCGGTCTGCCGCGCCAGCTCGGTCACGGCCTCACGACCCTGAGCGGAAACGGCCAGATTGGCAGTGACATTGAGGTATTGCAGATCGATCAGCTCGAGCAGCGGCGCCAGTACCACGGCGAGCGAAGTGGCCGACGGACTTGGGCTGCTGACCTGGAACGGTACTTTCAGAGCGGCGAGCACTTCGGCGTTGGCTTCCGGCACGATTTGCGGCGCCTGATCGGCCGGCAGCGCGCCGGACAAGTCGATCAGCGAGCAACCGGCGGCGTGGGCACGGGCGGCGTAGCTCAGAGTAATCGCCGGGCCTGCGGCGAAGAACACCAGTTTGACTTTGCTGAAGTCGAACTCGTCGACTTCGCGAACGCGTACGTTCTTGTTGCGGAACAGCACCGAGCTACCAGCGGATTCGCTACTCGCCAGCAGGTGCAGGTTGCCGACCGGGAAGCTGCGCTCTTCGAGAATCTGTACGAGGGTTTCGCCGACAGTACCGGTGGCGCCGATCACGGCAATATCTAGGGTCTGGGTCATGGTGCGAGCCTCTGGCGAAACGGGGGGAGCGGCACTTTACCGGGTGACTGGCGCACAGGCAATTTCTGTCCGGGATTTGCGGCGGCAGTACCGGCCTCTTCGCGAGCAGGCTCGCTCCCACATTTGAAATGCACTCCCCCTGTGGGAGCGAGCCTGCTCGCGAAGGGGCCAGACCGGGCAACCGAGAAATCCAAGGCATAAAAAAACCCGCACCTCTCACAAGGCACGGGCTCTTTCATTGCTTCAAGCAATCAACGCTCGAGCAAAATCCGCAGCATGCGACGCAGCGGTTCGGCCGCGCCCCACAGCAGTTGGTCGCCGACGGTGAACGCGCCGAGGAACTGCGAGCCCATGTTCAGCTTGCGCAGACGGCCAACCGGCACATTCAGGGTGCCGGTGACCTTGGTCGGGCTCAGCTCCTGCATGCTGATATCGCGGTTGTTCGGCACCAGCTTGACCCAAGGGTTGTGCTGGCTGATCAGCCCTTCGATATCGGCGATCGGCACGTCTTTGTTCAGCTTGATGGTCAGCGCCTGGCTGTGGCAACGCATCGCGCCGATACGCACGCAGATGCCGTCGACCGGGATCGGGCTCTTGAAGCGGCCGAGGATCTTGTTGGTCTCGGCCTGAGCTTTCCACTCTTCACGGCTCTGGCCGTTCGGCAGCTCCTTGTCGATCCACGGGATCAGGCTGCCGGCCAAAGGTACGCCGAAGTTTTCCGTCGGGTACGCTTCGCTGCGCATGGCGTCGGCCACGCGACGGTCGATGTCGAGGATCGCGCTGGCCGGATCGGCCAGTTGATCGGCGACCGCGGCGTGGGTCGCGCCCATTTGCTTGATCAGTTCACGCATGTTCTGCGCGCCGGCACCGGAGGCCGCCTGATAGGTCATGGCGCTCATCCACTCGACCAGACCGGCCTCGAACAGACCACCCAGGCCCATCAGCATCAAGCTGACGGTGCAGTTGCCGCCGATGTAGTTCTTGGTGCCCGCGTCAAGTTGCTGGTCGATGACCTTGCGGTTGACCGGATCAAGAATGATCACCGCGTCATCGTTCATGCGCAGGCTCGAGGCCGCGTCGATCCAGTAACCCTGCCAGCCGGCTTCGCGCAGCTTCGGGAACACTTCGCTGGTGTAGTCGCCGCCCTGGCAGGTCAGAATCACGTCGAGGGTCTTCAGCTCATCAATGCTGTAAGCATCCTTGAGCGGAGCAATGTCCTTGCCCACGGACGGGCCTTGGCCACCGACGTTGGACGTGGTGAAAAACACCGGCTCGATTAGATCGAAATCCTGCTCTTCCAGCATCCGCTGCATGAGCACGGAACCGACCATCCCGCGCCAACCGATCAGACCTACACGTTTCATCGCAACTACACCTTCTTGAAAAGTGGGCCGCTGCTTTGTATTGAATTTCGCAGCGGGCCCGAGAGATTACAGATTCCGCAGCGCGGCGACTACTGCGTCGCCCATTTCCTGCGTACCGACTTTGCTGCAACCGGCCGAATAGATGTCACCGGTGCGCAGGCCTTGATCCAGCACCACGCTCACGGCTTTCTCGATGGCATCGGCCGCGTCGTGCAGATTGAAGCTGTAACGCAGCATCATCGACACCGACAGAATGGTCGCCAACGGGTTGGCAATGCCTTTACCGGCGATGTCCGGAGCGGAACCGTGGCAAGGCTCGTACATGCCCTTGTTGTTGGAGTCCAGCGAGGCCGACGGCAGCATGCCGATGGAACCGGTGAGCATCGACGCTTCGTCGGACAGGATGTCGCCGAACATATTGTCGGTGACGATCACGTCGAACTGCTTCGGTGCGCGCACCAGTTGCATGGCGGCGTTGTCGACGTACATGTGGCTCAGTTCGACTTCCGGGTAATCCTTGGCCACTTGCTCGACCACTTCACGCCACAGTTGGCTGGAGGCCAGCACGTTGGCCTTGTCCACCGAGCAGAGCTTCTTGCCGCGAACCATGGCCATGTCGAAACCGACACGGGCGATGCGGCGGATTTCGCTTTCGCTGTACGGCAGCGTGTCGTAGGACTGACGCTCGCCGTTTTCCAGAGTACGGGTGCCGCGTGGCGCGCCGAAGTAGATGCCACCGGTCAGCTCACGAACGATGAGGATGTCCAGACCGGCAACGATTTCCGGCTTCAGGCTCGAAGCATCGGCCAGTTGCGGGTACAGGATCGCCGGACGCAGGTTGCCGAACAGACCCAGTTGCGCACGGATTTTCAGCAGGCCGCGCTCAGGGCGGATGTCACGTTCGATGGCGTCCCATTTCGGGCCGCCAACGGCGCCCAACAGCACAGCGTCGGCAGCACGAGCGCGGTCCAGGGTTTCGTCGGCCAGCGGCACGCCGTGCTTGTCGATGGCGGCGCCACCGATCACGTCATGGCTCAGCTCGAAGCCCAGGCTGTACTTGTCGTTGGCCAGCTCCAGCACCTTGACCGCTTCGGCCATGATTTCCGGACCAATACCGTCACCTGGGAGAATCAGAATCTGCTTGCTCATGCTTTCCTCGTGTCTTCAGTCGGTGCGCCTTTACCGGCACGCCCGGAAAAATTCTTATCGCTCGGCCATCAGCACGATGACATCTGTACTGAACGAACCATCGGCATCAATCTCAAAATATTCGCGCACTTCGTTGCCCATCGACTGCTGCAACTGGCGGATCGCTGCGCGCATCACTTGCGGCGTGCGCATGCGCTCAACCCAACTGGTGTACTCCAGACGCAGACGCTGACGCGTGGTGCGGCGTACATGCAAACCAGCCTCGCTGACCTGACGCAGCCACTCGGCGCCTGAATAATCGCGCACGTGGCTGGTGTCGCGCAGCACTTCGACGCTTTGCAGGTAAGTGTCGAACAACGGACTGCCCGGTGACAACACATCAACGAACGCCGCCACACCGCCCGGCTTCAGCACCCGACGCACCTCGCGCAGGGCCACGCCGAGATCGCTCCAGTGATGCGCCGAATAACGGCTGAACACGAAGTCGAACTCGCCATCGGCAAACGGCAGACGCTCGGCGGCGCCGTTGACCGTGGCAATGTTGGTGAAACCGCGATCAACGGCCGCGGCGGCGACCACATCAAGCATCTGCTGCGACAGGTCGTAGGCGACCACTTCCCTGACCAGCGGCGCGATGTGAAAACTGACGTGACCGGCGCCGCAACCCAAGTCCAGCACCCGGGCCTCGCCCTGCCCGGCCAGCTCAGCCTGTAGCAGTGCGAGTTCGGTGCCTTGAGCGTGAACGGCGCTGCTCAGGTAGGCAGCGGCCTGTTCACCGAATTGCTTTTGTACGACTTGGGTGTGTTGGGCGGTGCTGGTCATGGTCACATCCTGATGTCTGTGTTGTTTGGGCCGGCCCCTTCGCGAGCAGGCTCGCTCCCACATTTGAAATGCATTCCCCTGTGGGAGCGAGCCTGCTCGCGAAGGGTCCGGCCCTGACTACATCAATCTCGAATCAATCACGCGTCGCGGAACAACCACGGCTGGCTAACCCGATGCTTGGCCTCAAACGTCGCAATTGCATCACCGTCCTGCAAGGTCAGACCAATATCGTCCAGACCATTCAACAGGCAGTGCTTACGGAACGCATCAATCTCAAAGCTGTACACCTTGCCATCCGGACGGGTGACGGTCTGCGCCTGCAGATCGACCTGCAATTGATAACCCGGCTCAGCCTCAACCTGCTTAAACAATTCATCGACTTCAGCGTCGCTCAAGATGATCGGCAACAAGCCGTTCTTGAAGCTGTTGTTGAAGAAGATATCGGCGTAGCTCGGCGCGATGATGCTGCGGAAACCGTATTCTTCCAGGGCCCACGGCGCGTGTTCACGGCTGGAGCCGCAACCGAAGTTCTCGCGGGCCAGCAACACGCTGGCGCCTTGGTAACGCTCGGCGTTGAGGACGAAGTCCTTGTTCAGCGGACGTTTGGAGTTGTCCTGATACGGCTGGCCGACATCGAGGTAACGCCACTCGTCAAACAGGTTCGGGCCGAAACCGGTGCGCTTGATCGACTTCAAAAACTGTTTCGGAATGATTTGGTCAGTGTCGACGTTGGCACGATCCAAAGGCGCGACAAGACCAGTGTGCTGGGTAAAAGCTTTCATGCTGCGCTCCTTTAAATCAATTCACGAACGTCGATGAAACGACCGTTCACCGCTGCCGCAGCCGCCATGGCCGGGCTGACGAGGTGGGTACGGCCACCGGCGCCCTGACGGCCTTCGAAGTTACGGTTGGAGGTCGAGGCGCAATGCTCGCCGGACTCCAAACGGTCCGGGTTCATCGCCAGGCACATCGAGCAACCCGGCTCACGCCATTCGAAACCGGCTTCGAGGAAAATCTTGTCGAGACCTTCGGCTTCTGCCTGAGCCTTGACCAGACCCGAGCCCGGCACCACGATCGCTTGCTTGATGGTCGAAGCGACTTTGCGGCCCTTGGCGATCACCGCCGCAGCGCGCAAGTCTTCAATCCGCGAGTTGGTGCAGGAACCGATGAATACACGATCCAGCTGAATGTCGGTGATCGCCTGATTGGCGGTCAAACCCATGTATTTCAAGGCGCGGACGATCGAGTCGCGTTTGACCAGATCCATCTCTTTGGCCGGATCCGGCACGTTCTGATCAACGGCCAAAACCATCTCAGGCGAAGTGCCCCAGCTGACTTGCGGCTTGATCTGCGCGGCGTCGAGTTCAACCACGGTGTCGAATTTGGCATCGGCGTCGGAAACCAGGTCTTTCCAGGCTTCGACGGCCATGTCCCATTCCGCGCCTTTCGGTGCAAACGGACGACCCTTCACGTAGTCGACCGTCTTCTGATCCGCAGCCACCAGACCGACGCGGGCGCCGGCTTCGATAGACATGTTGCAGATGGTCATACGGCCTTCAACGGACAAATCGCGGATCGCGCTGCCAGCGAATTCGATGGCATGGCCGTTACCGCCGGCGGTGCCGATCTTGCCGATCACCGCGAGGACGATGTCCTTGGCGGTCACGCCGAACGGCAATTGCCCTTCAACGCGCACCAGCATGTTCTTCATTTTCTTCGCGACGAGGCACTGGGTGGCGAGCACGTGCTCGACCTCGGAAGTGCCGATACCGTGCGCCAGAGCGCCGAATGCGCCGTGGGTCGAGGTGTGCGAGTCGCCGCAGACCACGGTCATGCCCGGCAAGGTTGCACCCTGCTCCGGGCTGATGACGTGGACGATGCCTTGGCGGACGTCGTTCATCTTGAACTCGACGATGCCGTATTCATCACAGTTGTCATCAAGGGTCTGAACCTGCAAACGCGAGACCTGATCGGCAATGGCTTCGATGCCGCCCTTGCGCTCCGGGGTCGTCGGTACGTTGTGGTCCGGGGTCGCGATATTGGCATCGATGCGCCAAGGCTTGCGCCCGGCCAGACGCAGGCCTTCGAAGGCTTGCGGCGAGGTCACTTCGTGAATGATGTGACGATCGATATAGATCAGCGCCGAGCCATCGTCGCGCTGCTTGACCAAATGCGAATCCCAGAGCTTGTCGTAGAGCGTTTTGCCGGCCATCAGACGGTTCCTCATCAGCTTGTTTCTATGCCCTGGGCTTATCAATAACCCTTTGGCTTGTGAGGCCGATCCTATGGGGTTAGATTAAATAACTCAAATTCATATTTTTTATGCTTTGGATAACCAACTGGAATACGAACATGGATCTGGCCAACCTCAACGCTTTTATCGCAATTGCCGAGACCGGCAGCTTCTCCGGCGCCGGCGAACGCCTGCACCTGACGCAGCCGGCGATCAGCAAACGCATCGCCGGGCTGGAGCAGCAATTGAAGGTGCGCCTGTTTGATCGGCTGGGCCGTGAAGTCGGCCTGACCGAGGCCGGCCGCGCCCTGCTGCCCCGGGCTTATCAGATTCTCAACGTGCTGGATGACACCCGCCGCGCGCTGACTAACCTGACCGGCGAAGTCAGCGGTCGCCTGACCCTCGCCACCAGTCACCACATCGGTTTGCACCGTTTGCCGCCTCTATTGAGGGAATTCACCCGCCGTTACCCACAGGTGGCGCTGGATATTCAGTTCCTCGATTCGGAAGTGGCCTACGAGGAAATTCTCCATGGCCGCGCCGAACTGGCGGTCATCACCCTCGCGCCGGAGCCGCACGCACTGGTCAAAGCCACGCCGGTGTGGGACGACCCGCTGGACTTTGTGGTCGCCCCGGAGCATTCGCTGATCAATAACGGCGCTGTCAGCCTGGCGGACATTGCCGGTCATCCGGCGGTTTTCCCCGGTGGCAACACCTTTACCCACCATATTGTCCAACGGTTATTCGAGGCTCAGGGCCTGACGCCGAACATCGCCATGAGCACCAACTACCTGGAAACCATCAAGATGATGGTCTCGATTGGCCTGGCCTGGAGCGTTTTGCCGCGCACCATGCTCGATGAGCAGGTGGCGAGCATCGCTTTACCGGGCATACAGCTCACTCGCCAGCTAGGCTATATCCTGCACACCGAACGGACGCTATCGAATGCGGCAAAAGCCTTTATGGCACTGCTCGACGCACAAATCGATCTGCCAGGGACTTGAGGCCAACTTGTGCTACTCCTATAGAGCCGCTGCTCCTGTGCCTAACGCCACCATCAGCTCAAGGCCTGTCCACAATGCCGAAATCTGTTGACCGAATTCCGCCGATGCCGCGTATTCAGGCGATTGACCCGCGTCATTCCGAGCAGAGCTGGGAAAGCGCGCCGCAATTGCTGGCGGCGCTCAACGGCGCGCGGCTCGGCGCCTGGTATTGGGACATCGAGCGCGGGCAGATCAGCTGGTCGCGCGGTACGCAGGCATTGTTCGGCTTCGATCCTCGGCAACCGTTGCCCGAAGATCTGGAATACCTCGACCTGTTGCCGCCGGAAGACCGGGCGAAAACCGTTCGCGCCTTCCACGCGGTAATTGCCGGTGCACCGCTGGAACAAGCGATGCACCACCGCATCCGCTGGCCTGACGGCAGCCTGCACTGGCTGGAAATCAGCGGCAGTCTGCTGCCGGATAAACACGGCCGCCCCCGAATGATCGGGGTGATTCGTGAAATCACCCACCAGCGTCAACGCGAACAGGCGCTGAGCAGCTCGGAGAAACGTTTCGCGACACTTTTTCACCTGTGCCCGAACATGGTCCTGCTGACCCGCCAGGAAGACGGCCTGATCAGCGAGGCCAATCAGTATTTCGAAAGCCTGTTCGGCTGGCCGGTACAAAGCGCTATTGGCCGCACCACGCTGGAACTGGGCCTGTGGGTGCACCCCGAGCAGCGCGCCGAACTGGTCAAGAAGACCAACACCAAGGGCGAACTGATCAGCATGGAGGTGCAGTTTCGCGCCAGCAACGGGCAAGTTCACGATGGCATTCTCAGTGCACAGAAAGTCGAACTCGAAGGCCAGCCGTATCTGCTCAGCACCTTCCTCGACACCACCGAACGCAAAGCCGCCGAACACGCTTTGAAGGACAGCCAGGAACGCCTCGACCTGGCGCTGGACTCCGCGCAGCTCGGTACCTGGGACTGGCACATTCCCAGCGGCATGCTCTACGGCTCGGCCCGCGCCGCGCAACTGCACGGGCTCGAACCGATACCGTTCCATGAGTCGTTCGAAGAGTTTTTCGAAGGCGTGCCCGGCGAAGAGCGCGACAGCATGCGCGACGCCTACCGCAGCCTGCGCGAAGGCCCGGCAGGCAACTATCAACTGACCTATCGCGTGCAACTGCCCGACGGCAGCTCGCGCTATCTGGAAAGTCGCGCGCGCCTCTATCGTGACGACAACGGCGCGCCGCTGCGCATGGCCGGCACGCTGCTCGACATCACCGATCAGGTCGAGCGCGAGCAGCGGCTGGTGGCCTCGGAAGAGAAATTCGCCACGCTGTTCCAGGTCAGCCCCGACCCGATCTGCGTCACCCGCCAGGACAGTGGCGAGTTCATCGAAATCAATAACAGCTTTACCCAGACCTTCGGCTGGAGCGCCACCGACGTCATTGGCCACACCGCCGAAGAAATCGGCCTGTGGGACGCCTCGGCGAAAAGCCTGCAGCGCATCGAGCGGGTGATCCGCGAACAGGGTTTGAGCAACGTCGCGATCATCGTCCAGCACAAGGACGGCCAGTCGCTGACCTGTGTGATTTCCAGCCGGCAGATCAGCGTCGGCGATCAGCCATGCATCGTTACGACCCTGCGCGACATTACCCAGCAGCAGCGCTCGGAAGCGGCGCTGAAAGCCAGTGAAGAGAAATTCGCCAAAGCGTTCCACTCCAGCCCCGACGCGATCACCATCACCGAGCGCGACACCGGGCGTTATCTGGAGGTCAACGACGGTTTCTGCCGGCTCACCGGCTATCGCGCCGAAGAAGTGGTGGGCAAAACGGTGTATCAGGTGGGTATCTGGGCCGAAGAAAAGCAGCGCTCGGCATTACTCGCCGAGCTGCAGATCAAGGGCCGTGTGCACCATCAGGAAATGCTCGGCCGCAACAAGCGCGGCGAGTTGCTGACGGTGGAGGTTTCGATCGAACCAATCACCCTCAATGAAACCGCGTGCCTGTTGCTGACCGCGCGCGACGTCAGCCTGCTGAAAAATGCCGAAGCGCAGATTCGTCATCTGGCTTATCACGACCCGCTGACCAACCTGCCCAACCGCGCCTTGCTGATGGATCGCCTGAGCCAGCAGATCGCCCTGCTCAAGCGCCACAACCTGCGCGGTGCCTTGCTGTTTCTCGACCTTGATCACTTCAAGCACATCAACGATTCGCTCGGCCACCCGGTCGGCGACACGGTGCTGAAGATCATCACCGCGCGGCTCGAAGCCAGCGTGCGCATGGAAGACACGGTCGCGCGCCTCGGTGGCGACGAGTTCGTGGTATTGCTCAGCGGCCTCGAAGGTTCGCGTAACGACGTCAGCACACAAGTGCGCAATCTGGCCGACACTCTGCGCGAATTGTTGTCGGAACCGATGTTCCTCGACGGCCAACGCTTGCAGGTGACGCCGAGCATTGGCGTGGCGCTGATCCCCGATCACGGCTCGACGCCGACCGACTTGCTCAAACGCGCCGACATTGCCCTTTACCGGGCCAAGGACTCCGGACGCAACACCACGCAGATGTACCACAACACCATGCAGAAAGCGGCCAGCGAACGGCTGCGCATGGAGACCGACTTGCGCTTGGCGCTGTCGCGCGGGGAATTCAATGTGCACTTTCAGCCGCAGGTCGATGCCCGCGACGACCGCATCATCGGCGCCGAAGCCCTGGTGCGCTGGAATCACCCGGAACTGGGCGCGCAGTCGCCTACCGAGTTCATCAAGGTACTGGAAGACAGCGGCCTGATTCTCGAGGTCGGCACGTGGATCCTCGACGAGGCCTGCAATGCCTTCAAACAACTGATCGCACTGAAACTGGTCGACCCGCTCAAGTTCAGCCTGTGCGTGAACATCAGCCCGCGACAGTTCCGCCAGAACGATTTTGTCGAGCGCATCGAGCACAGCATGACCAGCCACGGTCTGCCCTGCTCGCTGCTGAAACTGGAAATCACCGAAGGCATCGTCATCCAGAACCTGGAAGACACCATCAGCAAAATGCGCCGGCTGAAAAAGCTCGGTGTGAGTTTCGCCATGGATGACTTCGGCACCGGCTATTCGTCGCTGACTTACCTCAAGCGGCTACCGGTGGACACGCTGAAAATCGATCAGTCGTTTATTCGTGATGCAACCACTGACCCCAACGACGCCGAGATCATTCGCGCGATTGTCGCCATGGCGCGCAGCCTCGAGCTGGAGGTGATTGCCGAAGGTGTGGAGACCCGCGAACAACTGGCGTTCCTGCAGGGTTTGGGCTGCCATTTGTATCAGGGTTATCTGCACAGTCGACCGGTTGCGCTGGAGGATCTGAAAAAGCTCCTGCCATAACCGGTGCACGTTGCAACAGACGCGCAATTGCCACGATTTGCGGCAACCTGTAGGGTCGCGTTTTTTGCGCCGTTTCGAGATCTGTCATGCAGGATGCATCCCTCCCCCGCCCGGCTCTGCTGGGCATCGACCTTGGCACCACCAACAGTCTGATTGCCGTCTGGCAGGACAGTCAGGCCCGCCTGATTCCCAACGCTCTGGGCGATGTGCTGACGCCTTCGGTGGTCAGCCTCGATGAAGACGACACGATTCTGGTCGGCAAAGCCGCCCGCGCCCGCCTGACCACGCACCCGGAACGAACCGCTGCAGCATTCAAGCGTTTCATGGGCAGCGACAAACAAGTCCAGCTCGGCACACGTCAGTTCAGCCCCGAAGAGTTGTCGGCGCTGGTGCTCGGCTCACTCAAGCAGGACGCCGAAGCCTTTCTCGGCCACCCGGTTGCAGAAGCGGTGATTTCCGTCCCGGCGTATTTCAGCGACGAACAACGCAAACGCACGCTGTTTGCCGCCGAACTGGCCGGGCTCTCGGTGACACGCCTGATCAACGAGCCGACCGCTGCGGCCATGGCTTACGGGCTGCATGAGCAGAAATTCGAACGCACGCTGATCTTCGATCTGGGCGGCGGCACCTTCGATGTCACGGTGCTGGAATACGCTTTGCCACTGATCGAAGTGCACGCCTCCACCGGCGACAACTTTCTCGGTGGCGAAGACTTCACCGCCGCGCTGTTGCAGGCCTGCCTGAAACACTGGCAACTGACCCCGGCCATGGTCGATGCGCAAAGCATGGCCAGCCTCGGTGATGCGCTTGAGCAGCTCAAATGCAAACTCGGTGAAGGCATTCAACAACTGAGTTGGCGTCACGCTGACAAGACGTTTGAATGGTCTCTGGACGAAGCGGCGGCGGTAAAAATCTGGGAGCCGCTGCTGGCGCGTTTGCGCGCGCCGATCGAACAGGCCTTGCGCGATGCTCGCCTAAAACCTCGCGACCTCGACAGCCTGGTGCTGGTCGGCGGCGCCACGCGCATGCCGGCAGTCCAGCAAATGGTCGCCACGCTGTTCGGACGCCTGCCTTACCGGCATCTTGATCCGGACACGATTGTTGCGCTGGGGGCGGCGACGCAAGCGGCGTGCAAGGCGCGCGACGGTGCGGTTGAAGAGTTGATTCTGACGGATGTCTGCCCGTATACGCTGGGGATTGCGACCATGCGTGGCGAAGACATCAAAGGTGCCTTCTCGCCCATCATCGAACGTAACACCATCATTCCGACGTCAAGGGTGGAGCGCTATTACACCACCCAACCTAAGCAAACAGTGCTGCGCATCGCCGTCTATCAGGGTGAACGGCCGTGGGTTTGCGACAACATTCTGATTGATGCTTTCGATGTGACGTTGACGCCCACTGAACACATCCAGGAGCTGGATGTACGCTTCAGCTATGACATCAACGGTTTGCTCGAGGTGGACGTCACCCTGCTCGAAACCGGTGAGCGCCACAGTCACAGCATCGACCGCAGCCCCGCCGGTCTGAATGAGCAAGCACGTCGCGACAGCCATAACCGGCTGTCGACACTGAAAGTCCATCCGCGCGATGCGTTGCCCAACCGCACGTTGCTGGCCCGCCTGGAGCGGGCATGGATGCAAAGCCTCGGCACGCAACGCGAGCACATTGCCGAATGGCTGCACAACTTCACTACCGTGCTCGGCGGCCAGCAACCCTCGGAGATTGCCAGCCATCGCTCAGAGCTGAACAAGGCGCTGGATCAACTGCGCCTCTAGCCGTTGAGTCGCCGCAAGGCAGCCTGCAAGCCGCCGGACAGCATCTCGGAATCGCCGCTGTCCGGCGGCACACCATAGCGGTTGGGCAACTTGTCACCGGCAAGCCCGAACAACACCAACGGCAAAAATGGCAGAACCGGCGTCAGCGCCATGAAGATCAGCAACGTCGGAATGCCCCGGCCCATGTCGTGCAAGCGGCGCAGAATAGCGCCGAACACCAGCAGCACGCCCAATAGCAGGATAAGAATGCCAGCGCCCGTAGTGCCACTGATCAACCCCGCCACCGGCGCAATCACCAAACACCCCAAGACCTGAGCGATAAAAGCCTTGCGCCCCAACCGCGAGCCGAGACGCCAGATCGCTCTCGCCGGTACCGGCTGCACATCGCTTTTCGCCAACAGTAATCGTTCCGACCAGGACAATATCGCGCACAGGGCCAGGCGCAACCCGACACTGTTCTGCACATCGTCCTTGCCCTGTTGCAGTTGGCGCAGGACGCGCGTTTTCGGCACCCCGGCAGCGCCATAGCGAATCAAGCCCTTGAGCGCATCCAGCGCTTCATACGCCAGCAGTTTGTCGACGCCAAAATCGGTCAGCACTTTGCGCGGCGGCCACACCGGTTCGCCTTTGATCAAACCGTCGCGGAAGCCTTCGAACCAATCGTCCTCGCAGCTGACCGCCGCGATCGACTGCAACAATGCGCGATGCTGTTCGGCACTTAGGCTCGGGTCGTGATAGAGCACGCCCCAGAACATCATCAAACCCAGCAAATCGTCGCCGCATGCCGCACGATCACTTTCGAGGCAGGTGTAAAGCAGGGTATTGGCCGGCAATCGCGCGCTGTCGAGTGCCTGCTGTACGCTGAACAATTGCTGCACCAACAAGCCGTGCACCGGGTCACTGCCCTGCAGCCATCCGAGCAAGCCGGCGCAGTGGCCTTGCTCACGCTGCAAGCGCCGCAACAAAGGTTGCAGGCGACTCAAGGGATGGGCCGGATTGAAAGGCAGGCGCTCCACGCACTGCGCATCCATCATTTGCAGCCAGCGTTCGGGTTGTTCCAGCAATGCCAGCAAGAACAAGGTCTGCGCGTGCCACTCCCAGGTGGCCTCACCCAGCCCGACCGGTGGCAACTGAATCCCGCGCCGGCTCAACTGCAGAATCAAATCGAGTTCGGACAAGTCGCAATCATCTTTGACCGCGGCCAGCGTGAACGCGTCTGCCAGTCGTTCCAGCGCAGCGTCGCTGTAAGGCCGCAAGCGACACAACCACAGACGACAGACTTTGTGCGGCTCACCTTTTGTCAGCACCTGCGGCAATGGCCGGGCACTTGAATGCGCATCGCAGAAAGCACTCATGGCCAGCGCTATCGGTGCCTCGTTCAGCCAGCGCAGGTGTTGCGCGGCCTGATACTTGAATCCGCTCATCACCAGGCTTTCGAGGGCATCAATGGGCAGCGGCGCATCCACAATCTGCTGCAACAACGCCGTATCACCGCGATGCAGCGCCCAGGCGTGGCGGTACAAATGCAGCAATCGGCTATCAGAATTTTCGCCCAGCAATTGCGCGAGCAAGGGCAGCTCATCACCGCTCATGCGCCAATCGACAAAGCTTTGCGCAAGGCTCTCAAGCTTTAACCGTCCGACACCCAGCCAACGGTTCAGCGTCTCGGGGTGTTGTGACGGACAGCCATGCACCTGGGCGTCATCGCCAAGATCCTCTGGCCAGTCACAGACGCCCTGCAGGCGATCGAATGCCTGAATCAACAGGGGCAGAAAAGTCGGCTGGCGCTTGGCGCAGAGCTCCAGCAGACGACTTTCCGCCATCGGATGGCGATGCTCGTTCCACAGCCGGATCCAGCACGGCAATGCCTGATCGTCCCGGCCCAGCAGACTGCTCTGACACGCCAGCAGATAAAGCCAGTCGACATCATCCGGTGCGGCAAGCTGCTGTTCGACACAGCACTGCAAAAACGTCGGGCCGCCGATACCTGCCTGAGTGAACTGCACCAGCAGCCGCTTGAGGAACGCGGCATCCTCCGGCAACGGCAGGCAGGTGTGCTGACTGGCGAAGTCGGCGAACTCCTGCAGTGGACGCTGGTTGAAGATGAAGTCGAGGCTACGGGCGTACCACAGCGATTCAGTCTGGGCTGCCTCTGACCATGTGCTCATCAGATCCGTATCGAACGGATCCGGCGTTTCGATTCGCTGGAGAAAGAACCCCACCTGATGCGCGTCGTCGAAGCCCAGATCCAGCAACTGTTGATCCCAGGCCATACGCTTGGCCAACAGATTCGCGCAGCGGTACGACAACGGACCGGCGTCGGCCATCCGGTGGTACAGGCCCCAGCTGACTTCATCGAGCACGTCCAGCGACAGCTCATCCAGCCCTCGGACAAATAACTGCCACGCGGCGAAATTGAACCGACGCGCGGGATCATCCAGCAGCTCGCAGAACTCCCCGAATACCGGAGGGACCTCAACCACATGTTGCTCAGAGGCTTGGGACTGGTACTCGTCCTCAGGCTCTTCTTCCTCTTCCTCACGCGCCAGACGCAGGGCGTTTTCGTAGGCCGCGCGCAGCGCCTGGAAGCCTTGCGGGTCGGTCTCCGGGTGATGCGCCGGCAAACGTGCACGGTAGGCGTTGCGGATAAGGTTTTCGTCGTTAGTAGGCTCGATGCCCAGGCGGATCCAGCAACTCATGACCAGTCGAACTCCTTGAGCGATGCCGGGCGTGGCGGCAAATCGATTTCCATATGCCACGGCAAATCAGCAAGGAACCGAGGGATGTTTTCGGCAAGCCCACGGGCAATCCGCACGTTAAGGGCGTTGGCGCCTTGTCGATCGAGTTCGCGCGCCAGCTCATCGTCGCTGGCGCTCAGGCAGGACCAAAAGGTCCGGCCCACGACAAAGCCGTCGAAGTAAGCCATCCAGCTACCGTAGTGAAATTGCGCTCTGAGGGCCAAACGACTGTGCAGCCAGTTGCTTTCGTCCAGGTCGACCCACTGATTGCGCACCGCACAGCGCAAGAGAAAACCCATGCGGCCATAGTCCCAGGACAAAATCCCACCCGGCCCGCAACTGCCGAACGTGCGACTGGCAAACTCATGCAGGATGCGTTCGCGGGGACTCAGGTCGTCTAGCAGAGCCTGCCATTCACTTGGCAGACAACGCTGCCACGCCAAGTAGGCCGCGCTGAGGTGCTTGGCATGGCCGTCGTCGGTCATCCGCTCGAGCATGTCGAACAATTGCCCACGGTCATCGATCCCCCAACTGTCCTGCAGATCGATGTAGCGATCATTGCAGAACGCCGGGTCGTCGTAGCTGGCACCGGTATTGATCGCCGCCATTGGCGCAGACAGGGCGCACAGCCAGCGCTGTTGAATCTCGTCCATGAAAAAAGGCTCCAGGCCGACCGGTGAGGAATGGGGGTCGGCAAAACTGCGGCGGATTGTAGAGAAACCGCCGCCAGCGGCAAAGTCGCACAGCGCTTTTCTTGCGCGCACAAAAAAGGCCCCGACGTATCGGGGCCTTCATTCAGCGGCTCATCGCCGGTTCAGGCGATTGTGTTGCGGCTCATGACTCAGTGCTGCAGCGCCGGCTTCTGCGTCCCGTTGATCGGGATGCGTTTGGCTTTCGCTTCTTCCGGGATCACGCGCAACAGGTCGATGCTCAGCAGACCGTTTTTCAGATCGGCAGCCTTGATCTCGATGTGATCGGCCAGACGGAAGGACAGCTTGAACGCACGCTGGGCGATGCCCTGGTGCAGGAAGGTCACGCCTTCGTTGGCATCACGCTTGCCACCACTGATGGTCAGCACACCTTTTTCGACTTGCAGCTCCAGGTCATCTTCCTGGAAACCGGCGGCGGCAACGACGATACGGTACTGGTCATCACCGTGCTTTTCGACGTTGTAAGGTGGGTAGCTGCTGCCTGGCTCGTTGCGCAGGGCAGTTTCGAACAGGTCGTTGAAACGGTCGAAACCTACCGAGGAACGGAACAGTGGCGCGAGGGAAAATGCAGTACTCATGGTTCAAATCTCCTGAAAACAATCAGCAAGTTTTTTTGACTCCGCGACCCGAATTCGGCATCGCGTAACCCTTAGATAGGGACCGCTGAAATGATTTCAAGAGACTATTTGCAGATTTTTTTCAGGCCGCTTCGGCGACCGGCAGACCGAGCAAACGCGAGACGTGATCCGGTTCCGTCTCACGGCGCAGAACAGTGAACAGCTCGGTGGCCTCGGGATAATTGCGCGTCAGCATGGCCAGCCATTGCTTCAAACGGCCCGGCGATTGGCGCGCAGTCATCTGCGCTTTGGCTTGCAACCAGAAGTCCTGGATCAGCGGCATCAGCTCGGCCCACGTCATCTCGACCACTTCTTCGCCAGCGCGGGCGGCAGCGATCTGTTTGGCCAGATCCGGGCGCGACACCAGACCGCGACCGAGCATGATGTCCTCCACGCCACTGATCTCGCGGCAACGACGCCAGTCTTCGACGCTCCAGATATCACCGTTGGCGAACACCGGGACTTTGACCACGTCCTGCACACGCGGAATCCACTCCCAGTGTGCGGGCGGTTTGTAGCCATCCATCTTGGTTCGGGCGTGAACCACAATGTGCTCGGCGCCGCCCTCAGCCAATGCCGTGGCGCAGACCAGCGAACCGTCGGGGCTATCGAAGCCCAGGCGCATCTTTGCGGTCACAGGAATATGCGCGGGTACGGCGCGACGCACGTGTTCGACGATCTGATTGAGCAGTTCCGGCTCCTTGAGCAGAACCGCACCACCACGAGATTTGTTGACGGTCTTGGCCGGGCAGCCGAAGTTCAAGTCAATGACTTCAGAACCGAGTTCGCAGGCCAGTGCAGCGTTTTCCGCCAGGCACACCGGATCGGAACCGAGCAATTGCACGCGTAATGGCACGCCAGATGCGGTACGCGCGCCGTTGAGCAGCTCAGGGCCGAACTTGTGGAAATAGGCCGGCGTGAGCAACTGATCGTTGACCCGAATGAATTCGGTCACGCACCAGTCGATGCCGCCAACGCGGGTCAGCACGTCGCGGAGAATGTCGTCGACCAACCCCTCCATGGGCGCCAGAGCAATTTGCATGGGAAAACACTACTTGAAGAAAAACGTGCGGCAGTTTACTGGATATCGCAAGAAATCGCAGAAACCTTGTGGGAGCGAGCCTGCTCGCGATAGCGGTGTGTCAGTGAGGCATATGTTGGCTGACACACCGCTATCGCGAGCAGGCTCACTCCTACAGTTTAGATTCGGGCAGATTCCGGGATCTGGATCGCCGGGCCATAGCCCTCGATGAACTCGGCCGGCATGCGCTTGGGCTTGCCCGTGGAGAGTTCAATGCAGACAAACGTGGTTTGCGCGCGCAGCAGCGTGGTGTTGTCGCTCGGGC
Source organism: Pseudomonas sp. RU47 (assembly GCF_004011755.1). Lineage (GTDB taxonomy): Bacteria > Pseudomonadota > Gammaproteobacteria > Pseudomonadales > Pseudomonadaceae > Aquipseudomonas. Next base: position 2,246,905 of record NZ_CP022411.1, on the reverse strand, counting down.
GCTTGAGCTGGAAATGCCGGGTCATCTTCAGACGCTGATCCCAATCAACGATCCAGGTCGCCAATTGCAGTTCATCGCCTTCATAGGCCGCAGCGAGATAATCGATCTCGTGACGGACTACGGCCATCGCCCGATCCAGTCGCCGATACTCGACCAGATCCAGACCCAGACGCTGCGAGTGGCGCCAGGCGCAGCGTTCGAGCCAGGTCACGTACACCGCGTTGTTCGCGTGGCCCAGCCCGTCGATGTCCTCGGCGCCTACTTGCAGATCAATGGTAAACGGCGTTGCCCGATCCCAGCCCATGCCCCACTCCCGGTCAATGTATTCAACCGGGGCAGTGTAACGGAGCTCAGGCCGATTGGCGCGCCTGAAGGCTGCGGCCGGCCAGCAGTGATAACACGCCATCAACCACTCGAGGGTCGGCCAGCACGCGCTGATGACCGCCGCCTTCAAGGCGCAACAGGCGACTGTCGAACCAGGATTCGTGGATCAGTTGCGATTCCTTGACCGAGACGAAGTTGTCGTCCTCGGCATGCACGATCAGGCCGGGCATATCCAGTTGATAGTGGGCAACGTCGAGAGTCGCGGCGCGCATGCCGACATCTTGCTCGACCTGGCGAATGAAAGCGGAACGGGCCCGAGGCGGCATACCAACGTAGCGAGCAAATCCGCGCAGTACGCCAAGAATGCGCGCAGGCGCGGCGATGCTGACGAGGGTTTCGGTGCGCAAGCCCAATTGCACGGCGAGCATGGCGCTGGCGCCGCCCATGGAATGACCGATGACCGCTTGCAGTGGCGGCAGCTCGGCAGCCGCTTCGAGCATCGCCCGGGCGAACAACACGACATTGGCTTCACGCCCCGGCGAACGTCCGTGGGCCGGACCATCGAGCGCGACGACGGTATAACCGGCGTCGACCAGCGCGGTGATCAGCGCGGCGAACTGAGTTGGCCGCCCTTCCCAGCCGTGCATCAGCAACACCGCCGGGCCTTGGCCCCAGCGCAGCGCCGAGAGACCGAAGCGCAAAGTGATCCGCTCGGAACTTGCCAGCAGCGGCAACTCCCAATCGCGCAGTGGCAACGTGCGCGGCGTCATGAACGCCAGACGCATTTTGCTCGCAACCCGTTTCGGTGCAATCCAGCCCAAGGTGCCATTAACGCCACGAATCCACTTCAACGTGTTCATCGCTCTCTCCTCAGGCGTGCTGCCTTCAGGTCAACGCACCGCCGACTTGGCAGCGCGCAGCAATCGATCGGATAAATCTCCCGGGCCGAGCGCTCTTGCAAGTGCCAGACCACCCACCATCAAGGCCACATCGGCCAAGGCTTTGTCGGTGTCCTCAGGGCTGGACGCCAACTGCGCAATCATCAATTCCAGGTGCTCGTTCAGCGCGATGCGGAACGACTCCGGCAAACGGCCCAATTCGCCGATCGAAGCTGGAATCGGACATGCCGCGTCACTGGAATCACGATGCTTGCGCGACAGGTAGAACGCAGCGACCAGGGCGCGGCGCTCTTCGCCGGTCAGTTCGGCATCCATGTCGGCAATCAGGTCGCGGCGGCGGCCGAGCAATTGCTTGAACGCTTCGAGCATCATTGCGTCCTTGCTTTCGAAGTGCGCGTAGAAGCCACCGACGGTGAGGCCGGCTGCGCCCATCACTTCGCCCACGCTCGGGTCGGCCGGGCCACGCTGAATCAGTGCGGCGCTGGCAGCCTTAAGGATGCGTTCGCGGGTTTGAGCTTTTTTATCGTTCATCGTTGCCTCCGAATATTACGACTAGAATATTATTCGCATAATAATATTCTGCAAGTCAAGGATATGACCGCTGGTCTGAAGCACAGTGTAAGGAAAAAGGAGAGTTGGCCAAACGCCAGACAAACAAAAGGGCCATTCAATAATTGAATGACCCTTATAAAATCCCGCAGAGCGGGTAATCGTGGCGTCCCCTAGGGGACTCGAACCCCTGTTACCGCCGTGAAAGGGCGGTGTCCTAGGCCACTAGACGAAGGGGACACAAACCTTCTATACAACTGATCAGCGCTGAGAACTGATCGATTCAAGGCCGGTGTGGCCAGACCTTGAACGTGTAAAATTGGTGGAGCTTAGCGGGATCGAACCGCTGACCTCCTGCATGCCATGCAGGCGCTCTCCCAGCTGAGCTAAAGCCCCGGATTTTTCGCCTCGCGGCGGAGCGACATCTTGCAACATCGCTTCTGTAAAACTGGCGTCCCCTAGGGGACTCGAACCCCTGTTACCGCCGTGAAAGGGCGGTGTCCTAGGCCACTAGACGAAGGGGACGCAAACCCTTCTATACAACTGATCAACGCTGAGTGTTGATCGCTTCGAAGCCGGTGTGGCCAGGCTTCGAAGTGTAAATTGGTGGAGCTAAACGGGATCGAACCGTTGACCTCCTGCATGCCATGCAGGCGCTCTCCCAGCTGAGCTATAGCCCCTCATCGTTGATGTCATCGCTGAGGACGGGGCGAATCTTAAGGGCGTATCGAAAGCCTGTCAAACTTATTTTTGAAATTTTTCAAAGTTTTTCGTCGGCATAACAATCACTTACCGCCCTCCCCCGTAAATTCGGGGGGAACAACGCCGAAGGCCGGAATCAAAAGATCCCGGCCTTCGGTGGTTCCTGCAGAGTCAGGCGTGCTTAAGCGATAGCGCCCAGCAGCTTTTCCCACTCTTTGTTTTCTTTCTTCGACACGCCGCCCAGTAGGTCAATCGCCTGACGCAGACGATAACGGGTCAGATCCGGGCCGAGGATTTCCATGGCGTCGAGCACCGACACCGAACTCGCCTGACCAGTGATCGCAGCGAACATCAGCGGCATCGCATCGCGCAGTTTCAACTCCAGCGATTCGACCACAGCCTGAATGGTCGCAGTGATGTTGTCCTTCTCCCACTGACGCAGGCTTTCCAGCTTCCACAGGATCAACTGCATCAACTGCCGAACCTGATCGCCGGAGAGTTTCTTCGATTCGAACAACTTGGCATCCGGATTGACGCCACCAGCGAAGAAGAACCCGCCCAGCGGTGCAACCTGACTGAAGGTTTCGACGCGACCCTGAACCAGCGGCGCGATCTTCATCATGTATTCCGGGTTCAATGCCCAGGTTTGCAGACGGCTGGCGAACTCTTCCACCGGCAGATCACGCAGCCACTGGCCGTTGAGCCACGACAGCTTCTCGATGTCGAAGATCGGCCCGCCAAGGGACACACGCTTGAGGTCGAAATTGTCGACCATTTCCTGCAGCGAGAACTTCTCGCGCTCGTCCGGCATCGACCAACCCATGCGACCGAGGTAGTTGAGCATCGCCTCAGGCATGAAGCCCATGCGCTCGTAGAACGTCACCGAGGTCGGGTTCTTGCGCTTGGACAGCTTGCTCTTGTCCGGGTTACGCAGCAGCGGCATGTAGCACAGCTCCGGTTGTTCCCAGCCGAAGTATTCGTAAAGCAGGATCAGTTTTGGCGCCGATGGCAGCCACTCTTCGCCGCGCAGCACGTGGGTGATGCCCATCAAATGGTCGTCGACGACGTTGGCGAGGAAGTACGTCGGCAGGCCGTCGGTCTTCATCAGCACTTGCATGTCCATGCGATCCCACGGGATCTCGACATCGCCACGGAGCATGTCCGGCACCACGCAAACGCCTTCACTCGGCACTTTCATGCGGATCACGTGGGGTTCGCCGGCGGCCAGACGGGCCGCGACTTCTTCTTTCGACAGCAGCAGTGCGCGGCCGTCGTAACGTGGAGTTTCGCCGCGGGCCATTTGCTCGGCGCGCATCTGATCCAGCTCCTCAGCTGTGCAGAAGCATGGGAACGCGTGGCCCATGTCGACCAGTTGCTGGCAGTACTTCTGGTAGATGTCACCGCGCTCGCTCTGGCGATACGGGCCGTGCGGGCCGCCGACGTCCGGGCCTTCGCTCCAGTCGATACCCAGCCAGCGCAGGGCGTCGAAGATCTGCTGTTCGGACTCGCGGGTCGAACGCAACTGGTCGGTGTCTTCGATCCGCAGGATGAACTCACCGCCATGCTGCTTGGCAAAGCAGTAGTTGAATAATGCGATGTAAGCGGTACCTACATGGGGATCCCCGGTAGGCGATGGCGCGATGCGAGTGCGGACGGTGGTCATGGCATGTCTCGAAAAGAATGAAAAGCAAAACAATCAAGCGGCGAATGGTAACAGGCGACACCCGCCCCGCTCCAGCAGGCAGGGCATTTAAGCCAAGTTTGCCTCTGGAACGCCGGTAAGTCGTGGTGAATGGGCAAATATCAGCGGATGGCATTTACCGTTGATCGGCTGTATGCCAGATTCGCCTGCTGATAACTTTCCTTACAATTCCTCGACTACAGTTTGCCCATGCCTGCCCAACTCAAGCGTCGCCTGTTGATTTTCCTGCTGCTCGTCCTGCTGATCGCCGGGGGCTTTTTCGCCCATTGGTTTTTCAAGGGACGCTTCTATGAAAGCACCGACAACGCTTATGTCCAGGGCGAAATCACCCGTGTGTCGAGCCAGTTGAGCGCGCGCATCGACGAAGTGCTGGTACAGGACAATCAGCACGTCGAAAAAGGCCAGTTACTGGTGCGCCTCGAACCCAATGATTTCCGCCTGGCCATCGATCGCGCCAATGCCGCCCTCGCCACCCGCGAAGCGGAACGCCTGCAAGCGCAAAGCAAATTGACTCAGCAAGCCAGTCTGATTGCTTCCAGTGATGCGCAAGTGGCGACCACCCAAGCTACCCTCGGCCGCTCGCAGATGGATTTGTCGCGTGCCGAAACCCTGCGCAAACCCGGCTATGTTTCCGAAGAACGGGTGACCACCCTCTCCGCCGACGCCCACATTGCTCGCTCGCAAGTGGCCAAGGCGCAGGCTGATGCGCAAGGCCAGCGCCAACAGGTCAACGCCCTGAACGCGGAAATCAAACGCCTCGACGCGCAGATTGCCAACGCCCGCGCCGATCTCGCGCAAGCCGAACTCAACCTGACTCGCAGCGAAATCCACGCGCCGATCAGCGGTCTGGTCGGCCAGCGCGCCGCGCGCAATGGTCAAGTGGTGCAGGCCGGTGCTTATCTGCTGTCGATCGTCCCGGACGAAGACATCTGGGTGCAGGCCAACTTCAAGGAAACCCAGATCGGTCATATGCAACCCGGCCAAAAAGCCGAGCTGACCTTCGATGCCTATGGCGATACGCCGATCGAAGCGCGGGTCGATAGTCTGTTCGCCGCGTCCGGCGCACAGTTCAGCCTGCTGCCGCCGGACAACGCCACCGGTAACTTCACCAAAGTCGTACAGCGGATTCCGGTGAAACTGACTTTCAAGGCCGACAACCCGCTGCACGGCAAGATCCGTCCGGGCATGTCCGTCACCGCCACCGTGAACATCAAAGACGCCCCGGACAATGGCCGGTGATTCGCTGATCCGCCCGGTCGGCGAGCCGACCCGGCGCGATTGGATTGCGGTGATGAGCGTGATGCTCGGCGCCTTTATGGCGGTGCTCGACATTCAGATCACCAACTCGTCGCTGAAAGATATTCAGGGCGCGCTGTCGGCAACGCTGGAAGAAGGCTCGTGGATTTCCACCTCGTATCTGGTCGCGGAAATCATCATGATCCCGCTGACCGCGTGGCTGGTGCAGCTGCTGTCGGCGCGCCGTCTGGCGGTGTGGGTGTCGCTGGGCTTTCTGCTGTCATCGCTGCTGTGCTCGATGGCCTGGAGCCTGGAGAGCATGATCGTCTTCCGCGCCATGCAGGGTTTCACCGGCGGCGCGCTGATCCCGCTGGCGTTCACCCTGACCCTGATCAAACTCCCCGAACACCACCGCGCCAAAGGCATGGCGATGTTCGCCATGACCGCGACCTTCGCGCCGTCCATCGGCCCGACGCTGGGCGGCTGGCTCACGGAAAACTGGGGTTGGGAATACATCTTCTATATCAACATTCCGCCGGGCCTGATCATGATCGCCGGGTTGATGTACGGGCTGGAAAAGAAAGAAGCGCACTGGGAATTACTGAAAAGCACCGACTACACCGGCATCCTCACGCTGGGCATCGGCCTCGGGTGCTTGCAGGTGTTTCTTGAAGAGGGTCATCGCAAGGACTGGCTGGAATCGAGCCTGATCGTGACGCTGGGCAGCATTGCGCTAGTGAGCCTGGTCACCTTTGTGATCGTGCAGATCTCCAAACCGAATCCACTGATCAACTTGGGAATCCTGCGCAATCGCAACTTTGGTTTATCGAGTATTTCCAGCCTGGGCATGGGTGTAGGACTGTACGGTTCGATCTATTTGTTGCCGCTGTATCTGGCGCAGATTCAGAACTACAACGCCCTGCAGATCGGCGAAGTGATCATGTGGATGGGCGTGCCGCAGCTGTTTCTGATTCCGCTGGTGCCGAAGCTGATGAAGTTTGTTTCGCCGAAATGGCTGTGCACGCTGGGGTTTGGTTTGTTTGGTCTGGCGAGTTTTTCGTCGGGGGTGCTCAACCCGGATTTTGCCGGGCCGCAGTTCAATCAGATCCAGATCATCCGCGCACTGGGCCAGCCGTTGATCATGGTGACCATTTCGCTGATCGCCACGGCGTACATCCTGCCGCAGGATGCGGGGTCGGCGTCGAGTCTGTTCAATATTCTGCGTAACCTCGGCGGTGCGATTGGCATTGCTCTGCTGGCGACGCTGCTGGATGCGCGCACCAAGACTTACTTCGATTATCTGCGTGAAGCGGTGGTGCCGACCAATCCGCAGGTGGCCGAGCGACTGGCATCGATGACCGATCGGTTTGGCAGTGACACGGCGGCGTTGGGCAAGTTGAGCGAGATCGTCCATCAGCAGGCGGCGATCATGGCTTACAACGATGCGTTTCACTTTGTCGGGATTGCGTTGGGGATCAGCATGCTGGCGGTTTTGTTGACCAAAAAATTGCCACAAGGATTGAAGGCTGGGGAGTCTCATTAAGACCGAGTCGCCGCCATTCGCGAGCAGGCTCGCTCCCACAGGGGATTTGTGAACGACACAATTCCAATGTGGGAGCGAGCCTGCTCGCGAAGAGGCCCTGTCCGGCGCTAGAGATCAAACAGCCAATAGCCGCTCGCGCAGCTTGGCAATCTCATCGCGCATCTGCGCCGCCGCTTCAAACTCCAGATCCCGCGCCAGCTGATACATCTTCTCTTCCAGCGCACGAATGCGTTTGGTGATCTCGCTCGGCGAGCGCAGTTCGGCTTCGTATTTGGCGTTCTCTTCGGCCGCTTTGGCCATGCCTTTGCGCTTCTTGCTGCGCGAGCCTGGCACGGTGGCGCCTTCCATGATGTCGGCAACGTCCTTGATCACCCCGCGTGGGGTGATGCCGTTTTCCAGGTTGAAGGCGATCTGCTTGTCGCGACGACGCTCGGTCTCGCCAATCGCTCGCTCCATCGAACCGGTCATGCGGTCAGCGTAGAGAATCGCCCGACCATTGAGGTTACGCGCCGCCCGGCCGATGGTCTGGATCAGCGAGCGCTCGGAACGCAGGAAGCCTTCCTTGTCCGCATCAAGAATCGCCACCAGCGACACTTCCGGCATGTCCAGGCCTTCACGCAGCAGGTTGATACCCACCAGCACGTCAAAGGTGCCGAGGCGCAGATCACGGATGATTTCCACGCGCTCGACGGTGTCTATGTCCGAGTGCAAATAACGTACGCGCACACCGTGGTCGGCGAGGTAATCGGTAAGGTCTTCGGCCATGCGCTTGGTCAGCGTGGTGACCAGCACCCGTTCCTCGACCGCCACACGTTTGCTGATTTCCGAGAGCAGGTCGTCGACCTGAGTCAGCGCCGGCCGCACTTCTACCTGCGGGTCGACCAGACCGGTCGGCCGCACCACTTGCTCGACCACGCGCCCGGCGTGCTCGGCTTCGTAGTTGCCTGGTGTCGCAGAGACAAAAATGGTCTGCGGGCTGACCCCTTCCCACTCGTCAAAACGCATTGGCCGATTGTCCAGCGCCGACGGCAAACGGAAACCGTATTCAACCAGTGTTTCCTTACGCGAACGGTCGCCCTTATACATCGCGCCGACCTGCGGCACGCTGACGTGGGATTCGTCGATCACCAGCAAAGCGTCGGCCGGCAGATAATCGTAGAGCGTTGGCGGCGCGGCACCGGCCGGACGCCCGGACAGGTAGCGCGAGTAGTTTTCGATACCGTTGCAGTAACCCAGTTCGAGGATCATTTCCAGGTCGAAACGGGTGCGCTGTTCAAGGCGCTGGGCTTCCACCAGTTTGTTGTTGCTGCGCAGGTATTCGAGGCGTTCCTGCAGTTCGACCTTGATGTGTTCGATGGCGTCGAGCAGGGTTTCCCGTGGCGTCACATAGTGGCTCTTCGGGTAAAAGGTGAAGCGCGGCATCTTGCGGATGACTTCGCCGGTCAGCGGGTCGAATGCGGAAATGCTTTCGACCTCGTCATCGAACAGCTCGATGCGAATCGCTTCCAGATCGGATTCCGCCGGGTAAATGTCGATGACATCGCCGCGCACACGGAAGGTCGCGCGGGCAAAATCCATGTCATTGCGGGTGTACTGCAAGTCGGCCAGACGCCGCAGCAATGCGCGCTGGTCGAGTTTGTCGCCGCGATCGACGTGCAGCACCATCTTCAGATAGGTTTCCGGGCTACCGAGACCGTAGATGCACGACACCGTGGTGACGATGATCGCGTCCTTGCGCTCGAGCAGCGCTTTGGTTGCTGACAGACGCATCTGCTCGATGTGGTCGTTGATCGACGCATCCTTCTCGATGAAGGTGTCGGACGACGGCACATAGGCTTCAGGCTGATAGTAGTCGTAGTAGGAGACGAAATACTCGACGGCGTTGTTCGGGAAGAACGCCTTGAACTCGCCGTACAACTGCGCGGCCAAGGTCTTGTTCGGCGCCAATACCAGCGTCGGGCGCTGTATCTGCGAGATGACATTGGCGATGCTGAAGGTCTTGCCCGAGCCGGTCACACCGAGCAGCGTCTGGTGCGCCAGCCCGGCCTCGATGCCCTCCACCAATTGGCGGATGGCTTCCGGCTGGTCGCCGGCGGGCTCGAAGCGGGTGACGAGCTGGAATTCGGACATATACACCTCTGGGATCGCGGCATTCCGAGCAAAGCGGAGCACCACGGGGACGACCGCAAACGACCGGTGTCGCGCAAGAAAAAACCTGGATTGTGCTCAATGTGGTGGCGATTGCCCGCTCTTTCAAGGCAAACGTCCTACATCCACTAAAGACTCTGACACGAGCAGTCGACTAACGGTCAAGAAATAATCGGAAAAACTTACCCTAAAAGCCGAATCGCCTGTCGCCATTGTTCCGTAATGGCCTCTATACTAGCTCCCCGTTTGTGCACCGCTCTAGTGCATCCGGCTGGAGCGCGACACGTCCCTCCACTCTCCATTCAGAGCCGCCGCAATAATGAGCCTGTTCTCCGCTGTCGAAATGGCACCCCGCGATCCAATCCTGGGCCTCAACGAAGCATTCAACGCCGATACCCGGACCACCAAGGTCAACCTGGGCGTGGGTGTTTACTGCAACGAAGAGGGGCGAATTCCACTTCTGCGCGCCGTGATCGAAGCCGAGACGATTCGCGTCGCTCAACACGCTTCGCGCGGTTACCTGCCGATCGATGGCATCGCTGCCTACGACCAGGCCGTGCAAAAGCTGCTGTTCGGCAACGACTCGCCGCTGATCAGCGCCGGTCGCGTCATCACCACTCAGGCCGTCGGCGGGACCGGCGCCCTGAAAATCGGTGCCGACTTCCTCAAGCAACTGCTGCCGAACGCCGTTGTGGCGATCAGCGACCCGAGCTGGGAAAACCACCGCGCGCTGTTCGAAACCGCCGGTTTCCCGGTGCAGAACTACCGTTACTACGACGCTGCCACCCACGACGTTAACCGTGCCGGCATGCTCGAAGACCTCAACGCCCTGCCGAACGGCTCGATCGTTATCCTCCATGCGTGCTGCCACAACCCGACCGGCGTCGACCTGACCCCGGCGGACTGGAACAACGTACTGGAAGTGGTTAAAGCCAAAGGTCACGTGCCGTTCCTCGACATGGCCTATCAAGGTTTTGGCGACGGTATCGACGAAGACGCCGCTGCCGTGCGCCTGTTCGCTGAATCCGGTCTGACTTTCTTCGTCTCGAGCTCGTTCTCCAAGTCGTTCTCGCTGTACGGCGAGCGCGTGGGTGCGCTGTCGATCATCAGCGAATCGAAAGAAGAAAGCGCGCGCGTGCTGTCGCAGGTCAAACGCGTGATCCGTACCAACTACTCCAACCCGCCGACCCACGGTGCAAGCATCGTTGCTGCGGTGTTGAACAGCCCGGAACTGCGTGCGCAGTGGGAAGCGGAACTGGCTGAAATGCGTCTGCGCATTCGCGGCATGCGTGAGCAGATGGTTGCCCTGCTGGCCGAGAAAGCACCGGGCCGCGATTTCAGCTTCGTTGGTCGTCAGCGCGGCATGTTCTCTTACTCGGGCCTGACCACTGAACAAGTGCATCGCCTGCGTAACGAGTTCGGCATTTACGCACTGGATACCGGCCGTATCTGTGTAGCAGCGCTGAACCAGAGCAACATCAAGGCTGTGACGGATGCGATTGTTCAGGTCATCTGATTTCGCCGCGTGATGAAAAACGGGAAGCCTTTGGGCTTCCCGTTTTTATTTGCCTGATGAACAGCGCCCATAACCTCTAGACTGCACACAAATCCAAACTGTAGAAGTGAGCCTGCTCGCGATAGCGGCATGTCAGGTAATGAAGCTTCGGCTGACACGACGCTATCGCGAGCAGGCTCACTCCTACAGGTTTTGTGTACACCCGAGATTTCTGAAGAGACCCCATATGAAAAACGACAACCTGCGTGCCGACCGTGACGACCTGGATGATTTCATCCCCCGCGCCTCGGCCAAACGCGAAAAAAGCCTGGTGCTGCAAGTCGCCGCCGGGGTGTTTCTGGGTGGCCTGGCGCTGTGGCTGGTGCAACTGGCAGCCACTGCGGCCTACGCCAAACTGATGCTGGGCACTATCACCTTCGGCAGTTAAGCCAGTTCAGTCGCGCGCTGAGTCGCGGCATCGTCATAGACGACGTACAGCGATTCGGCGATCTGGCTTTTGATCGCCTTGGTGCTTTCAAGACCCAGGACAAAACCTTCAGCCTTACCGCCCGCGCGGTTCAATTCCTCGGCGGTACTGGCCTGGGTGATTGCATCCAAGAGTTTTTCGGCGTGTGGGCCGACGCCTTTGGGCAAGCTGATTTGCGCGATGCTCATGCGAGCACCTCGTTGTTGCGGTTTGAATGATTCATGGCGCGTACCTTTGCGGCGAATGGCCGGCAGCGCGTGTGACCACTTCCGGGCGGCCATGGTAGACCTCTGCTACGGTTCTGGTAACCGCCAATCGCTGACAAACCACCATCCATCCCGAAAATTCACTCATTTTTGCAACCGGTGCTTGACTTCTCTTTTTGAATCAGTAACATACGCACCAATTCCGCAATAGCTCAGTTGGTAGAGCAAATGACTGTTAATCATTGGGTCCCTGGTTCGAGTCCAGGTTGTGGAGCCAAATAGCAAAGCCCCTGAATCGAAAGATTCAGGGGCTTTTTTGTGGGCGATGGAAAAGATCAGAAGATCGCAGCCTTCGGCAGCTCCTACAGATTCAGCGTTCATCCGCAGAATCGGCGGAGTATGAGATCTGTGTAGGAGCTGCCGAAGGCTGCGATCTTTTGATCTTGAAATGAAAAAGGGCCGATCTGTGTTTAACAGATCGGCCCTTTTTATTTAGAGTCAGCCGTCAGACGTGCTCGCTACTCTTCACCTGCACCTTCGGCGCACCCTGCCCATGATCGTGATCATCCGGCTCGATCACCGGCACTTCCTTGCCGTCGCAGTCATGCAGCTTGCCGTCGCTGAAGTAATCACCTTCACGCAGCGCCGCCAGATCGCGATAACGCAGGGTGCGCTCTTCCGCTGCGGCAAATACCGACTGTTGATCCGAGTTACCGGCGGTGAAGTGGTTGAACGCCAGGTTGAGCAGGATCGCCATGATCGCCGACGAGCTGATGCCCGAGTGGAAAATGGTCGCGAACCAGCTCGGGAAATGATCGTAGAAGTTCGGCGCAGCAATCGGGATCATGCCGAAACCGATCGAAGTAGCGACGATGATCAGGTTGACGTTGTTGCGGTAATCAACTTTCGACAGCGTACGGATGCCGCTGGCCGCCACGGTACCGAACAGCACGATACCGGCGCCGCCGAGTACCGACGTCGGCACCGCCGCGATGACGCGGCCCATGAACGGCAGCAGGCCAAGGATCACCAGGAAGATCCCGCCAGTGGCCACCACGTAACGGCTCTTGATCCCGGTGACCGCCACCAGCCCGACGTTCTGGGCGAAAGCACTCTGGGTGAACGAGCCGAAGATCGGCGCAAACATGCTCGACAGCATGTCCGCCCGCAGACCGTTGCCCAGACGCTTGGAATCGACCTTGGTGCCAATGATTTCACCGACCGCCAGAATGTCTGCCGACGTTTCTACCAGCGTCACCATGACCACGATGCACATCGACAGGATCGCGGCGAAGTGGAAGGTCGGCATGCCGAAATGGAACGGCGTCGGGAAGCCGAACATCGGGCCAGTGGTGACGTTGGAGAAGTCTGCCATGCCGAGGAACACCGCCAGCACCGTGCCGATCACCATGGCCAACAGGATCGACAGACGCGAGATGGTCGAGCTGCCGACCTTGCTCAGCAGCAGCACCAATACCAGCGTGACCGCCGCCAGACCGATGTTTTGCATGCTGCCGAAGTCCGGCGCATGGCTGTTGCCGCCCATCGCCCAGCGTGCGGCCACTGGCATCAGCGTCAAGCCGATGGTGGTGATCACGATGCCGGTAACCAGTGGCGGGAAGAACTTGGTGATTCGCGAGAACACCGGCGTGATCAGCAGACCTATCAAGGACGCCGCTATCACCGCGCCGAGCACAGATTGAAAGCCGCCCTCCCCACCACTGCTGACGATCGCGACCATGGTCGCCACGCCGGAGAACGACACGCCCTGCACCAGCGGCAATTGACAGCCAAAAAACGGTAGACCCAGGGTTTGCAGCAGTGTCGCCAGCCCCCCCGCAAACAATGAAGCAGCAATCAACAAACCTATGTCTGCCGGCGACAGGCCGGCCGCCTGGCCGATGATCAGTGGCACCGCAACGATACCGCCGTACATGGTCAGAACATGTTGCAGGCCGTAAGCCATATTCGCGCCGACCCCGAGATTTTCGTCCTCGGGCCGTTGGTGTGAAACATGGGGCGTTTTCATGGTGGGGGGTTCCCTGGTTTTTGTTATGCGCACACTGTATTCAAAACTCGCGACAAGTGTCCATGGTTTTGTATACAAAAAAACAGCGGAGGGTTACTCATCACTCAAACGGCCTGACCACTTGAGTGCTCCCCTATCACGTGGCAGGATCAAGCACCACGCCGTACGGATTAATGGATGCCCGCTGCCGGGCAAGAAAAGGACATCACCATGAGTGGAAAGCCCGCTGCACGCGCAACAGATGCCACGACATGCCCTGCCCATGCGGCACAGAAAATAGTTGCCGGCTCCCCCGACGTATTCTTCGATGGTTTGCCAGCCGCGCGCCTCGGCGACCCCGCCTCTTGCGGCAGCTCCATCAGCGGCAACATTTCCGCGACCGTTTTCATCAATGGTAAAAACGCCGCCACGCAAGGCAGCCTGGGCAGCCACGGCGACGTTATCGTCGGCGGTTCCGGCACCGTCATCATTGGCCAGAGCGGCGGTGGCGCAGCGATCAGCCCCGTTCCGCCGATCAACTTGGGTTTCGACGAACAGTTCACGTTGCTGGACGCCGATGGCGAGCCCGTACCCGACTTCGCTTACAAGATCACCACCGCGTCGGGCAAGGTAATCCGCGGTGTCACCAATGAGCGCGGACTGACTCAAAGAGTGTCGACCCGCGCGAGCGAAATGCTGCATCTGGAGCCTGACGACCTAGCCTGAGCAGAAAAAAACCAGCGGCTGAATTCACCTGAAAGGAGCTGTAACCAGCATGGCGCAGGCAATCCTCAACAATAACCAGGCTCCCTCGAACCGACAGGGTGGCAGTACGCATCCGGCGGTCGTTGTCACCAAATACACCAAACGGGCTGACGAAAACGGTTGGCTGAGTGTCAAACTCGAGCCTAAGGGCACACTTGTCGCCCTCTGCGAATACACCAAAGTGACCTTCACCAAGGAGTCCGGTGGTCGAACCTACTTCCGGATTGCCGACGGCAATTCGGAGTTCGTCGGGCAGACGGCCAGCCTGAAAACCGAAAATGCCTTGAAGTACCTGATGGACACCCCGCCCACAGCGCCGGCCACCGTTAAGGTCAAGTACACCGGAGCACCGGCCCATGCGATATCGGAGTTCAAAGGCAAACTCCTGCAGCAATGGGCACAGGTCAGCTTCAATGGAAAAACGGCGAAGGTGACGCTGAACAGCCAGTGGGGCGGCGAATTTACCCCGATCCCTCCCGGACGCCACCGGATCATGGCCCCTGACCGCTCCCACGGAAATATCTCCACGGATGGCTACAAGGCACAAGGTAATCTGCATTGCACCGATGTCTGGTTTCCAATCGAACTGCAAGGCACAAAAGGCAACAGCAGCCGTTACATCCATGTCGGTCATTTGTCCGACGGCTGTGTCACCTTTTATGAGCTGATCAAATGGAACGATGTCTACGACTACCTGATCTGCCGGCGAGTCAAAGGTGAAGGCGGGAAATATGTCGGTGAATTGCTGGTGGAGAAATAATTGAAACGGTTGCTACTTATCCGATTGATACCCGCGCTGTTGCTGGTCATTGCCAGCAGTGCCAGTGCCAGTGCCGACTTTGGCTGTGATGACTTTCTGTCGAAGCTCGCAGACAAGCCATCGTTTGTTGAATTCAAAGGCTGCACACAGGCGCTTGATCGCATGGGCCAGCCATTTTCCGCCAGCTATGAAGTATCCGGGGCCAATGCTTCGAAAGCCGAACAGTACCTTGAACAGCACTTCGGGATTTCGCCGATCACGCGCGCCTGTTGTGTCTGGGACTCGACCCAAAATGGATTCAGAGATCCAGCAACAGGCATCAACTACCTGATCAGCATTGGCTCAGAGGAAACAGAGGTCAGGCAACGGGAGTCGTGGGCGAAGATCAATCGCTTCACGATCCAGGTCGATGCTTACGCTGAGGATCCCTGACCAGGCTGGATAAGGTGTCCGAGCACCGGCCTTAAAAACTCTGGGCGCGCGACACGTATCCCGAACTCAACCTCAAGCAGATCGAGTAGATCCTCGACGTCCGCGACCTCACGCCGCTTGCTTTCGGCGCCCATTCGATGCACAGCGAAGCTGCCGTTGTTCAGCGTCTTGCGCCAGCCCTCCCCGGTGCGCGCCACCATCAGACGCTGGCTGAACGGTGACTCAGGGTGAGTCGAGACATACCAATTGCCGACGGTGTAATCGATGTCTTCCTGGCGTTGCAGATCGAACAGGTACATCGGCCGCCATTCCCCCGCCACGTTGGCACGCAGCATGTAGCCGTCGGCCTGTTTTTCAATGCGATAAGGTTCGTGTGGCGTTGGTTGCTCCGCTTCGGTGTCGAGCAGCAGCGGTGCAGTCGGCACCATGCCACCAAAACCGACATCGGTGATGTAGCGCACATCGTCGATGGTCACCAGACTCAAGCGGTGCGTGCGCGCCGTCCAGCTGCCTTCCGGCTGATTCATCACCACGCGCCCGCTGATAGCGCGTACGTCGAAGCCCAGTTCAAGCAACAAGGCAAAGAACAGGTTGTTGAGTTCGTAGCAGTAACCACCACGGCCACCGACGAGGATTTTTTCTTCGATGGACGGCAGATCGATCAACACCGGAGCACCGGTAATCGTCGCCAGGTTCTCGAATGGAAACACGCCGGTGTGGCGCAATTGCAGAAGGCGCAAGGTCTCGAGTGTCGGTGCTGGTGGCGTTTCGAAACCGAGGCGTTGCAGGTACAGCTTCAGATTCGTCAGGCGTGGCTCACTCATTGCTCGATCCTTATGCATGGGGCCGCAGGTCACTGCGTTGATGGTCGCCATGTATACGGGATCGGGCACTGTTTTCGACAATTGATTTCGCCAATCGCCCGCTAGCGTTTCTTGCGTGAACCGATACGAATCCACGTTGGCGCATGGTCACTGGCGTGCGGTTCGTTGCGCACCCAGGCGTCTACGCCGGCCTCGTGCAAATAGGGACTCAGCGCCGGGTTGAGCAGCAGATGATCGATGCGCAGTCCGGAGTTGGTTTGCCAGTGCTGGCGGAAGTAATCCCAGAACGTATAGAGGCGATCCTCGGGATACAGATGCCGCAGCGAATCGGTCCAGCCCTGATCGAGCAAGCGCTGATAACACTCGCGACTCTCAGGTTGCAGCAGCGCATCCTTGAGCCAGGAGCGGGTGTTGTAGATGTCCATATCAGTGGGCACGACGTTGTAATCACCGGCCAGCACCACCGGGTGATCGCTGCTTTGCAGGTCTTTCGCATAGCTGATCAGCCGCTCGAACCAAGCCAGTTTGTAATCGAATTTCGGACCGGGCTGCGGGTTACCGTTGGGCAGGTACAGGCACCCGACCAGAACGCCGTGCACCGCTGCTTCCAGATAACGGCTGTGCTTGTCAGCGGGATCTCCCGGCAAGCCGCGTCGACTTTCTAGCGGCTGCGCATCGCGGGCGAGAATTGCCACGCCGTTCCACGAGGCCTGGCCCTGCCAGATTGCGCCATACCCCGCAGATTCCAGTTCCGCCGCTGGAAATGCGCTGTCGAGGGATTTGAGTTCTTGCAGGCAGGCGATGTCCGGTTGCTCGCGTTTGAGCCAATCCAGCAGATTCGGCAACCGCGCGCGCAGGCCGTTGACGTTGTAGGTGGCGATCCGCAGGTTTTTCATCGGCTGAGGCTCCTGCCCATGGGCTGTGAAAATTGTGACCTCGTGAACATCGCCACGGTTGCATCGGATCCACCCGCTGCGGCGTAATAGGCGCTCGCCATTCGCCCGCACTGCCGAGACCGCAATTCCATGTCAACCACGCTGCAAGGTCAGCGCATCCTTTTGCGCCCGCTTCAGTATTCAGATGCTGCCGCCCTGCTCCACGCTGCCGCCGACGGCGAGTTGTGGAACCTCACCGTCACGGTCGTGCCGTCGGCCAGCACCGTCGACAGCTACCTGAAAAAAGCCCTCGATGGCCGTGACGCTGGCACGGTCATGCCGTTTGTCATTGTCTTAAAAGACACTGGCGAAGTGATCGGCTCAACGCGCTTCTGGAAGATCGACCCGCTCAATCGCAAGCTGGAAATCGGCAGCAGCTGGATTGCGGCACGCTGGCAGAAGTCCTTCGTTAACACCGAGGCCAAGTACCTGATGCTGTGTCACGCCTTCGACGTGCTCGATTCCGTGCGGGTGCAGTTCACCACCGACGAGAATAACCAGAAGTCACGCAATGCGATTCTGCGCCTTGGCGCACAGCAGGAAGGCATCGTCCGTCATGAGCGGATCATGCCGGACGGGCGCAAGCGCAATTCGGTACGGTTCAGCATCATCGACGACGAGTGGCCGCAGGTGCGTCTGCACCTGGAACGGAAACTCGCTGCCCACGCATAACCATCAGGCGCGGCTGCGCAGCCATTGCAGGAAGCCTTTCTTCGGCGCCACCACCGGCGCTTCCTCGGTCAGCGATTGCGCCTTGTGCAGGCGATAATCGAGCAAGGCTTGCATCGCGTCGTTGATGTCGTGACGGGCGTCGAGGCACGGCTTCAGGTAGGACTTTTCAATGCGGTACAGCACGCAAAAGGTTTTCGCCGAAAAGTCCGCCGGCAGCGAGGAATCGGACAGAATCCCCGCCTCGCCGATGACCTCGCCCGGCCCCATGCGCCCGGATTCGAACGGCGTGCCGTGACGCTTCAAAGTCACCGACACCACACCGGACTCAATAATGAACAGATGATCGCTGACCTCGCCGCCCGCGAGAATGACTTCGCCGGCACGGAAGGTTTGCAGGCTCATGTTCTGACTGAAGGTGTCTTTTTCTTCCTGGCGCAGGGTCGAGAAGATCGGCGAACTGTCGAGCAGCGCCCGTGGTCGCGACAAATTGGTCGGCGCAGTGCTTTCATCACTCGACAGCAGATTGACCCCGGACGCCTGCAAGTGCCGATACGCCAGGTCAAACAGTTGATTGCGCACCACGCGCTTCTCACCCATCGAAGCGACGAAACCGCTGATCTCGTATTCCGCGCCACTGCTGCCGGAGCTTTTCAGGGCGACGCTCGGTGCAGGCGTGTCGAGCAGTTGACGGCAGCCCTGCATGGCCCGCTCCAGCGCATCGATTACCGAGCTGGGCCGGGCATGCGGGCTGACCTGCACGCTGACCGCGACGCCGAACATATTGCTCGGCCGACTGAAGTTGATGATCTTGGCCTTGGCCGCCAGCGAGTTGGGAATCACCGCCATGCTGCCCTGGCTGGTCTGCAGGCGCGTGGCACGCCAGTCGATATCGGTGACCCGCCCTTCGGTGCCGTCGATCGAGATCCAGTCATCCAGTTGATAAGGCTTGGTGGTGTTGAGGACGATCCCGGAGAACACATCGCTCAACGTACTCTGCAAAGCCAGACCGACGATGATCGCCAGCGCACCGGACGTCGCCAGCACGCCTTTGACCGGCAGATCCAGCACATAGGCCAGCGCCGCGATGATCGCGATAAGGAAAATCACCGCGCCGAGCAAATCCTGCAGCAGCCGCCCGGTGTGGCCGACCCGCTGCATCATTACCGCGCCGATCAACACCGTCAGGGTGCGCGCACCGAACAGCCACCAGCCAATCTGCAACCCGGTCGCCGCCAGATGCAGCGGCACGTTGTCGGCCCACGGTGCGGGCTCCATCGGGTTGAGGCCTTCGTTGAACAACAGGACGCTGAACAGCGTGAAAATCAGCACCCGCACCAGCAGTTTCCACTCACTGCCATGGGAACTGATCAGACGCCACAGGCCCAGATCGAGGAGGATCAGGATCAACGCGCAGAACAACGGGTGTTCGGTGAGCAGAGACAGCATCAAACAACTCCGACGGGGGCCAATCGCGAGAAGATCGCACAGATTGAGCAAGTGTAGGAGCAATTGATTTCAGAGCATGAATGCCCGCGCAAAAACACCACAAAACGAAATGTGGGAGCGAGCCTGCTCGCGAATGCGGTCGATCAGTCAAAGGTGCATCGACTGACATGACGCCTTCGCGAGCAGGCTCGCTCCTACATGGGACTGCGGTGTGGCCCGGGGTTATTTACCGTTAGTCAGGGTGCTGTAGCTGGTCATCAGGTTGCGGTAGTCCGGGATGTGGTTGGAGAACAGCGTGCCCAGCCCTTCGATGTCGTTGCGCCAGTCGCGGTGCAACTCGCAGGCCAGACCGAACCAGGTCATCAATTGCGCACCGGCGCTGGACATGCGGTTCCACGCCGATTCGCGGGTCAGTTCGTTGAACGTGCCCGAGGCATCGGTCACCACGAACACATCGAAGCCCTCTTCCAATGCCGACAGCGCCGGGAACGCCACGCAAACTTCCGTCACTACACCGGCAATGATCAGTTGTTTCTTGCCAGTCGCCTTGATCGCCTTGACGAAATCCTCGTTGTCCCAAGCGTTGATCTGGCCTGGCCGGGCGATGTACGGCGCCTCCGGAAACAGCGCTTTCAGCTCCGGCACCAGCGGGCCGTTGGGGCCGGTTTCGAAACTGGTGGTGAGGATCGTCGGCAGCTTGAAGTACTTGGCCAGATCGGCCAGCGCCAGCACGTTGTTCTTGAACTTGTCCGGCTCGATGTCGCGCACCAGCGACAGCAGCCCGGCCTGATGGTCGACCAGCAGCACCGCAGCGTTGTTTTTATCCAGACGTTTGTATTGAGTGGTCATTGCAGTAATCCTCGCGGGTGGTAGAGGCCGACGGGGGTCGGCCTCATGAGACTCGATCAGCGCTGGGAATCCAGCACTTCGTGTTCGTTCGCGACTTGCTGAGCCTTGAGGTAGCTCTCGATCAGCAATTGATAATGCGGCATGGCCTGGGCGTAGACGGCCGCCCACTGCTCGGCATCGGGACGGTTCCACGAGCCCTGCAGCTCGGAAAGCGTAGCCATGATGTCGATCGGCACCACCCCGGCCTGGGCCAAACGGGCAACGGTCAGATCAGTGGCCAGTTTCGAGTGATTACCGGACGCGTCGACCACGGCGAACACCTTGTAGCCCTCATGCACAGCGGCGATGGACGGGAACGCCAGGCAAACGCTGGTCAGGGTCCCGGCGATCACCAGGGTTTTCTTGCCGGTGGCTTTGACTGCCGCGTGAAACTCCGGGTTATCCCAGGCATTGATTTCGCCCTTGCGCGCTACGTATTGCGCATGCGGCGCGGCTTCGTGAATTTCCGGGATCAACGGCCCGTTCGGCCCTTGCGGCACCGATGCCGTGGTAATCACCGGCATCTTCAGCAGGGTCGCCGCTTTCGCCAGCGCTACGGCGTTGGCGCGCAGTTGCGGCACGTCCATGTCTTTGACGATCTGGAACAGACCGCTCTGATGGTCGATCAACAACATGGCCGCGTCGCTGGCATCGATGGTCGGTTTCTGGCCGTCGAAGTTCGCTGCATTGACAGTGTTCATGTGCGTGTCCTCTTTTCTTTAGGCAATAGCCATCCCTGGCCTGCGAACCGGCCTACGCGTCCTGTGTAGAGCGGAGTGGTGGTGCGTTAAGCGTGCATCTGGCCGAAGCGGCCGGACTGGAAGTCGGCGAACGCCTGGTGGATTTCCTGCTCGGTGTTCATCACGAACGGGCCATGGCCGACGATCGGTTCGTCGATCGGCTCGCCGCTGAGCAGCAACACCACCGCGTCCTGGCTGGCTTCGAGCGTCATCTGATGGCCGTCACGTTCGAACAGCGCCAACTGCCCTTCGCGCACCGCTTCCACACCGTTGACCTGCACCGAGCCTTTCAACACCACCAGCGCGGTGTTGCGGCCTTCATGCAGATCCAGCGTCAGCAATTTGCCGGCGTTGAGGCGCAGATCCCACACGTCGATCGGTGTGAAGGTGCGCGACGGGCCGGTGTGGCCATCGAATTCACCGGCGATCAGGCGCAGGCTGCCCACGTTGTCCTTGAGCGCGATGCTCGGGATGTCGCTGTCGAGAATGGTCTGGTAGCCCGGCGCGGCCATTTTGTCCTTGGCCGGCAGGTTGACCCACAGCTGCACCATTTCCAGTTTGCCGCCGGTTTTGGCGAAGTTTTCCGAGTGAAATTCCTCGTGGAGGATTCCGGAAGCGGCGGTCATCCATTGCACATCGCCCGGGCCGATCACGCCGCCACTGCCGGTCGAGTCGCGGTGCTGCACTTCGCCTTCATACACGATAGTCACGGTTTCAAAACCACGGTGCGGATGCTGACCAACGCCACGCCGTTCGGTGGTCGGGGTGAAATCGGCGGGACCAGCGTGATCGAGCAGCAGGAACGGGCTGATGTGTTTGCCCAGGTTGTCGTAGGAAAACAGCGTGCGAACCGGGAAACCATCGCCGACCCAATGGCCGCGCGGGCTAGTGTAGATACCGATGATGTTTTTCATGGTTGTCTCCAATGGGGGTGAGTGATGCGATGGATTAAGCTTAAATCCATGACCATTAATGCACTAGACTGCAAAAATCAGCCTTAGCGTTCTATCTGGAGAACGATGGTGGAAGACCTCAACACCCTCTACTACTTCACCCAAGTGGTCGAGCACCACGGATTCGCGGCCGCCGGGCGCGCGCTGGACATGCCCAAATCAAAACTCAGCCGGCGCATTGCCGAGTTGGAAGAACGCCTCGGCGTGCGCCTGCTGCACCGCACCAGCCGTCATTGTTCATTGACCGAAATCGGCCAGGCGTATTACCAGCGTTGCCTGGCCATGCGCATCGAAGCCGAGAGCGCCGCCGAACTGATTGAACGCAACCGCTCCGAACCGCAGGGTCTGGTGCGCCTGAGTTGCCCGACGGCGCTGCTTAACTCCTGGGTCGGGCCGATGCTCACGCGTTACATGCTCAAGTACCCGCTGGTGGAGTTGTTCATCGAGAGCACCAATCGCCGGGTCGACTTGATTCATGAAGGGTTCGACATCGCGCTGCGCGTGCGTTTTCCGCCGCTGGAAAACACCGACATGGTCATGAAAGTGCTGGGCAACAGCACGCAATCAGTGGTCGGCAGCCCGCAGTTCGTCGAACGCCTGTCGTCACCGCCCTCGCCCGCCGACCTCAATGGTTTGCCGAGCCTGCATTGGGGCGCGGCGCAGCGGGAATATCAGTGGGAGTTGCTGGGGCCGAATGGCAATACGGCGCTGATCCGCCATACGCCGCGGATGGTCACCGATGACTTGATTGCCTTGCGTCAGGCGGTGATTGCCGGGGTTGGCGTGGCGCATCTGCCGAGCGTAGTGGTGCGTGAGGATATTGCCGCCGGACGCGTCGTGGAATTGATTCCGGGCTGGGCGCCGAAGTGCGGAGTGGTGCATGCGATCTTTCCGTCGCGACGCGGGTTGTTGCCGTCAGTGCGTACGTTGATTGATTTTCTCGGGGAGGAGTTTGCCCGCAGCGACATTGCCTGAATCGGCGGTGCGCCCTTCGCGAGCAGGCTCGCTCCCACATGAGCACGCATTCCAATGTGGGAGCGAGCTTGCTCGCGAAGGGGCCAGTCCGGACAACACAAATCCTGGAAATGATTCATGACTTCCGGTCAACAGTGCTTTGCCCCACCAGCGGTTTTTCTCAACGATACAGACGCGGATACTCCTGCCCATTCCCACTGCAACCCCTGGAGTCTTTCATGTCTGTTCCCGCTTTCGGTCTCGGTACATTTCGTCTGCAAGGCCAGGTGGTCATCGATTCGGTAAGTACCGCCCTCGAACTCGGTTACCGGGTCATCGACACCGCGCAGATCTACGAAAACGAAGCCGATGTCGGCCAGGCCATCGCAGCCAGCGGCATCCCGCGCGAGGAGCTGTTCCTCACCAGCAAGATCTGGGTCGCCAACTTCGCCAAGGATCGCTTGATCGACAGCCTGAAGGACAGCCTGCAGAAATTGCAGACCGACTACCTCGACCTGACCTTGATTCACTGGCCGTCGCCGGAAAACCAGGTCCCGGTGGAAGAATTCATGGGCGCCCTGCTCGAAGCCAAGCGTCTGGGCCTGACCCGGCAGCTCGGTGTGTCCAACTTCACCATCGATTTGATGAAGCAGGCGATTGCTGCGGTCGGTGTCGACAACATCACGACCAACCAGATCGAACTGCACCCGTACCTGCAAAACCGCAAAGTGGTCGAGTTTGCCCGCAGCCAAGGCATCCACATCACTTCGTACATGACCCTCGCCTACGGTGAAGTGCTGAAAGACCCGCTGATCCAGCAGATCGCCGAACGCCGGCAAGCCACCCCGGCACAAGTCACCCTCGCCTGGGCAATGCAGTCGGGCTATGCGGTGATCCCGTCGTCGACCAAACGCGCCAACCTGCAAAGCAACCTTGCCGCCACGGCGCTGACCTTGAGCGATGCCGACATGGCGCTGATTGCCACGCTGGATCGCGGCCATCGCCTGACCAGCCCGAAAGGCATCGCGCCAGACTGGGACTGATTCAGCAATATTGCCAGTTCAGGATTGCAGATGTTGCGCGAGGCCGGCCATGGCCTCGCGCAACGTATCGCTTGCCATGCCCAACGGCGCCGCGTGCGCTTCGCTGCACGCCTGCTCAAGCTCGATACACGCCGCCACCACCCGCGCGGCCCCGACCATCTGCGCCCCACCCTTGATGTGATGAGCCAGTTCGCGAAGCCCCGCGCGATCCTGCTCTTGCTGCAACAGATCCAGACGTTGCAGATCGATGTGCAAGCTGTTGAGCACCTCCTTGCGTAAATGCTCGATCAAGCCACGATCATTCCCTGCCATTTGCTCCAGGGTGCTCAGATCGATCTCCGCCAATGCTGGCGCCGCGCTGGAGGCCGCCGCGATGTCGCAATGACTGGCCGCCGTCAATGCCTGCGCCAGATCGTGCAAGCGGATCGGTTTGAACAGGCACTCGTCCATGCCAGCCTTCAGGCAGCGCGTCCGTTCCTCGGCCTGCGCGTTGGCGGTAAAGCCAAGAATCAGGCAAGGCTTGCGCCCGGCAATCGCTTCTTCTTCACGAATGGCCTGCGCCAGTTGATAACCGTTGCGCCTCGGCATATTGCAATCGGTGATCACCACATCGAACACTTGCGTGCGCCAGCGCTCAAGGCCTTCATCGCCGTTTTCGGTGTCGACCGTGCGATGGCCGAGTTCACTCAACTGCCAGCACAGCAGCAGACGGTTCACCGGATGATCGTCCACCACCAGCACACTCAGAGAACACGCAGCAGCAACGACGGCTTGCGGGGGTGCCGGGGTCTGAGCGAGGGCGGCCAACAGCGGCAGT
The DNA here is from genome assembly GCF_004011755.1 of Pseudomonas sp. RU47. Classification (GTDB taxonomy): domain Bacteria; phylum Pseudomonadota; class Gammaproteobacteria; order Pseudomonadales; family Pseudomonadaceae; genus Aquipseudomonas. The sequence goes on along the minus strand of NZ_CP022411.1, from coordinate 2,222,377 downwards.
TCGAGACTGACTTCGACTTGCGTTCCCTCGCCCGGCGCACTGTCGAGCCGCAGCGTGCCGCCCATCATTTCGCAGAGGCTGCGACTGATGACGAGGCCCAGCCCGGAGCCGCTGCGTGCCGATTGCGAGTGATTGCTCGCCTGCACGAACGGGCTGAACAAGCGCCGCCGATCGTCGTGGCTGATCCCGACCCCGCTGTCCTCGATCCGCACTTTCACGGCCAGTGTTTCTGTCACCGCTGCGCTCACCACCAGCCGCAGACTGACCTCGCCTTCTTCAGTGAACTTGATTGCATTGCTCAGCAGATTCGATAGCACTTGTTTGAACCGCGTCGGATCAATCAGCACATCAACGTTGCTGCGGGGATCCAGTTCGATGTGCCACAACAAGCGCTTCTGCCGCGCCAGCCCTTCAAACACCCGACACACTGACGCCACCAGTTCGCGCAGGTTGGCGCGTTCGGGCGCGAGTGACAGGTGCCCCTTCTCGATCCGTGCGATGTCGAGAATGTCGCCGATCAGCGCCAGCAATTGTTGCCCGGCATTGGACGCCACCTGAATCGCCAGACGATCGGTCACGCCTTCTTCTGCGCGCTTGAGGGCCAGTTCGAGCATGCCGATCAAGGCATTCATCGGTGTACGGATTTCATGGCTCATGGTCGCCAGAAACGTGGTTTTCGCCCGATTCGCATCGTCTGCTGCGTCCTTGGCTTCCTGCAATTGCTGCAACCATTGCTGGCGTCGGCGGATCTGCTGGCGCTGAAAAACGATCCAGGCCAGCGCGAGTGCCAGCAAGACCGCCGCACCGGCAAAGCCGAGGAGAATCTCGCGGCGATGTTGTAACCAGTAACTGTCATCCACCACCACATCGTGGCTCCAGCGTTCAACCAACTCGTCCATCTGTTGTGGGGCGATGCTCAACAACGCCTTGTTCAGGATCGAATGCAGTGCGGGCATTTGCGGTGCGGTCGCCAGCGCAATGCGCGCCGGTTGATCGCCGACCGTGCCGGTAATGCGCAGACGTTCGCGGTAGTGCCGGGCGATCAGAAAGCGCGCCACCAGCAACGAACTCACCGTGGCGTCGACTTGCCCCTTGGCAATCAGCGCCATGCCTTCGGCAGGGCTTTTGACTTCGATCAGACGGATGCCCGGCACGCGTTCCAATAGATATCCGCGCAACGGGTGGCCGCGATAAATCGCCAGCCGTTTACCGGCCAGGTCATCAAGGTTGAGCGGCCCCTGCGCGGTGATTGCACTGACCAGCACAAACGGATTGTTCAGATAGGCGCGAGTAAATTGCAGTTCGGTTTCGCGCTCGCTGCTCGGCGTCACCACTGGCAACACATCCAGCTCACCGGCCTTGAGTTGTTCGATCTGCCGATCGAGCGACACACCGCGCACGATTTCAAAATTCAATCCGCTGCGCTGGCTGATCACACTCAGCAACTGCGCGGACAACCCGTTGAAGCGGCCGTCGGCATCAAAAAAAGTCAGCGGCGCAAAATCGTCGATGGCACCGACCCGCACCCGTGGATGCTGGTCCAGCCAGGCCTGCTCACTGGCACTGAGTTGTACCCGTGATTGTTCAGCCATCTCGGCAAGGCCGACGCTCCAGCGCTGCTCGATGCGTTGGCGATGCTCCATGGGAATGGCGGTCAACACCTTGTCGACGATGCGCTTGAGGCGTACATCGCTGCGCAACAAGGCAAAAGCGAACGAATTGGCGTCCAGCCCCGACGGGCCGGCCAATTGCAGGTCGTTGCGATAATTGGTGTTGATCAGGTAGTTGGCACTGATGAAGTCGCCCAGATACACATCATCCGCGCCGAAGGCCACCGCACCGAGCGCATCCATCGCCGAAGGGTAACGCTGCACACTGGCATAGGGATAAAACCCCTGCACATTCGCCAGTGGCAAATAATCCTCGACCATGGCCACGCGCTTGCCGGCAAGATCTGCCGGCAGCTTTTCATCGAGGCGAGTCACCAGCATCGGCTGATCTTCGGCGTAAGCGCGGGACAGGATGAAATCCGGGTCGGCGGCTTCAAAATTGTTCGAGGTTCCCAGCAGATCGAGGTCACCACGCTTGAGTGCCGCCATCACCGCATCGCGGTTGGCAAAGCGCCGGACTTCAATGCGTGTGCCGAGCAACTGCGCCAGCAGATCAGCATAATCGGCGGTGAGCCCTTCGAGTTCCTGTTGATTGCGGGTGATCTCGAACGGTGGGTAATCCGGACCGGAAATACCCATGCGTAGCACCGGGTGCTGACGCAGCCATTGGCGGTCCTGCTCGTCCAGCCGCAGCTGGACGTTTGCCAGGCCGGTACGGGTCAGTACCTGCAGCACCTGCGGCGCGTCACCCGCCCAACTACTGGCGATCAGGCTCAACCACAGGCAGACAATCCAGCATCCCTGCCGCATGTGCGATTACTCAGATCACATGATTGCGCTTGGCGAATTCGCGCAAGAGCACCAATGAGTAAACCCCGAGTTTTTTCATCAGACGGGTTTTATAGGTGCTGACGGTTTTGTGGCTCAGGTGCATGTCCTCGGCAATCGCCTTGTTCGATTTGCCCCGCGCCAGTTGCACGAAAATAGTCAACTCACGATCAGAGAGCTGATCGATCATCTGTTTTTCGGTGGTTTGCACGGCATTCAGCGTGCTGAGGTAGTCCGGAAGCACGGAAAAATAGGTATGTCCCGAAACGACTGCCTGAATGGCATTGCGCAACTGTTCCAGTTGATTGGTTTTGGTCACGTAGGCCATGGCTCCGGCACGCACACAGCGCTCCTGATAGAACATGGGTTCGTGTGTACTGAAAACCAGCACTCGGCATCGCGGATAATTGACCCTTATCCGCTCCAGAACGTCGAGTCCATCAAGTACTGGCAAATTCAGATCAAGTATCACCAGTTGGGGCGCGTGCTCACGAATAAGCGACACCACCTCGTTGCCTTGGGACGCCTCGTATATCCGCTTGAATCCTTCGCCTTGCAACACGATTCGGATGGCGGCGCGCACCACCGGATGATCATCGACGACAAGCGCTGACTTCATGGCCACTCCCGATGCAAAGTCTGACGAACAGGCCACCGATTGGGGCTGCTCCGGACTCAGTGGCTGCGCAGGGACTGTTACACGTAACGGCGCGCAAATCACCTGTCAGATCTGACAGTTGCAGGAAATGATTTTCTATGCACGTGCAGCGCTCTGCACCAACGGATTTACCTTGGGGGCTGATAACGTCTGTGCCCGTGCCGGAGCGTCGACCAGCGCCATCAACTGGTCGATCGACTGTTTTGATGGCAGTGACAAATGGCTGATCTGTACATTTTCCTGAGCGAAGCCGGAGGACAGTTGCAACGGCGCCGTTTGCTCGTTGTAGATCAACGCCTGACGAACCTGCGGGTTATCGAGGAAAAAACCCGGCAGATCCAGCGAGCCTGCAGCGAGTTCGGCGTTGATGACCACCACATCGAACGGTTCGCAACCGTAGTCCACCAGAGTCAGCAGCTCGGTAAGGTTCTGCACCGGAGCAATGCGGTAATAATTGAGGCCGTTGAACAGTCGCTCGATTTTCATCCGGTGAAAATGCTGAGGGTCTGCGATCAGGATACGCAGGGCTTTATTGATCATGATCGATCTCCCGGGGTCACGGTTTCTGGGTGCGGCAAGACTACGCAAGCTGCGTGGCGGGTTCTGTAGGAATAATCCGAAAAAAAAGGTTACTCATCCGAGTCATGCCCATCACTGTGCTGTCGCCAGGTCCGCGATCAAAGGGCCGAGTGTCTGCCGATCCGGTGTACGGATCAGGGTCAAATAGCGTCGTGCAGTGCTGCATATCGCCTTTGCGCATGCCTCGCCGCGACGTTTGTCGTAAATAACGGCATGACGAATCTGCAGGTTGCATTGAAAAAAACGCAAAGGATCGACTCCACCGACCGCCATCAGCTCAGCGTTGATGATCAGCAGGTCATAGTGCTCAAACGGATCGGACGAGTAATGCGTCGCACCCAGCAGCTCACGAAACGAATACACCGACACGTTGCCGCGACAGCCGAGTTCGTTGAGGCATTTGCTTATTCGCACATGCAGCGCCCGTTGCTCGTCGGCAATAAGGATTCGCCAGCGTTTGTAGGACATAGTCTTTCACAGCCCAGGAAAATCACGCTCATCACGTGAATGACAAGGCTAATCAAAAGGTGCCGTGACGCCTGTAGGACGAATCTTAAAAATGAATGGAGAACAGCCGAGAGCAAGCAAAAAAGCCACACCCGGCATGACCGGATGTGGCGTTGCTACTGAACGGACGAGCGCGGTTCATTCGGTGGTACTCGGACTCCAGAACGCCTGCACCACCAACGCCGACGTCGCAATCCGCGCCACCAGTGCATCCAGTTCATCACCATCGACCGACGTCGTCGCCAGCGTCGCTTCGATCTCGATTTCATCGGCGCCGAACGCATGCACATCGACGTCGCTGGCCGGGTAGTTGCTGCGCTCAAGCTCTGCTTCAAGCAAGGCGAACACGGCGGTCTGCTGCGAGCGGCGGGCGATGACATAGACGATATTGGTGACTTCCGCCGAAACCACGTCCAGCGGTTGGCGGTTGATGTTGTTGACGATCGGCCGCAGCAAAGTGTTGGCGGCCAGAATGAATAGCGTGCCGAGTACGGCTTCGGCGAGCAGATCGGCCCCGGCACAGGCGCCAACCGCCGCCGAAGTCCACAGGGTTGCGGCGGTGTTGAGGCCGCGCACGTTGCCTTCTTCGCGCATGATCACCCCGGCGCCGAGAAAACCGATGCCGGACACCACGTAGGCAACCACGCGCACCGCGCCTTCAGCGCCGGCGAGACGGTTGGCCATGTCGACGAATATCGCTGCACCGACCGCGACCAGCACATTGGTGCGCAGGCCGGCGGTGCGTTGCCGGTACTGGCGCTCGAAGCCGATCAGACCACCGAGAATGAACGCGGCGCTGAGGCTGACGAGGGTGTCGAGCAGCGAATCGAGGTTGAGGTTGTTGATGGCTTGCATGATGAAATCCTTGAGAACACAAATTCCCCCTGTGGGAGCGAGCCTGCTCGCGAAAGCGGAGTGTCAGCCACTACAGCTGTGGCTGAAAAAACGCCTTCGCGAGCAGGCTCGCTCCCACAGGGGAACGGTGTTGGCCGTGCTGTTATTGCCAGCCGAACCGGCGGATGTAGAAACCTTTCACGGCCTGGGTCAGCGCCATGTACGCCAGCAGAATCACCGGCAGGAACACGAAGTACAGCGACGGCAGCGCCTGCAATTTGAAGTAGTGCGCCAGCGGCCCCATCGGCAGGAAGATGCCGACCCCCATGATGATCCCGGTCATGACCAGCAGCGGCATCGCTGCTCGGCTTTGCAGGAACGGAATCTTCGGCGTGCGGATCATGTGCACGATCAGGGTCTGGGTCAGCAACCCGACCACGAACCAGCCAGACTGAAACAGCGTCTGGTGATCCGGGGTGTTGGCATCGAATACGTACCACATCAAGGCGAACGTGGTGATGTCAAAGATCGAACTGATCGGGCCGAAGAACAGCATGAAGCGCCCGACGTCGCCGGGCTGCCAGCGTTGTGGTTTTTTCAGCATCTCCTCGTCGACGTTATCGAACGGAATGGCAATCTGCGAAATGTCGTAGAGCAGGTTCTGCACCAGCAGGTGCATCGGCAGCATCGGCAGGAATGGAATGAACGCACTGGCGACCAGCACCGAGAAGACGTTGCCGAAGTTGGAACTGGCAGTCATCTTGATGTACTTGAGCATGTTGGCGAAGGTGCGCCGCCCTTCGAGCACGCCCTCCTCCAGCACCATCAGGCTCTTTTCCAGCAGGATGATGTCAGCCGCTTCCTTGGCGATGTCCACCGCGCTGTCCACGGAAATACCGATGTCGGCGGTGCGCAGGGCTGGCGCATCGTTGATGCCGTCGCCCATGAAGCCGACCACGTGGCCATTGCCTTTGAGGATGCGCACGATGCGCTCCTTGTGTGACGGCGTCAGTTTTGCGAACACATTGGTGGTCTCTACGGCCACGCCCAGTTCGGCATCGCTCATGCGCTCAACGTCATTGCCCAGCAACAGGCCCTGTTGCGCCAGGCCGACTTCGCGGCAGATTTTCGCGGTGACCAGTTCGTTGTCACCGGTCAGCACCTTCACTGCCACACCGTGTTCGGCCAAGGCCTTGAGCGCTGGTGCGGTGCTTTCCTTCGGTGGATCGAGGAACGCCACATAACCAATCAGCGTCAGTTCCTGCTCATCGGCCAGGCTATAAACTTCTCGACCTTCCGGCATCGAGCGGGCAGCCACCGCCACCACGCGCAAGCCTTCAGCGTTGAATGCTGCGGTGACCTGACGAATCCGGGTCAGCAATTCATCGCTCAAGGCTTCATCGACCTCGCCGTGACGCACGCGGCTGCACACCGCCAGGACTTCTTCCACGGCGCCTTTGCAGATCAGTTGATGTGGCTGGCCACGCCCTTCGACCACCACCGACATGCGCCGACGGTTGAAGTCGAACGGGATCTCATCGACCTTGCGAAACGCCGTGCCGACTTTCAGTTCACGGTGGATTTCCACGTGTTCCAGTACCGCAACATCCAGCAGGTTTTTCAGGCCGGTCTGGTAGTAGCTGTTGAGGTAAGCCATTTCCAGCACGTCATCGGAGTCTTCACCCCAGACGTCGACATTACGCGCGAGGAAAATCTTGTCCTGAGTCAGTGTGCCGGTCTTGTCGGTGCAGAGCACGTCCATGGCGCCGAAGTTCTGGATCGCATCGAGGCGTTTGACGATGACTTTTTTGCGCGACAGAAACACCGCGCCTTTGGCCAGCGTCGAGGTGACGATCATCGGCAGCATTTCCGGGGTCAGGCCGACCGCAATCGACAGTGCGAACAGCAGCGCTTCGGTCCAGTCACCCTTGGTGAAACCGTTGATGAACAGCACCAGCGGCGCCATCACGAACATGAAGCGGATCAACAACCAGCTGACTTTGTTGACGCCTTGCTGGAACGAAGTGACCGCGCGATCGGTTGCGCCAACACGCTGGGCCAGCGCACCGAAATAAGTGCTGTTGCCGGTGGTGAGAATCACCGCCACCGCAGTGCCGGAGACGACGTTGGTGCCCATGAACAGGATGTTATCCAGCTCCAGTGGATTGCGCGTATCGCGATCCTGCTGGTGTGGAAATTTCTCCACCGGCATCGATTCACCGGTCATCGCCGCCTGGCTGACGAACAGATCCTTGGCGCTGAGTACGCGGCAATCTGCAGGAATCATGTCACCGGCCGAAAGCACAATCAGATCGCCCGGCACCAGTTGCTTGATCGGCAATTCGCTGCGCGGCGCGTCACGGCGCATCACCGTGGCGGTGTTGCTGACCATGGCTTTCAGCGCATCGGCGGCCTGGTTGGATTTGCTTTCCTGCCAGAAGCGCAGCAGCGTCGACAGCACGACCATGGAGAAAATCACCACGGCTGCCTTGAGGTCTTCGGTCAGCCACGAGATCACCGCCAACAGGGTCAGCAGCAGGTTGAAGGGGTTTTTGTAGCAGTGCCACAGGTGCGTCCACCATGGCAGCGGCTGCTCGTGTTCGACTTCGTTGAGGCCGTATTGCGCACGCAGCGCATCGACTTCGAAATCGGTCAGGCCATCGGCATGCGTGCCCAGTGAAGACAGCAACACACCGCTGTCGCACTGCGCGGCATCGACCAGGGTGTTGGCCAGCGTGGGTGGGACTTCACGGCTGACCGTGGTGTCGTTGATCGATTCCAGCAGCGCCAGGCGACGGAAGTGCCGGGCGATGTGGCGGGTCCGCAGAAAACCTGCGAAGAATTCCTTGAGCGTAAGTTTCATGGCTGTTGCCCCTATGGTCAGCCGGGAAACCGTCGAGCAGGTACGGCCGCGCCTCGTCCGCCGGAAAAACCGGCACGGCAAGGCCTGGCGCGCCGGTCAGAAAAGACAGGCGTGTCGATAGGGCTGCGATCTCGACAGTGAAGTCGAAACCACGCTCTGTTCAGCGTCGATGAGAAGGACGTCGAGACATGGCCCAGGACGGGTCATGCACGGGATGCCGCTGCTCGCTTTTACGGCGAGACAACGACAGAGAAAGTCTGCGCGTTATCTTGCCGAGAATCTGCCGGTTACCGAGACCGGCCGACAACTGTCACTCGAACAAGTACCCACTGTGGGTCTCCGCTATTGATGAAAACGCGCGAAGCTTACGCTCCGATGTCTGCAGAGTAAACCCGCAAAAGGCAGTGAGTCGGGGAATGTGGGGGGATGTTCAGGAAGGGTTCAGGAACAGAATGTGTGGCGCTTTGGAGGGCCCCTTCGCGAGCAAGCTCGCTCCCACATTGGATCTTCATCTGACACAAAATCTGTGTTCACTGAAAATCCCCTGTGGGAGCGAGCCTGCTCGCGAAAGCGGTATGTGAGGCGCTAAAAAATCAGCTGGCAGTCGCCAACAACAGATCCGCCATCGACCGATGCCCACGGTTCTTGCCATGCTCGTACAGCGAGCCGGCAATCTCGTCCGCGCGAATCGGCAACACCGACAGCAGCGTATCGCTCAGACCATGGCTGGCCTGGCAGAAGCCCTGCATGTAGATGCCGGCCTTGCAGCGCTCGTCGGTGATCAGTTTGTAGTTGCGATCAACCTCGAAGTCGCCCAGGTATTCTTCCAGCGGCGCCAGCAGTTTGCGGTGCATCTGCCGTTCGTAACCGGTGGCCAGAACAACAGCGTCGTAATTGCGCACGGTGACTTCGCCGGTGGCGCTGTTGCGCACGGCCAGTTCGATACCGTTTTCGGTGGCGGTGGCTTTTTCCACGGTGGTCAGGGTGCGGAATGCGTGACGGGCGATCCCGGAAACCTTCTGGCGATAGAAAATGCCGTAGATGCGTTCGATCAGGTCGATGTCGACCACCGAATAGTTGGTGTTGTGGTACTCGTTGACCAGACGCTCACGCTCGGCGCTGTTCTGCTGGAACACCAGGTCGGTGAATTCCGGCGAGAACACTTCGTTGACGAACGGGCTGTCGTCCGCAGGCTTCAGTGCCGAGCCGCGCAGGATCATGTCGACCTGTACCGACGGGAACGAATCATTCAGGTCGATGAAGGCTTCCGCCGCACTCTGCCCGCCACCGATGATCGCAATGCTCATTGGCTGATTGTTCACGCACGGCTGTTTGGCCATTTGCGATAAATACTGAGAGTGGTGGAACACGCGAGTGTCACCCTTCAGCGCTTTGAACGCCTCAGGAATACGCGGCGTGCCGCCGGCGCTGACCACCACCGAACGGGTGGTGCGCACATGTTGCAGGCCGTCGCTGCCACGGGAAATCACGCGCAGCGCTTCAACCTGATGGTTGTGCAGCACCGGTTCGATGGTCAGCACTTCCTCACCGTAACGGCTCTGCGCGGTGAACTTGCCGGCGACCCAGCGCAGGTAATCGTTGTACTCCATGCGGCACGGATAGAAGGTGCCGAGGTTGATGAAGTCGACCAGACGGCCGTGATCCTTCAGATAGTTGACGAACGAGTACGGGCTGGTCGGATTGCGCAGGGTCACCAGATCCTTGAGGAAGGAAATCTGCAACTCGCTTTGCGTCGACAGGGTGTTGCCGTGCCAGCTGTAGTTGGCCTGCTTGTCGAGGAACAGCACATCCAGTTCGCCCTGGATCGGGCCGCGCTCTTGCAGAGCGATGGCCAGCGCCAGGTTCGAAGGGCCGAAACCGACGCCGATCAGGTCGTGAACGATGGGCGATGCAATTGCCTGTGTCATTTCCAGTGTCCTCTGGATGAACCCCTCAACCGTGGGGATAAAGCCTGGGTGACCTGACCGGCCCGAAGCAGGACAGCAGATCGTCTGTTGAGTAGGAACGAGGACGGTGAAAAAAAATTTACTGAGGAAGGATCAATGGGCGTCCCATTGTTTGATCCGCACCCGGCAATGTTTCATGGCATTGACGATGTGTTTCTCCACCAGCGCTTTGGAAATCCCCAGGCTCTCGGCGATTTCGTTATGGGACAGACCTTCGATCTTGCGCAGCAAAAAACTTTCGCGACACAGCGGTGACAACTCTGCCAGTGCGCGCTGAAGCATCGCCAGACGTTGACCGTGATCAAGTGTGCCATGGGGCGACGGGGTGAAATAGCGCTCTTCGCTGTCCAGCACGTCAAGCGGCTCGGCCTGCCGCAAGGCGTTGCGCCGATGATCATCGATGACCAGGTTCAATGCCGTGCGATAAAGGAAAGCCCGCGGTTGTTCGATCGGCGTATCGCTGGAACGCTCCAGCACCCGCACATAAGCGTCATGCACCACATCTTCGGCCACCTGACGGTTGCCCAGCCTGGCGTTAAGGAAACACACCAGCTCGCGATAGTAGTTCTCCAACATGACTCCCGACCGCTGCGGTGCGGTTTCGATCCTTGAGCCAGATCCGCGATGGTCAAAACGACAATGGCAGGATGGTGGCAATTTCAGATGCGTAATTTATAGTAATTCTCATATAGATTTAAAGCGCTGTTTCGATTTGCCCGACAAATTGTTGCCCGCTATACCTGTTACCGCGTTTTGCAGCGCTTAAATTACCCATCGCGTCTCTCGTTTAAAGGACAGTTCCCCGTATCTGTCGCCTCCTGCGTCAGCGTTCGGTCGTGGCCCGCGTGCGGTGCCGGCTGGATGACGGGTCGATTTTCACTGGCCGGAACCCTGCATGAAACGTCCCCGCCCCGCCCGACGCGCCCTGCTCGCAGCCCTTTGTCTGATTCCCGTTGTCGCCGTAGCCGCCTGGCAGATATTGCCCCCTGGCCGGGACAAGTTCGCCACCGTGCCAGTCAGTCGTGGCGACATTGAAAGCAGCGTCACCGCGCTGGGCACGTTACAGCCCAGGCGCTATGTGGACGTCGGCGCCCAGGCTTCCGGGCAAATCCGCAAAATCCATGTGGAAGTCGGCGACGTGGTCAAGCAAGGCCAATTGCTCGTGGAAATCGATCCGTCCACGCAAAAGGCCAAGCTCGACGCCAGCCAGTTCTCCATCGAAAACCTCAAGGCGCAGTTGCAAGAACAACAGGCCCAGCACGAACTGGCGCAGCAGAAGTACCAGCGCCAGCAGAACCTCGCGGCTGGCGGCGCCACCCGTGAAGAAGACGTGCAGACAGCCCGCGCCGAACTCAAGGCCACCCAGGCGCGTATCGACATGTTCCGCGCCCAGATCCGCCAAGCCGAGGCCAGCCTGCGCAGTGATCAGGCCGAGCTCGGCTACACACGCATCTATGCGCCGATGGCAGGCACCGTGGTCGCACTCGATGCCCGCGAAGGCCAGACACTCAATGCCCAGCAACAGACACCGCTGATTCTGCGCATCGCCAAACTTTCGCCGATGACGGTCTGGGCCGAGGTTTCCGAGGCCGATATCGGCCATGTCAAACCGGGCATGACCGCTTACTTCACCACGCTCAGCGGAGGTAATCGGCGCTGGAGCAGCACCGTTCGGCAAATTCTGCCGGTGCCACCCAAGCCGCTGGACCAGACCAGTCAAGGCGGTGGCAGCCCGGCCAGCTCAAGTAAAAGCGGCAGCGCGCGCGTGGTGCTGTACACCGTGCTGCTGGACGTCGATAACGCCGACAACGCCTTGATGGCAGAGATGACCACGCAAGTGTTCTTCGTTGCCGACCAGGCGAAAAACGTGCTCACCGCACCGGTCGCCGCCCTGCAAGGCAGCGCCGTGGCCAATCGGCAGACCGCGCAGGTCATCACCGCCAATGGCGAGATTCAGTCCCGCGAAGTACGCACCGGCATCAGCGACCGTCTTAGAGTGCAGATTGTCGAGGGCTTGAACGAAGGCGATCACTTGTTGATCGGCCCGGCCGACGGCAGCGGAGGTTGAATGCAAACGCCTCTGATCGAACTGCAGGACATCCGCAAATCCTACGGCGGCGGTGACGCTCCCGAAGTTCACGTGTTGCGCGGGATTGACCTGTCGATTCACGCCGGCGAATTCGTGGCGATTGTCGGCGCGTCCGGCTCCGGCAAATCAACATTGATGAACATTCTTGGCTGCCTCGACCGACCGACAAACGGTGAATACCGTTTTGCCGGGGAAAACGTCGCCGGCCTCGACAGCGATGAACTTGCCTGGCTGCGGCGCGAAGCCTTCGGTTTCGTGTTCCAGGGCTATCACCTGATTCCGTCCGGCTCGGCCCAGGAAAACGTCGAGATGCCGGCCATCTACGCCGGCACCCCCGCCGCCGAACGGCATGCCCGCGCCGCCGCCCTGCTCGACCGCCTCGGTCTGGCCGCGCGCACCGGCAACCGCCCGCATCAACTGTCCGGAGGCCAGCAACAACGCGTGTCGATTGCCCGCGCACTGATGAATGGCGGCCACATCATCCTCGCCGACGAACCGACCGGCGCCCTCGACAGCCACAGCGGCAAGGAAGTCATGGCGCTGCTCGATGAACTGGCGAGCCAGGGCCACGTTGTCATTCTCATCACCCACGACCGCGAAGTGGCGGCGCGTGCCAAGCGCATTATCGAAATCAGCGATGGCTTGATCGTCAGCGATAGCGCCAGAAACAACCCCGATGCCCAGACCAGTGCCAATCCCGGCGCCCTGCAAGCGGTGGATCTGCGCAAGCGCTTGAGCGAAGGCGCCGAAGCTACCGGGGCCTGGAAAGGCGAACTGGTGGACGCCCTGCACGCCGCGTGGCGAGTGATGTGGATCAACCGCTTCCGCACCGCGCTGACCCTGCTCGGCATCATCATCGGCGTAGCCTCGGTGGTGGTGATGCTTGCGGTCGGCGAAGGCAGCAAGCGTCAGGTCATGGCGCAGATGGGCGCGTTCGGTTCGAACATCATTTACCTCAGCGGCTCGGCGCCCAACCCGCGAACGCCACCGGGCATCATCACCCTCGACGATGTGCATGCCCTGGCGAGCCTGCCCCAAGTACAGCGGATCATGCCGGTCAATGGGGCCGAGGCCGGTGTGCGCTTCGGCAATGCCGACCACCTGAGCTACGTCGGCGGCAATGACACCAACTTCCCGGCGATCTTCAACTGGCCAGTGGTTCAGGGCAGTTACTTCACTGAGGCCGATGAACAGAACGCGGCAGCCGTTGCGGTGATTGGCCACAAGGTGCGGACCAAACTCCTCAAAGACGTTGCCAACCCGATTGGCCAGTACATTCTGATCGAGAACGTGCCGTTTCAGGTGGTCGGGGTATTGGCGGAAAAAGGCGCCAGTTCCGGCGATTCCGACAGTGACAACCGCATCGCCGTGCCCTACTCCGCCGCCAGCGTAAGGCTGTTCGGCACGCGCAATCCCGAGTACGTGGCCATCGCTGCCGCCGACGCGCGCAAGGTCAAGGACAGCGAACACGCCATCGAACAACTGATGCTGAACCTGCACAACGGCAAGAAGGATTTTGAACTGACCAACAACGCCGCGATGATCCAGGCCGAAGCGCGCACGCAAAACACCCTGTCGCTGATGCTCGGCTCGATTGCGGCGATCTCGTTGCTGGTCGGTGGGATTGGCGTGATGAACATCATGCTCATGACCGTCCGCGAGCGCACTCGCGAGATCGGCATCCGCATGGCCACCGGCGCCCGCCAGCGCGACATCCTGCGCCAGTTTCTCACTGAAGCGGTGATGCTCTCGGTGGTCGGCGGCATCGCCGGCATCGCCCTGGCGCTGATCATTGGCGGCGTGCTGATTCTCAGTGAAGTCGCGGTGGCGTTCTCATTGATGGCGGTACTCGGCGCATTTGGTTGCGCCTTGGTCACCGGTGTTGTCTTCGGCTTCATGCCGGCCCGCAAAGCTGCCCGACTCGACCCGGTCACGGCCCTTACCAGTGAATGATCGCTCTATGAAACCGCGCCTCAGTCTGTTGACCGTCTGCCTGATACTCAGCGCTTGCGGCAGTACCCCACAACCCCCGGACAGCGGCATCGTGCCGCCGGCCGCCTGGCAATCGCCGCAGAGCACCAGCGCCGAACGCGACGCCCTGCGCTGGTGGACGCGCTTCGCCAGCCCGCAACTCAATCAACTGATCGAACAGGCCCAGGTCGGCAGTTATGACCTGGCCGCGGCCATCGCTCGCGTCCGTCAGGCGCGTGCCGACACGGTGATTGCCGGCGGTTCGCAGTTGCCGGAAATACAAGGCACCGGCAATGCCAATCGGCAGAAGCTGTTGCGTGGCGAGGGCTATCGTCAACTGGATGCCGACAGCAGTAACAGGGCGGTGGACTACTTCGACGTCGGCCTCAGCGCCAGTTACGAAATCGACTTCTGGGGCGGTAAGCGCGCATCGCGCGACAGCGCACAGTTCAGTTTGCAGGCCAGCGAGTTCGATCGCGCCACCGTCGAATTGACCTTGCTCAGCGGCGTCGCCAACAGTTACACCCAGGTGCTGTCGCTGCAGGAGCAGAGTCGCATTGCCGAGCTTAATCTGGCCAACGCGCAAAACGTTCTGCAATTGGTACAGACACGCTACAACGCCGGCTCCGCCACCGCGCTGGAGCTGGCGCAACAAAAAAGCCTGGTGGCCGCGCAGCAACGCCAACTGCCGACCGTCCGGCAACAAGCCCAAGATGCGCGGATCGCGCTGGCAGCGCTGCTCGGGCGTCCGGTGCAAGACCTGCCGGCCAGCCACGAGTCCTTCGACCAGTTGCAATGGCCGCCAATATCCGCCGGCGTACCCAGCGAACTGCTGACGCGGCGCCCGGATATTGCCCGTGCCGAGGCCCAATTGGCGGCAGCTCAGGCGAACGTCACGGTGGCACGGGCGGCGATGCTGCCGAAAATCACTCTAGGCGCGAGCATTGGCTCCGGTGCCAACCAGGCGGATGACCTGTTGCGCAGTCCGTTCTACAACCTCACCGGCGGGCTGATCGCACCGATCTTCAACAATGGCCGTCTGAGCGCTGAACGCGACAAAGCCACGGCTCGTCAGCAGGAGCTGCTGGAAACTTATCGCGGCGCCATCATCAACGGTTTCGCCGACGTCGAAAAAGCCCTCAACAGCATCCGTGGACTTGATCAACAACGGCAGTGGCAGAGCGAAGAACTGAACCAGGCGCAAACCGCCTTCAACATCGCCCAGAGCCGTTATCAAGCCGGCGCCGAGGACTTGCTGACCGTACTGGAAACCCAACGCACGCTGTATGCGGCGCAGGATCAGAACGTGCAACTGCGGCTGTCGCGAATGCAGGCGAGCATTGCCTTGTACAAGGCATTGGGCGGCGGGTGGCAGGCACTGTAATCGCGCAGCCCGGCCAAGCGCTTTCGCGAGCAGGCTCGCTCCCACAAGAGATCACATTCCAATTGGAGGAATGCGGTCAACCTGTGGGAGCGAGCCTGCTCGCGACGAAGCTGAAGCGGTAATCAGGCCTGAGTCTGTTTGGCCTTCAGATTGCGCGCATACCACGGCCGTGGCGGCACGCGACGGAACAGTCCGGCGAGTTTCTTCTCGTCATTGAGGAAGGTGATGCGCAGCGCCAGCTTCATGGTCTCCGGGTCCATCTCCACCGTCTTGCCCGCCTGCAACCCCGGCGTAGTGCTGCAGCCATGGGTGACCGGCCCCAGCCACGGATCATCGACTTCGTTCCAGCGCCCTGGTGCAAACCACTGCACACCATTGACCACCTTGCGCGTGACCTCACCCGGATGGAAGCGCTCGTGCGCGCGAAACCAGTCTTCGATACGGTCGTCGATCCAGCCATGAAAATGCCAAAACGCCGGGTTGACGTGAGACGAAAAGGGATCGCCCAGAAAGTCGTTTTCCGCGCCATACCAGCGCGGCGCGAAATCGGCCTGATCGCGGGCAAACGGCACTGGCTGGCCATTGGACGGATCACGCGGCACCGACGCCCAGCGCATGTGCAGCCAGTCGTGCAGCCCCAATTCAACCTCGGAACCGAACTGACCGAGCGTGAGTCTGGCCAGGTACACCGGATCACGGTATTGCGACTCCCAGACCTGGAAGTTGCTTTCGTAGGTCTCGGCCGTCTTGATGTCGCTGACCCACTTGCTGTACTCGTCATCACCGTCCGCCAGCCATGCGGGCGGCAGCGCCGTGCCGTCATGGTTGTCGAAGTAACGGGCGAAGCCCGGGCGATCACGGATCAATTCCGGTTGTGGCAGCGGAAAGTATTGCCACGATGGCAGGTCCTGCATTGAACGCGCCGTGCCGAGCATGTGCCGATGCATGAAGAAGAAATCCACACCGGAGCCGTTGCGGTCCTTGCGCGGCCCACGGGCATCGCGCTCCTTGTCACGCGGTCCGGGCTGCCAGCCGATGCCGCGCAAGGCTTCACGTTTGTCTTCAGGCAAGGTGTGCCACTTGTCCCGCGTGGCATGCCACAACTGGTGGAACAGTCGGTGCTCGGGGGAAATCAACCAGGCCAGCAGCGTCGGATTCAACGGTGTCCGTTCACGCGCCTCGGGAAACAGTCGCTTGACTGCGACAAATCCATTGTCCTCTGCTGGCAAGGCCAGGGGGCGATCCAGACGCATCGCTTTTCCGCTTAGGGTGCCTTTGCCGGCGTTGCCGAAATCGGCCCAGACCTCATCGAGGATCATTTCCAGCTCATAGTTGATCTGGCCTTGTGCACCCACCAGCCGCCAACTCAGTTTCGCCGCATCGGCACCGGCCAGATCGCCAAGAATTCGGTAACGAGGTGTTTCGCCGGAGCGCAAACGCTCCGGCGTATCAAGAAAACCACAGACGCCACGACCTTTCTGGCCGATGTCGAGGAACACTTGCAGCCCTTGGGCCGGAAGCCCTTCAAGGCCTGCGTCACGGCCTTCGAAGCGAATATCCCAGACGCCCCGCAAGGCACTGGCCAAACGTTGCCCGGCGAGATCGGCGACGTCGAAAGACGCTTCACCCGGAGTGATCGTCGGATCCGGCTTCGTCCATTCACGATGCCCAAAATAAGCCGCCGGCACGGCAGCGCCGGTCAGCGCCAGGCCCGCCATGAACCATCGTCGAGAAATCTTCATTGCCCTACCTGTGTCAGCCATGAAGCAGGCTTTATCCAAGCTAGAACGTTTGCTGCCCGGGTAAATTTATGTGGGTTTGAAAAGATCGCAGCCTTCGGCAGCTCCGACATCGAATGTATATCCCTGCAGGAGCTGCCGAAGGCTGCGATCTTTTAACCTGGCAACCTAAATTCCACGGCCATCCACTCGTTCCTCCCAGATAGCAAAGGCTTTGCGCCTGCACCTCGATGGCGAACCCGACTGAGATGGCAATGACAAAACCACGTTCGAAAAAGGCTCTATTCATCGGCCTGCCCTTAGCCCTGGCGATCAGCGCCGGTGCAGGCTTTGCCGCTTGGCAGCACTGGTTCAAGGACGACCTTGGCTATGACGCCAAGATTGTGAAACAGGCAGATGAACTGCACGAACGCATGCTTTCTTTCGACAGCCATGTCAGCCTGACGCAGAACTTCGGCACCAACGGTAACGAAGCCGACAAGGATGGCTCCGGCCAGTTCGATCTGGCCAAAACCAGTCGCGGTCGCTTGTCTGGAGCGGCGCTGACCATTTTCGGCTGGCCGGAAATGTGGAACGGCCCCGATGCCCCCCACAAGCCGACTGCCGGCTTCATCGACGAAGCCCGCAACCAGCAGGAAATCCGTTACCGGATCATCTCCGGCATGGTTCGCGACTACCCCAATCAAGTCGCGATCGCCTACACGCCGGACGATATGCGCCGCCTGCACGGCGAAGGCAAGTTCGCGATTTTCATCAGCATGCTCAACGCCTATCCGCTGGGCCATGATCTGAATCTGCTGGACCTGTGGACAGCGCGTGGAATGCGCATGTTCGGCTTCAGCTACATCGGCAACAACGACTGGGCGGATTCGTCTCGCCCACTGCCATTCCTCAATGACTCACCGGACGCCCTCGACGGCCTCTCCGATCTGGGCAAGCAGGCGGTCAAGCGCCTCAATGATCTGGGCGTGATCATCGACGTGTCGCAGATGTCGACCAAGGCCCTTGAGCAAGTCGCACAGTTGAGCCGTACGCCGCTGATTGCCTCGCACTCGGCGCCGCGCGCGATGGTCGACATCCCACGCAACCTCAGCGACAAAGAGATGCAGTTGATAAAGAACAGCGGCGGCGTGGTGCAGATCGTCGCGTTCTCGCAGTACCTGCGCCCGCTGACCCAGAAGACCCAGGATCGCCTCAACGAGCTGCGCAAGGAGTTCGGCCTGCCGCCACTGCCGAACCTGGCGATGGCGCTGATGCCGGGCGACCCGATCATTGCGGCCTGGTCCGAAACGAAATTCGGCCTGTACGCCAGCCGCCTCTACGCGATCCTCGAAGACGAACCGAAGGCCAGCCTCAAGGATTTCGGCGACGCCATCGAATACGCCGTGCGCAAGATCGGCATCGACCATGTCGGTATCAGCTCCGACTTCAATGAAGGCGGCGGCGTCAAAGGTTTCGAGAACGTCGGCGAGATCCGCAATGTCACCGCTGAACTGCTGTCGCGCGGTTACTCCGAAGCCGACATCGGCAAACTCTGGGGTGGCAACTTCCTGCGCGTCTGGGATCAGGTCGAAAAAGCCGCGAAACCGGCGCTGGCCAACGCGCAGGGAACGACGCAGCCATGAGTAATCGTCGTGATTTTCTGAAACAGGCCGGACTGCTCGCCGCTGCGCTGCCACTGGGCGCCAGCCTGCCGAACATCGCCAGCGCTGCCGCTACGGCTGCGCCCCCTGCGCCAATGCCGCGCAGCAAGTGGACGCAGTTGCAGCAACTGTTCGATCAGGATCCGGACTACCTGCACTTTTCCAACTTCCTGATCACCTCGCACCCGAAACCCGTGCGCGAAGCGATCGAACGACATCGCGCCGCCCTCGACAAAAATCCCGGCCTGGCCATGGATTGGGACCTCGGCGTGATCGAGCAGCGCGAGGAAAACGTGCGAGTCTGGGCCGGCCAATACCTGCAAGCCAAGGCCAAACAGATCGCCCTGACCGGCAGCACTACTGAAGGTCTGACGATGATTTACGGCGGTGTGCATGTGCGCCCCGATCAGGAAATCCTCACCACCGCCCACGAACACTATGCCACCCACACAATCCTCGCCTTGCGCAAGGAACGTGAAGGCACGCAGGTGCGCAAGATCCGTCTGTTCAAGGATCCGCAGACCGCGACCAAAGCCGAAATCCTCACCGCCATCGACACGGCCATCCGCCCGGAAACCCGTGTGCTGGGCATGTGCTGGGTGCATTCGGGCAGCGGCGTGAAGCTGCCGATCGGTGACATCGGCGCCATCGTCGACAAACACAACCGTGGCCGCAGCGATGCCGAGCGGATCATTTATGTGGTCGACGGCGTGCACGGTTTCGGCGTCGACAACCTGAGTTTCGCGCAGATGAACTGTGATTTCTTCATCGCCGGCACCCACAAGTGGATGTTTGGCCCGCGCGGCACCGGCATCGTCTGCAGCCGTTTCGAGGAGGTCAAATACGTGACGCCGATCACCCCGACCTTCTCCGAGGCCACAGCGTTTTCCACCACCATGACGCCCGGTGGCTATCACTCCTTCGAGTATCGCTGGGCGCTGGACGAAGCCTTCAAGCTGCACCTGCAACTGGGCAAGGCCGAGGTCGAAGCGCGCATCCACGCGCTCAACAGCTACCTGAAGAAGCGCCTGCTGGAACACCCGCAAATCGAACTCGTCACCCCGCTGAGTCCGCAACTGTCGGCCGGTTTTACCTTCTTTCGAGTCAAGGGCCAGGACAGCGACAAAGTCGCCGCGTACCTGATGCAGAACCGCGTGGTTGCCGACGCCGTGAACCGCGATGTGGGTCCGGTGATTCGTACTGCGCCGGGCCTGCTCAACGACGAAGCGCAAATCGATCGTTTGATGGCGTTACTGGCCAAACAGCTGTAGGCGCCACGCTCCCACGTTTCCTTTCAACCTGTTATCGAGAGTCATGATGAACAGTAGTGAACTGCGTAATTTTTCCTTGAACGCGTTGCCCGCGCTCGGTCTGGCCGCATTGCTCGGTTGTACCTTGCCGGGGCTGGCGCAAGCGGCCGAACCGCTCAAACCGGGCAAAGTCTTCAAGGACTGCAAGGACTGCCCGGAAATGGTCGTGCTGCCCACCGGCACCTTCACCATGGGCACCCCGGAGGACGAAGTCGGCCGCGAGCCGGACGAAGGTCCGATGCACCCGGTGACCTTTGCCCAACCCTTGGCCATCAGTCGTTTCCAGGTGCTCAAAGGGCAATGGGACGCCTACCTCGCCGACACCGGCTATCAGATGCCCGACGGCGACAAACGCCCGGGCCGCGCGTGCAAGGCCGGTATTCCCGACTACGCGGGCAGCGATCCGAAAAAGCAGTACACCGACAAGCATCCGGCGGTGTGCATGGACTTTCCCGAGGCCGAGGCCTATGTAGCCTGGCTGTCGAAGAAAACCGGTAAATCGTATCGACTGGTCAGCGAATCGCTGCGTGAATACGCCGCCCGTGCCGGTAGCACCGGGCCTTTCCCGTTCCCCTTCGATGAGGGCAAGGAATACAGCATCGCCAAACACGCCAACACCTATGGCGCCGCCGACGGCTACAACTTCACCGCTCCGGCAGGCAAGTTCCCGGCCAATGCCTTCGGCGTCTACGACATGCACGGCAACATCTACGAATGGACCGCCGACTGCTACAACGAAAACTATGTCGGCGCGCCGAGTGATGGCAGCGCCTGGTTGACCGGTGACTGCAAGATTCGCCGCATCCGCGGCAACGACTGGGGTGAAGCACCGGTGTTCTCGCGCTCGGGCAATCGCAATGCCACCTACAGCGACACCCGCGGCGACTGGATTGGTTTTCGCGTCGCGCGCGATCTGTAAGGACAGCTGCACCGGCAGCCGCCACGACGGCGCTGGCCGCTCGCTCGTCGCTTCAGCCTCGATAAACCCGTGGTCGGCTAAATCGCCGCCCACGGGTTTCGTCTTTTAACCAGCCCAATCCTTGAAACGATGCCGTTAGCGGCACTAGAAGCGGAAACCTCCATGACCACAAAATCGCGCGGAGCCATCAGTGAAGTCCTCGGCCTGCTCAAGCCTTACCGGGTCGTCGTGGCGCTGTCGATCCTGCTCGGCATGCTCGGTGGCGTCAGCGTCACTGCCCTGCTGGCGACCATCAACAAAGCCCTGAACGGCACCGGTGTTCCGTCAGCCAGCGTGCTGCTGACATTTGCCGGCCTCTGCGCGTTTGCACTGCTGACTTCGATTCTGTCGGACATCGGCACCAACCACGTCGGCCAGCACATCATCGCCGGCCTGCGTAAATCACTCGGCGAAAAAGTCCTGCTCGCGCCTATCGAGCAGATCGAACGGTTTCGCAGCCATCGCCTGATTCCGGTGCTGACCCATGATGTCGACACCGTCAGTGATTTCGCGTTTTCCTTCGCGCCGCTGGCGATCGCTTTCACCGTCACCCTCGGTTGCCTGGGTTACCTGGCCTACCTGTCCCTGCCGATGTTTGCCCTGCTGTTGATCGCGATCGTGATCGGCACCGTCGTCCAATACATTGCCCGGGCCAAAGGCATCAAAGGTTTCGAAGCGGCGCGCGAGGCCGAAGACGAATTGCAGAAGCACTACAGCGCAATCGCTGCGGGTGCCAAGGAACTGCGTATTCATCGCCCGCGCCGCCAACGCATGTTCAGCCAGCGCATCGAGGGCACGGCGGATTACATCTGCAACACGCACATCCGCTCGATCAACACGTTCGTGGTGGCGAAAACCTTTGGCTCGATGCTGTTTTTCGTGGTGATCGGTCTGGCCCTGGCGCTGCAATCGTTCTGGCTCGGTACCGATAAAGCGGTGCTCAGCGGTTTCGTGCTGGTGCTGCTGTACATGAAAGGCCCACTGGAATATCTGGTCACCACGTTGCCGGTGGTCAGTCGCGCGAACATTGCCTTCAAACGCATCGCCGAGCTGGCCGAACAGTTTTCCTCGCCGGAACCGCACTTGCTCCTGCGCGAGTCGACGCCCGCGAGCAAGACCGCCGTGCAGCAGTTGCAACTGCATAACGTGCATTACGCCTTCCCGCCGGTTCAGGGCAGCGCAGCGTTTGAACTGGGGCCGGTCAATCTGGACATCGCGCAGGGTGACATCGTGTTTATCGTCGGCGAGAACGGCGGCGGTAAAACCACCCTGATCAAATTGTTGCTGGGACTCTATGCGCCACAACGCGGGGAAGTCCTGCTCAATGGCCAGGTGGTCGATGCCCAGGCTCGCGATGACTATCGCCAACTGTTCACCACGATCTTCGCCGACTACTACCTGTTCGATGAACTGGTACAGGGCGACAAACAAGTGCCGGCCGACACCAGCCGCTATCTGGAACGCCTGGAGATTGCGCACAAGGTGAGCATTAACGACGGTGTTTTCAGCACCACCGATCTGTCCACCGGCCAGCGCAAACGCCTGGCGCTGATCAACGCCTGGCTGGAAGAGCGTCCGGTGCTGGTGTTCGACGAATGGGCTGCCGATCAGGACCCGGCCTTCCGGCGCATCTTCTACACCGAGCTGCTGCCGGAGCTGAAACAGATGGGCAAGACCATCATCGTGATCTCCCACGATGACCGCTACTTCGACGTCGCCGATCAGCTGGTGAGGATGGAGGGAGGCCGAGTGGTCACCCACAAAAAGCCCCTCGAGACTGCTTGATCGATTGCACCTTTGCAGCCGGCCGGACACCCGTCCTGCCGGCCTTCAATCCGAATGTTTATCGCCGTGGACCCGACTGTCGGCAACGCCGTCAGCGCTCACGGTGCTGCCAACCACGAGAGCCCGATGAACGACTTACTCGATGATGAGGTACTGGCGCTGCTGATGGCAGATGCCGGCGAGCAATCCCAAGGCATCATTGCCCGTCCCCACCCGGCACCGGCCCCCCTCTCCTTCGCGCAACAGCGACTGTGGTTCGTACAACAGCTGACACCTGACAGTGCCGCTTACAACTTGCCACGCGCCGTACGCCTGAGCGGCGCCCTACAAGCACAGCATCTGGAAATGGCGCTGAATAAAGTCATCGCACGCCACGATGTCCTGCGCAGCGCGATCGTCGAGATCGACGGCGTAGCCATGCAGGTGGTCGATGCACACGCAACGCTGCAGTTGGGGTTCGATGATCTGCGCGGCCTGAGCGCTGAAGCGCGTGAACAGCAGATTGCCCAGCGCATTGGCGAAGAGGCCGCCAAGCCCTTCGACCTGAAACAGGCGCCACTGATGCGCGCGACACTGCTGCAAGTCGCTGACACGGAGCACTTGCTGTTGCTCAACATGCACCATATCGCCTCGGACGCCTGGTCCAACGCGATTCTGATGCAGGACCTGACCCGCGCCTACGCGCAAGCGGCAATGGGCATGAGCGCACCACTGGCGCGCCCGGCCATCCAGTACGCCGACTATGCCGACTGGCAGCGTGGCGACTATCTGCACAGCCCGGCCTGCAAGACCAGCGCCGAATACTGGCAGAATTATCTGGGCCAGACGTTGCCGCCGCTGGATCTGCCGGTGGACTTTGCGCGCAATGACCAGCATAGCCATGCGGCCGGCAAACACGACTTCAGCCTGCCCGCCACATTGGCGCAAGCACTCAATCGCTTCTGCCAGCAGCACGGTTTGACTCCCTTTGTGGTCGCGTTGGGTGCCTGGCAATTGCTCCTGAGCCGCTACAGTGGCCAGGACGATTTCACCGTCGGTGTGCCCAACGCCACACGCAACCGCAGTGAAATTCAGGACCTGGTCGGGTTCTTTGTCAGCACGCAGGTGTATCGCGTGCGGATTGACCCGCAGCAGCCTTGCAAGGACTTTCTGCTGCGTCTGCGCCGCGAATCGCTGGCCGCGCTCGACCATGCCGACTACCCCCTGGAATTGAGCTTCGACGACCTGCAACTGCAAAGCAGTCAGCAGATCAATCCGTTGTTCCAGGTACTGTTCAACTGGCGCACGGACGGCGGCACCTCGGTGCCGCTGAACCTGGGCGAATTGACCCTGGACTTTGTCGATGCCGGCAGCGGGCAGGCGAAATTCGACCTGTCGCTGGACGTCAGTTATTCCCTGAACCGCATCGACGCCAACATCGAATTCAGCCGCGACCTGTACCGCCCCGCCACCATCGAGCGGTTGGCCGGGCATTGGCAGAACCTGTTGCACGCCATCACCGCAAATCCCGATGTTGCCCTGAGCGAATTGCCGCTGCTGAGCGACACCGAGTGCCGCCAGCAACGCGAACAATGGAACCCAGCCGTTACGCCATTGCCGAGCGAAGGCGTGCATCAGCTCTTTGAACGCCAGGCACTGGCCACGCCGCATGCCCTCGCGCTGATTTGCGATGACGTGCGCATGAGCTATGCCCAACTCAACTCGGCAGCCAATGGTCTGGCGCAGGCCCTGCACGGCTACGGCGTGGGCCCGGAAGTGCGGGTAGGCATCGCGGTCGAGCGTTCGGCGCGGATGATCGTCAGCCTGCTGGCGGTGCTCAAGGCCGGCGGTGTTTACGTGCCCCTCGATCCCGAATACCCGCAGGAACGCCTGACGTGGATGATCGAAGACAGCGGCTTGAGCGTGCTGCTCAGCCAGCGCTCCTTGCTCCAGCGCCTGCCCTCGGTAGACGCGGTGAGCGTGCTGTGCGTCGACGAACTCGACCTCGCCGATAGCGCGCACAGCGACAACCCGACCTGCCGTACCCATGGCCATAACCTGGCGTACGTGATGTTCACCTCAGGTTCCACCGGTCGACCAAAAGGTGTGGGGATTACCCAGGCGGCTTTGACCCGGCACGCGCAAGTCGCCCTGGAATTCCTCGGCCTGACAGCCGCCGATCGTTCGCTGCAATTTGCCACGTTCAACTTCGATGCCTTTGTCGAACAGCTCTACCCGGCGCTGATCTGCGGCGCGTCGGTGGTACTGCGCGGGCCGGACATCTGGGACAGCCAAACCTGGTACCAGCAGTTGCTCGACAAGCAATTCACGGTCAGCGACCTCACCACCACGTACTGGAACATGCTGGCGAGGGATTTTGCCGCTGTCGGTGTCCGTGACTATGGCCCGTTACGCCAGGTGATCGTGGGCGGCGAAGCCATGCCACCGGAAGGCGTGGCGGCGTGGGGCAAGGCGGGACTTGACCATGTGCGCCTGCTCAACACCTATGGCCCGACGGAAACCACGGTCAGTGCCACGGTGCTCGATTGCAAGGACTACGTCACCGGGCATGCGCCACTGCCGAAAACCATGCCGATCGGCCGCCCCTTGGCTGGACGCGCCATTTACCTGCTGGACAGCGGTGGCCAACCGGTCCCGGTGGGCGTCGTCGGTGAATTGGTGATTGCCGGCGATCTATTGGCCCGGGGCTATTTCCAGCGCCCGGATCTGACCGCCGAACGCTTCATGCCTGACCCGTTCAGCACGCAGGGCGGGCGTTTGTACCGAACCGGTGATCTGGCGCGCTATCGCGCCGATGGCGTCATCGAATACGTCGGCCGACTCGATCATCAAGTGAAGATTCGCGGCTTCCGTATCGAACTCGGTGAAATCGAATCCTGCCTGCTGCAAATCCCGGCCGTTCGCGAAGCCCTGGTCCTTGCCCGCGAAGGATTGGCCGGGATGCAGTTGATCGGTTATATCGTGCCGAGCGACGGTGATTTGTCGAGTGAACAGCACGATCAACTGCGTGCAGCCCTCAAGGCTGAACTGAAAAGCCGTCTGCCCGCCTACATGGTGCCGAGCCATCTGCTGGTGCTGGAAGCCATGCCCGTCAGCCCGACAGGCAAGCTTGATCGCAAGGCGTTGCCGCTGCCTGACATCAGTCAATCGGAGACCCGCTTCAAGGCCCCGGAAACTGCATTGGAGCAAGCGCTGGCCGAACTCTGGCAGGAAACCCTGCACGTTGACCGGGTCGGCCTCGACGACAACTTCTTCGAACTGGGCGGGCATTCGATTCTGGCCATCCAGTTTATTGCCGCACTCAATGCGCGCCTGGGGATCAAACTCGCTTTGCAGCAAATGCTCGCCCACGCCACCGTCGAAGCCCTGGCGCAATTCATTGCTACGCAACACCAGCAGCAAGCCCAATGCGTGGTGGAACTCTCGGCCTCGGCCGCCAGCGCTCCACCGCTGTTCTGCCTGCATCCCAGCGGCGGCATCGTGTTCTGCTACCAACCACTGGCCAAACGCCTGAGCAAACACGCGCGCACTTTCGGCGTGATGCACACAGGCTTCGCCGACAAACACGCCCACGCCCAGACATGGGCGCAAATGATCGCCGATTACACCCGACAGATTATCGATAAACAGGCTGACGGCCCGTATCGTTTGATGGGCTGGTCGCTCGGCGGCTCCATCGCCATGGACATCGCCGCCGAACTGGAGCGTCAGGGACGTGAAGTGAGCTTCCTCGGTCTGGTCGATACCACACTGCCGGACAGCCTGCTGCCGGCAGATCTGCCGCGCAAACCGCTGGAAGAAGAAAATCCCGAGTACTTCAGTGCCCAAAATGAACTGGCGACGGCGGTGGAAATGTTCAGCCTGATGTTCGCTCACCTGCACGAGCCGGCGGCACGCTTCCTCGCCGAAAATCCGCAAACCGATCTCAAGGCTTTCTACCAGTGGGCCAGCCAACAGGCCGCCACCAGCGAACAGGAAATGGTGGCGACACTGGACGCCATCAGACAGGAAATCATGAACGCCCAGGCGTTCGAGATTCACGACCGACTGGTGAAATCCTACGACGCGTTCACGCTGCCGACGCTCAAGGTCGAGGCCAGTTGCTGGTGGTCGCTGTCGCACAAGACGCTGGAGCAGGTGTTGCACTCGGAACAGGTGCTGCGTGAACACACCGTCAGTGGACGCCTGCAAGGCTCGGTGCATTCCACCCTGCCCCACCGCAGCATGATTTACGGTGAGTCGTTGCTTGAGTCCTTTGAAGCGGTGTTCCTGACGTGTGAGGCGGCACTGAACAACTGACTTTCATACTGGCAAACAAAAAACGCAGAAGCGCTGGCTTCTGCGTTTTTGTTTGCGTGATTTGAAACATAACCTGTGGGCGGCATGCCAAAAAAAACGGCCCACACCCTCTTTCGAGAAGTGTGGGCCGCTTCGGTGAAGGCCCTTCAGTGCATCAGAACTTTGGGGTCCACTTCACGGAGAACATCAGGTTGCGTGGATCACCGAAGTTGTTGTTGCCGTCGAGCTGGTTGTAACCGGCCGCAATATACTTCTTGTCGAACAGGTTGTTGGCGTTCACGGCCAGACCGACTTCCGGTGTCAGCTGGTAACCGACACGGGCGTTCCATACGGTGTAACCCGCGACATCGTAGGTCCCTTCGTAACCCAGCGTATGGCTCTGAGTGGTGAAGCCCAGACCGGTGCTGACACGATCCCACTCACCCGGCAACTGGTAGTTGGCCCACATGCGCAGCATGTGTTTTGGCGTCCAGGTGCTGAACACGCGACCTTCCCTGTCCGGGTCTTTGAGGTACTTGGTGGTGTTGTAGGTGTAACCGGCAAACAGTTGCAGGTCTTCCACTACTTCGCCGCTGATCTCGGCGTCGATACCCTGGCTGCGCACTTTGCCCGAGGCCGTCGAGCAGTACGAACCGTCGCACTCGAAGCCACCGGCAATGTCGTTGACCGCACGGTTTTCCTGGTCGTAGCGGAAGAGTGCCAAGGAGGTGTTGACCCGGCCGTCCATCAGCTCGCCCTTGAGACCGATTTCGTAGTTGCTGCCGACCACCGGTTTGAGCACGGTGCCACCGGCATCGCGGTTGGTCTGTGGCTGGAACACGTCGGTGTAACTGGCGTAAACCGCCCACTCGCGGCTCAGGTCATAGACGATACCGGCGTAAGGCGTGACTTCCCCGGTTTCGGTCGCGGTGCTTGGGTCGTTCTTGGTGATGCCGCCGAACGAGGATTGCGCCTTGGATTTGTAGCTGAAGTCATACCAGCTGACACGGGAGCCGAGCACCAGGGTCAGATCGTCGATCGGCTTGACGCGCCAGGTGCCATACAGGCCTTTCTGGCGTACGTCGTATTTACTCAGCGTGCCGCGACCACCCGAAGCGATCAGGCTGTCGTAGTTGATATCGGGACGGTCATTGTTGACGCCGAAAATCGTGTCGCTACTGTTGCTGAAGGTACGGGCGAGCTGATCGTCCGTTTCGAGCTGGGAAAAGTTACCGCCCAACATCACTTCCTGCTGCATCGACAAGGCTTCGAACTTGCCATTCAGGTTCATGTCGATACCGACTTTTGTCGAGTCGAAATCCGTCACGAAGTTGGCGTACTGCACTCCGCTGCCATCCGGTTCCAGACCGTCGCCGGCACTTTGCACGCGCTGGTTTTTCGCCTTGTTGCTCTCGGTCATGCGCACCGCACCGACCTTGAGTGCCCAGTCTTCGTTGAAGCGATGTTCGAGGTCGGCGTAAAGCGTGGTGACGTCGATGTCGGAACTGTTCCAGCGTGCACCGGTGTAGGTGGAGCGCGAGACATCCGGCATCTTGCCGTTAGCGTAACGTGGCAGGCCACGAATCATCGGACGCGAATCACCGTCGGAACGGCTGACGGCCAGGCCCAGGGTGGTGTCTTCGCTCAGGTCGAAGTCCAGCGAGCCGTACAGCGACAGCGTCCGGCTCCAGTCGTGATCAATGAACGAGTTGCTTTGATCCTGATCGGCCACCAGGCGACCGCGGATGGTGCCGGCCTGGTTCAGCGGGCCGCCCGCGTCTACTTGCAGACCGTAATGGTCCCAGGAGCCCGCCTTGGCGGTCACGGACACAGTCGGTGCAGCCTGGCCGCGCTTGCGCACCAGGTTGATGGCGCCACCCGGGCTGCCAGTGCCTTGCAGCAACCCGGAGGCACCGCGCAGGATTTCCAGGCGATCGAAAAACACCAGATCCTGAGTCGCCCAGTTACCCAGCGAATAGGTGTTGCGTGGAATCGGTACGCCATCGTACTGCCAGTCATCGATCTGGAAACCGCGCGAGGAGATGATCAAACCCTTGCCGACGCCCTGCAGACCCACGACACCGGTGGTCTGGTTCAGCGCATCCTTGAGGTCGACCAGGTCCTGGTCGTCCATCTGCTTGCGGGTCATCACCGTGACCGACTGGGGGATTTCCTTGAGGGTGTGGGTGCCCTTGCCAATCGTCACTGCGTTGGAGGTGTAGGAGTTGCTGCCTTCGGTCGTTGCGCCGACCTGACTTGCGCTGATGTTGGTCGCGCCCAGTTCCAGGCCCTGGGTGTTGCTGCCCCGCACCAGCATCAGGGTGTTGCCCTCGACGCTGTAGCGCACATCGGTGCCCTTGAGCAATTCGGCGATGGCCGCCTGCGGGCTCATCTTGCCGCTGACCGCGTGGCTCTTGAGCCCGGCCATGTCGTCAGCGTTGTAGATCACTTGCTGGTTGGTCTGCTGACCAAACGCCTGCAGCGCCTGTGGCAACGATTGCGCAGGGATATTGATGCTGACGCTTTCAGCCATCACCTGAGCGCTCAAAGGCAATACACAGACCAGCCCCAGCCCCGTCAACACTCGGCGTGAACGCAGGCCGCGGGACATGACGAGTGCCTTGAACAAAGGTTTCAACTCATGAATTGCTGACATCGTGCTCTCTATTATTGGTAGAAGTGAAAGTCCATTGGGCCGACGGGCCCGCCGCTGTCTGCACACGTGAACCGCACACTGTCGCTGGCCCTGCGGGCGACCTGGCAGTGCGTGGCGATCTGCCCCTCCCCGGGCTCGATCATCTGGCTGGACATCGGCGAAATATTTTCTGCTGAACAAACCGGTGCATTGGCGGCCCTGCCTGACACGATTTGCCCACATACCCTATTAAGACGCAGCACCTCCAAAAAACCGGAATGAGTTTATTTATCATTAACGCAAAAAGTTAAAAAAAAGGCCGACGCTGTTGGGCGACGGCCTTTTGTTTCTTTCTGTGTCAGCTGGTTTGCGCAGCCTTGGCGGCCTGCAACTGTCGCGCCTGCTCGGTCAGACGCGCCTTTTCCTCGGGACTCATCGCCTCCATGCGCAGTCGTACCTGAGCCATTTTTTCCAACTGCCCCGGGCTGCTTTCCACCGCCCGCAACGCCAGCGCCAACGACGCCACGGTCGGATGATCGAAAACCAGTCCCGGATGGATTTCGCATTGCAGCAACTTGCGAATACCGGCCACCAGTTTGATCACCAACAACGAATGGCCTCCGGCCGCGAAAAAGTCGCGCTCGATGCTCAAGCGTTCAAGCCCAAGCAGTTGCGCCATGCGCACGGCGAGCAATTGCTCAAGTGCATCACGCGGCGCAACGCCTTCGTCATCCGCTGCCGTAGCGGCCAATTGTTGCAGCGCCTTGCGATCAATCTTGCCGTTGGCCAGCCGTGGAAAACGCTCGATCAGTTGCAGGTGTTGCGGCACCATCACCGCGGGCAGACGTGCACTCAGTTCGGCACGTGCGGTGTCGAGCTGACCCGCGGTTGCCCCCGGTTGCGCCACGATAAACGCCAGCAGGCCTTGTTCAGCCGACGCGGCAGGCAGCACCAGCGCTTCGGCAACCGCTGGCAGGCGCAGCAGCTCGGCTTCGATTTCCGCGAGTTCGATACGGAATCCGCGCACCTTGACCTGCTGATCGCGCCGACCGTGCAACTGGATCGCCCCGTCAGCGCGGTAACGCGCCAGATCTCCGCTGCGATACAGACGCTGCGCAGGATCGAATGGACTCTGCACGAACGTCTGCGCATCAGCCTCGGCATTCAGATAACCACGGCACAATTGCGCACCGCCCAGGTACAACTCGCCCAGCACACCGACGGGGGCCAGACGCAAATCAGCGTCCAGCACATACACCTGATTGTTGCCCAGCACGTGGCTCAGCGCCGAGCAATCGCTGGCCGTGCCGTCCAGTGTCAGTGGATGAATCATCACGCCGACGGTGGCTTCGGTCGGGCCATAGTGGTTGAACACCCGGCAATCACTGCGCAGCCGCGCAATGCGTTCGATCAGCGTCGGCGCAACCGGCTCGCCGCCCAGCACCAGCGTGTGCGGCAAGGTTGCCTGCTGATGATCGAGCAACGCCGCAAGGTGCGACGGGACGATTTTCAGGCAATCGATCTGATGCTGCTGCAGGTACTCGGCGAACAACGCACCGTCCTGCATCTGCGCATCGCTGGCAACGTGCAGGGTCGCCCCATTGAACAACGCCCCGAACAACGCCGTGTTGCCCAGATCTGCCGCGACAGTGGAGCTGAAGCCGATGTTTTTGCACTGTTCCAGACCCAGTGCCTGACTGGCCTGAGCGACGTAATTGAACAATTGTCGATGCTCGATCACCACACCTTTAGGCATGCCGGTAGAGCCGGAGGTGAACAGCACATAAGCGATGTCGGTGCCTTGCGTCGCGAGCGCCGGCAACGGCGCGCCCGATGCGCCGAGTTCTGCCAGCGTGCGAGCTTTGTACGGCTGATCCTGCCAAGCCGTGACGTGCGCCGCATCGGTCAGCAACAGTGCGGCGCCGGCCTGTTCCAGCATCAATGCCTGACGCGCCTGCGGCCATTGCACATCCAGCGGCAGATACGCGCACCCGAGGCGCCAGCTCGCCAACATTGCGATCACCAGATCCGCCGAGCGTGGCAACGCCAGCGCGATGATCGAGCCTGCGCTGACACCTTGATTGTTCAGGCCCTGGGCGGCGCTTTCGACGCGGGCTTGCAACTGGCTGTAGCTCAATGGCTGCCCAGCATCAGTCACGGCGATGGCATCCGGCGTACGCAGCGCCAGATCAGCGATGCGCTGTGGCAGATAACGCTGGTCGGCCAGCATCTGTATCGCCGGATTGATCGCCAGCAAGCGCTGTTCGGCGGCGCGGCTGAGCAGGTTGAGTTGCGCCAGCACGGTGTGCGGCGCATCGACAATCGCGCTCAACAGCACGCCGAACTGTTCCAGTACGGCGTTGGCTGCCGCTGGCGAATAGCGCGAAGCGGCGTACTGCAGACCGACACCGGCAAGACGCTGGTTGTCGTCCAGTTGCACCTGCAACAACAACTCGAAAGCATCCGGTTGCACCTGCACGGCGTCAGCCGCGTTCCAGCGCAGACCGCCGCTGCTCGCGGCAACGCCGATCTGGCCAAGGCTGAAGCCGTAGGCCGGATGTGCTGCGTCGGGCGCCAGTTCCGGCGTCCAGTATTCCTGCCAGGTGCGATGCTCTTCGAGGCGCGCCGCCAGTTGCCCCAGCCAGTCACTGAAGCGCGCACTGCCAGGCAGTTCCAGCGAGAGCGGCAAGGTTTTCTCGAACACGCCCACGGCGTTGGCGAAATATTCATAGTCAGCACGGCTGTCATGCCGCAGACCGACCAGTGCCTGATCAAGCCCGCTCAAACGCCCCAGCAACACCCACCACGCACCTTGCAGCAACGTGGCGACTGGCTGACCGAGCTGCTCGGCCAAGGCATGCAGAGCATCACGCTGCGCCGACTGCAGATTCAGCGATACGCGCGAATCGGCAGCACTCGCTTCGAGGCTGGCGCTGCGAGCGGCCAGCCATGGCGTTGCGATGTCCGCCTGCACACCTTGCAGGTGCTGCTGCCAGTAGCTGCGCGCGGTGACGGCGTCTTCATCGAGCACCACCTCACTGCGCCATTCCAGATACTGGGCAAACTCCCCCGACTCTTCGTCTTCGGCTGGCTGAACCCCGGCGTACGCTTGCTGCACTTGCTCCAGCACAAGGTTCAACGATGGCGTGTCGGCACTGTAGCGAGCAATGCCCAGCAGCAGCTGCCATTGCTGGGGCGCCAGGCGATAAAGCACGGCCTCGACACTGGCTGATTCGCCGACGACAAAGGCGCGTTCCCGCGATTCGCTGATTTGCGCCTGAACGTCCTCGGCGCACTGCTCGCCGGCATGGATCGTCAGCGGGAAACGTCCGACGTCGGCCGCAGCCTGACGCAAACCGTGGAAACCGCTGGCCTTGCCCAGCCGCGCCAACAGCATCGGCTGCTGTCTCAGCACGGTATCGAACGCGGTCTGCAAACGTTGCGGGTCAAGATCTCCGTCAATGACAACGCTGAGCCAGCGCAAGGCCTCGCCACAGGTGGCGGTGTTCGACAGGCGCTCAAGCAGCGCCTGTTGCTCAGGCGTCAGGGCGAAACCCGGATCCTGCTCGTCCTTCATGACTTCGCTCATGCGCCGCTTTCCTCGGTGTTCAATGCCGCCCGGGCGTTGCTGGCCGGGCGCTCCAGGCTGCTGTGGTCGTACATGTCACCCATGGCGACGACAATCTTGCGCGGACCCTCGAACGGATCGCGGGCATGCGCCACCAGCATGTTGTCGAGCAGAATGGCATCGCCTTTCTGCCAGTCGAATCGCACGGCGCACTCTTCGTACAGCTCGCCAATGCGCTGCATCACGTCGTCTTCGATCGGTGTGCCGTCGCCGTAATACACGTGACGCGGCATGCGCTCGGCGCCGAACATCGACAACAGGTCTTCACGCACATCCGGCTCCAGCCAGTAGATGTGGTGCAACTGCACCTGATTGAAGAACGACTTGGCGCCGGTGATCGGGTGACGAATGATCGCCGGTCCCGGTGTGCGGGTTTGCAGTTCGTTGTTGTCGAGCCAGCGCCACTCGATACCGCCGGCGCGGCAGCGGGCTTCGACTTCGGCACGGTCTTCGGTCTTGAAGAAGTGCTGCCACGACACGTCGAGGTTGTCGGTGAAGGTGCGCACATACAGCAAGCCTTTGGACTCGAACTTGTCACGCAGGTCTGCCGGCAGTTTTTCGTACATCAAGCGGCAGTCGACTACCGGCGTTGCACCGCCGACCGGCGCCGCTTGCTCGCAATAGAACATCTGCTTGCGCGGCCAGCGATCCTGGTGCGAGCTCTCGTTGTGGAACAGGATCATCTTGCGTTCCGGGTACGGCGTGGAGCGGTAAGTGTTCTTGCCGCCCTCCTTCTTCGGCAGATCGCCGTATTGACCGTACAGACCTGGCTGGATCGCTTCGGCGAACGCTTCAAAACCCTGGATGCCGTCGAGCTCGAAACCGCGAAAGAGAATGCCGGCGTGAGTCGCCAGTTTTTCTTCGATCAGCGGCCGGTTGTGCTTGATCCACTCGATCAAATCCAGCTGCGGCTCGTTCGGTTCCATCAACAGCGGGAACGGCTGCGGCGCAGCGATCAGCGATTCGCGGATCGGCGCCGGGCGAACCTTGGCCACCGGGGCGGCGCCACGCTTGAGGAACTTGCCCAGTTTGTCGGCCTTGGGTCCGGGGGCAGCGGGTTTGGCGGCCACTGCTAAATTGTCGACTGGCATGCTGATAGCTCCCAATTGAATGTCCTGATCAGCGACGATCTGTTCCAACAGGGCTATCCAGGCCTTCACCAGGTACTGAATGCGCTCGTGTCCGAACAAGGTTGTGGCGAATTGCCAATTACCCAGCAATTGCCCTTCTTCTTCGTCAACGAACAATGCCATGTCGAATTTAGAATGGCTCTGCAGCGCCGCCAGCGGCTCGACGCTCAGACCGCCCATGGATTGGGTGCGGCCCGGCAGGTTGTTCATCACGAACAACACTTGCACCAACGGGTTCATGCCCTTGTGTCGCGGCACGCCACAGGATTCGACGATCATGTCCAGCGGCAGGTCCTGATGCTCCAGCGCGCCGAGCAGGGTGTCCTGAGTGCGCGCCAGGAATGTCGAGAACGCCGTGTCTGCCGAGAAGCGTGAACGCAGCGGCAAGACGTTGACGAAGAAGCCGATCAGCCGCTCCAGCTGCGCCTGCTCGCGCCCGGCAACGTCGGCGCCGACCAGTACGTCGTCGCCGCCGCTGAATTGATGCAACAACACCTGGAACGACGCCAGCAGCGTGCTGTACAAGGTCACGCCCGCATCACTGGCAACCTTGCGCAAGGCCTGGCTCAAATCCTTCGGCAGATGAAACTGCACGGCATCACCGTCGTACGACGCCACCGGCCCGCGCGGGGTGTCCAGCGGCAGGTTGAACTGCCCGCTGTAGCAACTGAGTGCATCTCTCCAGTAATCCGCCTGCTGGCCGAGAATCCCTTGGCGTTCCAGTTCCTGTTGCCACAGGGCAAAGTCCGAGTACTGCACTTCCAGCGCCGGCAACGGCGTGGTGTCACCGGCCTTGCTCAACTCATGGATCTGCACCAGTTCGTTGACCAGTACGCCCATCGACCAACCGTCAGAAATGATGTGATGCATGGAGAACAGCAGCACA
This sequence comes from Pseudomonas sp. RU47, assembly GCF_004011755.1. Taxonomy (GTDB): domain Bacteria; phylum Pseudomonadota; class Gammaproteobacteria; order Pseudomonadales; family Pseudomonadaceae; genus Aquipseudomonas. The sequence continues at coordinate 2,187,095 of NZ_CP022411.1, read as the reverse complement.
TGCTCGGTCGGCGACAGATGCAGGATGCGCCCGCGCCACAATGGCGCCTGCTCCAGATCGATCGGCGTTCGCGCGTTATCCAGCGCTGCTTGTGCGACCTGTTCTTCCTGAGCACTGCGCGACAGACCGGACAAATCGAGCAACGGGAAGTCGACATCGACCGTCTCGGCAATCAGCGCAATCGGATCACCTTCGTCATCTTGCGAATACGCGGTGCGCAACACTTCATGACGGCGCACCACTTCGGCAAAACTGCTCATGAAGCGCTCGACCGACAGCTCACCGCGCAAGCGCAGGGCCAGCGGCATGCCGTAGGCCGAACTGCCGCCGGACAATTGCTCGGCGACCCACAAACGCCGTTGCACCAACGACAGCGGTGCCGTCGACTTGGCGCCCCAGGCCTTCAGTGGAACTGCCTGACTGGCCGCCCCGCCGAGGGCCGGTGTCTGATCTTCGGCCATCCAGGTGGCCAGATCCTTGAGACGCGGGTAGTTGAACAGGTCCCGCAGGCTCAACGTGCCGCCGGTCAAATGGCGCAAACGCGAGACTGCCTGAGTGGCCAGCAGCGAGTGCCCGCCCAGTTCGAAGAAATGATCCTCGCGGCTGACCTGATCGAGCTCCAGGACGTTTTGCCAGATGGCTGCGATCTGCTGTTCCAGTTCACCGACCGGGGCAACGAAGTCACCCGCCGCGACAAACGCGTCGATGCTCGGCAAGGCTTTGCGGTCGACCTTGCCATTCGGCGTCAGCGGCAGGCTGGCGAGGAACAGCACGTGCGCCGGAATCATGTAGTCCGGCAGGTGCACCTTGAGTTGCGTCTTCAGCGCTTCGCGCAGCAGCGCTTGCGCGGCCGCATCGGCGCTGGCCACGGTCGCATCATCGACCACCACATACGCCACCAGTTGATGGCTGGAGGCGATCGGTTGCGCCACCACCAGTGCCTGGCTGACGTTGTCGATCTGCAACAGACGCGCTTCGATTTCGCCCAGCTCGATACGGAAACCGCGCACCTTCACTTGGTGATCGATACGCCCGACGTATTGCAACGTGCCGTCGCCCAGATAACGGGTCAGGTCGCCCGTGCGGTACATACGCTCGCCATTGCCGGCGAACGGATTGGGCACGAATTTCTCTGCGGTCATCGCCGCCCGGCCCAGATAGCCACGGCTGAGGCCGGCACCGGCCAGGTACAACTCCGCCGACACACCCTGTGGTGCCGGTTGCAGATCGCCGCCCAGCACATAACTGGCGGTGCGGATCATCGGTCGACCGATGTTCGCCGTGCCGCCTGCCTCTCGACGGGTCCAGGTGGAGTAAACGGTATCTTCCGACGGGCCGTACAAGTCGAAGATATCGGCGATGGTCGCCTGTTGATACAGCGTGTCCACGAGGTTCTGCTTCAGCGCTTCGCCGCACAGGTTGATGATGCGTACGCTGGCAGGAATATCGCCAGAGTCTTGCAAGGCATTGATTGCCGACGGCACGGTATTGATCAGGCGCACCTGATCGCGCGCCGGCAAGTGCGGCAACTCCAGTGCGTTGCGCGCAATGATCAACGAACCGCCATTGGCCAGGGTGACAAACAGCTCCCACACCGACAGGTCGAAACACACCGACGTCGAAGCGAGCACACCTTGAATGTCCTCGCGGCTGTAGAGGTGCTTCGACCAGTCGCTGAGCGCCATGATGTTGGCATGGCTGATCGATACGCCTTTGGGCTTGCCGGTGGAACCAGAGGTGTAAATCACGTAGGCAAGATTGTTCACACTCACGCCAGTGACAGGCGCGACCGTGCTGTAGGCCGAGAGATCCAGTTGATCCAGCAGCAACACTTGCATGTCGCTGGCGAGCGACAAGGTGGCCGCCACATCGGTCTCGGTCAGCAGCACGCGGGCGCGGCTGTCCTCAAGCATGTAGGCGACCCGATCCGCCGGGTAATCCGGGTCCAGCGGCACGTAGGTGCCACCGGCCTTGAGGACCGCGAGCAATGCCACCAGCAGATTGTCGGAGCGCTGCATCGCCACACCGACGCGCACTTCGGCGGCGACGCCCGTGCTGATCAAACGGTGCGCCAGACGATTGGCCCGGGCATCGATATCGCCATAGGTGAAGGACTGCTGGCCGAACGTCACGGCGCGCGCGTCCGGCTGGGCAGCGACCTGACGCTCGATGGCCTGGTGGATGCAAATCGGCTCTAGGTCAGCGGTTGCCTGCGGATTCCAGTCACGCAGAATACGTTGCTCGTCACCTTCCTCCAGCAAGTTCCACTCGCCCAGGCAGGCATCGACGCTGGCGTGCATGCCGCTCAACAGTTGCTGCAACTGTGTCGCCAGTTTGATCACGGTGCTGGCGGCAAAGCTTGTGTGCTGATAGCTGAAGTGCACGGTCAGTTGCTGATCGAGGTTGACCATCAACGTCAGCGGATAGTTGGTCTGCTCATACCGGTCAACCTCGCCAAAGCGCAGGTCAGCCGATTCGGCTTGCTGCAAGGCTTCGGCAATCGGGTAGTTCTCGAACACCAGAATGTTATCGAACAACGCCTCACCGCTCTGCCCTGCCCAACGCTGAATGTCGAACAGCGGTGTGTGCTCTTGCTCGCGCAGCAACAGGTTCTGTGCCTGCACCTGTTGCAGCCATTGCGGCAACGACTGTTCGGCACGTGGGCTGGCAATGATCGGCAAGGTGTTGATGAACAGACCGATCTGGCCTTCGACGCCATTCAACTGCGCCGGACGCCCCGATACCGTGGCGCCGAACGTGACAGTGTCCTGCCCGGTGTAGCGTTGCAACAGCAACAGCCACGCGGCTTGCACCAGCGTGTTGACCGTGACCTTTTGCGCCCGGGCAAAACTGTTGAGTTCGGCGGTCGCGTGAGTGTCGAGGGTCAGCAGGTATTCACCCTGACCGGTGACGGTTGCATCAACGAGGTGCGGCACGGCATCGGCCAGATACGTCGGTGTCTCGAAGGCGGCCAGTTGGCCCTTCCAGAAGTTTTCCGTGACCTGCGCATCCTGCTGCGCCAACCACTCGATGTAATCGCGATAACGCCCCGCCCCCATCGCCGGCGCGTGGCCGTGATAGCGCTGCAATACATCGCCGAGCAACTGCGAGTTGCTCCAGCCGTCCATCAGAATGTGGTGCGAAGTGTAAATCAGATGGAAACGCTCAGCCGCCACCTGCACCACGACCAGACGCAGCAACGGTGCCACGTGCAGATCAAAACCTTGCAGGCGTTGCTCAAGTTCCAGAGCTTTCAGGGCTGGCGCCAGGTCGCCGCGATCACGCCAGTCGAGCACGCTGAACGGCACTTGCAAGCCTTTGTGCACCACTTGCAGGGCGTTGGGCAGATCGCCTTCCCAGACAAAACCGCTGCGTAGCACTTCGTGGCTGTCCATCGCCGCTTGCCAGGCATCGCGGAAACGCTCGACCTGCAAGCCATCGACGGCCACACACATCTGGTTGATGTAATCACCGGACTGTTGCGCGTAAAGGGTGTGGAACAGCATGCCCTGCTGCATCGGCGACAACGGATAAATGTCTTCAATCTGCTGTGGGCGGGTTGGCAAGCCGTCAAGCTGCGCCTGGGTCAGGCCGGCCAGCGGGAAGTCCGAAGGCGTCAGCCCAGCGACGCCCGGGGTCAGGCAATGGCCGATCAAAGCGGCCAGTTCCTCGGCGTAATCCGCCGCCAGTGCTTCGATCACAGCACTGTCGAAACGCTCGCTGCTGAATGTCCAGCCTACGCGCAATTCGCCGCCGTACACCTGACCGTTGAGGGTCAGCCAATTGCCCATTGGCGCATCCGGGCTCTGGTCGAGACCGGCGTTGTCCGGCGCCGGTGCAAACAGCGCGCCGTCATCGCCCTCGAAACTGCCGTCGAACTGGCCGAGGTAGTTGAAGGTGATGCGCGGGGTCGGCAACTCACGCAGGCTCTGTTGTGCCTGAGCATTGCCAAGATGACGCAGTGCGCCGAAACCGATGCCCTTGTTGGGGATCGAGCGCAGTTGCTCCTTGATCTGTTTGATCGACTCGCCGGCCGTAGCTGCCGGGGTCAGGCGCACTGGGAACAGACTGGTGAACCAGCCGACGGTACGGGTCAGGTCAACACCGTCGAACAGCTCTTCACGACCATGACCTTCGAGCTGAATCAGCGTCGACGCCTGCCCGCTCCAGCGGCCAATGACCCGCGCCAGTGCGGTGAGCAACAGGTCGTTGACCTGAGTGCGATACGCCGCCGGCGCTTCTTGCAGCAGTTGTCGGGTCAGCTCCGCGCCCAGTCTGGTCTGTACCGTCTGCGCCAGTCTGTTCTGCTGACCGGCGTCCATCCGCTTGCACGGCAGATCGCTGCCGACATCACTCAGGCAGGCCTGCCAGTAAGCCAGTTCCTGTTGCAACGCCGTGCTGTTGGCGTAGCGCTGCAAGTGCTCGCTCCAGTCCTTGAAGGCGCTGGTTTTCGCCGGCAGCTTCAGTGGCTGACCGTCGAGCAATTGCTGATAAGCGTTTTGCAGATCTTCCAGCAGAATCCGCCACGACACACCGTCGACAACCAGGTGATGGATCACCAACTGCAAGCGCTGCGTGCCATCGGCCAGATTCGCCAGCACCGCGCGCAACAGCGGCCCGTTCTGCAGATCGAGGCTGCGCTGCGCGCGGTTGCCCAAGGCTTCCAGCGCAGCCGCATCGGCGACGTCTTCCTGCCACAGCAGGTTGTGCGGCTGATCTTCAACCGCGCGATGCTCGGCCTGCCACACGCCGTTGTGCTGAGTGAAGCTCAGGCGCAAGGCATCGTGATGTGCGACCAGCGCGCGCAATACTTGCTCGATTTTCTCCCCGTCCAGCGGCTGGCGCGGTTTGAGCAGCACCGACTGGTTCCAGTGATGACGCTCAGGGATTTCATCGTCGAAGAACTGCTGCTGGATCGGCAACAGCAACGCTGCGCCGGTGACCGCTTGTTGATCGATGCTCGTTTCGTCGTCGCCCAACTGCGCGACCAGTGCCAGTCGCTGAATGGTCTGGTGCTGGAACAGGTCTTTCGGGTTCAGGCGAATACCGGCCTGACGCGCGCGGCTGACCACCTGAATCGAAATGATCGAGTCGCCGCCCAGTTCGAAGAAGTTGTCGTTGAGGCCCACTTGCGGCAGCTTCAGCACGTCTTGCCAGATCGTGGCCAAGCGTTGTTCCAGCTCGCTTTGCGGCGCCTGATAGGCCTGCTGCGCCTGACTGGCATCCGGCGACGGCAACGCGCTGCGGTTGAGCTTGCCGTTGGCGGTCAGCGGCAATTGTGCGAGCAACAACAGGTGCGCCGGGATCATGTGATCCGGCAGATTTTCCTTGAGCTCGGCACGCACGCTGTCGCGCCATTGCGCTTGTTCAGCGGCGCTGGCGTCGAGCAACGCCGCATCAATCGGCACCAGATACGCAACCAGTTGTTGACCACTGAGGCCCGGCTGCGCCAGCACCACCGCCTGGCGTACGGCAGCCTGTTCGAGCAGTTGCGCTTCGATTTCGCCCAACTCAATGCGGAAACCGCGAATCTTCACCTGATGGTCGATCCGCCCGATGTATTCGATCACGCCATCGGCGCGATAGCGCGCCAGATCACCGGTGCGGTACAGACGACCGCCGTCAGCGGCAAACGGATCGGGAATAAAGCGCAGCGTGGTCAGGTCGGCACGGTTCAGATAACCGCGCGCCAGACCGGCGCGGCCAACATACAGCTCACCGATACAACCCTTGGCTACCGGGTTCAGGTCGCCATCGAGCAGGTACCACGACAGGTCGGCAATCGGCTCGCCGATCGGGCTGCTCGCGTCACGCTGCAAATCGGCCATCGACAACGGCCGGTAAGTCACGTGCACGGTGGTTTCAGTGATGCCGTACATATTGATCAGTTGTGGCGCCTGATCGCCGAAACGCTCGAACCATGGACGCAGGCTCTTCACGTCCAGCGCTTCACCGCCGAACACCACATAACGCAGCGCCGGCTGTTGCACGGCGTGCTCAGGGGCGCAAGCAACTTGCATCAATTGCTTGAACGCCGACGGCGTCTGGTTGAGCACGGTTATGCCTTCGCGGCAGAGCAAGGCAAAGAAATCCTCCGGCGCACGGCTGACCTCGTAAGGCACTACCACCAGTTTGCCGCCGTACAGCAGCGCACCGAAAATCTCCCACACGGAGAAGTCGAATGCGTAGGAATGGAACAGGCTCCAGACATCCTGCGGGCCGAAATCGAACCACGCCGCAGTGGCTTCGAACAGGCGCAGCACGTTGCGGTGCGCGAGCAAGGTGCCCTTTGGCTGACCGGTCGAACCCGAGGTGTAGATCACGTACGCGAGGTTATCGGCGCTCATGCGCACGTGCGGATTGCTGTCGCTGTAACCTTCGAGGTCTTCGCGATCCTGATCGAGCATCAGGCTGCGCACCGAGTCCGGTACGGGCAGTCGACCGAGCAGATGACTTTGGCTCAACAGCAGGCCGATGCCGCTGTCGCCGATCATGTAGCTCAGGCGCTCTTCCGGGTAGCTTGGGTCCAGCGGCACGTAAGCACCGCCGGCCTTGAGAATGGCGAGCAGTCCGACCAGCATGTCGAGGCTGCGCTCAACGGCCAGGCCGACGCGCACGTCCGGGCCGACGCCACTGGCAATCAGTTTGTGGGCCAACTGGTTGGCACGGCTGTTGAGTTCACCGTAGCTCAAGGATTGCTCGGCATACGTCACGGCAACGGCTTGCGGTGCGCGGGCGGCCTGAGCTTCGATCAAGTGATGCAGGCACTGCTCGTTAGGGAAATCGGCCACGGCCGGGTTCCATTGCAGCAGGGTTGCTGCGCGTTCGGCGGCGTCGCACAGCGGCAGCTCAGCGATACGCTGGCCGCTGTCGGTGACGATGCCTTGCAGCAGATTCGTCCAGTGTTGCGACAGGCGCTCGATGGTCTCTACGTCGAACAGGTCGGTGGCGTAAGTCAGCTCGGCCCAGACATTGTCGGTCGATTCAAAAGTGTTCAGGGTCAAATCAAACTGCGCAGTATTCGACGCCCACGGCAGGCCTTCGATGTGGAGTTGCGGCAAGCGTGTCGCGCCTTGTGCCTGGCGCGCTTGGCTCTGGTGGTTGTGCATCACTTGAAACAGCGGGCTATGGCTGAGGCTGCGCTCCGGTTGCAGCGCGTCGACCAGTTGCTCGAACGGCAGATCCTGATGCGCCTGAGCGCCGAGCACGGTGTTCTTCACTTGTTGCAACAGGCTGCGGAAGGTCTGCTGGCTGTCGAATTCAGCCTTGAGCACTTGGGTGTTGACGAAGAAGCCAATCAGCCCTTCAGTCTCCACCCGATTGCGGTTGGCCACGGGCACACCAACGCGGATGTCGGCCTGACCGCTGTAGCGGTGCAGCAAGGTCTGGAACGACGCCAGCAACAGCGCGAACAGGGTGACGTTTTCACGCTGCGCGACGTGCTTGAGGGCAGCGGCCAGTTCGAGGCTCAGCGGGATGTCGCGACGCGCGCCGCGATAGCTTTGCTCGGCGGGACGCGGACGGTCGGTCGGCAGCTCCAGCAACGGCTGATCGCCATCGCCGAGTTGCGCGGTCCAGTAATTCAACTGACGCTCGCGCTCACCGGCGTCCATCCACTGTTTCTGCCACACGGCATAGTCGGCGTATTGCACCGGCAACGCCGGCAATTGCGCGGTCTGGCCCTGGCTGTACGCGGCATAGAGCGCCACCAGTTCATCGACCATGATGTTCATCGACCAACCGTCGGAGACGATGTGGTGCAAGGTGATCACCAGCGCATGATCATCGGCAGCCAGACGCAGCAGTTTCACTCGCAGCAACGGGCCTTGCTGCAGGTTGAACAAGTGCAGGGTTTCTTCGGCGACCAGCGCTTGCAACGCTGCATCGTCGAGCCCTGCAACGTCCTGCACTTGCAGGTCCAGCGTGCCCTGCGTCTGAATCACTTGCAGGGTTGTGCTCTGCTCTTCGACGAAGCAGGTGCGCAGGGATTCGTGGCGCTCGATCAATGCATTGAAGCTTTGCTGCAACGCCGGCAGATCCAGTTCACCGCGCAGACGCAGTGCGGCCGGAACGTGATAAGCGCTGCTGGTCGGCTCCAGTTGCCAAAGGAACCACTGACGTTCCTGCGCATAGGAAAGTGCCATCGGTTGCGTACGCGGCAGCGCGACAATCGCCGGTTCCTGCGTCGCCTGATCGACACCCAGGGCGGCGACGAAGTCTTCCAGAACGCTGTGTTCGAACAGCGTACGCAGCGGCACCTGAACGTTCAGCGTCTGACGCACTCGCGAGACCACTTGCGTTACCAGCAAGGAATGGCCGCCGAGTTCGAAGAAGTTGTCACTCAGGCCGACACGCTCAAGCTTGAGCACCGCTTGCCAGATCTCGGCGACGCTGTGTTGAGTCGCGGTTTGCGGCGCGATATAGGTCGATTGCAACTGGCTGGCGTCGGGTGCCGGCAAGGCTTTGCGGTCGACTTTGCCGTTGGGGGTCAGCGGCAGTTGCGCGAGGAACAACAGGTGCGCCGGCACCATGTATTCCGGCAGTTCAGCCTTGAGGCTGGCTTTCAGAGCGGCGCGCAGTTCGACTTCGTCAACAGCGCTGGTGGATGGCACCACATAGCCGACCAGTTGCGCGCCGGTCGGGCCGTCCTGAGCGACGACGACGGTTTCGCGCACGCTGTCGAGCGCGAGCAAACGCGCTTCGATCTCGCCCAGTTCGATACGGAAACCACGGATTTTCACTTGATGGTCGATGCGCCCGATGTACTCGATCACGCCTTCTGCGCGATAACGGGTCAGGTCGCCGGTGCGGTACAGACGCGCACCGTTTGCCGAGAACGGATCCGGCACAAACCGTTCAGCGGTCAGACTCGGGCGCTGGAAGTAACCACGGGCCAGACCGTCACCGCCAATCAGCAATTCACCGGGTGCGCCGAGCGGATTGAGCTCAAGGTCGCTGCCGAGAATGTACAGCGCGGTGTTGTCTATCGGCGTGCCGAGGAATGGACGGCTGTGGTCCGCGCTCAGTGCGTGTTGCGCCGACCAGATCGTGGTTTCGGTCGGGCCATACAGGTTCCACACGCTCGGCGTCAGCGCCAGCATGCGATTGGCCAGCTCCTGCGGCAGCGCTTCACCGCCACAGAGGAACGTGCGGTCCTTGAGAATCGCTGCGTGTTCGTTGTCGAGCAGCATGCGCCAGGTCGATGGCGTGGCTTGCAGGACGCTGACGGCATGACGCTCGATCAGTTCGAGCACCGCTTGAGGATCCTGATGCACATCCTTGCCGGTCAGCACCACACAGGAGCCGGCGAGCAATGAGCCATAGATTTCCAGGCCGAAAATATCGAACGAGAACGTGGTCAGCGACAGCATGCGATCTGCAGCGGCAATCCCCGGCTGCTTGATCATGCTCGCGACAAAATTGCTCAGTGCCGCGTGGCGCACCATCACGCCTTTCGGTTTGCCGGTGGAGCCGGAGGTGTAGATCGTGTACGCCAGAAGCTCGCCATTGACGGCAACGTCCGGCGCGGTCTGTGGATAAGTCGCTAGCCAGTCACCTGACTGATCAAGCAACAGGGTGTGCACACCCGCCGGGATCGGCAACTGCGCTTGCAAGTGCGTTTGGGTCAGCAGCAATTGCAGACCGCTGTCTTCGATCATGTAGGCCAGGCGATCCTCGGGATACGCCGGGTCCAGCGGCACATAAGCGCCGCCGGCCTTGAGGATCGCCAACAGGCCGACGATCATCTCAACGCTGCGCTCCACCGCGATGCCGACCAGCTGATCCGGGCCGACGCCGGCCTCGATCAGGTGATGCGCCAGTTGATTGGCCCGGGCATCCAGCTCGCCATACGTCAGTACATCGTCGCCGATGATCAGCGCCGTCGCCTGCGGGTTTCGTTGCGCCTGCAAGGCAAAGTCCTGCTGCACGCACTCGGCCTGCGCGCTGTGATCAGCTACACGCAACCAGTCCTGCAACAACACGCCGTGCTCGGCACTTTCCAGCAAGGGCAACTCGCCAACCCGTTGAGTCGGTGCGGCCACAATACCTTGCAACAGGTTTTGCCAATGACGCGCCAGACGCTCGACCGTTTCCGGCTTGAACAGATCGGTAGCGTAGGTCAGCTCGGCGGCGAAACCGTCATTCGATCCATAGGTATTGAGCGTCAGGTCGAATTGCGCGGTGCGCCCTTCCCACTGCACATCTTCGACGCTCAGCTGCGGCAGTTGCACCGCGCTACGGCCCTGATCACGGCTGGTCTGGTGGTTGAACATCACCTGGAACACCGGGCTGTGGCTCAGGCTGCGCTCCGGTTGCAGCGCTTCGATCAACTGCTCGAACGGCAGATCCTGATGCGCCTGCGCGGCCATCGCCGCTTGCTTGACCTGCGCCAGCAATTGGTTGAACGGCAGTTGACCATGCACTTCGGCATTGAGTACTTGGGTGTTGACGAAGAAGCCGATCAGGCCTTCAGTTTCGACCCGGTTGCGGTTGGCGGTCGGCACGCCGACGCGAACCTGCGCCTGGCCGCTGTAGCGATGCAGCAACGCCTGAAACGACGCCAGCAACACCATGAACAGGCTCGCACCTTCGCGCTGAGCCAGTTGTTTGAGCGCATCGCCGAGGGCGGCTGGCAGGTCCAGTTGCAGACGTGCACCGCGCAGGCTTTGCACCGCAGGACGCGGAAAATCGATCGGCAATTCCAGCACCGGCTGCTCGCCGTCCAGCGTCTTGATCCAGTAAGCCAGCTGCCGCTCGCGCTCACCCGCTTCCAGCCAGTGACGCTGCCAGATCGCGTAGTCGGCGTATTGCACCTCCAGTTCCGGCAATGCCAGTGGCTGCCCGGCGGTGTCGGCGGCGTAATGCTGGATCAACTCGTTGACCAGCACTTTGATCGACCAGCCATCGGAGATGATGTGGTGCTGGATCAACACCAGCACATGATCGTCATCAGCGACCTTGAGCAATGCCACGCGCAGCAGCGGCCCCTGTTGCAGATTGAACGGGCGCGCGGTTTCGCCTTCGACAAACGCCTTGATCGCCGCCTCTTCGCCAGCGGCGTCGAGGCCTGCCGGCAACGGTGCCAGGGTGATCCGCAGCGGCAATTGCGGGTGAATCACCTGGCAGAAGGTTTCGCCGTGCTCGGCAAACGTGGTGCGCAAACTTTCATGACGCGCCGCCACCGCATTGAAGCTGCGTTCCAGCGCCGCCACATCCAGTTGCCCCTTGAGGCGCAAGGCGCTGGGAATGTGATACGCGGTGCTGTGCGGGTCCATTTGCCAGAGGAACAGTTGGCGTTCCTGAGCGTACGACAGAGGAATCGCTGCAAACCCGGAACGTGTTTCCGGGATCGGCAGGTTGGCCGGAGAGACGCCCTCTTCGAGCATCTTTTCCAGGTACAGCTTACGTTTGTCCAGCGGCAGAGTGATAAAGCGCTTGGCTACCCTCAAAGCAACACTCTTGTCCATCAGACTTCCTCCATATCGTCAAGCAGGGCTTCCAGCTTGCTCAGTTTCTGTTCGTTGATTGCCCCGCCTCCTGTATCGAGTCGAGCGACAAAGTCGCTCAGGACGGGGTGCTGGAATAACAGTTGCGGGGTCAGCGTCAGGCCCAGCTCAAGGGCCATGCGCGACACCACGTTGACCGCCAGCAGCGAGTGCCCGCCCAGTTCGAAGAAGTGATCGTTCAGACCAATGCGTTCAACCTCGAGCACCTGCTGCCAGATCACCGCGACCTGCTGCTCAAGCACACTCTGCGGCGCAACGTACGCGGCCTGCATCTGGCTGGCATCCACCGCTGGCAGGGCCTTGCGGTCGAGTTTGCCGTTAGGGGTCAGTGGCAACTGCTCAAGGAACAGCAGGTGCGCGGGAATCATGTAGTCAGGTAACGAAGACTTGAGGCCAGTCTTTAGTCCGTCGCGCAGTTGCCGTTGCGCTTCGCCGTCGTACAGATCCAGTTGCGGGGCGACCACGTAGGCCACCAGTTGCGCACCGCCCTCTCCTTCAACGGCCAGCACCGCCGCTTCGGTGACCGCCGGTTGAGCGAGCAATCGCGCCTCGATCTCGCCCAGTTCGATGCGGAATCCACGAATTTTCACCTGATGGTCGATCCGGCCCATGTACTCCAGCGCGCCCTCTTCGCGTTCACGAATCAGGTCGCCGGTGCGGTACATGCGCTCGCCATTGCCGACGAACGGGTTCGGCACAAAGCGCTCGGCGGTCATCGCCGCACGCCCCAGATAACCGCGGGTGATGCCGGCGCCGGACAAGTACAGCTCCGCCGAAATCCCTTGCGGCACCGCTTGCAGATCGGCGTCGAGCAAATGGCTGACGCTGTGATCAAGAGCACGACCGATGCGCGGTTGACCACCGGCGATGCGGCGGGTCCAGGTCGAATAGGTGGTGTCTTCCGACGGACCGTACAGGTCGTAGACATGCTCGACTGTCGACTGCTGATACAACGCGTTGACAAGCCCTTGTTTGAGCGGCTCACCCGCCAGGTTGATGATGCGCACGCTCGCCGGAATCTGCCCGGCGCGTTGCAGCGCAGCGATCGCCGATGGCACGGTGTTGATCAGACGCACCTGATCGCGAGCCGGCAGGTTTGCCAGCTCCAAAGCATTGCGCGCGATGATCAGCGAACCGCCGTTGGCCAACGTGACAAACAGCTCCCACACCGACAGGTCGAAGCACACCGAAGTCGTGGCCAGCACGCCCTGGATGTCGTCGCGGCTGTAGACCTTGGCCGACCAGTCGATCAGCGCCATGACGTTGCGGTGAGCAATCGCCACGCCTTTCGGTTTGCCGGTGGAACCGGAGGTGTAGATGACGTAGGCGAGGTTGTCCGGCTGCACCGCCGTTTGCGGCGCGACATCTGAGTAACCGCTCAGCGAAACCTGATCCATCAGCAGCACTTGCGTATCGCCCGGCACGCTCAGCGTCGCAGCGACCGCTTGCTCGGTGAGCAACACCCGCGCACGGCTGTCTTCGAGCATGTAGGCAACGCGATCGGCCGGATAATCCGGGTCCAGCGGCACATAGGCGCCACCGGCCTTGAGCACCGCCAGCAAGGCAATCAGCAACTGCTCGGAACGCGGCATCGCCACGCCCACGCGCACTTCCGGGCCGACACCCAACTCGATCAGCTTGTGCGCCAGACGGTTGGCTTGCGCGTCCAGTTCGGCGTAGGTCAGTCGCGTATCGGCGAAGGTCACCGCCAGCGCATCCGGGGTTGCTGCCACTTGGCGGGCAATGCCTTGATGAATGCACAGCTCGGTGACGAAGTCGGTCTCGACACTTGGGCCGTTGTCGATCAGGTTCAACTCGCTCAACGAGCGTTCACCTGCTGCAGCCATCTGCGTCAGCAAACGCTGCAGACTCGCGCCCAACTGCGCCACGCTGGCCGGGGCGAAGCTGTCGCGCTGATAGCTGAAATGCACCGACAGTTGCGCGCCCATGCTCACCAGCAAAGTCAGCGGATAGTTGGTCTGTTCCTGATTGACCACTGCACCAAAACGCAAACCCTGCGGCGCGCCGCGCTCCAGCGCTTCGCCAATCGGATAGTTCTCGAAAACCATCAGGCTGTCGAACAGTGCGTCACCGCCCTGCCCGGCCCAGCGCTGAATGTCCGCCAGCGGCGTGTGTTCGAACTCGCGTGAAGCGAGGTTCTGCGCCTGCACGGCTTGCAGCCAACTGGCCAGACTCTGCTGCGCTTGCGGCGCGGCCACCACTGGCAAGGTGTTGATGAACAGACCGATCTGCTCCTCGGCTCCCGGCAGATCCGCCGGACGCCCGGCCACGGTCGCGCCGAACGCCACGCAGTCCTTGCCGGTGTAGCGCTGCAACAGCAACAGCCACGCGGCTTGCACCAGCGTGTTAACAGTGACTTTCGAGGCCCGGGCAAATTCACCCAGACGTACGCTCAGATCAGCGTCCAGCACTTGGTAATGGTCGCCATAACCGACATTCGGCAAAGCGTCGACTGGCCGTGCAATGGCATTGGCCAGACGCGTCGGCTCGTGCAGAGGTTCCAGCGCCGCCAGCCAATAGGCTTCAGCCGCCGTTGCATCCTGACGTTGCAGCCAACCGATGTAATCACGATAGCGACCCGCCGGACGTGGCACCGCTTCGCCGCGATAGTGCTGCAGCACTTCGCCGAGCAACTGCGCGCTGCTCCAGCCATCCATCAGGATGTGGTGGTTGGTGTAGATCAGGTGATGACGATCAGTCGCTGTGCGCACCAGTACCAGGCGCAACAGCGGCGCGCAGGTCAGGTCCAGGCCCAGCGCTCGCTCCTCGTCAGCAAGGGTTTGCAGCGCCGCCTCCAGATCAACCTTGCCGTTCCAGTCGAGCACGCTGAACGGCACGTCCACCTGCCGCTGCACCACTTGCACCGGTTGCGGCAAGTCGCCCTGCCAGAAGAATCCGCTGCGCAGAATATCGTGGGCATCCACCACTGCTTGCCAGGCCGCGCGGAAACGCTGCGGGTCGACGCCATCGACGTCGAGGCGCATCTGGTTGATGTAGTCGCCATTGCCGTGTTCGAGCAAGGTGTGGAACAACATGCCTTGCTGCATCGGCGACAGCGGATAGATGTCATCGATGCCTTGCGGTTCCAGCACCAGCGCATCCAGTTGCGCTTGCGACAGTTGCGCCAGCGGGAAGTCCGACGGCGTTACACCACGGTTGCCGCTGTCGCAACAGTGGCCGATCAGCACCGTCAGTTCCTGCACATAATCATCGGCCAGACGCTGGATGGTCGCCGCGTCAAACATGGCGCCGCTGTAAGTCCAGCTCAAATCCAGTTCGCCGCCGAAGACTTTGCCGTTCAATGCCAGCGGGTTGCCCAGCGGGCCTTGCATGTTGACTTCAGCGCCGCCGGATTCGCTGGTCGGTGCGAACAAGGCTTCATCGGCCGCATTGAAGCTGCCGTCGAACTGGCCCAGATAGTTGAAGGTCAGGCGCGGCGCTGGCAAGCCTTGCAGTGCCTCGCGAGACGGCGCAGCGCCCAGATGTGCCAGCGCACCGAAACCGATGCCTTTGTGCGGGATTGCCCGCAGCTGCTCCTTGATCTGTTTCAGCGAAGCGCCCAGCTCAGCAACCGGCGACAAACGCGCCGGAAACACACTGGTGAACCAGCCCACGGTGCGGGTCAGGTCGATGCTGTCGAAGAGGTCTTCGCGACCATGGCCCTCCAGCAAAACCAGCGCACTGTCGTCACCGGTCCAGCGCACCATCACTCGCGCCAGCGCCGTCAGCAGCAGATCGTTGACCTGCGTGCGATAGGCCTGCGGCGCATCCTGCAAGAGTTGACGGGTCAGGGCTTTGTCCAGTTTGCTGCGGATCGTCAGCGCCTGATCGTGTTGCTGCCCGCCGTGCGGATGGTCATAAGGCAAGGCAGCCGAGGCGCCCTGCAACTGCTGCTGCCAAAAGCCCAGTTCGGTTTGCAGCGCTGGGCTTGCCGCATAGTCCTGCAACGCTGCCGCCCAGGCTTTGACTGCACTGGTCTTGGCCGGCAATTGCACGGGGTTACCGGCAAGGATCTGCCGATAAGCGTTTTGCAGATCCTCGAACAGAATCCGCCACGACACGCCATCGACCACCAGGTGATGCACGATCAGCAACAGGCGTTGCGTACCGTCAGCCAGGTTCGCCAACACCGCGCGAATCAGCGAGCCGCCGCTCAATTGCAAGCTGCGCTGGGCCTTTTCACCCAGGGCCTCCAGCGCCGCGAGATCAGCCACATCGACTTGCCAGAGGATGGTCTCGCCGGCTTGCGTGGCAACGTCGCGGTATTGCGCGCCCCAGCCGTCAGCCTGCTCGACAAAGTCCAGGCGCAAGCTGTCGTGATGCAACACTAGCGCATCCAGCGCGTGTTCCAGCAGCTGCGGGTCCAGCGCCTGCGTTGGCTTGAGCATCACTGACTGGTTCCAGTGATGACGATCGGGAATCGCCTGCGCGAAAAATTCCTGATGGATCGGCAGCAACGCCGTGCTGCCGGTGACCGGTTGCTGATCGATCAATTGCAGCGCTTCTCCGGTCTGTGCCACCAACGCCAGTGCGGCGATGGTCTGGTGCTGGAACAGGTCTTTGGGCGTGAAGCGAATCCCGGCCTGCCGCGCACGGCTGACCACCTGAATCGAAATGATCGAGTCGCCGCCCAGCTCGAAGAAGTTGTCGCTGACGCCCACTTGCTCAAGCTTGAGCACGTCCTGCCAGATCGTCGCCAGTTGCTGTTCCAGCGCGGTTTGCGGTGCAACGTAAGTTTGCTGCAGTTGGCTGACGTCCGGTTTCGGCAGGTTCTTGCGATCGAGTTTGCCGTTCGGCGTCAGCGGCATGCGCTCCAGACGCAGCACATACGCCGGCACCATGTGCGCTGGCAACGTCGCCTTGAGTTGTGCACGCAGATCGTCAGTGAAGTCGGCACGGCTGGAATCGCCCACCACATACGCCACCAGACGCTTGCCACTGCCGGCGCTGCCTTCCTGCGCCACGACCACCGCTTCGCGTACGCCGTCGAGGGCTTGCAGCGCCGCTTCGACTTCGCCCAGCTCGATGCGGAAACCGCGGATTTTCACCTGATTGTCGATGCGATCCAGATAATCGAACGTGCCATCGGCACGCTGACGGACCAGGTCGCCAGTGCGATAAAGCAAACCGCCGTTGGTGCTGAACGGATCAGCCACAAAACGCTCGGCAGTCAGCCCCGGACGGTTCAGATAACCCCGCGCCAGCCCTGTACCTCCAAGGTACAACTCACCGGCCATGCCTTGCGGCAGCAGGTTCAGATCGGCGTCGAGCACATAAGCGCTACGGTCACCAATGCGGCTGCCGATTGGCGCATACGCAGCGCCGCATGGCACCTCGCGACCGGCCTTCCAGATCAGTGGGGTGACCACGGTTTCGGTCGGGCCGTAACCGTTGATGATGTAGTCCGGATCGAGCGCACGCTTAACGCGCTCGAAACTGGCGTTCGGCACCGCATCACCGCCAAAGCAATAGATACGCACTTTCGGCGGATTGCCGACACGCTCGGCGTGTTCGGCCAGTTGTTGCAGGTACACCGGCGGGAAGGCGACCACGGTCACGCCGTGTTCGATCATCGCGTTGTAGGTCTGCTCCGGCGTCCACAAGCTGTCGTCGCGAATCAGCAGCGACGCACCGTGGGTCAGGCTGGTCAGCCAGCGTTCGTGGGCACCGTCGAAGGCGAACGACATGAAATGGAATTCGCAGTCACTGTCGCGCATTTCATAGCGCTGACCGATGGCCTGGCAATGCATGGCCAACGGACCGTGGGCGACGCTGACGCCTTTCGGATTGCCGGTGGAACCGGAGGTATAAATCACGTAGGCGAGGTTGTGCGGATCGAGCTGCACGTGCGGCGCCTTGATCGGCAACTCGCGCAAATCGAGACGATCCAGTTCCAGCAGCGGCACCGATTCATCGACCGGTAATTGCGTCGACACCGACGAGTCGCTGATCAACAACGCCAGCCCGGAATCTTCGATCAGATAGGCCAAGCGTTCGCGCGGATAGCTGGTATCCAGCGGCACATAAGCACCGCCAGCCTTGAGCACGGCCAGCAGCGCGACGATCACCGACTCACTGCGCGGCAGCGCTACGCCAACGCGGGTTTCCGCGCCGACGCCACGGGCGATCAGCGCGTGCGCCAGTTGATTGGCTCGCTGGTCGATTTCGCCGTAGCTGAAATGCTGATCATTGAAAATCACCGCCGTGCGCTGCGGATTTTCTGCGGCCAGCGCGGCAATGCGCTGATGCACGCCGATGTCCACCGGGTACGGCTGCGGGTGGTTTTCGGCTTGCTGGCGCGCCTGCTCTTGAGCGTCCGCCAAAGGGATTTCACCGAGGTTGCGCTCGGCCGACAGGGCGAACTGCTCAAGCAATTGCAGCAGGTGCGCACTGATGCCGGCGATGACATCGCTGGCGAACTGGCCGCGATCAAAGCTGTAGTGCAACGCCAACTGCTGACCGAGGGTGACCGCCACGCTCAGCGCGTAATGGGTTTGTTCGAGGTTGCCGACATCACCGAATGTCAGCCCTTGCCCGGCCTGACTCAGCGCCTGGGCAATCGGGTAGTTCTCGAACACCAGAATGTTGTCGAACAGTGCTTCACCGCCCTGTCCGGCCCAACGCTGGATGTCCGCCAGTGGCGTGTGTTCGAAGTCGCGCAGGCTCAGATTCTGCGCCTGTACCGCTTGCAGCCAGCTGCCAACGCTTTGATCCGGACGCGGTGCGCCGATCACCGGCAAGGTGTTGATGAACAGACCGACCTGCTGCTCAATGCCCGGCAGATCCGCCGGACGCCCGGCCACGGTCGCACCGAACGCCACGGCTTCGTGACCGGTATAGCGTTGCAGCAACAGCAGCCACGCCGCTTGCACCAAGGTGTTGACGGTGACTTTTTGTTGGCGGGCAAAGGTTTCCAGCGCCTGGGTGCGCTGCACGTCCAGTGTCAGGTAATGATCGCCGTGGCCGCTCTGGTTCTCGCCAGAGGTGGCCGCGCGCGCCAGTCGGGTCGGCTCTTGCAGGGCGGCCAGTTGGCCGTTCCAGAAATCTTCACTCAGTTGGCCATCCTGACGTTGCAGCCAGGCGATGTAGTCGCGATAACGCCCGCCGCCATTCGCCGGCGTGCGCCCGCTGTAGCGCTGCAAGACTTCGCCGAGCAACTGCGAGTTGCTCCAGCCGTCCATGAGGATGTGGTGATGGGTGTAAATCAAATGCCATTGTTCGGCACCGGTCTGCACCAGAACCAGTCGCAGCAGTGGCGCACAGCTCAGATCAAAACCTTGCTGGCGCTCGGCATCTGCCAGCGCAGCGAGCGCTGCCGGCTGATCCTCGCGGTCGCGCCAGTCCAGCGTGCTGAATGGCAGTTGCACCTGCTTGTGGACGATCTGCACCGGCTGCGTCAGCTCACCCTGCCAGACGAAACCGCTGCGCAGAATGTCCTGCGCATCGACGGTGGCCTGCCACGCAGCGCGGAAACGCTCGGGGTCGAGACCTTGCACGTCGACGCGCAACTGGTTGATGTACTCACCCGCCGCTTGTTCATAAAGGGTATGGAACAGCAGGCCCTGTTGCATCGGCGACAGCGGATAAACATCATCGAGTTGACCTGCCGGCACCGGCAACCCATCCAGTTGTGCCTGGGTCACGCGCGCCAGCGGGAAGTCCGATGGCGTTGCCTGTGCGACTTGCAACGTGCAGCAATGTTCAATCAGCGCATGCAGTTCCAGCGCGTATTGATCGACCAGATACTGCACGGTCGCGCTGTCGAACATCTCGCGGCTGAACCCCCAGCTCATCGACAGCTCACCGCCATAGACCTGGCCTTCCAGCGTCAGCCAGTTGGCCAACGGCGCTGCCGGATCCTGCGCAACGCCGCTGGTTTCAGCGGACGGCACGAACAGCGCCGCGTCGTCGAACTGACGATCGAACTGGCCGAGGTAGTTGAAGGTAATCCGTGGCGGCGCCAACTCCGCCAGTTCGGCGCGCACCGCCGGTGCCGCCAGATAACGCAGCACGCCGTAGCCCAGACCTTTGTCCGGCACGGCGCGCAGTTGCTCCTTGATCGACTTGATCGACCCGTCGAGATCGTCGGCGGCCGTCAGCTTGACCGCGAACAAACTGGTGAACCAGCCCACGGTGCGGGTCAGGTCGATGTCATCGAAGAGGTCTTCGCGGCCATGGCCTTCGAGTTCGATCAACGTGCCGGGCTGCTGGCTCCACCGACTGATGGTGCGCGCCAGTGCGGTCAACAGCAGGTCATTGACTTGCGTGCGATACGCCGCCGGCGCCTGTTGCAGCAACTGACGGGTACGCTCGGCGTCGAGGCGCCATTCGATTTTCTCGCTGTGCAGGTTTTGCAGGCTGCCATCGGGACGTTCGCACGGCAGATCCTGCGCACCTTGATGCTGGGTTTTCCAGTAATCCAGTTGTTCATCGAAGCGTGCAGTGGCGCTTTCCAGACGCGCGGTCCAGTTCTGGAAGGCATTGGTCTTGGCCGGCAACTGAATGCCGCCGCCCGCCGAGCGCTGCTCGTAAGCCTGTTGCAAATCTTCCAGCAGCACGCGCCAGGAAACGCCGTCCACCGCCAAGTGGTGAATGATCAGGTTCAGGCGCTGAGTGCCATCGGCCAGCGTCACCAGCAATGCACGCAACAGCGGACCGTTCTGCAAATCGAGGCTGCGCTGGGCTTCGTTGCACAGCGTCTGCAGCTGTTCTGCGGACTCGGCATCGCGCTGCCACAAGTCAGCGCTGCCAACCAACGGGCCATGGCTTTGCTGCCAGCCGTCGGCGCTTTCGACAAAGCGCAGGCGCAACGCGTCGTGATGATTGATCACCTCGGTTAGTGCAGCATCGAGCCACTGCGCGTTCAAGGTGTCGCGTGGGGTCAGCAGCAACGACTGGTTCCAGTGCTCACGCAGCGGCATCGCGCGGCTGAAGAAATGCTGTTGAATTGGCCCGAGCACGGCGTCGCCGGTCACCGGCCCCTGATCCACCAAGGTCTGATTATCCAGCGTGGCGACCAGCGCAAGGCTGCGCACCGTTTGATACTGGAACAGGTCACGCGGACTGACGCGAATCCCGGCCTGCCGCGCACGGCTGACCACTTGAATCGAGATGATCGAATCGCCGCCCAGTTCGAAGAAGTTGTCTTCGAGGCCGACGCGCTCAAGGCCGAGCACGTCCTCCCAGATCGCCGCCAGGGCTTTTTGCAGCGCATCCTGCGGCGCAACGAACGCCTGTTGCGGCGCGGCGTCCGGTTGCGGCAAGGCTTTGCGATCGAGTTTGCCGTTGGCCGTTACCGGCAGTTTTTCCAGCGTCATCAGGTAGGTCGGCACCATGAATTCCGGCAGGCTGCCGAGCAGCCACGCCTTGACGTCCTGCTGCCACTGCTCGTCCGGCTGAGCCTGTTCCAGCACCAGATACGCGACCAGATGTTTGCCCCCCTGCACCAGCACCACCGCTTCGCGCACCAGCGGATGCTGCATCAGGCGGGTTTCGATTTCACCCAGCTCGATGCGCAGACCGCGCAGTTTCACTTGATGGTCGAGACGACCCAGGTATTCGATCACCCCGTCGGCACGCTGACGCACACGGTCACCGGTGCGATACAGGCGCGCGCCGTCGTGGAACGGGCACGGCACAAACCGCTCGGCGGTCAGCGCCGGACGCTGGTGATAACTGCGCGCGAGACCGGCGCCGCCCAGATACAGTTCGCCAGCCACGCCACTTGGCACCGGCAGCAACTCAGCATCAAGGACGTGGGTGCGCAGGTTGGCGATCGGCCGGCCGATCGGCACGCTGTCGGCGCCCTCGTCAACGCAGGTCCAGTGAGTTACGTCGATCGCCGCTTCGGTCGGGCCGTAGAGGTTGTAGAGGCCAGCGTTCGGCAGTTTGGCGAAGACTTGCAGTTGCGCATCCAGCGGCAATGCTTCACCGCTGCAGACGATGCGCTTGAGGCCCACGCAGCTTTCGACACCCGCCTCATGAATGAACGCCTGCAACATCGACGGCACAAAGTGCAACGTACTGATACCGTGGCGGTTGATGATGTCGATCAGTTGCAGCGGATCGCGGTGCGCACCTGGCGCGGCAACCACCAGACGCGCGCCGGTCAGCAGCGGCCAGAAGAATTCCCAGACCGAAACGTCAAAGCTGAACGGGGTTTTCTGCAACACCGAATCGCTGGCGTCGATCGCGTACGCTTCCTGCATCCAGCACAAGCGGTTGACCAGCGCCGCGTGGCTGTTGCCGGCGCCTTTCGGTTTGCCGGTGGAACCCGAGGTGTAAATCACATAGGCCAGGTTCAGCGGATCAACGCTGACGTTCGGGCGGCTATCGCTGTAGCGGTCGAGCAGGCCCGGCTGATCCAGCGTGATGACCTGCACGCCGTCAGTCGGCAGCGATGCCAGCAAAGCATCCTGGGTCAGCAGCAAGGTGATGCCGCTGTCCTCGATCATGTACGCCAGACGTTCCTGCGGGTACTCCGGATCCAGTGGCACATAAGCGCCGCCAGCCTTGAGAATCGCCAGCAGCGCCACAACCATTTCCACCGAACGCAGAGCACAAACGCCGACCAGACTGTCGTCCCGCACGCCTTGTTCACCCAGTAAATGCGCGAGGCGGTTGGCCCGGGCATCCAGTTCGGCGTAGCTCAGCGTCTGCTCACCGAACACCAGTGCAGGCGCATTCGGCGTGCGCGCAACCTGCGCTTCGATCAGTTGATGGATCGGTGTTTCGGTCGGGTAAACCGCGTGGACGTTGTTCCAGTCGTGCACCAGCATGTGCTGTTCATCAGCCTCCAGCAGCGACAATTCGCCGACGCGTTGCGACGGATCGGCAACCATGGCCGTGAGCAAGCGCAACCAGTGGCGCGCCATGCGCTCGATGGTCGCCGGCTCGAACAAGTCGCTGGCGTACGTCAGCGACGCATGCAGCTTGCCGCCCTTCTCGTAGGTATCGAGGGTCAGGTCGAACTGGGTGGTACGGCTCTGCCAGTCGAGGCTGTTCAGCAGTAGACCGGAGGCAGTGCGGATGCTGGCGATGTCCGCTACTTGCGGCTGGTGGTTGTACATCACCTGAAACAGCGGCGTGTGACTGAGGCTGCGTTCCAGCTTCAGCGCTTCGACCAGTTGCTCGAACGGCAGATCCTGATGCGCCTGAGCGCCGAGCGCGGTGTCCTTGACGGCGCGCAGCAGATCGTCGACCCGGGTCTGCCCGTCCAGTTGGGTACGCAGCACTTGAGTGTTGACGAAGAAGCCGATCAGCCCTTCGATTTCGCCACGGTTGCGGTTGGCAATCGGCACGCCGACACGGATGTCGGTCTGCCCGGTGTAGCGATGCAGCAGCGCGTTGAAGGCACCGAGCAAGAGCATGAACAACGTGACTTGATGCTGCTGCGCGGTGTTGCGCAGTTGCCCGGCCAGTTGTTCATCGACAGCGAACTCATAGCGAGTGCCGCGATAGCTCGGCATCGCCGGACGCGAATGATCCAGCGGCAGCTCCAGCACCGGGTGTTCGTTGCCCAGTTGCGCCTGCCAGTAATCGAGTTGACGCGCCTGTTCGCCCGCCTCCAGCCAACGGCGCTGCCACAAGGCGTAGTCGCTGTACTGGATCGGCAGCGCGGCCAGTTGCGGCGGCTGACAGGCATCGAATGCGTCATAGCAACGAATGAATTCGTCGATCAGCACGTTCATCGACCAGCCATCGGAGACGATGTGGTGCAAGGTCAGCAGCAGCACATGCTCCTGATCGGCGAGCTTGAGCAACGTCACCCGCAGCAGCGGACCCACGGCCAGATCGAATGGCAACACCGACTGTTGCTCGGCGGCCTGCACCACAGCCTGCTCACGCTCGCCGGCCGGCAGCGCGCTGAAGTCTTCATGGCGGATCACCAGCGGCGCGCTGGCCGGCACTTGCAGCAGACTGTCATCGGCCTGGCGCTGGAACACCGTACGCAGGGTTTCGTGACGCTCGACCAGGCTGGCGAAGGCTTGCTCCAGTGCCGCCAGGTTCAAGCGGCCATTGAGCCGTACCGCGCCCGGCAGGTTATAGGCGCCACCTTGGGGATCCAGCTGCCAGAGAAACCACATGCGTTGCTGTGCGTAAGACAGCGCCTGCCGATCCTCGGCCTCGACGCCGGTCGGAATCGGAAACCGGGAAAAATCCACCCCTTCCCTCTGCAGGGCAGCGAGGAACATCTGGCGCTTTTCCAGGGGTAGCCCGATAAACCGGCGAGCAAGTTTCAGGGAGTCTTCAGCATTCATTTCTCAGCATCCGGATCAGTAGGCAGGAAGCACAAAGGCACGTCGTCCCTATAAAACGAATGCAGACCGGAAAAATTAGCGAATGAGAAGAACTGTCAGGCGGGAGGCAGAGCGGGGATTTCTCGGGCACCACAAATCAAAGGTGGGAGCGAGCCTGCTCGCGAAAGCGGTATGTCAGGCAATGAAAATGCTGACTGTTGCGACGCTTTCGCGAGCAGGCTCGCTCCCACAGGTTATAAGGTGTTCAGGCAGTCGCGACCATGGCGTGGCGGCGATGATGCACATCGAGCTGATCCTTGATCACCTTGAGCACTTTGGCTTCATGCTCATGAATAAAGAAGTGCCCGCCGGCGAGCATGTCCACCGAGAAACTGCCGCGGGTTTCCTTGCTCCAGCCGATCAATTGCTCAGTGGTGGCACGATCAGCCTTGCCGCCGAGCACATGCACCGGGCAGTTGAGCAGCGGTCGCGCCAGCGGCTCGAACTTGCCGCACAGTTGAAAATCCGCGCGCAGGATCGGCAAGGTCAGGCTCATCAGCTCTTCGTTGGCCAGCACTTCCTCGCTGGTGCCATTGAGCGTGCGCAGTTGTTCGATCAACTCGGCGTCGGTCTTGGGGTCGGCAAAGCCGCGATCGTAATCGGCACGCAGGGTCGGCGCCGCCGTGCCGGAAGCGAACAGCGCCACCGGTTCCGGGCAACCCAGCGCACGCAGGGCGTGCGCCATTTCGCAGGCCAGCAACGCGCCCAGGCTGTGGCCGAACAGCGCATAAGGGGCGTTGAGTGTCGGGCGCAATTCCTTGGCCAGCTGCATCGCCAGCCCACGCATGTCGGTGTGCAGCGGCTCACCAAAACGTGCGCCACGTCCCGGCAGCTCAACCGGTTGCAAGTGTAGCCACTGCGGCAGTTTCGGCCGCCAGCGGCTGTAGACCATGGCACTGGCGCCGGAATACGGCAGGCACAGCAGGGTCAGCTTGGTCACCACGCTTTCCTCGAAAAATTCATCTGTAGAGAGAGACGGATCCCACGCCGGGTAAATTAGTCATCGACCAGTAAATTCCCCCAACAGGCGCTCGTTAACTGTTCAGGCCAAAACCAATAATGAGGGATCACCGTGGACCTGCAGAGCATCCTGGGCAAACTGTTCGCCAATGCCGGCGCCGTCGGCATCGAAGGCGTTTTTCAATTCGTGTTTGGTCCGCAGCAGGCCTACTGGTCCGAGGTCAAGGCCAGCAGCCGCACCGTGCCCGGACGCCACGCCAGCCCGGACGTGACCATTGAAGTCGCCGAGCGCGATTTCCTCGGGATCATGAGCGGCATGGCCAACGTCGAAGAGCTGTTCGCCAGCGGGCGCCTGAAGATCGGCGGCAACATGGGCCTGGCAACGATGCTGCCGCAGATCATCGAACATGCGATGCACGGTCGCGCCGTGGCGGAAAAAGTCGACATGAACAAGCGCTACCCGACCCCGCCACGCTTCAGTGAAAAACTCACCGCCAGCCTGCCGACCCAAAGCAGCATCGAACGCCTTTCCCGCAGTGATCTGTCGGTCGCCGAATTCAAAAGCCGCTACCTGCCCAATGGCATTCCGGTGGTGGTCAGCAATGCGCTGCACGACTGGCCACTGTTCAAGCTCAGCCGTGAAGAATCGCTGGTGCATTTCGCCGAGCTGCAAGGCATCACCCGCCATGGCGACTACGTGAAGAAGACCTTCTCCACCGAACGTGATTTTCGCTCCACGTCGATGGCCGACTTCATCGCCTCGCTGGATCAACCGGCGGTCAAGGGTGCGAATGGCGAACCACCCGCCTACATGGGCAACAACATCCTGCCGGCGCAGTTGATGCAACAGATCAAATACCCGGCCTACTTCGACGCCTCGTTATTCATCCCGCCGCGTATCTGGATCGGGCCGAAAGGCACGTTGACGCCGTTGCATCGTGACGACACCGACAACCTCTTCGCGCAGGTCTGGGGGCAGAAGAAATTCACCCTCGCTGCGCCGCATCATCGTGAAGCCTTGGGCACCTGGTCGACGGCGCCCAAGGGCGGTCTGGATGGTTGTGATTTCAACCCCGATGCGCCGGACTACGAGCGCTTCCCCGCTGCTCGGGACGTGACCTTCCTGCGCGTAACGCTGGAGGCTGGGGATTTGCTGTTTTTGCCGGAGGGCTGGTTCCATCAGGTGGAATCGGTGTCGACTTCACTGTCAGTGAATTTCTGGGTCAACTCGGGACGGGGCTGGTAACACTGCAAATCCTGTGGGAGCGAGCCTGCTCGCGAAAGCTATTTCACATTCAATCTGAATG
Source organism: Pseudomonas sp. RU47 (assembly GCF_004011755.1). Lineage (GTDB taxonomy): Bacteria > Pseudomonadota > Gammaproteobacteria > Pseudomonadales > Pseudomonadaceae > Aquipseudomonas. The sequence continues at coordinate 2,161,001 of NZ_CP022411.1, read as the reverse complement.
TTGCCTGACACACCGCTTTCGCGAGCAGGCTCGCTCCCACAATGGTGATTTCATTTCAGATGGCGGTAACTCTGTATCGCCGAGCCCAGCACCACCGCCCCGGCCGCGATCGCCAGCCAGAATCCGCTGCGCGCTCCGAAGGCATCGACCAGCGCGCCGGCGCCAGCAGCACCCACCGCCACGCCGATACTCAAACCGGTCACCAGCCAGGTCAACCCTTCGGTGAGTTTGGCCGCTGGCACAATGCGTTCAATCAACGCCATCGCCACAATCAGCGTCGGCGAGAAGAACAACCCGGCAACGAACACGGCCAGCGACAAGCCAAAAATATTGCTCGCCAGCAACAGCGGTAACGTCGTCACCGCCGTCGCCACGCCGCCGTACAGGAACAACTGCGGCAATGGCAATTTCGAACGCATTGCCCCGAAAGCGATGCCGGCCAGGCACGAGCCGATGGCGTACACGGACAGCACGATGCTCGCCGCCGCCGGTTGCCCCTGTTGTTGGGCAAACGCGACGCTGACCACATCGATGACACCGACGATAACGCCCATGGCGATCATCAGCGCCAGCAGTAACTGAACGTCAGTCGAACCAATGATCGAGCCTTGATGTTCGCACGCATGCGGGTGCACCGGCGGCTCGGTGCTGCGCTGGGCGACGAACGCCGTCACGCCGATCGCCAGCGCCAGCAAAGCCGCCAGCGGCCCGGCCTCGGGAAACACCGCCACGCACAAGCCCACCGACAGCGGCGGACCGACAATAAAGCAGACCTCATCAAGCACCGATTCCAGCGCATACGCGGTCTGTAATTGCGGCTGACCGCGATAGATCTCGGTCCAGCGTGCGCGCACCATCGCCGACATGCTCGGCATGCAACCAGCCAGTGCGGCGAAGATGAACAGCGTCCAGTTCGGCGCCTGTAACCGCGTGCACAGCAGCAACATCAGCAGTGCGCCGCCGCCGATCAACGCCGATACCGGCAGAATCCGCCCTTGACCGAAACGGTCCACCAGCCTTGAAACCTGCGGAGCACAAAACGCCGTGGCGAGGGCAAATGTCGCCGCCACGCCACCAGCCAAAGCGTAGCCACCCTTCAACTGAGAAAGCATGGTGATCACGCCGATGCCGGTCATGGAGATCGGCATGCGCGCGATCATCCCGGCCAGCACAAAATTTCGTGCGCCGGGGGCGTTGAACAATTCGCGGTAGGGGTTTGCCATAGACTGCGGCCTCATCAAGGGCCGCCAAGTTGCCATAGGGTCGGATGTCGGGGAAGCGGGGAATTGTTGGTGGAATGTGAAGGCCCTTTCGCGAGCAGGCTCGCTCCCACACTGAATCAGCGGTGTACACAAATCCCCTGTGGGAGCGAGCCTGCTCGCGAAAGCGTCTACGAAATCACCACAGCCCTTTCTGCCGAATGAACTCTCAGCGTCAGCCGCCGGTCAGCTAAATAAGCCCTCACTCAAGGCGCGCCACCGCATGCACATCTCCCTCACCGGACAAGTAGCCCTGATCACCGGCGCCAGCTCCGGCATCGGCCACGCGGCCGCCAAAGCCCTGGCCGCAGCCGGCGCGGCGGTGGTCATCAACTACAACCGCCAGGCAGAACCGGCCGAAGCACTGGCCCGGCAGATCACTGCTGACGGTGGCCAAGCCATCGCCATCGGCGCCGATGTGTCGAAAGAAGACGAGGTTGAACGGCTGTTCGCTGCGGCCATCGATGCCTTCGGCTCGCTGGACATTCTGATCGCCAATTCCGGGATGCAAAAAGACGCCGCCGCCGTGGACATGACCCTCGACGACTGGAACGCGGTGATCGGCGTCAACCTCACCGGCCAGTTTCTCTGCGCCCGCGCCGCCCTGCGGATCTTCAATCGCCAGGGCATTCGCGAAGGCGTGTCCCGCGCGGCCGGCAAGATCATCCACATGAGTTCGGTGCACCAGCGCATTCCCTGGGCCGGGCACGTCAATTACGCCGCATCCAAGGGTGGCGTCGATCAGTTGATGCAGACGCTCGCGCAGGAAGTCAGCCACCAACGCATCCGCATCAACGGCATCGCCCCGGGAGCCATTCGCACGGCAATCAATCAACAAGCCACCGAAGGCGCGGCCGCTGAAAAGCTGCTGGAACTGATTCCCTATGGCCGCATCGGCGAGGTCGAAGACGTTGCCAACGCGGTGGTTTTCCTCGCCTCGGATGCCTCTGATTACATCGTTGGCACCACCCTGTTCATCGACGGCGGCATGAGCCTCTATCCGGAGTTTCGCGGCAATGGCTGAGCATCACCAGGAACGACAAAGCGCCATCGATGCCCACGGCATCATCGGCGACATGCGCAGTGCGGCGCTGATCAACGACCGAGGCAGCGTGGATTTTTTCTGCTGGCCGGAGTTCGACAGCCCGTCGATTTTCTGCTCGCTGCTGGATACTCCCGACGCGGGGATTTTCCAGTTGGCCCCGGACTTGCCCGACGCGCGCCGCGAGCAGATTTACCTGCCTGACACCAACGTCCTGCAAACCCGCTGGCTGAGTGAGCGGGCGGTGGTGGAAGTGACCGATCTGCTGCCCATCGGAGACAGTGACGACACACTGCCGCTACTGATGCGGCGGGTTCGCGTCGTGAGCGGCTCGGCGACTTTCACGATGCGCTGCGCCGTGCGCCACGATTACGCACGAGCCGACACCCGAGCACAGATGGATCAACAAGACGTGACGTTCAGCGCTGCTGGCCAACCGTCATTGCGCCTGGCTTCGGACCAGCCGATGCAGATTGACGCGCAAGCGGCGGTGGCGAAATTCACGCTCAAACAAGATGAAACGGCAGCGTTCATGCTCGGTGCCACCGATGATCCACGATTCGCCGAAGGCGCCGGACACTTGTGCATGGAACGCACCCTGAAGTTCTGGCGCGACTGGATCGGTCAGTCGATTTACCGCGGACGCTGGCGCGAAATGGTCAACCGCTCGGCACTGGCGCTCAAGCTGCTGACCTCGCGCAAACACGGCGCGATTCTCGCCGCCGCTACCTTCGGGCTCCCGGAAACACCGGGCGGCGAGCGCAACTGGGATTATCGCTACACCTGGATCCGCGACGCCTCGTTCACGGTGTACGCGTTCATGCGCCTGGGTTTCGTCGGCGAAGCCAACGCCTATATGGGCTGGCTGCGCGGACGGGTCAGCGATTGCCACGGGCAACCGATGAAACTGAATATTCTGTACGCCATCGACGGACAACAGGAATTGCCGGAAACCGAACTTGATCACCTGTCGGGACACGGCGGCGCGAAACCGGTGCGCATCGGCAATGGCGCGTACGACCAGATCCAGCTCGACATCTTCGGCGAGCTGATGGACGCGGTGTATCTGGTCAACAAATATGGTGACGCGATTTCCCACGAGGGCTGGAAACACGTGCGCGAAGTCGTCGATCAAGTTTGTGAGACGTGGCAGACCAAGGATGTAGGCATTTGGGAGATGCGCGGTGAACAGCACCACTTTCTGCACTCGCGGTTGATGTGCTGGGTAGCGCTGGACCGGGCGATTCGTTTGGCCTCGAAACGCTCGCTGCCCGCACCGTTCGCGCAGTGGGACCAGACCCGGCAGGCGATCTACGCCGATATCTGGGACAACTTCTGGAACGAAGAACGCGGGCATTTCGTTCAGTACAAGGGCGGCACCGCACTGGATGGCTCGATGTTGCTGATGCCGTTGGTGCGTTTCGTCAGCGCCAAGGATCCGCGCTGGCTCTCGACCCTCGAAGCCATCGAAAAGACCTTGGTCCGTGATGGGATGGTTTATCGCTACCGCAATGACGACAGCAATATCGATGGCCTGGCCGGCACCGAAGGCGCGTTTGCGGCGTGTTCGTTCTGGTACGTCGAATGCCTGGCCCGCGCCGGGCAGGTGGAAAAAGCGCATCTGGAGTTTGAACAATTGCTCAGGTACGCCAACCCGCTGGGGTTGTACGCCGAGGAGTTCGACAGCCATGGCCGGCATTTGGGTAACACGCCGCAAGCGCTGACGCATCTGGCGTTGATCAGTGCGGCGAGCTTTCTGGATCGACGTTTGAGCGGGGAAAAGAGTGAGTGGCAGCCTTGATGTCGTCCGGTTCTTCGTCAGCGTCTGTCAGATAAATCGTACTTTAAACGCCATTTGTAGGAAGCCGGACTACACACCACACTCATAACCCAGCGCCGAATTTCGGCGCTGCCCCCTGCACCGGTTACCTGCGGCGACACTTTGTGTAAATCAATGCCTGCAAAAAACTCACAAACGCCACGCAAAGCCACCCTCGTAACTTGCACTTACACCCCGAAATACCTTGTTGCCAGCCGTTACATCCGCCCCTACCATCCACCGCAACGGGCACAGCGGAGCTGTCCAATAAAACCCGAATTCAAGGAACCAGAATGTCTCAGCACGTCCAGCGCACCATCGATACGCCCCTTCGCAGCGGCCTGACCCGCACCCAACTCTGGGAAGCCGCGGACAAAGGCCTGATCAAATGCTGGGAAATCGGCCGCCAGCGCGCAATCCGCTTCCCCGACCTCGCACAAAAATGCCTCGCCGACGAACTGCCGGTGCTCGGCTGGAAAGGTGGTGTGAGCCGCAGCCTGAAGAAAAACGAAAAGTACGGCTCGCTGAAGTACCTCGCTCAGTGGCAAGGCTTGCGTGGCGAGAATCTGGATATCGATTTGACTGCGGAGCGCTCGCTGACCTGTTCGCGGACGAAGATGGTGGTGACGTTCACCCCGGATCGGACCAAGTATTTCAATCAGGTGGCGGAAGCCGAGGCTAAAGAAAACTAGAATCAAACAAAACAAATAATTTCAGGATTAGGTAACTATGAATGCACCAGAGTACGAACAAACAATCGCAATATTTATTGACATCCTAGGATCAAAGAACACAACAGGTTTTGAAGAGAAATACAACATCCATACCATTTTTCACAACTCGATCTTGGACAATCAAGATCGTGAAAGCTCAAAAGGCTATGTAGCCTATACGCGAAAACTGTACAGCTTCTCGGATTGCACGTTCATATTTTACAAATACAAACCTGGCATTACTGACAACCGAAAAGACATCAATAAACTATTTCAAGTAGCATTATTCAACAGCTCAAACATTGTTTTAGAGCTATTCAACGCCGGTTACATTGTCAGAGGAGGAATTACTTGCGGTGACGTATTTTTTGACGATATGAGTTTTTTTGGCCCTGCAGTCGACCGTGCTTACGAACTCGAATCAAAAAAAGCCGTGACACCGAGAATCCTTATAGACCCAATGTTCGGCGCCAACTTATTGGAGCATGAAAACAAAATTTACTCTGAAGTTTTTGGAGAGACCAGCCCCCATTACGGACACCTACCCAAAAGAAGCTACATCCCATCCATTTCAATTAGAGATGGAGAAGACTTCATACTGAACCCTCTATATATTCTTGAAATGGAAGGTGAAATACCATGGGGAGACGGCACAATCTCTCATCAAAACCTGACAAACAAGCTATTACAAAAAGTCAACTCACAAATTCCCGACTATCCTTGGGATCATAAAGTTCGACCAAAGCTTGAGTGGATGAAACAATACTTGGAAAAATCCCAAATCAGCCTAATACGTAAAATTTAGAAACTAGCACACTCATGATCTGATAGAAATTCAGCAGTTGGACACCACCCCAAACGCACCATGAGAGTCACAATGAAATTCAACCCATCAACCGCAATCCTTTCAATAGAGTCATGCTTCAGAGAAGCCAACAATGCCTTCTTAAATTATTGCTATAAGCACCATCACAATCCAGATAATGAGTACAACATTATTGCCTGCCGATTCGTGGACAAAGCATTTATTCAAATGCTCAATTTACTAGAGCAACTTCAATTAATCAGCGAGCACAAAATCGTAGAGGCAATGTACCAAAAAGCAAAAACCGGGAATTTAACGGAAAACAAACTAGGCCACGAAGAACCTTACCTAGTATGGATTGAAAATTTACAAATGCACTTGGACATAATCATCGAAAGCTACGGCATACATAGCCAACACCGGACGAAGCTTTTCAAACTCAAAAAAATGATAAGTCGTACTCTCTACCCAATTTGCGACCCCAAAAATTACGAAACCCCTCCTCAAAAAGAGGCAGATGTACATGAGCGAATTGAATCAATACTTAAATGTCACTACCCTAAACTAAAACGAAAGCCCAGAATAAACAAACCCATCAAAAGCTTCGAACCCGACTCCGGCATCCCCTCAATAAAAACCCTTATCGAATATAAGTTCGTCAACGACATATCTGATGTAAAACGCATTGCCGACGAAATCCTTGCCGATACGAGAGGCTACGTCTCATCGGATTGGAAAAATTTTCTTTTTGTCATTTACGAAACGCGTCGAATCAAATCTGAAGATGAATGGAACAACCTCTTGCGTGACTGTGAACTCGGCAGCAACTACGAGGCTTTGGTATTACATGGAGATACCAACTAGAAAAAATCATAGGAAGTACTTTCCCAAGGAGTCGAAGGGGGGGGTCAAACCTTTGAAAAATTCGTCACACCACCGACCGAAAACCGCTCCCGATAAGCCTGCGGCGTTACGCCAATAGCGCGCAGGAAACTGCGCCGTAGCGTTTCTTCGCTCCCAAACCCGCAATTGGCCGCGATGCGTTTGACTGGCAGGCCAGTGTCGCTGAGCAGGCGCCGCGCCGTCTCGACGCGGATCAGTTCGATCGCTCGCGCCGGGGTCTGCCCCGTGTCGGCTCGGTAGTGGCGGACGAAACTGCGTTCGCTCATGCCCGCCTGCTCGGCGAGGGTCGGAATGCCGAGGTCGCAGGTAAGGTTCTCGGCGATCCACGCGTGCAGCTCATCAAAACGATTGCCTTTATTCTGCAACGACAAGGTGACGCTGAACTGCGATTGTCCGCCCGGGCGCTTAAGGAACACCACCAGATGCCGGGCGACGTCCAAAGCAATGTCGCTGCCCAGGTCCTCTTCAACCATCGCCAAGGCCAGATCGATGCCAGCGGTGACACCCGCCGAGGTCCACACCGGGCCGTCGTTGATGAAAATCGGATTCGCCTCAACGTGCAGATTCGGATGCTGCTGCGCCAGTTGCTCGCAGCGAGTCCAGTGGGTAACCACGCGTCGACCGTCGAGCCAGCCGCTGGCCGCCAATAGAAAAGCACCAGTACACACTGACGCCACGCGTCGACACTTGCCGCAGTGCTCGCGCACCCAACCCACCAGCAGCACATCTTCAGCCGCCGGATAAATGCCCCAACCACCGGCGATGATCAACGTATCGCTGGGCGCTTCAGGCAACGGCTCGGCCAACACCGCCAGACCCGCCGACGACATCACCGCCCCGCCACCGCTTGCGATCACGCTCGGCGCATAAGGGATCGGCAAGCCGCGCTGACGGGCGATGTCGTTGGCAGAAGCGAATACTTGCAACGGCCCGGTGACGTCGAGGATCTGCATGTTGGCAAACGCGAGTACGTGGATGGCTTTGGGCATTTGGCGTAATTCGTGGGGTAATTGGCGTATGCGCCAGAACCTACGCGCCTACAGTGAAGCCGTCCACCCTTTTTCATGGAGCAAGAACGATGACGTTGCAGATCGGTTTTCTGTTGTTTCCACAGGTTCAGCAACTTGACCTGACCGGCCCTTACGACGTGCTCGCCTCGTTGCCGGGCGTGCAGGTACATCTGATCTGGAAGGATTTGATGCCGGTCACTGCCAGCACCGGCCTGTTGTTGAAACCGACCACGACGTTCGCGGATTGCCCGTGTCTGGATGTGATCTGCATTCCCGGTGGCGGCGGTGTCGGGCCGTTGATGGAAGACGCGCAGACACTGGATTTCATCAAACGCCAGGCCCTTCAGGCGAAGTATGTGACATCGGTGTGCACCGGTTCGCTGGTCCTCGGCGCAGCGGGTTTGCTGCAAGGCAAACGCGCGACTACGCATTGGGCGTATCACGATCTGCTGCCGACGCTGGGCGCGATCGCGGTGAAGGATCGGGTGGTGCGTGACGGTAATCTGTTTACCGGTGGCGGGATTACGGCGGGGATCGATTTTGCCTTGGTGCTGGCTGAAGAGTTGGTGGGGGCCGACGCGGCGCAACTGATCCAGTTGCAGTTGGAATATGCCCCGGCGCCGCCGTTCAACGCGGGCACCCCGGAGACTGCGCCGGGTGCGATTGTCGATGAAGCACGTTTGCGTGCCGCGCCATCGCTGAAGCTGCGCACGGAAATCACCGAACGTGCTGCGGCGAAACTTAACTTGCGCTGATCCCAAGCGCTACACAAATCCCATGTGGGAGCGAGCCTGCTCGCGAAGACGGCGGATCAGTCGACATCAATGTTGTCTGTCCGACCGCTTTCGCGAGCAGGCTCGCTCCCACATGGGATTTGTGTGTGGCGAGGGTTTGTTTGCCGTCCCCACATTCCGCCACAGCTTCACTTGTCCCCACGCCCCCACCCGTGTAGAAAGCCCTTCCACAAATTTGCACAGGGACTTTCGATGAAGGCTTTGCCATGGCTCTATCTGGCGCTTCTCAGCCTCGGTTACGGATGGGCGCTAAGCTACGGCCACCTCGGCTGGCTGGCTTTGATTTCCGTTGGATTGCTGGTGTTCGCAGGCTTTGCCGTGCGCCAGCAACAGGTGCCGGTCGCACGTTTTCTCGGCCATGGCCTGTTCATCGTGCTGGCCTTGGCGCTGGCTCTGCACTGGCTGCCGGGCTTCGCCAACGGTCGCGCCATTGATCCGCAACGCTTCACAGACAACGCCGTGCCGTTCGCGATGTACCTGAATCTTGATAAACCGCTGATTGGTTTCTGGCTGCTGCTGGTGTGCCCATGGATTGTCGGGCGACGTTCGTATCGCCTGAGCGTGTACGCCACCGCCCTCGCCCTGACTTTGAGCGCGATTCTCGCCCTCGGCGGCGCGCTATTGCTGGGTGTGATCAGTTGGGCACCGAAGTGGCCCGATCAAGCGTGGCTGTGGGTGCTCAATAATCTGCTGCTGGTGACCTTGGTCGAAGAAGCGCTGTTTCGCGGCTATATACAGGGCGGCCTCAGCCAGCGCCTCAAACACCTGCCTTACGGTGAAAACCTCGCCCTGCTGCTGGCCTCGCTGCTGTTTGGTCTGGTGCACGCCGGCGCGGGCTGGACCTGGGTGTTGCTGGCAGGCCTGGCGGGGGTCGGCTATGGTCTGGCCTACCGTTTTGGCGGGCTCGGCGCGGCGATCGCCACGCATTTCGGCCTGAACCTGCTGCATTTCGGCCTGTTCACCTATCCGATGCTCGCCGGCTGAAGCAAGCGCCGTTTTGCGACGCTGTGCTGATTATTGAAAAAAAATTTCAATAAAAAGCTGTCACCGCCGACAACCTTTCAAAGCCTTGCGGATTGAAAAACCATGCGTAACAACCAGCCCATTACACAACGCGAACGGACTTTCCCGGCTCAGCAGCGGTTGATTTCCACAACCGACGCCAAGGGCGTGATCACCTACTGCAACGACGCTTTCGTCGAAATCAGCGGGTTTTCGCGTGAGGAACTGATCCGTGCGCCGCACAACCTGGTCCGTCACCCCGACGTCCCGGCGGCGGTGTTTTCGCACATGTGGGGCACACTGAAACAAGGCTTGCCATGGATGGGCATTGTCAAGAATCGCTGCAAGACCGGTGACCACTACTGGGTTAACGCCTACGTGACTCCGGTGTTCGACGGCAATCAGGTGGTCGGTTACGAGTCGGTGCGGGTCAAACCCACCGCCGAACAGATCCGCCGTGCCGAAGCGCTCTACCAACGCATCAACCAGGGCAAGTCGGCGATCCCCTCCACCGATAAATGGCTACCGGTGCTGCAAGACTGGCTGCCGTTCATTCTGGTCAGCCAGTTGAGTTTCATGATCGGCGCCACCCTGAACTCGCAGTGGGGCTTCGCCCTCGCCGCCGGTCTGTCGGTGCCACTGGGCCTGATGGGCCTGCAATGGCAGCAACGCGGGCTCAAGCGCCTGCTGCGCCTGGCCGAGCAGACCACCTCCGACCCACTGATCGCGCAGATGTACACCGACAGCCGTGGCGCCCAGGCGCGTCTGGAAATGTCGATCCTCAGCCAGGAAGCACGCCTGAAAACCTGCCTGACCCGTCTGCAGGACACCGCCGAACACCTGACCGATCAGGCCAAGCAGTCCGACGCGCTGGCGCACAACAGCTCCACCGGTCTGGAACGTCAGCGCGTGGAAACCGAACAGGTCGCCACCGCTGTCAACCAGATGGCCGCGACCACTCAGGAGGTGGCGAGCCACGTACAGCGCACTGCTGACGCCACTCAGGAAGCCAATCGCCTGACCGGTCGCGGTCGTGACATCGCCGGCGAAACCCGCGAAGCCATTCAGCGTCTGTCCGTGGTTGTTGGGGAAACCGGTTTGACCGTCACCCAACTGGCCAAGGACAGCGACGAAATCGGCGGCGTGGTCGATGTGATCAAAGGCATCGCCGACCAGACCAACCTGCTCGCCCTCAACGCGGCGATCGAAGCCGCACGGGCCGGTGAGATGGGTCGTGGGTTTGCCGTGGTGGCTGACGAAGTGCGTCAACTGGCGCAACGCACCAGCGAATCGACCGGGCAGATTCACGCCTTGATCGCCAAGTTGCAGCAGACGGCTTCGAGCGCCGTGCAGACCATGGAAGCCGGGCATCGTCAGGCTGAAGAAGGTGTAGCGCGGGTGCTGGAAGCGGATCAGGCGTTGGTCGGGATCAGTGAAGCGGTAGCCAACATCACCGACATGACCACGCAGATTGCTGCCGCGACCGAAGAGCAAAGTGCGGTGGCTGAAGAGATCAGCCGCAACATCAGCAACATTTCGGAGTTGGCGGATCAGACGTCGGAACAGGCGCACAACTCGGCGTTGCTGAGTGAAGAGCTGACGAAAACGGCTAATACGCAGTACTCGTTGGTGGAGCGGTTTAACCGCTGATTGAACTGGCGATAACAAAAAACCCGGAGGGCGAGAGCTTCCGGGTTTTTTGTTGGGTCAGTGAAATTACCCAATCCGGGGTTCGCTTTGAGTCGAGCTGCGCATGAAGAGCTCAGTCACTCATTTCGCCACAACCGCCTACCCAAGAAATCTAATACCCACGGTGCACTTCTTTAATAAATCTTGTGCTGAACATTCAAAAATCAACCCACAAAACATTGCAACTGTCTACTGTCAGACCTGACAGTAGACAGGCAACTTTCATGGGTTTATTTATAAATCGTCGAACAGACACTCGCAATTGTTCTCACGATAAGACCAAGGAGTTGAAGATGACTGCACAACTTATTTACATACCGAAAACAGATTTTACTCAGAAGCAGGGAAATGTCCTCACTTGGCAATTCGGCACCAATCCCGAAACTACGTCCACAAAAACTTTTTTTGATCTACACCATTTTATTCCTACAGGCGAAAAGAGCTGGTCAATCTCAGGATCGACAGGAACGCTGGAGGACGAAAATATCTTTCTCTACCTTTTCTCGATCCCCTATACCAATGACGCCCCGCTCAATAAATCCTATACATTAAAAGATGGACTGATATTCCAGCACGGCCACTCATCGCCTGCACCATCTGGATTTTATGGGTTTACCTACGTTGATGCTGATGAGGCCACAGTCAATATCGACATCCATCCCACCAAGGGGATTGCTACAGGTACATTTGAAGCAAAGTTTAAAAGTCATGGTTATCGTACGCAGCCTAAAGGAACTTTCAACTTGTTAAGAGATGATTTGTGATCTTCTTCGAACAACGCCTCGACCCGCTCTGCCATAAAAAGATTTTTCAGTGACAGGCAATCGATATAGCACATCTTATAGCCGTGTAACGCTTTCGCGAGGAGGCTCACTCCTACATTAGATATGCGGTGGCCACAGGTCATGTGCCCGACAACAATCTCCTGTAGGAGTGAGCCTGCTCGCGAAGGGGCCATAACAGCCGGCGAAATTATTGAGGCAGCTTCAGCTTATCCAGCAGTCGATTGACCAACAGCTCGTTGAGCATGATCACCTGTTGCAGCGCCAGCAGCGGTTTGCGCTCCGGGCCGCCGATTGAGTTGGCGATATTACCGGCCATGGCATGGGCGTATGAAAGCGACTCGCTCGCCTCGACCAGGAGGGTTTCGTCATCCAGCGTGGGGTCGACGAGAAAGACGGGGCGAAACTTGGGCGAGCTTGGTGGGGCTCCCAGTGCTTCGGGTCTGAGGTAGTAGTCGAGGGCGCGATCCGTCGCTTCTTTTGTCTTTTGAGACTCAAGCACTGGGTCGTGAGGGGTTGGGTCGATGCCCGGAGGGTTTGGCGTGGCTTTGAACATAAATATCTAATTCCTGATCAAGGGCCGCGACCGCTCTCTACTAAAAGAAGGGTGGCGGCTGTGCGCAGGTTAGTAGACCGGAGGAATTAGCAAGACCGGCGCGCTCGAAAGCGCCCTGAGCACAGCCACCATTGAGTACAGGCAAATGCGCCTGACTTAATGGGACCTATGCACTTACTAAAACCATACGGGCTACTAAACCCGACCACTGATGGGCAGTGGCAGGGAAACGATATAGCCCGCGCCATGGTCGTGTAAGCCGGCGGATTCTGGCGTACGCGTAGGTAACGGCGCAAGGTGTTGTAGGCCCCGTAGCGTAACGGGCTGTGTAATTTAAACGTGCTCACAAAATCATGTTTACGCACGGGAAATGCCGGACAGTGAGCGCTTCCAGTTTTTTATCGTGTCAGCGAAATAGCCCCTCACCCTAACCCTCTCCCAGAGGGAGAGGGGACTGAACGCGTGGAATGGAAGAGATACGCCGACATGCGATACCGAGTTGAACTCAGATTCTGAAAAGCTCAAAAATCGGCTCCCTCTCCCTCCGGGAGAGGGCTGGGGTGAGGGGAAATCCACCACAACACTAAAGCCGAACATCCGCTCTTCACCGCTCAATAGGCCGAGTGTCAACTCGCCTGCTTTTGATCTTGATCCACGGGCGACGTCGGAAGGCTGAGTGGAGGGATTGATCCGGGCGTGGGAGCGCAGCGACCGTTTGGCGCAGCCAAACACAGCGAGAGGAGGTGCAGCGAAGCAAACCGAGGGCGATGCCTCGGATGGATACCGGAGCGAGGGGGCTGCACGTAGGAGCAAGCGTTTTTTTGCTTACTTTTCAGGCGTTTCGTTTTTAAAAAGATGAGTCGCCATTAGGGCGAAAAAATAAGTGGCAGTCTGCATTCTTGATCCTCCTCTTCATTGAAAAAATCGATAGCACAAGCTTCCAGATGTCAATTGTTGAATTGTATATCGTCAGCGTTGGTCCTCTTCGCAATTTAAACACTCAGCCACTCAATTATTAATCACCCAGCCTGACAAGCGTTAATCCAGTTTATCCGTGTTTAATTCAACACCCCGGTAGAAAAATCACAAAAAATCCTACCTGTATAGCTGTCAACAATGACAGTTGACATCTCCCCCAATGACTCAAACACTTCAAAAGCCTTTTAAATCCCCCATTACAAAAAAATTCCGAGGAAAGACGATGAACATGCAAAGATTCTATATTCCAGGTTCCCGCACCATACTCAAATCGGACAACAAGTTTAAATGGCGCTCGAATGGCGATGAATCAGTCGCTGACGGCACAGTATTTGAATACTATTACAATGAAAACTTTGACAAAAAAACCTGGGAATTCTATGGCTGGCTCGGCAGTACCGACGACGGCACCTATATCGGACTCGTTTTTTCAGTGCCCTATATCAGCGACGAGCCCTTCAGTAACGTCTATACACTCTCGGATGAACTTGTAGCTTCATACATATATAGCCGCAGACTTCCAAACGGTACGGAGTTTATCGTTGTTCGTCCCGAAGGCGCGCAACTGGACATCAGGAACCTGGATCCGCTCGCAGGAACAGTCGACGCAAGCTTTAGAGCGCTTTATCATAATTCCGGAAAACTGCTAGAAGTGCAGGGAAACTTCCACCTGCATAGAGACGACCTATAGAGTTGCCGCAGCAACGGATATCCATTACCCCTCACCCTTTTCCCATGAGGAAGAGGGGGGGAACCGATCTCCGTGCAGTTCAAAACCTCAGCCCAGTTCGGTCAATTGTCGAGAAACTCGGTCACCTTCTGCGCAGCAGTGGTCAAATGCTGTTCATGGGTAAAACCTGAAGCCTTGAGCGGTTTCAAATCATGATCCCCAGCCGCTAGCCATGCCACCTCAATATTCGGTGACAAGGTGTAAGCCTCGACAGCTTCACGATTGCCCAACGCATCCCGCTCGCCCTGCACAATCAACGTCCGCGTCTTCAAACCAGCCAAATGCTCAACCCGCGGCTTCTCCGGTTTGCCCACCGCATAAAACGGATAGCCCAGACACACCAACGCATCGGCTCCCAATTCGTCAGCCAAAAGGCTGGCCATCCGCCCGCCCATCGACTTCCCGCCAACGGCCAAAACCCCAGTGACATGACGTCGCACTTCAGCAAACACCTCACGCCAACATTCCTGCAATTTCACCGCAGGATTCGGCGGCCGCTTCACCCCATCAACGCGCCGCTGCGCCATATAAGGAAACTCAAACCGCAACACATTCACCCCAAGCCCGGCAAGGCGCCCAGCCATATCGTTCATCCAGTCACTGTCCATCGGCGCACCAGCACCGTGAGCGAGGATCAACGTCGCCGAAGCCTCGCCACTGGCAGCATCCCAAAGCCACCCATGATCACGCACGCACTGCGCCCATTGATCCCCGTCAATACTGGCCTTGTGCTGTTTGTCCATGCTTGCCTCGCTTTTAGTCTGCCTATAACTCCAGACGAAGGATTCGCCGCGTGTTGTGCGCGCGCTCACTTCGGCTGAACCGTGGATGGGGAACCATGAACACTTCTATCAGTACCGCCTACAACTACAAGGTGGTCCGCCAATTCGCCATTATGACGGTGGTGTGGGGCATCGTCGGCATGGGGCTCGGGGTTTTTCTCGCGGCCCAATTGGTCTGGCCCGAACTCAACTTCAATTTGCCCTGGACCAGTTTCGGCCGTCTGCGCCCGCTGCACACCAACGCGGTGATCTTCGCCTTCGGTGGCTGTGCGCTGTTCGCCAGTTCGTTCTACTCGGTGCAACGCACCTGCCAGACTCAGCTGTTTGCGCCGAAAATCGCCGCGTTCTGCTTCTGGGGCTGGCAACTGGTGATTCTGCTGGCGGCGATCAGCCTGCCACTGGGTTACACCAGTTCCAAGGAATACGCCGAGCTGGAATGGCCGATCGACATCCTGATCACCATCGTCTGGGTCGCCTACGCCGTCGTGTTCTTCGGCACGATCATGCAGCGCAAGACCAAGCACATCTATGTGGGCAACTGGTTCTTCGGTGCGTTCATCATCACCGTGGCGATTCTGCACATCGTCAACAACCTTGAGTTGCCGGTGAGTTTCACCAAGTCCTACTCGGTGTACGCCGGTGCAACCGACGCGATGGTGCAATGGTGGTACGGCCACAACGCCGTAGGCTTTTTCCTCACCGCCGGTTTCCTCGGGATGATGTACTACTTCGTGCCGAAGCAGGCCGAACGTCCGGTGTACTCGTATCGTTTGTCGATCGTGCACTTCTGGGCGCTGATCACCCTGTACATCTGGGCCGGCCCGCACCACTTGCACTACACCGCGCTGCCGGATTGGGCACAGTCGCTGGGCATGGTGATGTCGCTGATTCTGCTGGCACCGAGCTGGGGCGGCATGATCAACGGCATGATGACCCTCTCGGGCGCCTGGCATAAGTTGCGCAGCGACCCGATCCTGCGCTTCCTCGTGGTGTCGCTGGCGTTCTACGGCATGTCGACCTTCGAAGGTCCGATGATGGCGATCAAGACCGTCAACGCCCTCTCCCACTACACCGACTGGACCATCGGCCACGTACACGCCGGCGCCCTCGGCTGGGTGGCGATGATTTCCATCGGCGCGCTGTACCACATGATCCCGAAAATCTTCGGTAAAGCGCAGATGCACAGCGTCGGTTTGATCAACGCGCACTTCTGGCTCGCAACCATCGGCACCGTGCTCTACATCGCGTCGATGTGGGTCAACGGCATCGCCCAGGGCCTGATGTGGCGTGCGGTGAACGAGGACGGCACGCTGACCTACTCCTTCGTCGAAACCCTGGTGGCCAGCCACCCAGGCTTCGTCGTGCGGCTGATCGGTGGGGCGATCTTCCTCAGCGGCATGTTCCTGATGGCTTACAACACCTGGCGCACCGTGCGGGCCTCGCAGCCTGCTGACGTCGTCGCTGCCGCGCAGATGGCCTGAGGAGTCCGCCATGAAACACGAAACGATTGAAAAGAACGTCGGCCTGTTGATGTTGCTCATGGTGTTCGCCGTGAGCATCGGCGGCCTGACCCAGATCGTCCCGCTGTTCTTCCAGGACGTCACCAACAAACCGGTGGAAGGCATGAAGCCCTACACCGCGCTGCAACTGGAAGGCCGCGACATCTATATCCGCGAAGGCTGCGTCGGTTGCCACTCGCAGATGATCCGCCCGTTCCGCGCCGAAACCGAACGCTACGGGCACTACTCGGTAGCCGGTGAAAGCGTTTGGGATCACCCGTTCCTGTGGGGGTCGAAACGTACCGGTCCGGATCTGGCCCGGGTCGGCGCACGCTACTCGGATGACTGGCACCGCGCGCACTTGTACAACCCGCGCAACGTCGTACCGGAATCGAAGATGCCGGCCTATCCATGGCTGGTCACGCAAGCGGTCGACAGCAGCCACACCGAAACCAAGCTCAAGACCATGCGCACCCTCGGCGTGCCGTACACCGACGACGACATCAGCGGCGCGGTGGCCAGCCTCAAGGGCAAGACCGAAATGGACGCCCTCGTCTCCTACCTGCAAGTGCTCGGCACTGCGATCAAGAGCAAGAGGTGAGCACGATGGTCTTTGAAATGAGCGCAGGGCTGATCCGTGGTTTAGGCACCGTTGTCGTGTTTGTAGCGTTCGTCGGCTTGACCTTGTGGGTATTCAACCGCAAGCGCACCCCGGAGTTCGCCGAAGCACGTCTGCTGCCGTTTGCCGACGAGCCACAGCCCGAAACTACCCCAGCATTTGAAACAACCCAAGCACCTGAACCAAGGAGTACCCGGCCATGACCACCTTCTGGAGTACGTGGATCTGCGTACTGACCATCGGCAGCCTGATCGGCCTGACGTGGCTGCTGATCGGCACCCGCCGGGGCGAGACCAAAGGCAGCGTCGACCAGACCATGGGCCACAGCTTCGACGGCATCGAGGAGTACGACAACCCGCTGCCGCAGTGGTGGTTCATGCTGTTCGCCGGCACGCTGGTGTTTTCCGTGGGCTATCTGATCCTCTATCCGGGCCTGGGCAACTGGAAAGGCATCCTGCCGGGATACGAGGATGGCTGGACCGGTGTGCACGAGTGGGAAAAGGAAATGAACAAGGCCGACGCCAAATTCGGCCCGATCTTCGCCAAGTTCGCCGCCATGCCGGTGGAAGAAGTGGCGAAGGGCCCGCAGGCGCTGAAAATGGGTGGCCGCTTGTTCGCCTCCAACTGCTCGGTGTGCCACGGCTCGGACGCCAAAGGCGCGTTCGGTTTCCCTAACCTCGCCGACAGCGACTGGCGCTGGGGCGGCGAGGCCGAGACCATCAAGACCACCATCATGGGTGGCCGGATGGCGGCGATGCCGGCCTGGGGTGAAGTGTTGGGCGAGGCCGGGGTGAAGAACGTAGCCGCCTATGTGCGTCACGAACTCGCCGGCCTGCCGCTGCCCGCTGATAGCAAGGCTGACCTGCAAGCCGGACAGCAAGCGTTCAGCACCACTTGCGTTGCCTGTCATGGGGCAACCGGCCACGGCACTGAAGCCATGGGGGCGCCGAATCTGACGCACCCGGCCGGGTTTATCTATGGCACCAGCCTGACCCAACTCGAGCAGACCATTCGCCACGGTCGTCAGGGTCATATGCCGGCGCAAAACGAACTGCTGGGCAACGATAAAGTGCAATTGCTGGCCGCTTATGTGTACAGCCTGTCGCACGGATTGAACACAGAAAAACTGATTACTGAAGACAACAAGAAGTAAGCATTGCGTACACCCCTGCCGCACCTTTCTCGGTGCGGCAGCATCCAGCCCCTTTGCGACGCATTGTCGCACCCCTTCACACCCTCTCCTTTCGGTTCCCCGGATTCGGGTCTACGCTTGCTCGATGCGGACTGGCTTGTGCCGGTTCCAGGTCAACGCTGACTGCTGTGTTCTGCGAACCGGCTGACTGATGTGGCCGCAAACGCCGGTAGATACCGGCTGTCGTGCCATTTGCCATCCGTCACCCGAACTGAGCGTTTGAACACACCCCGTTACAAGCGACCTGAACCCCTCGCTTTTTTCGTCCGCTGCGACATTTTGTCCGAGGCCGATTTTGTCCTTACGCGGCGCATGGAAAGGCCGCAGAATCAGCGTTGGAAAGCATTGACCCAGGTCATGGCGCGTTGCAATGACCCCCTGCTCTCTGCATACTTGCGGCCGATTTTAATCCTAATAAAACACCCAAACCGTGGAACCTTAGAATGAGCACAGCAATCAGTCCGACTGCTTATAACTATAAGGTAGTCCGCCAGTTCGCCATCATGACGGTGGTCTGGGGGATCCTTGGCATGGGGCTCGGTGTCTTCATCGCCTCGCAACTGGTCTGGCCGGAGTTGAACTTCGGTCTGCCGTGGACGAGCTTTGGACGCCTTCGCCCGTTGCACACAAACCTGGTGATTTTCGCCTTCGGTGGTTGTGCACTATTTGCCACTTCCTACTATGTCGTGCAGCGAACCTGCCAGACGCGACTGATTTCCGACAGCCTCGCGGCCTTCACCTTCTGGGGCTGGCAAGCGGTGATCGTCGGCGCGATCATTACCTTGCCGCTGGGTTACACCACCACCAAGGAATACGCGGAACTGGAATGGCCGATCGCCATTTTGCTGGCCATTGTCTGGGTCACCTACGGTCTGGTGTTCTTCGGCACCATCACCAAGCGCAAAACCAAGCATATCTACGTGGGTAACTGGTTCTACGGTGCGTTCATCGTGGTCACGGCGATGCTGCACATCGTCAACCACGCTTCCCTGCCGGTGAACCTGTTCAAGTCCTACTCTGCCTACTCGGGCGCGACCGACGCGATGATCCAGTGGTGGTACGGCCACAACGCGGTGGGCTTCTTCCTCACCACCGGTTTCCTCGGGATGATGTACTACTTCGTGCCGAAACAGGCCGAGCGTCCGATCTACTCCTATCGCTTGTCGATCGTGCACTTCTGGGCACTGATCACCCTGTACATCTGGGCCGGCCCGCACCACTTGCACTACACCGCGCTGCCGGATTGGGCACAATCGCTGGGCATGGCGATGTCGATCATCCTCCTCGCGCCAAGCTGGGGCGGCATGATCAACGGCATGATGACCCTCTCGGGCGCCTGGCATAAGCTGCGCACCGACCCGATCCTGCGCTTCCTCGTGGTATCGCTGGCGTTCTACGGCATGTCGACCTTTGAAGGTCCGATGATGGCGATCAAGACCGTCAACTCGCTCTCCCACTACACCGACTGGACCATCGGCCACGTACACGCCGGCGCTCTCGGCTGGGTAGCGATGATCTCGATCGGCGCGATCTACCACATGATCCCGCGTCTGTTCGGCCGTGCGCAGATGCACAGTGTCGGCCTGATCAACGCGCACTTCTGGCTCGCGACCATCGGCACCGTGCTGTACATCGCGTCGATGTGGGTCAACGGCATCACTCAGGGCCTGATGTGGCGAGCCATCAACGACGACGGCACCCTCACCTACTCGTTCGTTGAAGCGCTGCAAGCCAGTCACCCGGGTTACATCGTGCGTGCCCTGGGCGGTGCATTCTTCGCCAGCGGCATGTTCCTGATGGCTTACAACGTCTGGCGCACCGTGCGCGCCTCGAACCCGGCGGAAGCCGAAGCCGCTGCCCAGATCGCTGTCGTTGGAGCTCACTGATGAAGCATGAAGCTGTCGAGAAGAATATTGGCCTGCTGGCCTTCTTCATGGTCATCGCCGTCAGCATTGGCGGCCTGACCCAAATCGTTCCGCTGTTTTTCCAGGACGTCACCAACAAACCGGTCGAAGGCATGAAGCCGCGTTCGGCACTGGAACTGGAAGGCCGCGACGTTTACATCGCCAACGGCTGTGTCGGCTGCCACTCACAGATGATCCGTCCGTTCCGCGCCGAAACCGAACGCTACGGCCACTACTCGGTGGCTGGTGAAAGCGTCTGGGATCACCCGTTCCTGTGGGGTTCCAAGCGTACCGGTCCGGATCTGGCCCGGGTCGGCGGTCGTTACTCCGATGACTGGCAACGTGCGCACTTGTACAACCCGCGCAACGTGGTGCCTGAGTCGAAAATGCCGGCTTACCCGTTCCTCGTGGAAAACAAGCTCGACGGCAAGGAAACCGCCAAGAAAATGGAGGTTTTGCGCACGCTCGGCGTCCCTTACACCGACGAAGACATCGCCGGTGCCCAGGATGCCGTGAAGGGCAAAACCGAAATGGACGCGCTGGTGGCCTATCTGCAAGGCCTGGGCACCATCATCAAAAGCAAACGGTGAATTAGATGGATATCGGGATGATTCGTGGCCTGGGCACCGTTGTTGTGATGGTGGCCTTCATCGGTCTGGCGCTATGGGTGTTCAGCCCCAAGCGCAAGTCGGAGTTTGAAGACGCGACCTTGTTGCCTTTTGCGGATGATCCCGAAGCCATCAAGCACGTCGAGCAAGCTTCTAGGAGTAACAAAGAATGACTACATTCTGGAGTCTGTACGTCACAGTCCTCAGTCTCGGTACGATCTTCGCCCTGACCTGGCTGCTGCTGTCGACCCGCAAGGGCCAGCGCAGCGAACAGACGGACGAGACGGTCGGGCACTCCTTCGACGGGATCGAGGAGTACGACAACCCACTGCCGAAATGGTGGTTCATGCTGTTTGTCGGCACGATCATTTTTGCCTTGGGTTACCTGGTGCTGTACCCGGGCCTGGGCAACTGGAAAGGTCTGCTGCCGGGTTACAACTACCTCGATAACGACAAGCAGACCGCGTTCGCCAACGGCCAGACCGGCTGGACCGGCGTGCACGAGTGGGAAAAGGAAATGGCTCGCTCGGACGCCAAGTTCGGTCCGATCTTCGCCAAATTCGCCGCGATGCCAATCGAAGAAGTCGCCAAGGATCCGCAAGCACTGAAAATGGGTGGTCGTCTGTTCGCCTCCAACTGCTCGGTGTGCCACGGTTCCGACGCCAAGGGCGCTTACGGTTTCCCTAACCTGACCGACGCCGACTGGCGCTGGGGCGGCGAGCCGGAAACCATCAAGACCACCATCATGGGCGGTCGTCACGCGGTGATGCCGGCCTGGGCTGAAGTGATTGGGGAGCAAGGCGTTGCCGACGTGGCAGCGTTTGTCGTGACCAACCTGGATGGCCGCAAACTGCCGGAAGGCATCAAGGCTGATCCGGCCAACGGCGGCAAACTGTTCGCCGCCAACTGCGTGGCCTGCCACGGTCCGGCCGGCAAAGGCACACCCGCCATGGGCGCGCCTGACCTGACCCACCCGGGTGCTTTCATCTACGGCTCGAGCTTCGCGCAACTGCAGCAAACCATCCGTTACGGCCGCCAGGGCCAGATGCCGGCGCAGGAACAACTGCAAGGCAACGACAAGGTGCACCTGCTGGCGGCGTATGTTTACAGCCTGTCCCACGGTGAAAAAGCACCGGAAGCGAACGCCGAATAAGGCCATCGCTTGAAACAAAAAGGCCCCACCAATGAGCATTGGCGGGGCCTTTCTTATGGACGCCTGGCAAAGATTGAATGCACCTCGACGGTATCGATCAGCGTTCGATCGCGCCACTGGTTGTTTTTCACCAGATAGATCTGCAGCTGCTTACGGTCTTCGGTAAAGCTGGTGATCAGATAGGTTTGCTGAGAAGTACTGCCACTCAGATACATCGGCACGTTTCCCTTCCAGTAGGCATCACCTCCGTCCCTATGCAAATGGCCGGCAAAAATGGCGGTCACTTGATATTTGCTGATCATGTCGAGGAAACGCTTATTCTGCGCCGGGGAAACTTTGTCGCCGAACGGTTTATGCATATTGATGATAATGGCGTAACCCCCGACACGGGCCAGCCTGAGATCGGTCTCCAACCAGTCCAGTGCGTCGTTGATTTCAAACGTTGTCGGGTTCAGTGGATGAGAGATCCGGGTGGTATAGGTTGGCTCATTATTGAGCTGCACCATATGAACTTCACCGATGGTTTTTGAATAAGCGAGGCTGCCAGAATAGGTCCTGCTCAGAAATCCACCGGTAACTTTCAGATCAAAGTTATCTACCTTGCCCTCGTGATGCTCCTTAAACTCGACGATGCTTCCCGCCGCACAGCTATTGCTAAAACAATCATCGACATTGTTTTCATAATCATGATTACCCAAGCCGTACAAGTACTCACCCTTGAAGTATTTGTCCAACATGCCCTTCATGAACGAGCGCTGCCAGCCATGACCAAAAGCAGTTATATCGCCATTGATCATCAGGGGCACCTGGGCTTGCGAGCCCTGCTGATTTCTGAAATCGGCAATGCTCGCCAACTGTGTTTCAACCAGCCACTTGGAGCGGGTTTCGAATTCGGAGCCGGATTCAAAGTCCCCGCTATCCGTCTTGTCTGTCCATGGATATTGAGTATCCGAGGCAAAGACCATGTGTTTCGGCGTTCCTGTTATAGCCTGAACGGAAGTGACCGAAGCCAATAAACAAATACTCAGCACAACGCTTGCAAACTTATTGAAAGCCATACCTTAAATTCCATTTAAATTAATTAATTGCACGCAAATAATATTTCGCGAAAGCGCAACTTATTCGAAAAACCAGAAAACTTCAAAGCCACGACCGAGAGCAATTAATTAGATATATTTCAGCCACAGAAAACTTACAGCAACATCCAATGCAAAAGACAATGTTTGAAGTTGCGACTTAAAAGACTCATGTATCGACTGCTGCCATTGAAAACCTGAAGATGACCGCGTCCGTGCGCGCACTCTCAGTGAGGCGTGTGGTGGCAACGGCGTCGAGCTGATCCCCCCAGGGACAACAATGGATTAGCTGCCACGCCAAAACCGTCCATACTCAACAAGTCAATTGACCTGCGTCAGGCTTTGCTACGTTCGCTACACCATTCAGGTTTTTTCCCCAACGCGACCAAAGGTCGCACCCTTGAGCCAGAGCGACCGGCGTATCATTGCGCCACTGCAACGCCCCTTTTTGACCTTGGTTGGCACGTATCGACCAAGGCATTTTTCCACTGCCGTGGGATGCAATGATGAGCAACCAGATTCCGGTACACGACGTCACACCACCGAGCAAAAACGCGAACAACAGCGTTGATCTTTACGCCTCTCGAGAAAAAATCTACACCCGTGCTTTCACCGGCCTGTTCCGCAATCTGCGGATGATGGGCGGTGCGGCCCTGTTCCTGTTGTATTTCGGCACGGTGTGGCTGAACTGGGGCGGCCATCAGGCCGTGTGGTGGAACCTGCCTGAGCGCAAGTTCTTCATCTTCGGCGCGACCTTCTGGCCACAGGATTTCATTCTGCTCTCGGGTTTGTTGATCATTGCCGCGTTCGGCCTGTTCTTCATCACCGTGTATGCCGGCCGGGTCTGGTGCGGTTACACCTGCCCGCAAAGTGTCTGGACGTGGATTTTCATGTGGTGCGAGAAGGTCACCGAAGGCGACCGCAACCAGCGTATCAAGCTCGACAAGGCGCCGATGAGCGCCAACAAATTCCTGCGCAAAGCCGCCAAACATTCGCTGTGGCTGCTGATCGGTTTTGTCACCGGCATGACCTTTGTCGGTTATTTCTCGCCAATCCGTGAACTGGTCTTCGAGTTCTTCACTGGCCAGGCCGATGGCTGGTCGTACTTCTGGGTGGGTTTCTTCACCCTCGCCACCTACGGCAACGCCGGTTGGTTGCGCGAACAAGTGTGCATCTACATGTGTCCGTATGCGCGCTTTCAGAGCGTGATGTTCGACAAGGACACGCTGATCGTTTCCTACGATCCGCGTCGCGGTGAAAGCCGTGGCCCGCGCAAGAAAGGCGTCGACTACAAGGCTCAGGGACTCGGTGACTGCATCGATTGCACGATGTGCGTGCAGGTCTGCCCGACCGGCATCGATATCCGCGACGGCCTGCAGATCGAGTGCATCGGTTGCGCCGCGTGCATTGATGCCTGCGACAGCATCATGGACAAGATGGATTACCCGCGCGGGCTCATCAGTTACACCACCGAGCACAACCTGTCCGGGCAGAAAACCCATAAACTGCGGCCACGCTTGATCGGTTACGCCGTGGTGTTGCTGGCGATGATCAGCCTGTTGGTTACCGCGTTCTTCATGCGCTCGCTGGTCGGTTTCGACGTCAGCAAGGACCGCGTGCTGTACCGCGAAAACGCTGAAGGCCGAATCGAAAACGTCTACAGCCTGAAGATCATGAACAAGGATCAGCGCGACCACACCTACGTGCTCGAAGCCGCCGGCTTGCCGGATCTGCGCTTGCAAGGCAAACGCGAGATCAAGGTCGCGGCCGGCGACATCGTCAGCATGCCGGTCGAGTTGTCGAGCGCACCGGAACAACTGCCATCGAGCACCAACGAGGTGAAATTCCTCCTCAAGGATGCCGATGACGACAGCGTCCACGTTGAAGCCAAGAGCCGATTCATCGGCCCACAAATCCGTTGAGAGAACTGAACATGCCCGCAGCAAACGCCGCAAGTCCTTGGTACAAGCACCTTTGGCCATGGATCATCATCGGGATTCTGGCCTGTTCGGTGACCCTGACCCTGTCGATGGTGACCATCGCGGTGAACAACCCGGACAACCTGGTCAACGACAACTACTACGAGGCGGGCAAAGGCATCAACCGTTCGCTGGACCGTGAATTGTTGGCGCAGAATTTGAAGATGCGTGCGGCTGTGCATCTGGATGGCATGACCGGTGAAGTTGATTTGCGTTTGAGCGGTGACAGTCAGCCAAAGACGCTGGAATTGAACCTGATTTCGCCGACTCAGCCAGAGAAGGATCGCAAGATCGTGTTGACCCGCAGCGAAAGCGAAACCGGCCGTTACATCGGTCAGTTGGGTGACAAGGTTGAGGGTCGTCGCTTTGTTGAACTGCTCGGCAGTCAGGATGACCATGTGTGGCGCATGTTCGAAGAAGAACTGGTCAGCCATGACAAGGATCTGCTGCTCGGTGATGAACCGCTGCAAGGTGCCGAAGACTTGAAGAAGTAAACAATTTCAAAAGCCCCCTCACCCTAGCCCTCTCCCCCAGGAGAGGGAACTGATCTCGAGTGTTTGCACGTTTTGTGTATGACAGTGAAAATCCAGGCTCATACCGATCGGCTCCTTCTCCCTCCGGGAGAGGGAACTGATCTCGAGCGTTTGCACGTTTTGTGTATGACAGTGAAGATCCAGGCTCACACCGATCGGCTCCCTCTCCCTCTGGGAGAGGGCTGGGGTGAGGGCAAGCGGACAACTCCAATGCAAGGGCTTACTCCCTCAACAATGCCATGACCAGCCCACTCCCCTGCTACCACTGCGCCCTGCCCGTCCCGTCCGGCAGCCGCTTCACCGCCGTCGTGCTCGGGCAATCCCGCGAATTCTGCTGCCCGGGCTGTCAGGCTGTGGCCGAAGCCATCGTCACCGGCGGTCTGGAAAGCTATTACCAGCATCGCAGTGAAGCCTCAGCCAACCCCGAAGCGCTGCCGGTGCAACTGACCGACGAACTGGCGCTGTACGACCGCGCCGACGTGCAGCAACCCTTCGTGCGCCACGAAGGCGATCTGGCTGAAACCACCCTGTTGATGGAAGGCATCAGTTGCGCCGCCTGCGGCTGGCTGATCGAGAAACACCTGCGCACGTTGCCGGCGGTGGCCGAGGCGCGGCTGAACCTGTCCAACCATCGCTTGCACGTGAGCTGGGCCGACGCGCAACTGCCACTGAGCCAGATCCTCGCCGAACTGCGCCACATCGGTTACGCCGCCCACCCGTATCAGGCTGATCGCGCCAGCGAACAACTGGCCAGCGAAAATCGTCTGGCCCTGCGCCAGCTCGGCGTCGCCGGCCTGCTGTGGTTTCAGGCGATGATGGCGACCATGGCCACCTGGCCGGAATTCAACATCGACCTCAGCCCCGAGCTGCACACGATCCTGCGCTGGGTCGCGCTGTTTCTGACCACACCGATCGTGTTCTACAGCTGCGCGCCGTTCTTCAAAGGCGCAATGCGCGATCTGCGCACGCGCCACCTGACCATGGACGTCTCGGTGTCGCTGGCGATCGGCAGCGCTTACATCGCCGGGATCTGGACCTCGATCACCGGCATTGGCGAGTTGTATTTCGATGCGGTCGGCATGTTTGCGCTGTTCCTGCTTGCCGGGCGCTATCTCGAACGCCGTGCCCGCGAGCGCACCGCCGCCGCGACGGCGCAGCTTGTGAATCTATTGCCGGCCTCGTGTCTGCGACTGGACAACAACGGCCAGAGCAAACGCATCCTGCTCAGCGAACTGCGTCTCGGCGAGCGGATTCTGGTGCAAGCCGGTTCGATCCTGCCGGCGGACGGCAAAATCATCGACGGCCAGTCGAGCATCGACGAATCGCTGCTCACCGGCGAGTACCTGCCGCAACCGCGCATGCCGGGCGATGCGGTCACCGCTGGCACGCTCAATGTCGAAGGCGCGTTGACCGTGGAAGTGCAGGCACTGGGTCAAGATACGCGCCTGTCGGCCATCGTCCGCCTGCTCGATCGCGCCCAGGCGGAAAAACCGCGACTGGCAGAAATCGCCGACCGCGCCGCGCAATGGTTCCTGCTGCTGTCGCTGATCGCAGCTGCGGCCATCGGCCTGTTGTGGTGGGAACTGGATTCGTCGCGCGCGTTCTGGATTGTCCTGGCCATGCTGGTTGCCACCTGTCCGTGTGCCCTGTCGCTGGCGACACCGACCGCGCTCACCGCCGCCACCGGCACCCTGCACAAACTCGGTTTGCTGCTGACGCGTGGTCATGTGCTGGAAGGCTTGAATCAGATCGACACAGTGATCTTCGACAAGACCGGCACCCTCACCGAAGGCCGACTGGTGCTGCGCTCGATTCGTCCACTCGCGGCGCTCGACAGTGATCAATGTCTGAGCCTTGCCGCCGCGCTGGAAAACCGTTCGGAACACCCGATTGCCCGCGCCTTTGGCCGTGCGCCGCTGGCTGCCGAAGAAGTCCACAGCACGCCGGGGCTTGGCCTCGAAGGCTTGGTGGGCGGACAGCGTTTGCGCATCGGCCAGACCGAGTTTGTCTGCGCCCTCAGCGGTGCGCCCGTGCCGACAATGCCGGACGAGGCCGGCCAATGGCTGCTGCTCGCCGACACTCAGGGTCCGCTGGCATGGTTCGTCCTCGACGACCGCTTGCGGGATGACGCACCAGCCTTGCTCGCTGCGTGCAAGGCACGTGGCTGGCGTACGCTGTTGCTGTCCGGCGATAGCTCGCCGATGGTCGCTAGTGTGGCGGCGGAGCTGGGCATTGATGAGGCCCGTGGCGGCTTGCGCCCCGACGACAAACTGCAAGTGTTGCAGCAACTGCACAAGGAAGGTCGCAAAGTGCTGATGCTCGGTGACGGCGTCAACGACGTGCCGGTGCTGGCTGCCGCTGATATCAGCGTGGCCATGGGTTCAGCCACCGATCTGGCGAAAACCAGCGCCGATGCCGTGCTGCTGTCCAATCGCCTCGACGCCTTGGTCCAAGCCTTCACACTCGCACGGCGCACCCGCCGGGTAATCATCGAGAACCTGCTGTGGGCGGCGCTGTACAATGGCCTCATGTTGCCGTTCGCCGCCCTCGGCTGGATAACCCCGGTGTGGGCCGCCGTCGGCATGTCGATCAGTTCGTTGACCGTGGTGCTCAACGCGCTGCGCCTGACTCGCCTGCCGAGTCCGCCGCCCGCCAGCACCCACTCGCAAACCCGCCCGCTGCCGGCCTGAGCCGCGCGGGCCTGGAGTACAGATGCCAGCTCTCTACGTGATGATCCCGGCCGCCCTGCTGATCGTGGCCATCGCCGTGTACATCTTCTTCTGGGCGGTGGACAGCGGTCAGTACGACGACCTCGACGGCCCGGCGCACAGCATCCTTTTCGACGATCAGGATCCGAAACACACCGCTGCCGTGGACGAAGCCAACGCCAGCAAACCGGACGACAAGGCCCCACCCCATGCTTGAACTGGCGCCATTGCTGGTCTCGGCATTGATCCTCGGCCTGCTCGGCGGCGGTCATTGCCTGGGCATGTGCGGCGGATTGATGGGGGCGCTGACCCTGGCGATTCCCAAGGAACAGCGCAGTCGGCGCTTTCGTTTGCTGCTGGCGTACAACCTTGGGCGAATTCTCAGTTATGCCACCGCAGGATTGCTGATCGGCCTGGCGGGCTGGGCGGTGGCCAACAGTCCAGCGGCACTGTTCATGCGTGTGCTGGCCGGGCTGCTGCTGATCGCCATGGGTTTGTATCTGGCCGGCTGGTGGAGCGGGCTGACGCGCATTGAAAGTCTTGGACGCGGTTTGTGGCGCTACATTCAGCCGGTCGCCAATCGCTTGTTGCCGGTGTCGAGTTTGCCCCGCGCACTACTACTTGGCGCACTGTGGGGCTGGCTGCCGTGCGGACTGGTTTACAGCACGTTGCTGTGGTCGGCGAGTCAGGGCAATGCGCTGGACAGTGCGTTGTTGATGCTTGCGTTTGGCCTCGGCACCTGGCCGGTGTTGCTCGCCACGGGGCTTGCGGCTGAGCGGGTTACGGCGCTGTTGCGCAAACGCAGCGTGCGCATGGCCGGTGGATTGCTGGTGATTCTGTTCGGCATCTGGACCCTTCCCGGCCCGCATCAGCATTGGCTCATGGGCCATTAAGATCAGAAGATCGCAGCCTTCGGCAGCGCCTACCTTTGGAATGCGTTTCCCTGTAGGAGCTGCCGAAGGCTGCGATCTTTTGATCTTATGCTGTTGATGCAAATCAAGAGCCCCATCGCCGCACCCCGATAGACTCGCTCACACTGCCAGCCTATCCGGGGGAATGCCCGCATGCTCGACGCCATTCGTTGGGACTCTGATCTGATCCGCCGCTACGACCTGGCGGGGCCGCGCTACACCTCCTATCCGACGGCCGTGCAATTTCACGGTCAGGTCGGCACCTTCGACCTGTTCCATGCCCTGCGCGACAGCCGCAAGGCCCTGCGCCCGTTGTCGCTGTACGTGCATGTGCCGTTCTGCGCGAACATTTGCTACTACTGCGCGTGCAACAAGGTCATCACCAAGGACCGAGGTCGCGCGGCGCCATATCTACAACGGCTGGAGCAGGAAATCCAGCTGATCGCCTGCCATCTCGACCCGGCCCAGAAAGTCGAGCAACTGCACTTTGGTGGCGGCACGCCGACCTTTCTCAGTCATGACGAACTGCGGCAGCTGATGGCGCACCTGCGCAAGCACTTCAATCTGCTGGAGGACGACTCCGGCGATTACGGCATCGAGATCGACCCGCGCGAAGCCGACTGGTCGACCATGGGCCTGCTGCGCGAACTCGGTTTCAACCGGGTCAGCATCGGCCTGCAAGACCTCGATCCGGCGGTACAGCGCGCGGTCAATCGCCTGCAAAGCCTGGAAGAAACCCGCGCGGTCATCGACGCGGCGCGCACCCTGCAGTTTCGCTCGATCAACATTGATCTGATCTACGGCTTGCCCAAGCAGACCCCGGAAAACTTCGCCCGCACCGTCGAGGAAGTGATCAGCCTGCAACCGGACCGACTCTCGGTGTTCAACTATGCGCACCTGCCGGAACGTTTCATGCCGCAGCGGCGGATCAATGGCAATGAGTTACCGGCGCCTGCGCAGAAACTGGAAATGCTCGAACGCACCATCGAACAGCTCACCGCCGCTGGCTATCGCTACATCGGCATGGATCACTTCGCCCTGCCCGACGATGAGTTGGCGATTGCTCAGGAAGAGCAAACCCTGCAACGCAATTTCCAGGGTTACACCACCCACGGTCACTGCGATCTGATTGGTCTGGGGGTCTCGGCCATCAGCCAGATCGGCGACCTGTACTGTCAGAACAGCAGCGACCTCAACGGATACCAGAACACCCTCGCCGCCGCGCAACTGGCGACCAGCCGAGGCCTGGTGTGCAACGCCGATGATCGCTTGCGCCGCGCGGTGATCCAGCAACTGATCTGCAATTTCAGCCTGGATTTCGCCGAGATCGAGCAACAGTTCAACATCGATTTTCAGGGTTACTTCGGCGCGCTGTGGCCGCAGCTGCAAGGCATGGCCAGCGATGGCCTGATTGAGCTGGATCGCGAACGGATTGAAGTATTGCCAGCCGGACGTCTGTTGGTGCGCTCGGTGTGCATGGTGTTCGATGCGTACCTGGAACAGCAGAACCGCCAGCGTTTTTCGCGGGTGATTTAGTTTTTCATCAGCAGCGAACCGACTTTCATATTCTGATCCGCGGTCAGGCCCGACTGCCCCACCACTTTGGACAAGGCAAGATTGGCCGTGATCAGACCGGTATTCAACGCGGCAATGGCGCCACGCAGAGCCGCGACCTTGTTGATCTTTTCTTCGTTGGAAAGGCGCTTGTCGGCCATGACCGCTTCGATGAGCGCCTTTTTCTCGGCAATCTGTTTCTGCAACTTGCGGATCATCTTCAGCAATTGCTGGATGTTCTCCGGCAAACCGCTGTCGTCGATGTCGCTGTTTTCACCTCCGACACTGGCGGACTTTTCAATCGATGCACCGGACAGCGACACTTTGACGCCCTCGACCAAGGTCGGGGTTGCCTCTTCGGGCGAGTCCGGGTCACGTACATTGGCCGACGACGTTTTAAACGTTTCCGGCATGACCGCAACATCGCTGCTACCGGGGCCGAGCGTGCCAATGGCGGTCATCGAAGCGTTCCTTGTATGCGTTCTGATACCTGTTTATCGGCGGCTGGCCCTGTGGCTTTATGGCTGTAGGGCAAAGTCGCCCCAGACTGGCCTGAATGTCCTCCCGTGGGTTACCCTTACGGCTTATGTGTGTTTTCCCACAAGGATTAAAGAAATGTCCGAGCCAGTTAAACTGCGCGCTCATAACCAGGCCCATTGCAAGGATTGCAGCCTGGCCCCTCTCTGCCTGCCACTTTCTCTGAATCTGGAAGACATGGATGCGCTGGACGAAATCGTTAAACGCGGCCGCCCGTTGAAAAAGGGTGAGTTCCTGTTCCGCCAGGGCGACACGTTCGATTCCGTTTATGCAGTACGCTCCGGCGCCCTGAAGACCTTCAGCCTGAGCGACAGCGGCGAAGAACAGCTCACCGGTTTCCACCTGCCGAGCGAACTGGTCGGTCTGTCCGGCATGGACACCGAGAAACATCCGGTGTCGGCCCAGGCGCTGGAAACCACCTCGGTCTGCGAAATCCCGTTTGAACGCCTCGACGAACTGGCCCTGCAACTGCCGCAGCTGCGCCGCCAGTTGATGCGCGTGATGAGCCGCGAGATCCGTGACGACCAGCAAATGATGTTGCTGTTGTCGAAGAAAACCGCCGACGAGCGCATCGCCACCTTCCTGGTCAACCTGTCCGCCCGCTTCCGCGCTCGCGGCTTCTCGGCCAATCAGTTCCGCCTGAGCATGTCGCGCAATGAAATCGGCAACTACCTCGGTCTGGCGGTGGAAACCGTGTCCCGCGTGTTCACGCGCTTCCAGCAAAATGAGCTGATCGCCGCCGAGGGCAAGGAGATTCACATCCTCGACCCGATCCAGCTCTGCGCGCTGGCCGGTGGCTCACTCGAAGGTTAATGTCGATCCGCGGTTGAGCGAAGCGTTTCAGCCGCGGGTATACTGCGCCGTTTGCAGCCCTGCCAGGACACCTCGACGATGGTCTTCGACTCCTTCGACATCAAATCGCTTATCCGCCCAGTGATCGACTTCCCGAAACCGGGCGTGATCTTTCGCGACATCACCCCGCTGTTTCAATCGCCTAAGGCCCTGCGTCTGGTGATGGACAGCTTCGCCCACCGCTACGTGGAAGCCGATTTCACCCACATCGGTGCGATGGATGCGCGCGGTTTTCTGATCGGCTCGGTGCTGGCCTATCAGTTGAACAAGCCGCTGGTGCTGTTCCGCAAACAGGGCAAACTGCCGGCGGACGTGTTGGCCGAGGGTTACGCAACCGAGTACGGCGAAGCGTTCCTCGAAGTGCACGCCGACAGCCTGTGTGAAGGCGACTCGGTGGTGATGTTCGATGACTTGATCGCCACTGGCGGCACGCTGATCGCAGCGGCCAACCTGATTCGCCGCATGGGCGCGCGGGTGCATGAAGCGGCGGCGATTATTGATTTGCCGGAGTTGCAAGGTTCACAACGCCTGCAGGACATGGGGATTCCGACGTTCTGCCTGACGCAGTTTGCGTTAACCGATAAGTAAGCAGCGCCCTTCAGGCCGCCATCGCGAGCAGGCTCACTCCTACAATTTGGAATGCGTTCCCCTGTAGGAGTGAGCCTGCTCGCGATGAGGCCGGTAGCCTCACTGCAAAACCTAAAGCCCCATCTGCTTGCTGATGATCTCGTTCATCACCTCCCGCGTCCCGCCGCCAATCGACAAGATGCGGTTATCCCGATACAGCCGCTCCACCAGACTCTCGCGCATATAACCCAACCCGCCAAGAATCTGCACCGCCTCGGTAGTAATCCTGTCCGAAGTATCCGTAGCGAAATTCTTCGCCATGGAAATCTCCTTGATCACACTCTGCCCCGCCGCCATCTTCGCCGCTTGCCGGTAAGTGAACTCCCGTGAGACTTCCAGCGCGGTCGCCATCTCGGCGAGGCGATGTTTGATCACCTGGAACTTGCCGATCGGCTTGCCAAACGCCTCACGCTCGCGCGCCCATTTCAGGCTCTCTTCCAACGCTAGCTGCGAAGTCATGTTGGCCATCAACGCCAGCGCCAACCGTTCACTCTGGAAGTTACCCATGATGCAGGCGAAGCCCATGTTTTCGGCGCCGATCAGATTTCCTACAGGCACGCGGCAATCGTCGAAGAACAATTCGGCGGTGTCCGACGCCCACCAACCCATTTTCTTAAGCTGACGGCCAACGGTGAAGCCCGGCGTGCCCTTTTCGATCAACAACAGGCTGATACCGCCGAAACCCGGCGCACCGGTGCGCACCGCGACGGTGTAGAAATCGGCGCGCACGCCACTGGTGATAAAGGTTTTGCTGCCGCTGACACGATAGAAATCGCCGTCGCGCACGGCGCGGGTTTGCAGGTTGGCGACATCGGAGCCGCCGCCCGGCTCGGTAACCGCCAGAGCGCTGATTTTCTCGCCGCCGAGCACTGGCGGCACGACACGCTCACGCACCTCGGGACGGGCCCATTTGACGATCGGTGGCAAGCCGATATCCAGCGAGCCGAGACCCGCTACCAGCCCGCCTGAGCCACAGCGCATCAGTTCCTCACTGGCGGCGACCTTGGCGAACAGATCGCCTTCATGGCTGCCTCCCAGCGTTTCGGGGTAACCAATGCCGAGGATGCCTGCCGCGCCAGCCTTCAGGTATAGCTCGCGGGGAAAGCTTTCGGCTTCTTCCCACTGATCGATGTCCGGCAGGATCTCGCGCTCGACGAAGCGCCTGACGCTGTCGCGGACCAATTGATGGCTGGGATCGAAGTATTCCTGAAAGGCAGGCATGGGCGAGCTCCACGGAAGGGTTCGCCGAACTTAACCGAGCGCTTGCTTGGCTTTCAACTCAATTGTGTGAATCAGATTGACCGAGGTGCGCCATTCGCGAGCAGGCTCGCTCCCACAGGGGATTTGTGAATGACACAAAACCAATGTGGGAGCGAGCCTGCTCGCGAAGGCGTCAAATCAGACGCCGCATAACTTAGAGGGAAATCGGTTTACGCCCGGCAAACGAATGCGCCAGCGTGCCGCCATCGACCAGCTCCAGCTCACCACCCAGCGGCACGCCGTGAGCAATCCGCGAAGCGACCAAGCCTTTGTTGTTCAGCAGCTGCGCGATGTAATGCGCCGTCGCCTCACCTTCCACCGTCGGGTTAGTTGCGAGGATGACTTCGGTAAACGTCCCCGCCTCTTCAATCCGCGTCATCAACTGCGGAATGCCGATCGCTTCCGGGCCCAGACCATCAAGCGGCGACAAATGCCCCTTGAGCACAAAGTAGCGCCCACGGAAGCCGGTCTGCTCGACGGCATACACATCCATCGGCCCTTCCACCACGCACAGCAGCGTGTCGTCACGGCGGGTATCGGCGCACTGCGGGCACAGATCGTCTTCGGTCAGCGTGCGGCACTGGCGGCAGTGGCCGACCCCTTCCATGGCCTGGCTCAGGGCCTGGGCCAGACGCAAGCCGCCGCTGCGGTCACGCTCGAGCAACTGCAACGCCATGCGCTGGGCGGTTTTCTGACCCACGCCCGGCAAGGTGCGCAGCGCGTCGATCAGTTGGCGAATCAAAGGGCTGAAGCTCATGGGTAAAAAGTCCGACAAAACAACGAGACGCGGTTTATACCCGCGCCTCTGGCCAGCGTCAAATACTCAGTCCTGCGCGACCTTCACCACCAGTTTGCCGAAGTTGCGCCCCTCCAGCAGGCCGATAAACGCCTCGGGCGCCTGCTCCAGTCCTTCCACCACGTCCTCGCGGAATTTCACCTTGCCGTCGCGCACCCACGGCACCATGTGGCTGATGAATTCCGGCTGACGATCACCGTAGTCGTCGAACACGATGAAGCCCTGAATCCGCACGCGCTTGGTCAGCAGTGTGCGTTGTAGCATTGGAAGGCGATCCGGGCCTTGCGGCGCTTCGGAGGCGTTATAACCGGCGATCAGTCCGCACAGCGGAATGCGTGCTTTGGGATTGAGCAGCGGCACCACGGCATCAAACACATGGCCACCGACGTTCTCGTAATAGATGTCGATGCCATCGGGACAGGCTTTGGCCAGCTGTTCAGCAAAATCCGCCGCCTTGTGATCGATGCAGGCGTCAAAGCCCAGTTCCTCGACCACGTATTTGCACTTCTCGGCACCGCCGGCCACACCAACCGCGCGCAGGCCTTTGATCTTCGCCACTTGCCCGACCACCGAGCCGACCGCACCGGAAGCCGCTGCGACAACGAGGGTTTCGCCTTCTTGCGGCTGGCCGATGTCCATCAAGCCCATGTATGCGGTCATGCCCGGCATGCCCAGCACACCCAGGGCCATCGACGGGCTCGGCAGCCCGGCCGGGATCGGGATGATGTTGCGGCCGTCGCTGATGCTGTGGCTCTGCCAACCGGTGGCGCCAACGACCAGATCGCCCTTATGGAATTTCGGATGACGCGAATCCTCGACACGGCTGACAGCACCGCCGGTCATCACTTCGCCGATTTGTACCGGGGCAGCGTAGGACGGTGCGTCGCTCATGCGTCCGCGCATGTAGGGATCGAGGGACAGGTACAGGGTTTTCAGCAGTACCTCGCCGTCCGCCAGATCCGGCAGCGCTTCGCGTTCGAGGCGGAAGTTTTCCGGGGTCGGCGCGCCGACCGGGCGCGAGGCGAGGACGAAACGTTGGTTGAGCGTAAGCGGGTCGGACATGTCAGCGTCTCCTGTGAATGGTGAATTCAGCGGGTATAGGGAGCAGACCGTTGAGGCGATGGGGCGTTCGATGTTTATTCAGGTGTCGGGGCTGATCGTTCCCATGCTCCGCGTGGGAATGCCTCATCGGACGCTCCGCGTTCGGCTCTGTACTTGGGACGCGGAGCGTCCCGGGCTGCATTCCCACGCAGAGCGTGGGAACGATCAGTCAGAAACAAAAATGCCAGGCGCAAGGCCTGGCATTTTGTGTAGCTCATCTGCCGCCGATTGGCGAATCAGAATGGCAGTTTCATACCGGCTGGCAGGTTCATGCCGGCGGTCATGTTGCCCATTTTGTCCTGGCTGTTTTTTTCGATCTTGCGCACAGCGTCGTTGACGGCGGAGGCAATGACCGCTTCCAGCATCTCTTTGTCGTCCTCGCTCATGCCTTCGACCAGGCTTGGGTCGATGCTCACGCTTTTGACGTCGTGACGACCGGTCATCACCACGGTGACCATATCGCCGCCGGCCTTACCGGTGACTTCGGCGTTGGCCAGCTCTTCCTGCATCTTGGCCATTTTTTCCTGCATCTGCTGCGCCTGCTTCATCAGGCCGGCCATGCCACCTTTCATCATGGGAATCACCTCAAAGTACTTGGATCAAAACAGCGCCCGGCCAATGGAGCCGAACGCCTTCAGTTATTAGCCCTGAGTGACCAGAGCCTCGACAGGTTCAATAGTATCGTGTCGCACCACCGCGCCGAACTGCTGAACCATCTGCTGGATGAACGGATCACCGTGGATCGATTCCTCCGCCTCGCGCTGACGGTTGGCACGGCGACGGGACGCGGCCTGGGCCGGGGTTTCCTGCTCGGGCTTGATCAGCTCGATGGTCAGGCTCAGCGTGCGACCGTGGAACTGGTTCAACGCATCGTTCAGACGCCGCTGCTGCGTGGCGTTGAACAGTGCGCTGTGCGCCGGATCGAGGTGCATCAGCCAATGATCGCCATCGACGGCGATCAATGTGCAGTTGGCGGCAATGCTGCCGGTCATGCCGGAAATCGGCAGTTTCGGGAACAGCTCCAGCCATTGCAACGCCAGACCTGTGGCCGGCGCCGCAGCCGGTTCTGGCTCGGGTTCCGGGGCAGGCTCGGCGGCGTGTTCGCTGGCCAGTTCGTCGAGGTAGCTGTAGGCCGAATCCATGTCCGGCTCGATGTAGTCCTCGTCCAGCGGCGGCTCGTCGTCCATGTCCATGCCCGGTGTGGCGGCATCGACGTCGGCGACCGACGGCTCGGGAATCGGTGCGGCAGCCCATTCTGGAGCTTCCGGAACGACGCTGTCCGGGGTCGGCAACGGCATTGGCGGCAACTCGGGTTGCTCGGCGGTGGTTTCCAGCACGGGTTCGACGGCGGGTTGCTGCGCGGGTTCGGGCTCGGGCTCAGCCTCGGGCGCTACCGGGTCATTCCACGGCAGATCGACGACGGCTTCGGCAACGACAGGCGCAGGTTCTGGCGCGGCAACAGGAGCAACCGGCGCGGGCTGGGGAGCCGGTGCTGGTGCTACCACGGGTGCCGGAGCTGGAGCCGGCACAACCGCCGCAGCGACTACCGGCGCAGGTTTAGGCGCGGCAGCCACGGAGTTTGCGGAATCAACTGTGGCCTGGCTGATCCCCACTGGCTTTAGCGGTTGCCTCGGGGCGTCCGCCGTATCTGCCGGCCGGAAGGCGAGCATCCGCAGCAGGACCATTTCGAAACCACCGCGCGGATCCGGCGCCAGCGGCAAATCGCGGCGACCGATCAGGCCCATCTGGTAATAGAACTGCACATCTTCGGCCGGCAACGCCTGGGCCAGAGCCAGCACGCGATCGCGGTCGCCATGCCCGTTGTCGACACCTTCCGGCAACGCCTGAGCGATGGCCACCCGGTGCAATACGTTAAGAATTTCCGAGAGCACGCCGTTCCAGTCCGGGCCTTGCTCGGCCAGGTGACGCACCGCTTCGAGCAACGCCTTGGCATCGCCTTCGATCAACGAATGCAGGACGTCATAGACCTGACCGTGATCCAGCGTGCCGAGCATCGCCCGCACATCCGTGGCCAGAACCTTTCCCTCACCAAAGGCGATGGCCTGATCGGTCAGGCTCATGGCGTCACGCATCGAACCGTCAGCGGCGCGACCGAGCAACCACAGTGCATCGTCTTCGAACGGCACGTTTTCGGCGGTCAGGACGTGGGTCAAATGCTCGACCACACGTTCCGGCGTCATGTTCTTCAGCGAGAACTGCAGGCAGCGCGACAAAATCGTTGCCGGAAGTTTCTGCGGGTCAGTGGTCGCGAGGATGAACTTGACGTACGGCGGCGGTTCTTCGAGGGTTTTCAGCAGCGCATTGAAGGAATGGCTGGAAAGCATGTGCACTTCGTCGATCAGGTAGACCTTGAAGCGCCCACGGCTTGGGGCGTACTGCACGTTGTCGAGCAGCTCGCGGGTGTCTTCGACCTTGGTGCGGCTAGCGGCATCGATCTCGATCAGGTCGACGA
This sequence comes from Pseudomonas sp. RU47, assembly GCF_004011755.1. GTDB lineage: Bacteria > Pseudomonadota > Gammaproteobacteria > Pseudomonadales > Pseudomonadaceae > Aquipseudomonas. Next base: position 2,122,755 of record NZ_CP022411.1, on the reverse strand, counting down.
AGCGACCCTCGTCGATTTCACGGCACACCGAGCACTCGCCGCAAGGGCTGGAAGTGATACCTGTTTCACAGTTCAGGCATTTGGCAATGATCCGCGCAATTGTGGTTTTACCCACCCCGCGCGTACCGGTGAACAGGTACGCGTGGTGCAGCCGCTGGCTGTCCAAGGCATTGATCAGAGCTTTGAGCACATGGGTCTGGCCGACCATTTCGCGGAACGAGCGCGGACGCCATTTACGTGCAAGAACCTGATAACTCATCGAAAACCGTCGCAGCGAAGGAAGCAGAAGCGGCTAATGCTAGCGGAGCAAGGGCAAAATTGCATCCGGTGTCCTCGTCTAATATGGCTAAGCTGCATCAGCAGAGGCTTTTATCGGCTCGGGATCGGGAATTACCGGAGCGTTTATGCGGTGGGCCGTGGGGGCGTTGCTGGGAATCAGCCTGAATGTGACGGCAGCGCAAGCCCCGTTGCGCTTTGCCATGCCCGACAGCTGGGCGATGCCGATGGTGCAATACGAACGCGGCCGACCGACGCAAGGCATTCTCTACGACCTGATGCTCAGCCTAGCCACGCAGGTCGGCGTACCGGCCGAGTTTCACGTCCTGCCCCGCGCACGCGTGCAGAGCGCCATGGAACACGGCGAGATCGACGTGCGCTGCTATGCCGCGCAGTCGTGGCTGCCGAATCAGTCGGGGGATTACATCTGGAGTCTGCCGTTGTTCTTCCAGCGCGATCTGTTGATCAGCCGCAAGGATCAACCTGCCAGTGCCGTCCCCGCGCATTTGCCCCGCCAATCCATCGGCACCGTCCTCGGCTACACCTACCCCACTCTGCAACCGCTGTTTGATGCTGATCTGCTGCAACGCGAAGATGCGCGGAATCGGGAGCAGGTGTTGGAGAAGCTGCTGGCCGGGCGTTATCGCTATGCGGTGAGCAATCAGTGGACGCTGGACTGGTTCAATCAGCGCTTGATGCCCGCGCAGCAACTGCAAGGGGTAGCAGTTTTGCAGGAGCAAAAGGTCGGCTGTTATGTGAGGAATGATCCGAAGGTACCGGTGCAACGGATATTGCGCACGTTGCTGCGGATGAAAATGTCGGGGGAGATTGATCAGATTATCCGGCTCTATACCGGCAGCTCTGAAAACACCCCATAACCCCTGTAGGAGTGAGCCTGCTCGCGATGGCGTCCTGTCTCCCAAAAATGAACTGACTGACACACCGCCATCGCGAGCAGGCTCACTCCTACAAGGGATTTGTGCCGACCTGACAAATCGCAGACACAAAAAAACCGCAGTGGGCGAAACCCATGCAGTTCTGATTGAAGCGTTCGATTGTTCGTTAAGGTGGTAACCCCACCAGCCACACCCCGGCACACAATGTTCCCGCTGTGGCTGCTGCCTTCCGGCTCTGACCAGGTTCACGGGTAATCGTTGCGGGGGGACCGATGGGGTCACCATAACGACGCTTGCCTGTCGGCAAGCCGCGCCATTGTACCTATCTGAGACGAAGTTACAACCGTTGGTTGCAGATTAAAAATATGAACGGGTTCAAGGACATAAAGATCGCAGCCTGCGGCAGCTTCTAGAGGGCCAGAACCTCATCCGCCCTGCCGCCCGCCTGCTGGATCACCAGATGAATGAAGTGCAGCTTGGCAATCGCCGGCGCCGGGAGCACGAACGGGTAGAAATCCGGCTGACCCATGCTGCGCGACAATTCGTTGAGCATCCCCGCCAATTCGATCCACGCATTGACGAATGACAGGAACGCCTCGCCACCGGGATGCTCCGGGTCGTAGAGCGTGCTGGTCGGAAACGGCTGGTAGTCGAAATCCATTTCCCGTGCGCTCATGCCAAAACCCAGCGCCGTGTCCACCGCATCCATCATGTGCAGGTAATGCGCCCAGGTTTCCGCCCAGTCTTCCCACGGGTGCATGGTTGCGTAAGCGCTGACGTAGTGCTGCGGCCAGTCCAGCGGTGCGCCTTGCTGATAGTGGCGATCAAGCGCCTCGGCGTAACTGGCGCGCTCGTCGCCGAACAGGTTGCGGAATGAGCCGAGCCATGGACCGTTGGCGATCAGGCGATCCCAGTAATAATGGCCGACCTCATGACGGAAATGCCCGAGCAGCGTGCGATAGGGTTCGTGCATCGCCGCCCTCACCTGCTCACGGTGAGCATCGTCGGCTTCCTTGATGTCGAGGGTGATCAGGCCGTTGGCGTGGCCGGTCATCGGCGCGTTGCCTTCGAGGTCGACACCGATGAAATCGAAGGCCAGCCCGGTGTCTTCATCGACGGTTTTCGGGATGACTTGCAGGCCGAGGGTGATCAGTTGCGCGACGAGACGACGCTTGGCGATTTCAACTTTGCGCCAGCGCTCGGGGTTGTCTGGGTCGGACAAGTCAGGGATTGTGCGGTTGAGGCTGCAAGCGATGCACAGGCTGTCGTGATCGTTGGCCGGCAGCAGCCAGTTGCACGCGGCGGCTGTGTCAAGGTTGGCGCAGCGGCGGAACAGTCCGGCGTCGGGATCGGCGTCGAGCGTCCAGGTGCCCTCGTACGGGCCCGGTTGCAGCGAAGTCAGACGACTTTCTTCGGGTTGATAACCGAGCAAGGCATTGCAAGCCAGGCACTGGCTGTTACGAAAGAACAGCGACTGGCCGCAGCGGCACGGCCAGACTTTGCTGTTGCGTGAAGATTCGCCCATGAACGGCGCGATGATGCGGGAACTGAGCTGCTCGAAAAAGCGGTGCATGGCGATCTCTCCCTGGGGCTTGCCAAGACTAGATCATTCTTGCGGGTTGATCGTTCCAACGCTCTGCGTGGGAAAATCAAAAGATCGCAGCCTGCGGCAGCTCCTACAGGAGATCAGTGAACACCCGCTTTATCGTGGTGGAACACTAGCCCTGCAGGAGCTGCCGCAGGCTGCGATCTTTTGATCTTAAACGGCGACGCCGTGAGTTTTTAGGAACGCGATGAAAGTTTCTTCGTCCATCACCTTCACACCCAGCTCATTGGCCTTGGTCAATTTGGAACCGGCACCGGGGCCTGCCACAACGCAATGAGTCTTCGCCGACACCGAACCGGCAACCTTGGCGCCAAGGCTTTCCAGATGTTCCTTGGCGACATCACGGCTCATCAACTCGACCTTGCCGGTCAGCACCCAGGTCTCGCCAGACAACGGCAAACCTTCGACAACTTTCTTCTCGCTCTGCCAGTGCATGCCGAAATCACGCAGTTGCTTCTCGGAGGCCTCAGCCAGTTGCCGGTTCTCAGGCAGTGCAAAAAACTCGCGCACCGAATTCGCCTGTTTCTCCGGCAAAGCCTGACGCATGTCCAGCCAGTCCGCATCCATCACCGCTTCCAGCGAGCCAAACTTGTCCGCCAGTTTCTGCGCGCCACCGGGGCCGACCGAAGGAATGTGCAGCTTGTCGAGGAAGCCACCCAGCGTCGTGCTGGCAGCAAACTCGGCGCCCAACTCGCCCTGATCCTGAATCTGCAAACCATGGCCGAGCAACTCGGTGATCACCTGCTGGTTATGCGCATCTTCAAAGAAGCTGTGAATCTCGTGCGCCACTTCCAGGCCGACATCCGGCAGGTAGGTCAGCACTTGTGGCAACGCCTGCTGCACGCGCTCCAGCGAACCCAGCGAGCGCGCCAGCACCTTGGCGGTCTCTTCGCCGACATCGGGAATGCCCAAGGCATAGATGAAACGTGCGAGCCCCGGCTTCTTGCTGTCTTCGATCGCCGCCAACAACTTGTTGCTGGAGACTTCGGCAAAGCCTTCCAGATCGACGATATCGTCAAACTTCAGCGCATACAGATCGGCTGGCGAACTGACCAGGCCTTCATCGACCAGTTGCTCGACGCTTTTGTCGCCGAGGCCTTCGATATCCATCGCGCGGCGCGAGACGAAGTGAATGATCGCCTGCTTCAACTGTGCACCGCAGGCGAGACGCCCGACGCAGCGATACACCGCGCCTTCGCTGACGGTTTCCTTGCCTTTGCTGCGCTTGATCAGTTGCGTGCGCTCGACGTGCGAACCGCAGACCGGGCAACTTTCAGGTATCTGCACCGCGCGCGCGTTTTCCGGACGACGCTCGGTGACCACTTGCACCACCTGCGGGATCACATCACCGGCACGGCGGATGATCACGGTGTCGCCGATCATCAAGCCCAGACGTGCGACTTCATCCATGTTGTGCAGCGTGGCGTTGGCCACGGTGACGCCGGCGACCTTGACCGGCTTCAGACGCGCCACTGGCGTCACGGCGCCGGTGCGGCCAACCTGGAATTCCACGTCGAGCAGCTCGGTGAGTTCTTCCATCGCCGGGAATTTGTGCGCGATCGCCCAACGCGGCTCACGAGCCCGGAAGCCCAGTTCACGCTGATCGGCAATGCTGTTGACCTTGAACACCACGCCGTCGATTTCATACGTCAGCGAGTTACGGCGCGCGCCGATGTCGCGGTAGTAATCCAGGCATTCATCGATGCCTTTGGCCAATTTCAATTCGTGACTGATCGGCATGCCCCACTTCTGCAACTGCTTGAGGTTGCCGATGTGGGTGTCGGAAATATCGTGGGAAACCTGACCGATGCCGTAGCAGCAGAACTCCAGCGGACGGTTGGCGGTGATCTTCGAGTCGAGCTGGCGCAGGCTACCAGCCGCAGCGTTACGTGGGTTGGCGAAGGTCTTGCCGCCGATTTCCAGTTGCGAGGCGTTGAGGCGCTCGAAACCGGCCTTGGACATGAACACTTCACCGCGCACTTCCAGGGTCGCCGGCCAGCCTTCGCCGTGCAGCTTCAGCGGAATGTTGCGCACGGTGCGCACGTTGACGCTGATGTCTTCGCCAGTGGTGCCGTCGCCACGCGTGGCGCCGCGTACCAGCACGCCGTCCTGATAGAGCAGGCTGACCGCCAGGCCATCGAGTTTCGGCTCGCAGCTGTATTCCACCGCCGCACTGCCGCCGAACAGATCGCCGACCGGTAGATCCAGGCCTTCAGTGACGCGGCGATCGAACTCGCGCATGTCGGTGTCTTCGAAGGCGTTACCGAGGCTGAGCATCGGCACTTCGTGACGCACCTGGGTGAACGCGGTCAGCGCCACGCTGCCGACGCGCTGGGTCGGCGAGTCGCTGGTGATCAATTCCGGATTGGCCGCTTCCAGTGCCTTGAGCTCGTGGAACAACCGGTCGTACTCGGCGTCCGGAATGCTTGGTTCATCGAGGACGTGATAACGGTAGTTGTGCTGATCGAGTTCAGCGCGCAGCTCGAGAATGCGGTTTTTGGCGGCGGTCATGGGTGTTCTCTCATAAAGCAAAAGAGCAGCCGAGGCTGCTCAATCTATATTGCCGACTGCCTCTTATGCCGAGGCAATCTTTTCAATCAACGCTTCTGGGTCAGGGCGCGACGTTCGAATTCGACGATGCGCTGACGGTAGTGCTCGATGGTCTGCGCGGTCAGAACACTGCGCTGGTCATCTTTCAGTTCGCCGTTCAGTTCCTGGGACAACTTGCGTGCTGCCGCCACCATCACGTCGAAGGCCTGCTTCGGATGACGCGGACCTGGCAAGCCGAGGAAGAAGCTCACCGCCGGGGTGCTGAAATGGTCGATGTCGTCCAGATCAAAGATGCCCGGCTTGACCGCGTTGGCCATGGAGAACAGTACTTCACCGTTGCCAGCCATGCTTTCGTGACGGTGGAAAATATCCATCTCGCCAAAACGCAGGCCGCTTTCCAGGATGTTCTGCAACAGTGCCGGGCCTTTGAAGCCGGCAGCGTCACGGCAGATCACACTGATGACCAATACTTCTTCGGCTTGTGGCTGATCCTTGTCGACCGCCGCCGGCGCAGGCTTGGTGCCTTCAACGAATTCGTCGTCACGGCTGCTGAAGCTCGGGCCGCCGTCCAGATCCAGGTCGAGGTTCAGGTCGCCCTGAGCCGGGCCATTGCTGCCGCGCTTGCCACGTTTCGAACCGGACTCGCGAGGCTCGCGTGCTTCGCGGGCCGGCATGCTCACCGACGGCAGATCGTGTTCATCCAGTTGCGGTTCTTGATGCGTATCCAATACACGGGCCGGGCCCAACAACTCAGCGCTGGTGTCCTCGTCCGGCAGGTTGGACAGACTTCGGTCAAGACGGAATTTCAGTTTTCCCTTGCCGCCG